>NZ_CP033077.1:0-600000 GCF_003716875.1 Vibrio zhugei | reverse complement strand
ACGCTTAAAACGACAAGCCAAATTAAGAGTGGATGCACAGCCGAGCCAACTCGTCTACAAGGAGGGACGAAACCTCAACCGTAAACAAATGAGCGAACTACTAACGGGCAGTTATCTACACAAGCACCAAAACATCTTGATCACAGGCCCAACAGGAGCAGGTAAAACGTATCTTGGTTGTGCACTGGCAACCAGTGCCTGCGACCAACAACAAACGGTCAGATACTACCGATTAACTCGCTTGCTTGATGACCTGACCGCAGGACGTCTGGATGGCAGCTATCAAAAACAACTTCAATCGTTGGCTAAGAAAGGCTTACTGATCCTCGACGACTGGGGGATGGAAAAACTGACTCAGGAACACGCGGGCCACTTATTAGAAGTGCTTGAAGATCGTTACCAAAACAGCAGCACAATCGTCATCAGCCAATTACCTGTAAAAGAGTGGTACAACATGATCGGCAACGCCACCGTCGCAGATGCTCTCATGGATCGGCTGGTACACAATAGTCATCGAATAGAACTGGGAGGTGAATCAATGAGAAAACTGGCGCAATCCGATCACTTAGAGTAAAAATAGGAAGAGAGAAAAATGACAGGATCAGGTGATCGGAATAAACCGAAACAAGCGATCGCAATCACCGAAATACGCAAATATTGCCGAGCGCCCAATCAACCAGTTCATCCGTTCATGATTCAGCGAATGCAGGACACGTTGGTCAAATTATCTAACCCGGGGCCAACCGATCAATCTGAGGCATTAAAACAGTTGGTTCGAGAGAATCGAGCGATCACTCTTGCTGACTTAATGGCACAGACTGACTGCACGCTGAGTGAAGCCCGCACTGCACGATACGCGGTAGAGGATGAGTGGTTGTAACATAAACATCAAAATGTTGTCACCTGATCGTCAATCCGGCTGACTAGTCTGACTAAGTCGGCTTGTTAACGGGAGAAGGTATGACTTCAAGCAAACGTCACTGTCAGGCTATTTGGTTATCAGATTTGCACTTGGGCGAGAGGCATTGCCGAGCCGAGTACTTACTGAAGTTTTTGCAAACCCATGAAAGCCAGTATCTTTTTTTAGTCGGCGATATTGTTGATATGCAAGCGTTACGCCGACGTTGGCACTGGCCAAAACCTCATCAAAAAGTCTACGAGCTGCTGTTACGCAAAGCGAAGCAAGGGACGCGGGTTATTTATATTCCGGGTAATCATGACATTCCCATGCGTCGCTATGATGGAGAAAGCCTCCAAGATGTTGAAATCCATAAAGAGTATATTTACGACAGTCCGGCTCATGGCCGACTTTTACTGTTGCACGGTGATGTGTTTGACCGTGATATGTGTGCAAGCCGTTTTGATGAAATCTTAGGGGACTATGCCTACGATGTGGTGCTCGGGCTTAATGGGGTTTGGAACTATGGTCGGCGTTTATGCGGTTTGCCTTATCAATCGGTCGCCAGAACCCTCAAGCAATGCTCGAAAAAAGCACAAACTGCAATGAACCGTTTTCGTGAGTTGGCGGTGCAACGTGCGCAGCACGATAACGTGGATGGTATTGTCTGTGGACATATTCACAACCCTGAACTCGGGTATGTCGATGGCACGTTATACATGAATACGGGAGATTGGGTAGAAAATTGCACCGCAATGCTTGAGCATCATGATGGTCGGTTGGAGCTCTGTCATTTTTCTGAGCGCCCCCAAGCGATCGGTGATTTAGTGCCGAGCTTTTAATGGCTCTTGGCCGTATGGCACCTCGCCTTGTCTAGAAGAGGTGCCACACGGCTGTGATTGCGTATTGCTTCGATGTGTTTTGCGGTTTATTGATTGACATACTGACGCGGTGCATGGCGTTGCCATGGGCGCATAAATACCATCAAAATAATGACCGCATAAAGCATCGACCAGCCTAAACATAAAAAGGCTAGCAGGCATAAAAGCAGTGACACATACGCAAGATAACGCGCTTTCCCTTGCAGTAACCGTGTGGCGGCTAACATGGCGAGTAAGTAAATCATCACAAACACACTGTTTGCCAATTTGAGGAAAAAGGATAAATCTAAGTTGGTGACTAGCCCCAAGACACAAGAAGCCGTAATCACACTGAAAACCACATAGGTTGCGCGCACCGAAACCCCGCGTGATGACACCGAGACCAGTGCGCTCGATGGTCGGTATTGCCGCGCTTGTGATAACACCATACGCGATAAGCTTTGCGTATACAGATTGATGCTGGCAAAGCAGGCAAAAAAGCCAATGACACTGATCACCAAGGCCATGCTTGAACCAAACAAGTGATCGCTGAGCCATGGAATGGAGCCATTATCGAAGTGGCTGCTACCGTAGGCATTAAATTTTAAAATAACGACGGTACACGCCCAATAGACCAATCCGGCAATGAAACAGCCTGCTAATATAGCGATGGGGAAATCCCGTTGTGGATTCTTAAATTCTTCTCCCATGTGAGCGAACGCTTCAATACCAACAAAACACCAAAACATCACTGCCAGTGCTTGGCCAATAGGCACGGCATCGTGAATGTGCAGAGCCGGCATCACCAGATCGTTGACCCCGATATGGCCTTGCCAGAAAAAGCCACCAATCAAGGCAAAGATACACAACGCGATCAGTGATTGTAGCTGTCCAGAGGACTTACTGCCCATCAAATTGACAAGCAGCAGTAGCGCAACGGTGAGCAGTTGTGCACACCAATCATTGGCTAAAAAGTGGGGTAAAATGGGCTTCAAAAAGCCACCCGCTAGGGCAATAGCGGGTGGAATGCCAACCGGCATGATACTCATGAATAGCCATGCAACCGCATTTTCGAGACGTTTACTGAAAGCCATACGGACAAAATAGGCCGTGCCCCCCGCATTGGGGTAATGCTTACCTAACGTTGCAAAGGTCAAGGCAATAGGACATATGGCAATAAACAGAATACACCAAGCCCATAATGTGAGTGATCCGGTGATGCCTGCGGCAATGGCTGGCACCATAAATAATCCTGTTCCAAGTAAGGTGGTGGCGAGCTGACTGATTCCAGAAAACAACGTGATATCTTTTTTCAGTTCGTGCATGGAGAGCTCCAAAGGGAATCGCGATCATGTGCTGTAAGGTGTATAGGATAACGGTCAAGTTACAGGATGGCTAGTCATATTCAATGCATGACTATCTATTTTATCGGCCGTTAACAGGCCGCTGATAGGCTATGCAGACACGTGGGGAAATGTGTCTGCATGACCCCTACAGACTATGCCGACGTCGTTTCGCTGGGTTGAGCGGCGTTATCGGCCTAGTTAGCCCTGGCCGGGGGCATAAGGAAAGGTCAATGATTGATAGTATTCTAAGGTTTTCTCTGGCGCTTTATAGCCTTTTGGCAGTGGACGTTGAGAAAACGTTTGGAAATAGAGTACACAAGCATCTCGCCACCATTTGGCTTCTTTGACCTGAATGGCTAAGGCCATGCGAACTTGATTAAACTGGTTATTGTCTATTTTCCCTTTGAGGGTAAGCCATTGTTTTTGCATTGCAATAACATCGTCGACTCCTTGATAGTAATGTTTGACTAACGCATTCCATAGCGTATCACCCGAGGCCATTTTGTAGTCCCAAGGTAAATGATGAAACCACAATAATAATGTCTCTGGCGTTTTCTTTGGATCCGAGAAAATGGTTTGCCAGTGTTTGGCATATTGTGACACGGCATTGGTGCCGGTGGCTGTGCGGTCCAAGCCGATACCTTGCTCATCCGCGCGATGATAATAAACCGGGTTCCAATCGGCACGGCCTAAATTGTCCACCCACGGCGCGGGGCCATAATGGTGATCTGAACCCATGAGGTGATGCAGACCTAAGGGCGTCATATAATTCACAATGGTCTCACGAGAGTTCATCATCAGGGAGACGATGGTTTGTATGGCTTGAGGGTCGTTTGTTAATGTCATTTTGGCCCAGTCAGAGGCGATAGTCTCTGCCGACAACTCGTGATCCCAAGCGAGTCGACCAAAAGCGTACCAGTTGGCCTGACCAAAAATATGCCCAGTCCAGTTGCGATCCATTCCAATATTGGCCACGCCTGCCATCACGGTTAAATGCGGTTTTCCGGCTTTGTAGTTGCTTCCATCGATCACTTTAGCCACCGTTGAGCCCTTGCCATATTGATAAGTATCAGAATCCAATGTTTCTTTAAACAGAGTGGCTAAATAGACTAGGTGAGTACTGAAACCGAGATACTCTTGCGTGATTTGAAATTCCATCGCGAGCGAGGTCTGCGGCATTGCCCCAAACAGTGGGCTAAAGGGTTCGCGAGGCTGGAAGTCAATGGGGCCATTTTTGACTTGTACGCTGACATTGTCGGCAAACTGACCATCGAGAGGGACAAACTCATTATACGCTTGCAGTGAGCGCTCGGTATCCTCTTCATGTGAATAGACAAACGCGCGCCAGATAACATTACCGCCATACGGTTTGAGAGCTTTGGCTAACATGTTGGCTCCTTCGGCGTGAGTACGGCCATAATCACCAGGTCCGGGTTGACCTTCTGAGTTGGCTTTCACTAAGAAACCGCCAAAATCGGGAATGACGTGATAGAGTTCTTGCGCTTTTTTCTGCCACCATTGTTGCACGGCTTTGTTGTTGGGATCGGAGGTCTTTAAGTCGCCAATTTGCTGAGGAGAGCTGAATTTGACCGACAGGTAGACTTTGATCCCATACGGGCGAAATATATCGGCCAAGGCCGCCACTTTTTTTAGCCAAGTGGGCGTTAAAATTAAGGCATCGGCATTGACGTTATTCAGCGCAACCCCGTTAATCCCAATCGAAGCATTGGCACGAGCGTAATCATAATAGCGCTGCTTTTTATAGTCTGGCAGTTTGTGCCAATCCCAGATTGACTGGCCCGCATAACCACGTTCCGTATGTCGGTCTAAGTCATCCCAATGGTCAAGCATTCTGATGCGTATTTTGGGTGACTCAGCAAGATTGATTTGGCGGATATCCTTGCCCGTTTGCAGTTGCTGAATAAGGCGGAACGTACCATAGAGTAGCCCTATATCCGATTTCGCGGTGATCAGCGTTTGTTGACCCTGTTTCGTATTCAATGCCTTGATGAGAAAGCCTTCATCCGTCAGTTTGGTAAAACGCTCGCCTAAGCCGTAGCGCTTTTGTATTGCTTGGGTGCCTTTGACGATGACCAAGCTGTTCGCACGGTTGGCGTGCGAGATAAATGTTATCGGCTTGGCGAGTAAGTGAGGCAATGCCGCAGTGAGCTCCTGACGTATGGCTAAGGTGGTGCCTGACTGACCGGGCAAATAAATGCGAGTGAGCTGTTTTTGGTACTGGTGACGTTGAACGGGATCGTTGATGCGGTCGTACTTTAACCACAGTCGGTAGCCGTCTTCGCCCGCAAACATCTCAGCGGCGTGACTGACCGGACTGATGAAGGCCGTGAACATCACTATCAGGGAAATGAGTTGCTTCATGTGTCTTCCTTCTCCATCGTTAAAATCGTCCGTTATGTCAGGTTACGTTAGGTTAGATAAAGGTAAACGTTATACCGTCTTTAATGACAATGTTTATGCCATTGGATTCATACCATAGCGACCGCGCAGGACGCTGGCTAGCCATATAGTGTGTGCAGCGGCACATTGTTACAGAAATGCGAACATGCTCAGAATTTAAGCAATGGTGATACCGATAACTTGGTCACTAAAAACTGTCAGTATTGTTTTCTTTTGACAGGGGTCGTAACAATTGATTAAGTCTGTTTCTTTATCGGTGTGACGCTTTGCACAGGTGCAAGGGGGTAGTATGATACGTATTTTATATCAAGGGGTTACTCTCAATGCAGACAACAGGGATATTCAAAGCGGCGCTCTTTGATCTCGATGGCACACTGATCGATTCATTAGCCGCAGTGCAGCGTTCATGGACATTATTAGCTCAGCGGAATCAACTGGATGTCGATACGGTGTTTTCCGTGATACACGGGCGCCCTGCTCGCGAGTCTCTAGCGTTATTAATGCCAGAAAAAACGTCGGCTGAGATTGATAAAGAGATGAGTTGGTTAGAAGATCTTGAAGCCAATGATACGCAAGGCACGATTGTCTTGCCCGGGAGCGTTGAGTTTCTTGAAACATTAAATGCTCATCAAGTGCCATGGGCCATTGTTACATCTGGTACCTTACCTGTGGCGATGGCGCGGATTCAGGCCTCTGGAATTCCTAAGCCCGCTTGCGTCATTACCGCCAATGATATTACACAAGGGAAACCTCATCCTGAACCGTATTTATTGGGCGCAGAACGATTAGGTGTCGCGATTGAAGATTGCATGGTGTTTGAGGATGCGCCAGCGGGTATTGAATCGGGCCGCGCAGCCGGTGGGCAACTGATGGCCATTCTCAGTCATTACAGTCAAGACGTATTGCAGGTAGAGCATGCCGTGACCACGATTGATAAGCTGACTCTACTCGAGCATGAGGCTGGTGATGCTCAAGCAAAGCGCTGGACGTTGACTTACTAATCAAAAAGGACAGAGAAAGTGCGCGCAATGTGCTTTCTCGCTAGGAGTAGGGTGAAAAAACAATGACACTGACCGAATGGGGCTCTTTATTTTTGGTTTGCTTACTCGGTGCCATGACACCTGGCCCCAGTTTAGCGATGGTCATGAAGCATAGCCTATCGGCAGGCTATAAAAATGGCTTGGCGACGGCGTGGGCGCATGCGGGTGGGATTGGTCTTTATGCGCTGATTACCATTGCCGGACTGGCCGTCTTGCTTCATCGCAGCCCGCTGGTATTTCACGTCATCACTTATGCTGGCGCGGCTTATCTTGCCTATCTTGGTGTGAATGCGTTGCGCTCGCGTGGTGGTATTGCTGAGCGAATGGCGACAGGTCAAGTGGTGAGCCTGTGGCAATCGGCTAAAGAAGGGTTATTGATTTCACTCTTGAATCCTAAAATCGGTCTGTTTTTTATCGCGTTATTTAGCCAATTTATATCCACTGGGCATGATGCCGTGAGCCAAGGTCTGATTGTGCTTACGCCCGTGGTGGTTGATGGTCTGTGGTATACACTGATCACGTTACTATTATCGTATGCAGGCATACTGAAAGTGTTGAGAAACAATGCCGTATTGATCGATAGATTGTCTGGCGTGGTCCTCATTGCATTAGCATTACGTGTGGTGTGGGGATAAGTGATGAAAGTAAGTCATCCATGACCTACTTGCGATGGATTTCTTCATATTCGCCCTCGATGACGGTATGGGTATTATCATCTTGTGACTCTTGCGCATTTTTTGGCTGATGAAAGGTATTTCGGTTGAGCTTTTTACCTGATATAGCAGCCAGTATTGCTAAGGGCACGGCAATAAATAGGCTAAATGCCAAGGCAAAGAACGCGACAACGATGGTGAGCATTGCAACTATGAATCGGTTCATAAAAAACCCCTTTTTCGTTTCTTGAGTATGAACTGTAGCAAAGGCGATATGAATTCAACATGAATACGCGTTTATTTTCTAGAAAATTTTCGCCAACAATGGCCGCGTAAGGCCGCGGGGTGGGCAGTGTTATGGCATCATCGCCCACTTTTTTGACGTAACACGGGGTGAGAGCGAGAGTTTTTCTCTACCATAATGTGGGTTCCCTCACTCACTATAGGATCGAATGTGTATATTGAACAACTCATGATGTTGCTGGCGGTGTTCGAGCGAGCCGCGTTAATGCTTATGACGCTTTTCTTACTAACACGGACCCATTTATTTCAAACGATCGTGATCAAACGTCACCGTCGTCCCTCGGAAATTGCGATAGTGTCCGCCTTGTTTATTTTCTTTGCCGTCTTGAGTACCTATACCGGCGTTCATGTCTCTGGCTCGTTAGTCAATGTCCGTATTATTGCCATTATGTCGGGCGGTATCTTATTTGGTCCGTGGGTGGGTATCCCCGCGGGGATCATTTCCGGTGTGCATCGCTATTTGATTGATATTGGTGGGCCGACCTCAATGGCCTGCCTCATTAGCAGTATATTAGCGGGACTTTTAGCAACCTGGATTCATTTGCGCTGTGCTAAAAAGCAATATGCCAAGTGGGGGATTGCGGCAGGTATGCTGTGTGAAATGATCACCATGACGTTAATTTTGCTCTTGAATGACGATGTGGTATTGGCCCAGTCGATTGTCCGTGACATTGCGATTCCTATGGTGCTCGGCAGTGTGTGTATTGGGCTGATCATTACGTTAGTACAAGATTTAGATGAAGAAAAAGACAAAGTGGCCGCGGTGCAAGCCAAGCTGGCTTTGAACATTGCAAATAAAACACTGCCGCATTTTCGTAAAGCTGATCGAGAATCGTTAATCAAAGTGTGTGCGATTATCCGTAGTGAAACCAACGCTGATGCGGTGGCCATTACCGATACTCAGGATGTCAAAGCTTATGTCGGGGTCGGGCAGGAAAACTATTTGGATGCCCACCACAAGATCAGTTATATGACGCAGCAGGCTGTGAATCTTGGGAAGCAGATCATCAGTAATGACCTAAATGTGCATGATTTTCATTCCTTGCTGATCATTCCTTTATGGGAAAATGGCCAAGTAACTGGCACGTTAAAAATCTTTTACTGTCAGCCTCATCGTATTCGCTCTTCATTACGTGAAATGGCGATTGGCTTGTCACAATTGATTTCAACCCAGATCGAAGTATCAAAAATTGAACAGTTGAAAACCATGGCCAGTAAAGCCGAATTTTCCGCGCTACAAAATAAGATCAATCCTCATTTCTTGTTTAATGCCTTAAATGCCATTTCGACTTTAGTCCGAATTCAGCCCGATAAAGCGCGCCAGTTAATCGCCAATTTAGCGGACTTTTTACGTTTTAATTTAGAGAAGGGCGAGAGACTGATTGATATTTCTGAAGAAGTTCAGCAAGTTAGAGATTATGTGGCCATCGAACAAGCACGCTTTGGCGATAAGCTGGACGTGATTATCGATGTGGATCCCATTCACTTTCTTATCCCGCCATTATTAATTCAGCCGCTGGTGGAAAACGCCATTCAGCATGGTGTTGTGCCTCTGGGGGCGCCGGCACAAGTAACCATCTCGGTGAAGCAAGAGGATGGGCGCGCCAAAGTGACAGTGAAAGACACCGGTCTGGGAATCAGCCAAGATATTATTAATAAAGTGTATCAAGGGACCATGGATAGTCATCGCATTGGTTTAGTGAATGTTCATCAACGCGTCACATTATTATTTGGCGAAGGGCTGATGATTCAACGCACTAATCCGGGCACGGAAATTGGTTTTTATATTAATACGAGTAATACAAGCGAATAAGTTATGCTAAGAGCAATCATAGTTGAAGACGAATATTTAGCACGAGAAGAACTCTGTTATCTGGTTAAAACCTACAGTGATATTGATGTGGTTACCTCCTTTGCTGATGGGTTAGAGGCGTTTAAATATTTGCAGCAAAACCAAGTGGACGTGGTGTTTCTCGATATCAATATACCGTCTATTGACGGCATGCTGTTAGCTCGCAATATTCATCAGTCGGCACAACCGCCTCTCATTGTGTTTACCACTGCCTACAAGGAATTCGCGGTGGATGCCTTTGAACTCGAGGCCTTTGATTATTTACTGAAACCGATCAATGAGGCACGCGTTAAGCGCTTACTGAGTAAACTGGAAGAGACCGCGTCGGCCAATCCCACATCGCCTACGAGTGAGGTGCCTGCCGCCAAGCCTACGACAATTAACTTGATGCATGAAAGCCGTATTCGGGTGACTGGGGTCGAGCAGGTGCGTTACGCGGTGGCGCATGAGAAAACCACGCGAGTCTATACCGCAGACGGGGAGTTTTGTGTGCCTTATCCCATCAGTGAATTGATGGAGAAATTGCCGCAACCGCCTTTTTTTCGCAGTCACCGTTCCTATTGTGTCAACGTCACTTGTATTGAAGAGATCATCCCTTGGATGAACAGCACCTACATGTTGAAACTGATCGACAGTGACGAAAAAATTCCCGTTAGTCGCAGTAATTTGAAAGCGTTCCGCGCGTTGATGAATTTGTAATTCATGCCGAAATAATGCAATTCATTCCCTAGAATTGCATTTCATTTTATTGTTGTTTCAAACGCTTGTATCGCGTGTTTTTGCTCGTATTCTGAAGATAACAACGGTGGATTCCCCCACTTTCCCATTAGGTATCTTTGGAGTTTTGCTATGAATAACCAGCTTTCCAACACACGAAGACTGCTGACTTTAGCCGGCACGGTTCTCACCCAATTTGCGCTAGGGTCTGTTTATACATGGAGCCTTTTCAATTCTCCATTGGCAGATAAACTCGGCACGCCAGTCAATCAAGTGGCTTTTTCCTTTGGTATTTTAAGTTTGGCCCTTGCGGTGGCGTCTTCATTGTCCGGTAAGATGCAAGAGCGTTTTGGTGTCCGCAATGTCACCATTGGTGCTGGTCTCTTGTTGGGGGCGAGTTTGTTACTGACCGCTCATGCCGACAACCTTACTATGTTGTATCTGTTTGCGGGCTTGCTGGTGGGGTTTGCTGATGGTACCGGCTATCTCATGACTTTGACGAACTGTGTGAAATTGTTCCCTGAGCGTAAAGGGTTAACATCGGCATGCGCGATTGGTGCTTATGGATTGGGGAGTTTGGGCTTCAAGTACATCAATCTGTACTTGCTGGAACATGTGAGCTTAGAGCAAGCGTTCACGATTTGGGGCGGCGTCGCGATGGTAATGGTGATCATCGGCGGATTAATGATGAAAGATGCACCGAAACAGCAGCCAACGGCGGCGCGAGCTTCCTCCGAGGCGGTTTCGCAAGCGAAACAGGCTTACGATTACACCTTGCCGCAAGCGATGAAAACATCACAATTTTGGTTGTTGGCGATGATGTTTGTCACGGTATGCATGTCTGGTTTGTATGTCATTGGTGTAGCGAAAGATGTGGGTCAACAGTACATGCATTTGAATGCAACAACCGCGGCGTCAGCTGTGGCAGTGATTGCTGTATTTAACTTGTTAGGCCGTTTAGTGCTTGGTGTACTGTCTGATAGAATTGCTCGCATCCGTGTATTAGCGCTGGCATTAGTCGTGTGTTTCGTGGGTGTTTCATCGTTACTGTTTTTGCATTCCCACGCGATCAGCTTTTTCATCGCGGTTGCGTGCATTGCCTTTAGCTTTGGTGGCACAATCACTGTTTATCCTTCACTGGTTAGTGACTTCTTTGGCCTGAACAACATGACAAAAAATTACGGCGTGATTTATTTGGGCTTTGGTATTGGTAGCTTCGCAGGTTCCATTGTTGCGTCTTTATTTGGCGGTTTTGCCGCAACGTTTTATTTGATGCTCGCGTTGGTGGTCGCTTCTCTCGTAGTCGCATTAACCATTCGCATTCCGGGCAAACCTGTTGAACATACGAATGCCACTGAAGCTGGGGAAACCTCTACCTCGCGCATCAGCACTGATCCTTGATAGTCAGTGACATTGTCTTGAGAAAAGAGCCGAAATTTATCGGCTCTTTTTTTCTGTGTTTGGATCGTCAGGGGTGGTGGATTGAATGCGCGCCATGAATGCGTCAGGGGGCAGGGGCTTGGCGTACAAATACCCTTGATAAAAGTCACACTGCTCACTGGCGAGCATATCTCGCTGGGCATCAGAGTCGACTCCCTCGGCAATAATCACTTTATTCAAATTCCTTCCCAGTTGAATGATGGTTCGCACAATCATGTGGTCGGTTTCATTGGTGATGCTGTCATCGATGAATGATTTATCTATTTTTATTACATCAATCGGTAGCTGCTTAATATAGTTGAGTGAAGAATAGACGGTACCAAAGTCATCAATCGAAATGGTAATACCGAGGTTACGCACCGCTTTGCAGGTGTCGATGACTCGTTCAAAATCGGTCATCATGGTGGTTTCTGTGATTTCTAGTTCGAGGTACTGGGCGGGTAACTGAAATTCGTCGAGTGCGTTTTGTACAATTTGACAGATATCGTCGTATAAAAATTGGATGGTGGAGACATTGACGGCGATACGTATTGGGACACCTTGTCGTCGCCATTCACTCGCTTGCCGGCATGCGGTACGAATAACCCAACGCCCTATCGGGACTATCTGGTGGCTTTTCTCTGCGATCGTAATAAATTCATCGGGGAAAATGGTGCCTAACGTTGGGTGTTGCCAACGGATGAGCGCTTCTGCATGTGCGACAGTATTGTCGGACAGTGAGACTTTTGGTTGATAATACAGCGCTAATTGATTGTTCATGAGCGCATAGCTGAGCTCCTTTTCAATTTTATGCTGTCGTTGTGTCTGTTGTTTTAGGTGGTCATCGAACCACTGTGTCTTATGTTTTTCACTCTCTTTCGCATAATACATCGCCACATCTGCGTTGTGATACCAAGTTTGCACATTATTGTCTGCGTGTTTGAGTAACGCGATGCCTAAGCTTGCTTTCACAAAATACTGGTTATTATCCACTTGATAATGATCATCGAAAATCGCATGGATCCGGTCAATGAGATGCTGAGTGGCATGCTCAATGGCGGTAGCGTTATAGAGAATCAAAGCAAATTCATCGCCACTTAACCGGTACACACGGGTAGGGTTGTTGGCGTCTTGTTGTTCGCATAGGTCATCAAGGTGGCGGTATATTTCAATAAGCAGCTGATCGCCAGCATTGTATCCCAAACTGTCATTAATGCGTTTAAAGTTGTCCAAATCGATCACCACTAACGCATACATGGCGACACACTCAGGTTGGTCTTGAATTGAATCTAAATCTTGTTGGAATGCTTTGCGATTACGAGCTCTTGTCAAAAAATCGGTCAAACTGTCTTGCCGATACTTCATCATCTGCAAGGTTAAACGTTTGCGGTAATAAACGGTAAAATTGGCCAGAATCGTGATGGATAATAACGTAAGTGAGTGTTCAAACATCGCTTGGGAGTGTAACCAGTGTTCGAGCGTTAAGGTGCTGGATAATAAGATGCAGGCACTGGCAATGGGCCACCAACTGCCAGGAAAGAGCACCACAAAGCAAATAGGAAAGAGATAATACTCAATTTGCCATGATGACTGTTGAATGGGGTGAATGCCTGTGGCGATGCCCATTATCAGCAGCACCGTGACGGCCGCCAAGTACTTAATGACGGGGTGAGTGGTAAAGAAACAGATGAGCAACCCAAGGCATAGGGTGATCGGCACAGTGATCAAAAACACCATTGAGTAATGACTCGCGTAGCGGATCAAGCTTAAACAAAATAAAGTAACCGCAATCAAGAAAAAAGCAGAGACCGCACTGCGGTAGGGCGTAGAAAACCGTCCGTGTCTTGGTGTTAATAACATGCCAAATCCTGTGTTATGAAGAAAGGCGAAAACACCATTTCGCCTAAGAAAATGGGTAAAGCTATCTGTAATGGTTACATGATGGCATTCATCGAGAATCGCGTGAATTATGCTTGATCGACGGTAATGACTGATTGAAGCTCGCTCCGTGGAAGCCAGTGCACTTTGACGCCTGCCTGTAAAAACATTTCTTGGCTGACTTTGATCTTATCTCCCCAGCGAGAAAGGAATTCTTCTGTTTGTTCAGGGCAAAATACAGCCGCGATGCCAGTTTGAATGATTTTCGCGGCACAGTTCGGACATGGGAAATGGGTGACAAATAATTCACATCCATCTAAGTCACGTTTGGCAAACAAAATCGCGTTTTCTTCGGCATGTAATGTTTTGAGATATTTCATATCCCGGTCGTCGGTATTCGCGCTGTCAGAGATGCCGTGGGGGTAACCGTTAAACCCGACAGACACGATACGATTTTGTTTCGTGATTACGGCTCCGACTTGTGTTGAAGGATCTTTGCTCCAAGAGCCTACCAATTCTGCCATTTGGTAAAAGCGCTGTGCCCATTTAGATACCATCATATATTCCTCACTTATATCGGACATAAAAGGCGCCGATTCATTACATAATGTCGTATAAATATTGAACTTTGTGCAATATTTCGTTACGTCTTCTATTCTATTTTTTATGGGCTAGAAAAGCGATAGAAATAGTAAAGAATCCGCACTCATGGTGAGTGTTTATGCACTATTATGGTTCACAATCGCACAATCAGCGTGAAAAATGGCTAATGTACCATTGTTTTTGTGAGAGATCTCTTACAGAGCGCGTAAGATTTAGCAGTAATGATCGTACTGTTTTTTCATATTCCCCCACTAACTAACTGTTTATTAATATTAATTTAACTTGTCCTATTTTGGTGCGATAAAATTTTTTTTCGTCTGATTGTCAGAAAATTGTAATGACGTAATCTAAACACATCGGCAGGACGCTGATACGAAAGAGAGATGTTCCAAGGATTGGTCATCTTCAGGAAGAAGATAGGGTATTTCAGGAAGAAATATCAGCAAGGAGCAAAAATTACCGGATTTGAGTTCACTAGGATTGTAGCGAGAGAAGAAGGTAATGAGTCATGGATGATTTGGCTGCCAGGATGGCAGTGACAGGGACACCGCTAGGATGGCGATGAAAGGGATTGCGCTGAAGGAATCAGCCATGATCAGGGAATAGATGCAGGGAGCACATTCGTAGCTGGATTGCTGCAAGTAAGGATTGACCCCGTCGAGTTTAGGCTTGGCGGGGTTTTTCTCATTTAGGACGTCGTCAAAAAAGGCTTTGTTGTCTCGATGGTTGCCAAAGTATCGAAGATCTTGCTAATGTGCTGCTCCTTCTGCCAGCCTAGGCCGAAGTATTATGAATTTTTAACCGGTGGTCATGTGGAAAAAACATCTGTTTTTTTGTTACGTCTTGTCAAAGAACATCCTAAAGCATCGATCTCAATTGGCGATTTGCTTGAGTTATTAAAACGTCGCTCTTATGGTGCCTTACTTATCATGCTGAGTTTGCTTGGGTTTATTCCGGGGATTTCTTTTTTCGCTGGATTTGCCATTTTTCTGTTAGGACTGCAGCTGGCGCTTGGCTTTTATGCCCCTCGTTTGCCAAAGTTTGCGAATAAGCGAGAACTCAATCAGCAGAAAACCTTACATTTCATCGAAGAACTACAACCTTGGCTGCATAAGCTGGAACGGTTTGTTAAACCTCGTTGGGATTGGCTTTCTTCTGAACCAGTACGTCGCTTATTGGGTGCTCTGATTTGTGTGTTAGCTCTGATGTCTGTTCTTCCTTTACCCTTCATCAACTTCGCACCGAATTTTGCGGTTATCTGCTTATCTTTAGGGATCATTGAAAGGGATGGACTGTGTATTCTGGTTGGATCGCTGTTAAGTGTTGGGGCGCTTTGGATTGGCTACCTTCTCGTTCGTGTAGCGTTCGAATCCTTAATGTTGGTATTATAGTGGTTTTAGTGAATCGAAGGTGACATAACAATGGAAGCACAAGTCAAATGGGTCGAAGGGTTTAAATTTCTCGGTCAATCAAATTCGGGTCATTCAGTGGTCATGGATGGGAATGGCGGAGCGACTGCGCCCAGCCCGATGGAAATGGTGATGATGGCCGCAGGCGGTTGCAGTTCTGTTGATGTTGTCGCTGGATTAAAACAAGCCGAGCAGACCGTTTATTCGTGTAATGCTAAAATTACCAGTGAACGTCGTGAAACCGCCCCACGTTTGTTTACCGCAATGAACATCCATTTCGAAATCTCTGGTGAAAATTTAGATGAAGCGGTCATTGAAAAAGTGACGGCAGATTCCCTGCAAAAATATTGCTCGGTGTGTTTAATGCTAGGAGAAGGGGTATCAATGACGCATAGCTGGAGCATTGTTAGCGAGTAATCGTATCCAACTCATTGATGATAACCATGCTAAGCCGAATGCGATGCCGCATTCGGCTTTTTGTTATGTCAAAAGGTGATGAGGCCAGTATCATCAAAGGGGAAAACGACGTAGCGTGTGCGCAGAAAAATCAATAGGGTGTAACACAATGAGTGAATTAGAAAAAATGCTGCAAGGGCGTGAGTTTGATGGCAACTCTCAAGAGCTGATTGACTTGCGGCGTTCTGTGATGAAACTGAAGTTATCCATCAACCAATGTTTGGATGATACTCAGCGCCGAGTATGGCAAGAGCAGTTATTTGGGCATTTTGGGGCAGGCAGTATTGTGCAGGTCCCTTTTCATTGTGAATTTGGACAAACCATACATATTGGTAATCATAGCTTTTTAAACATGAACATCACCATGCTTGATGGCGCGCACATTACCATTGGCGATTATGTCCTTGTGGGCCCTAATACGCAGTTTTATACGCCGACCCATTCATTTGATCACCGTTCGCGGCGTAATTGGGAAGCCACTTGTTTGCCGATTGTGGTTGAAGATGATGTGTGGATTGGTGGGAATGTAGTCATCACACAAGGCGTGACTATCGGCGCTCGCTCTGTGATTGCGGCGAATTCTGTTGTGACAAAAGATGTGCCGCCTGATTCGCTGTATGGTGGAACCCCCGCACGGTGTCTTCGTCAGCTAGAGAATCACCCAGACGCGTGTTAGACGATTAACACGCGACATTTAAGGTCAGTTGTAATTTCAGTGGGAGCTGACTGAGGCGGTTTTGCAGAGCGTGGCGAGTGTGTTCAATTTCACGCATCGCAATGTTGTCATTTTTTTTGGCGACGATATTAATATCGACCCATAGCTCGCGACCCACTTTGGTCAATCCCGCTAAACACAGTGTTTGGCCGGTTTCTTGATAGGTGGCAGTGATGCCATTTTGTACACGAGAACAAATGTCTTTATCCGGGGCCATCATTAAGATTTCTCGCATCGCAGTTTTTACCATCACGGTGGGCACTTTGACAAAATAAACGCCCATCATCAGCATCATGATCGGATCAACATAGGCCGCGTACTCCGCCCAAGGGGTCATGGTTAATCCCCATGCCACGATAAACGCCATAGCCACGATCACACTTAACCAGGTGTCCATTTTCCACTGCGCAATTTCGGCTTGAATCAAGGCCGAAGACGATGTTTTGCTCATGCAGGCTAACTTCCACCAAGTCAGGCTACATCCGAATACGCTAAACACCCCAAATGCCATCGCCACGCTCGTGTCCATGACGTGTCCGCCTTGCAGCAAATCCATTGCCGAAGAGTACAGCGAGTACACCACTAACGCTAAAATCGCGAAGCCTTTTAAGGCAATGCTGATCGGTTCCAACATCGCGCGCCCGAACTGAAAGGTTTGATCGCTGGGTTTTTCGATCAATTTGCTGACGGTCAGTGAGACCAAGGTGAGCAATAGGCTGATTGATGAATACAGCCCGTCAAAAGCGATGACAAGAGAATTGACAAGCAGACCGACCAGGAGACCACCGGCTGCAAAGGCCATTGCCATGACGGCAGAAACCATGAGCACGTGTTTTTCACTAGATTGAGTTGTTGAAGACATGATGTATTACTCTTAGACAATTACGTCTATTCTGGTGTTTTTTTGCGCTTAAGCAATCAAGCTTTTTGAATCAAGAAAGAGATTTTGGGTAAATTTTTTTAAAAACACTATTTTTCAATGAGTTATATTTGATATTGAGCGCCAAAAGTTTTGACGCTCACTGATGCAGACACTAAAAGTCAAACAAGAATTCACTTAATTTATCAGAGAGCCACGTGACCGCGGGAGACTCTTTGACGCCAGAAGGTAAGAACATACAAAAATCTTCTTGGGTAAGACCGTAGGTATGTTTGATTACCGTTAAAGTCTGTGCACGCAGATGACTACGAATGAGTGGTTCTGGCAATACGCCCCACGCATTATCGCTCAGAATGGTATTCAAAATATATTCAAAGCTCGAAAAACCAATATAACGACGACTGAATGGCTCGAGACTTGGGTTGTCTTTGTCGGTCAAATAGACCATCACGGCTTGCATCGATTTACGCAGCTCATCATCGTCAACGCGTTTGATTTTCGCTAGTGGATGGCCGCTTTTGCAGACCGACATCATGCGAAGTTTGCCTAAAGGTTGGTAAACGACGCGGGGCTCATCCAATTGTTCATAATCGACACCAAACGCCAGATCCACTTGTGCAGTGGCCACTAAATTGGTTAAGTCTCCACTGGAGGCGAGCACCAAATTGAACGAGGTATTAGGAAATAACTGACTCAGCTGAGTGGCAATGTCATGCCACAACGTATCGGGTAGCGAATCATCACGGGCAATCCACATTTCGGCGGCAAACTCACCAGTGGCTTCAGAGCAGGTAAGTTTGATGCGATTGGCGGTATAGAGGATGTGCTCGCAATCTTTATAAATCGCTTTACCCGCTTCCGATAAGGACAAGTGATTACCCGTGCGAGAAAACAGCGCCGTATTGAGCTCTTTCTCTAAGGATTTGAGCGACATACTTAATTTCGTTCGGTTGCAATCTAACTGACGAGCGGCTTCCGAAATGGATCCTGTATCAGCAATGGTACAAAACGCTTCAATTTGCGATAAATTCATAAGGCTTCATGCGAGTAGATGATGAGAAAATCATACCCAATTTTACGCGTATTCGCCATTGAGTTAAGTGTAACCTAGGGGGGAGTATTTTTTAATTAGCTTCAAGAAACTGATCTAACTCGGTGAAGTTTCTCTGGTTTTGGTTTATTCTAGCAATATTGCCTGAATGCAAAACGTAACACGGAGGCCACAATGGCGTATAACTGGGATCAATACGCAGCAGAGTGGGAACAAGCGACATCCATTACTGCCTTTGCGCATAATGCGTTTCAACAACTTAAAGAGATGATTGACCTCTCCGGAAAGCATGTCTTAGATTTTGGTTGTGGGACAGGCCTACTGACACAGTATATGGCCGCTCATGCGAAGGACGTCGTGGCGTTGGATGGCTCGGAATCCATGATTGAAGAGCTGGATAAAAAAGCGTTGAGTAATGTTGAGCCAGTGGTGGACGAATTATCCCGTGGGCTTGTCGCCCAGCATCCCGCTTTTCGTAAACAGTTTGATCTGATTGTGGCGTCGTCGGTATGCGCTTATCTCCCCAATCGTCCTGAATCCATGTCGATTATTCACTCGTTACTAGAAGAAGGCGGGGTGTTCATTCATTGGGATTGGTTAGCTGAAGATGCCATTGCCGAGGGGGAAATGCCTCATAGCCAAGCTCGTCAAATGATGGAGCAGGCTGGCTTTCATGATGTCGCAGTACAACACGCTTTTTCTATTCCCGATGGTGAGCAGCTACGTCCTGTGATCATGGGAATCGGGTACAAGTAACACCGCCTCACCTAGTGAGGTTGGGTCATCGAGTCAACGCAGCCATTGGGCTGCGTTTTTTGTTTCTGCTTCATGCCAATCTGCCTACTTATTTTGCCTCATCCATTATTTTTGTTTTCTTAAGCTTCTCTTAAGTTAACCGCTTTACTCTCTTAAGTATTCCCAGAGTGAGGAGCGGTATTTATGCAGCCACTAACGGTATTGAAACGCCTTAATTTACACCGTATTGATGCTGACCATGAGCGGCGAACCGAAGTCGAGCACTACGTATCTCAGCGTTACGCCGCCGCATTCCATGCCGATTTACAAGAATTTATGCCGGAATTTTTAGTGATGTTGGATGCCAATGATGACATTCAATCTGTATGTGGATTTCGTCGTGCACAACATGACGCTTTGTTTCTTGAGCAATATCTGCCGCAACCCGCGGACCGTATTTTAGCCGACAAATTGGGCACTCAGGTTGAGCGCGATAAGCTGGTGGAATTCGGTCAACTGGCTTCCTTTTCTCATGGTTTTTCGTTGCAGCATTTTTATCTCGTGCTGCAAGCGTTGATGGCGGATGGGTACCGTTGGGGCATTTTTACCGCCACCGATCCCCTGTTTGCCATGTTGCGTCGTTTCGGGTTAGAGCCGACCATTTTGGCACCAGCACAAGCCGTGTGCATTCCCGATTCGACTCGAATCTGGGGAACCTACTACGACCATTGTCCGCGGATTATGGCGGGAGATTTATCCGTTGGCATCGAGCAATTGGAACAACGGTTAGCACGTCGAGGCCTGTATTTATGAACGTATTATTAAAAGCAATTGAACACGTCGTGAGAGCTCAGCCGAACGAGGTTGCCTTTACTGGCGTATTAAATGGTGAGTTAGCCACGTTAAGCTATCAACAATTTTGGCAGCACGCCAATGACGTCTCACAGAGACTGAGAGCGCTCGGCTGTAGATGTATCGCCTTGCGAGAGCAGAACGGATTACCGTGGGCGGTGATCGATATCGCAGCGCAACTTGCGAATGTCGTGTTGGTGCCTGTCCCTCATTTTTTCTCTGATTCGCAAGTCGCCCATCTTCTCAGTGACAGCGGCGCTGACCTCCTTATCGGTGACTGGCATGTCAACGATCTTACGGGGCATGGTATTGAGTCTATCGCCCCGATATATGGCCTGTCGGCTATGCGGATTGCCAGTGAGCAAAGTGAACTGCTCCCAGAGACATGCAAAGTTACGTTTACCTCTGGTTCAACCGGACAACCGAAAGGGGTCTGTCTTAGTGCCGATAACCTATATCGCGTTAGCCAGTCGTTGGCGAATGTTGTGAGGCCGACGGTGAACAATGGGGCGCACCTAGCCGTCTTGCCTTTGGCGACGCTCCTAGAAAATATTACCGCGATTTATGTGCCGCTCTTACTCGGGCAATCAAGTGTGTTGTTGTCAGGTGCGCAGGTTGGCTTGAAGGGGTCAAGTCAATTCGACCCAGCCACGTTTGCGACGGCGTTAGCGACGCATCGGCCGAGCAGCGTCGTATTAACGCCAGCGCTGCTTGAAGTGTTAGTCGCGCTGGTCGAGCGCACGCCAGAGTTAGGTCGGTGTTTTCAGTTTATCGCCGTTGGGGGCGCGCGCGTCTCGTCGTCCGTGATGGCTCAGGCTCACCGTCTCGGTCTACCGGCGTTTCAAGGATATGGATTATCGGAATGCGCGTCCGTTGTCAGCGTGAACACGCCGACGCATACGTCGATCGATTCCGCCGGTCAAGTGCTGGAACATCAACAAGTTCGCATTGATGAACAAGGACAGCTATGGGTCACAGGCAATATTGCCCTAGGTTACATCCGCGAACCGTTTACCGAGCAATGGCTTGCCACTGGCGATCTCGCGCAGTTGGATGAGCACGGTTATCTCACGATTACTGGGCGCGTGAAAAACCAATTAATCACCGCATATGGGCGTAACGTCTCGCCGGAGTGGGTCGAGGCCGAAGCGCATGGCTTTGCCTCATTGCGTTCGTTGGTGGTGGTTGGCGATGGGGAAAAGTCACTCACTGCAGTGGTGGTGCATGACTCTCCGGCGGATGTTATGCGCGATCTTCGCTTGTTAAACCAAGGCTTACCCGATTACGCACAACTTAAGCACTGCTTATGTCTTGCAGACTACCCCCAAGATCGACCGTTATGGACGGCGAATGGCAAACCGCTTCGCCCCAATTTTGAACAATGGGCCAATGACCAAAGACACAGCATCATTACAATTGGCCAATAAGGATTATCATATGTCTACATTTTTCGAACAATTGAATCGCGATACCGCTCAAGCTCAGCAAACGCTGCTCTCGGCGCCTATTTTTGCAGATTGTCAGCAAGGTCATATTCAATTATCACAATATACCGCTTTTCTCACGCAAGCGTATCACCATGTGAAACACACGGTACCGTTGTTGATGGCGTGCGGTGGACGTTTGCCCGTCGATTATGAATGGTTACGTGCGGCATTAGGTGAGTACATTCGTGAAGAAATGGGTCATCAAGAATGGATTCTTGCCGACATTGCTGCTTGTGGTGGCAATGACGATGATGTCCGACATAACCGTGGTGCGGGCAAAGTGTGCACGTCAATCGAGCTGATGATTGCGTATCTTTATCATCACATTGATCGCGGTAACCCGTTGGCGCTTTTCGGTATGGTTTGGGTGTTAGAAGGCACCAGCGTCTCCACGGGCGGCGCGATGGCGCAATTAATTCAAACGCATTTAGGCTTGCCTGATGAGGCGATGCGCTATCTCAAATCGCACAGTGAGCTCGACCAAGACCACATTCAATTTTTTGAATCATTGATGAATCGGATTAGCGATCCTCAAGACCAAGCCGTCATCATTGATAGCGCGAATATGGTGTTCCAGTTATACGCAGGCATGCTGCGTGAGCTGACTGATAACGTTGCGACGCAGTAGGAGATCATGATGGATTTAGCGAATAAGCGTATTTTGATCACGGGCGCGTGTGGCGGTATTGGCAGTGCGATTGCCGATCATCTTGCTGAGCATGGGGCTAAGCTCGTCTTAGTTGGACGCTCGCAAGCGAAATTGGAGTCCTTGAAAACGCGCCTCATGTACAGCGATTACCATCAAATTATTGTGACCGATTTATCGAGCTTTGCTGGGTTAGATACCATTAAGGCCGAGGCTCAAGCCATCACAGAGGTTGGCGGAATTGATGTGGTGATTAACAATGCGGGATATAATCAATTTGACTGGCTATCACACCGTCAACCGCGTGAAGTGAGTGATGAATTATTTCTTAATTTGACGTCTCCGATCTTATTGGCACAGTCATCGTTAGAATGGCTCAATCGGCCCGGTATTATACTCAATATTGGCTCGACACTCGGCTCGATTGGACACCCAGGTTACAGCAGTTATTGCGCGGCCAAATCGGGTTTGCATCGGTTTAGCGAAGCCCTCGATCGTGAATTACAGGGAGAAGGGATTCGAGTCTTGTACCTCGCACCAAGGACAACGTCAACCTCACTTAACTCATCGCTGGTCGAACAAATGAACGCCGAACTTGGCAACCAGAGCGATCCGCCGATTGTGGTGGCGCAGCATGTTCGCAAAGTGCTGAAAAAAGAGATCGCGCAGCGCTGGATTGGATCACCTGAAAAGTGGTTTGTGAAAATTAATCAGTGGTTTCCCTCTCTTGTGAGTCGGGAATTAAAAAAACATCAACAGACGATCGCGCGTTTTATTCAACGTCGCCATCAAGAAAATTAGGATGTCATTATGCGCATGAATAATTCTATACTCACTTGTTTTACGACGATGACACTGAGCATGCTGGCGGCCAGTTCTGTCAACGCGGCGACGATGGATCCATTACGCTCGATTCAGCACCGCTGGGCTCAGTGTCAGTATAAAATTAAAGATAGTGATACGCAGGAAGCCTGTTTTGAACACTTGATTAAGGATAATCAGCAGGCGACGGCGCAAGCACCGCAACGCAGCGATTTGAAAGTGTGGTTGGCCATTAACAATGCCTCTCTTGCGGGAGCAAAAGGGGGATTGGGCGCACTGTCTTATGTGAAAAAAGCCAAAGCGTTATTGGAAGAGGTGATCAAAACCGATCCCACCACACTGAATGGTTCTGCCTACACGACACTCGGTTCGCTATACTATAAAGTACCAGGGTGGCCGATTGGTTTTGGCGATGACGATATGGCTGAAACAATGCTGAAAAAAGCCTTAGCGATTAATCCACAGGGCATTGATCCCAATTATTTTTATGGGGATTTTTTAGTCGACCAAGGTAAAGACCAACAGGCGATTGCGTATTTTAAACGGGCGCAGCAGGCCCCAGCGAGAGCGGATAGACCGTTGGCGGATCAAGAACGACAAAAAGAAATATCGAAAAAACTGAAACAGTTGGAGCAGTGATGCGTTTATTACTTGTAGAAGATGATGTGTTGCTTGGGCAATCCATGGTGGAAGCGTTAAATCGCTCCGGCTATACCACGGACTGGATTGAAAAAGGCAAAGATGTCGAGATGGTGTTAAAAACCGAGCAGTTTGTTTCGATTGTGCTTGATTTAACCTTACCCGATATTGATGGGCTGGAGGTGTTGCGCCGTGTCCGTCGTGCGGGACATACCCTGCCCATCCTGATCCTCACCGCACGGGATGATATTGAAGATCGTGTCAAAGGTTTGGATGGTGGTGCGGATGATTATCTCGTTAAACCGTTCGCGTTAGAAGAGTTGTTGGCACGTTTGCGCGTGATCATTCGGCGTCAGTCGGGGTATTGTGAAACCAATCTGTGTATCGGTGATTTGGTGCTATCGTTATCGGAGCAGACCGCAACGTATCAGCAAAATAGACTGAAACTCACGAACAATGAGTTTAAACTGTTGGCGACATTAATGACCTCAGCGGGACGCGTTTTGAGTAAAGAACAGCTCTCCCAGTCATTACATGGGTGGGATGATACGGCCAACGAAAAGACCATTGAAGTCCATATTCATAATTTACGTAAAAAAATGCCGCAACAATTCATCAAAAATATTCGCGGTGTAGGATATATCATTGAAAAATAAATCGCCGAATGGCTTTTCGATCAAAAAGCGACTGACGTGGTCAGTCGTTTTGCTGGCGAGCTGCTTGATCTTAGTGTCGCTTGTCTTCAGTTACCTCGGTTCTCGGCATGAGATCCGCGAAGTTTATGATGCTCGTTTGGGGCAGGAAGCCAAAATGGCGTTATTGAGCTTACCGCCAGTGATTGCCCACCTCGATACCCCAGCGTCGAAGAAACAACTGACCGACTGGATGGGCCAGCTTGATCGCAATTCGAAAGCCAACGGCGGCGAAGACCCCACCAAATACGGCCACCCTTATGAACGCAAGATAGTGATTCAATACTATCGAGAAGGGCGGTTATTGTGGAGTTCACTTCCCGAAATCGGTCCTCTCAGCAAGAGTGCCGAGTTTCAAGGATTCGGGTATCTCAAGGCGCATGGAACGACATGGCGCTATTTTCAGCTTCCCTTAGTGAACAGTGAAGATTATGTGTTAACGGCTGAGAAGCAAGCGATACGTCATGAAATGATGAACGATTTAGCGTTTTCCACCGCGTTACCGCAGTTAATTTTGATTCCTTGTTTGGCGGTGTTGATGGTGATTCTCATCAACAAATTGCTCTCACCATTAACGGATTTACGAGAGTCTATTCGCGAACGCAGTATTGATAAGCTCGACCAGATTGAAGTCCCCCAAGCGACTCAAGAGCTGACACCGCTAGTAGAAGCACTGAATCGTTTATTGGTGGAATTAGAAAGTGCTTGGGCAAGGGAAAAGCGTTTTACGCGCATGGCCGCGCATGAACTGAAAACACCATTGACGATCTTACGTCTTAACGCCGAGAATGCCTTGGCAAGCCAAGATACAACCCACCTTAAAAACTCGTTAAATAATATCTTGTCTGGTATTGATCGTACTGACCGATTAATACAGCAATTGCTGATGTTAGCACGTGTCGAGAGTGTCAACGGCATTGCCTTTGAATCCATCGATGTGTATCCGCTGCTACAAGCGGTCTTAGCCGATATCGCTCCGATGGCGCTTAAGCGAGAACAAGAGCTCTCACTGGATGGCTCCTCTCAGGTCATTCAAGGGGATACCGCGTTATTGCGTATTTTGTTCACCAATCTGATTGATAATGCGATTCGTTATTCGGGAAATGGTTCACAGATCACCGTGGGTGTGACGCGTACCGACAAGCACATTGTGATTTCTGTCAGTGATACGGGCCCAGATCTGACAGAAGACGCGCGTAATAAACTGTTTGATAACTTTTATCGCGCCAATACAGAACGTGGCGATGGGGCGGGTTTAGGTATGTCGATCACACGAGACATTGCCCGTTTACATCATGGTAATGTACGTTTATTACCACGCTCTAATCATCAAAATACTTTTGTGATTGAATTAGCCCTCAACGATTAATAGTAAGCGACGCTATCATGTGGGGAAGACTCACATGATGCGTTGTCCATTCAGCCTTTCCTCGTTATCCCTTCTTATTTTCCCACATAAAAAAAGAGCCAACCGTAAGGTACGATTGGCTTATAAATATGTGAACAAATTGTATTCACTAACAACGTCAGTTGGCTAGGTGACCTTCGGCTTAATAAAGGTCACTTTTATTAATGCATTATGTGTGCCAACTTTTAAATGCCATTTGGGAACGAAATCACGCATTTAAAGGGGGTTTTGGCACTGTGTGGTCTGATTTTTCATAATGTCTTTGCAAAATGAAAATGCGTAATGCGAATTAATGTAAAAATGCTAGTGACAAAAAACTTATCTAATCGGACTAAGTGAGGATTAGGGAATTCTGTTATGTTTATGATTCAAAACATTTGTACTCTAATGTGAATATTGTTATCTATTAATTTATTTTTATTTAAATCAATGTATTATGTTTTTATGTGATTTTTTGCGATCAATATCATGTTGCAATTCCGAATTACTTTGATAAGTTATAAAGACAATTTGTTTAGAGTTCGAAATTTTAGTCATCGCGGGAGGCGATATGGTCATACAAACAGCATGGACAGCATGTCCGAACTGGATAGATAGCGCTCAAAATAGTTGGGTGTTACGAGCTCCTAGTCGTGAAGACGGTAGTACGGTGCATGCACTGATTGCCCTCTGTCCGCCTCTCGATGAGAACTCGGCTTATTGTAATTTTCTCCAAGCGTCCCATTTTGCCAACACTTGTATTCTTGCTGAAATGCATGAGCAATGTGTTGGGTTCATTTCTGCCTATCGAAAGCCAAGTGAACCCAATGCGTTATTCGTATGGCAAGTGGCGGTGCATCCTGACGCCCGCGGTCAAGGTTTGGCGTATCGCATGCTGAGCACGTTATTGCAGCGTGAGAGTGTCAGTGATGTTGAGTATTTAGAAACCACAATAACCAATGATAACCAAGGTTCTTGGCGTTTGTTTCAAAAACTCGATCGTGAAATGGGCGAAGACGGAGAAGTGACCACGTTTCTTGATACGGCGCGTCACTTCCAAGGAGAGCATGATACGGAGTACTTGTATCGCATACCTCTGAAATCATCATTAACTGATAAGGAATAATCGTTCATTATGGATATTTTTAAGCAAAAAGAATCCAACGTCGTGTCTTATGCCACTCATTTCCCTGTGACTTTCGCTCAAGCGAAAGGGTGTTGGTTGTATACCCAAGATGGCAAAGCTTACATCGATTTTTTAAGCGGAGCTGGGGCTTTGAACTACGGACATAATAACGCAATACTGAAACAAGCTTTACTTGATTACATTGACAAAGATGGCCTGACCCATGGCTTGGATCTTCAATCCGAAGCCAAAGCCGACTTTCTCAGTGCAATGCAGCGGTATATTTTATCTCCACGCCAGTTAGATTATAAAATTCAGTTCACTGGGCCCACCGGTACCAATGCCGTCGAAGCCTCAATGAAGTTAGCGCGTAAGGTGACTGGGCGACATAGCATTGTTTCGTTCACCAATGGCTTTCATGGATGTACCTATGGCGCGTTATCTGTCACTGGTAACTCTCACCATCGCGGCGGCGCGGGTATGGATTTAAATGGTGTCACACGGCTACCTTATGACGGTTATGCGGATGTCGATGGTTTGGCCCTGTTTGAAACGATGCTAGCGGACGCGTCATCGGGGTTAGACAAACCTGCTGCGGTTATTCTAGAAACCGTGCAAGGGGAAGGGGGACTCAATGTCGCGTCAAACGCTTGGCTACAACGGTTAGAAAAACTGTGTAAGGCCAACGAAATCTTATTGATTGTCGATGACATTCAGGCTGGATGTGGACGAACCGGCACATTCTTCAGTTTTGAACCTGCAGGCATTACGCCGGATATTGTCACGCTATCAAAATCCATTGGTGGTTATGGATTGCCGCTTGCCATTGTTTTATACAAACCGCAATACGATGTATGGGAGCCAGGCGAGCACAACGGCACCTTCCGTGGCAATAACCACGCCTTTGTAACGGGAGCAAAAGCGTTAGAAACTTACTGGGAAAATGATGAACTCACGACCCATATCCAAGCGCGCAGTGAGCAAGTTAATAAGACCATTCAGCATCACCTGAAAAGCTATGCTGACCTCTTTGTCGCTCATAAAGGGCGTGGTTTGATGCAAGGGATCGAGTGTAAAAATGGCGACATGGCAGAGCGGATTACCGACGCGTGTTTCAAACAAGGTTTGGTTATTGAAACCGCGGGTCCAGAAGACGAAGTGATTAAATTCTTTTGTCCATTGACCATCAGTGAAGCTGAGCTTGCTCAAGGACTCAATCTATTTACTCGCGCGGTGGCAAATGTCGCACCGACACTCATGAAGAAAGCCTCATAATTAAATAGGGAGATAACGATGATTGTTCGAACATTACAAGAATGTGAGCGTAGTGAGCGTCGTGTTGTAGCGAAAACGTGGGAAAGTACCCGTATGCTACTTAAAGACGACAATATGGGATTCTCATTTCATATCACGACCATTTATAAGGGAACGGATACCCATATTCATTATAAAAACCATTTGGAGTCGGTGTATTGTATTTCCGGTGAAGGCAGCATTGAGGTGGTCAACGGCGAAACGTATCCAATCCAACCCGGCACATTATACGTACTCGATAAACATGATGAGCATTATCTGCGTGCGAATAAGAAAGCGGATATGGTGATGGCTTGCGTGTTTAACCCGCCACTGACCGGGGCCGAAACTCACGATAAAGATGGCGTTTACCCTTTGGTTGACTGAGTGGACATCAGGAAATGATGTTACCTTCATGCAATCATTAAAGGAGAATTCTCATGTCACACACCGTAGAAAAAATCGGTGGTACATCAATGGCGGCCTTTGACGCCGTTTTAGATAATATTTTATTAAAGCCGAAGAATGTATATCAGCGTATTTTTGTCGTCTCTGCCTTTGCTGGGATTACCGATGCGCTTCTAGAATGTAAAAAAACCGCTCAACCTGGTATTTTCCGTTTGGTGGAGCAGCAAGATGAAGCGTGGGAAAGTGCGCTGGAAGACTTGCGAGATCGTTTATTACTGATTAACGATAATATTTTTGCTGACCCGATGTTGCGTCAAGAGGCCGATGAGTTTATCAATGGTCGTTTAGATGATACGAAACAATGTATTCAGCATATCCTGACCACTTGTCAGTATGGTCAATTCTCACTCGAGCAATACCTACCCCAAATCCGCGAATTTATTGCGGCGCTGGGTGAAGTGCACAGTGCCTTCAATACGGTACTAAAACTGCGTTCGCTCGATATCAATGCGGTGTTTATTGATTTGTCCGGCTGGGAGCAAGACGATGCATTACCGCTCGATGATAAGATTAAACATGCGTTTCAAGCGATTGATCTTTCGAACACGTTGCCGATTGTGACTGGCTATACGCAATGCGAAGAAGGGCTGATGGATACGTACGATCGAGGATATAGCGAGATGACATTTAGCCGTATTGCCTCGTTGTTGCATGCTAAAAAAGCCATTATTCATAAGGAGTTTCACCTAAGCAGTGCCGATCCCAAATTGGTGGGAATGGAGCGTGTACGGGTGATGGGAAAAACCAATTATGATGTTGCGGACCAGTTAGCGTGTTTGGGTATGGAGGCGATTCATCCCAATGCCGCTGCCGGTTTACGTGAGCAAGGCATTGAGCTGGTGGTTAAGAATACGTTTGACCCTGATCATCCGGGGACCAGTATTACGGACCAATTTGATGTTCAGCCTCCTCGGGTTGAAATCATTGCGGGCCAAGAGAATGCTTATGCATTGCACTTTTTTGACCAAACCTTAGTCGGGCGCTTTGAAGATGTGGCGGCGCACATTGGGGCCGATATTGCGGAATACGGTGTGCACCTAATCAGTAAAGAAATGAATGCTAATTCAATTACTTACTTTTTAAGTGGTTCACAGCAAGCGATTGATCAGGTGATTTCATCCGCGCAATCGGCCTATCCGCACGCGACGGTGTCGGTGTTACCGGTGGCGATTATTTCCGCCATCGGCGCTTGCTTAGAAACCAGTCCCTTATTAGCCAGTGGGATTCAAGCATTGGCAAAACACGATATCGAGCTGATTTCTGCCCACTCAACATTACGCACGGTGAATGTTCAATTTATTGTCAAAGCGCAAGAGTATGGTCGTGCTGTGCAGGCGTTGCATCAAGCGTTAATTGAGGAAGTCGACGAGGCCATCAACAAATCCATTTATGCTTCGTCATCGTCCAAAGCCGCTTAGATAGAGGGCAGTTCGATTGTTGCGACAAGCGGTCGCGCCATAAACGGTAAAGTAAAAAAGCACAGACGTTGTCTGTGCTTTTTTGTGGATACCGGATTGATTGCCTTATGGTATCGAGATGGCTTACAGCATCACTAAGCTGGCGGTTCCCAAAAAGGCGAAAAATCCAATCACGTCAGTCATGGTGGTGAGTACGACTGAACCGGCTAAGGCGGGGTCCAATTTTAATTTATGTAAAAGGATAGGGATCATAACACCAAAGAACGCCGCGGTTGCCATGTTGACTAAAATGGCTAAGGCGATGGTCAAGCCGATCAATAGCGAGCTAAACCATAAGCCAGCCAAACCACCAATGATGGCCGCCCATATGACCCCGTTAATCACACCAATACCAATTTCATTACGTAATAGCGCCCACCGGTTACCCGGAGTCACTTGATTCAATGCCATTCCGCGTATCATTAAGGTCAGTGTCTGGCTCCCTGCGATGCCGCCCATTGAGGCGACGATAGGCATTAAGACAGCTAAAGCGACGACTTGAGTAATGACATTTTCAAACAAGCCGATGGTGATCGACGCGAGAATCGCGGTCAGCAAGTTGATGCCTAACCAGAGGCCGCGTTTTTTGGTGCCCTTAAGTATGGGGGCAAACAGGTCGTCATTTTCATCCAAACCTGTCCCTGCCATTAAACGTGCCTCGTATTGCTCGCGTTGAGTGCTTAAGGCAAAGCGCCAATCCACATGGCCAATCAATTTATTCTCGTCACCTAGGACGGGAACGACGGGGTAATCCGAATACTCTATGGCGTCAACCGCGTCCGCTAAACTTTGGTGGGCATCTAACGTGGTCACTTGAACCTTTCTCAAGCTTTTTAATAAGGTCCCTTCTGGGGCACGAATGATGTCACTGTAGAGCACCAAGCCTTTAAATTGTTTGGCGCGATTAATCAAATAGACATACCTTGGTGTCTCTTGTTGGTCGGTTTCCAATAATACTTTCGCGCGTCTCACGCTAATGCTAAACGGTAGAGTAAACAGCTTTTGTTCTACCCAGTGACCAATATGTTGATCGTCATATTCAATCGCACGATCATAGAGTTCGAGTTCCTCACGGCTGAGCAAACGCATCGCTTCATTGACGATGTCATCGGGCAGGGAGTCCGCCCATTCCAATAAGGCGAGGTTATCCAGCCGTTTTAGTGTCAGCTTTAATTCGGCTTCAGAGAGGGCATTTAATATCGACATCCGCGCTTCGGCACGCATCTCGGTTAAAACGTTGACGTGAGATTCTAACGACAGGTTACGCCATAGGCGCACCCGCTGTTCGACCGGAAAGGCCTCTAGCACGGTCGCGATCGATTTGTCGTCAAGACCTTGATCGACCATATTGTTCCAAAGGGTTAACTGAGAGTGTTCGTCCGCGGTTGACAACGGGGCGATCAGTTGCGACATATCTTGGTGTTCATTCACGCTTATCACTCCAGTAAGGTGGTGAAATAGAAATTTAAATCAGAAAGATTCGGTATGATTATACCCACTTGAGATGAGTGTCCATTCTGTGCGAACAGAGCGGTGTTTGGCTGAGAGTACCTTGTTTCGAATGAAAAATAGACAAAAATTACACTGCACATCAACCACATCATGTCGCCGAGTTAGAGTGTATAAAGGTGTGAGAAATAATGCTACTCAAAGTCATAAAAATGACCATGAAAATCGAGGTAAAGACAAAAGTATGCTTTTGAACTATTACCTCATGAGTTTGATTACTGGCGTGAACGTTTTGAGTCAATATTGAGGCTCAACGTGTCATCGCTGACGGATGAACGATTCATCATCTCTGAGACTCGTTGTAGAGAGGATACGATCAACGTTTGTTCCCAAGACTCCAAATCTTCAAACTGATTCACAAAATCTTCGTTGAGCAGTTTCGGAGCTTGGTTCAATATCGTTTTGCCTTTGGTCGTAATTAAGACATGTACCTTACGTTTATCTACGACATCGCGCTGGCGCTCGATCAACTCACGGTTTTCTAAACGGTCAAGTATGCTCGTGGCCGTTGCTTGACTCATATTCGTCTCTTTCGATAATTGACGAATGGTGAGTTTCGGTGAATGCTGCACGGTTCTCATCAAAAGAAGTTGAGGGCTGGTGAGTCCAAACTCCTTGTTTAACTTCTTAGAACGTAGGTCGATAGCTCGAATGATTTGCCGAATAGAAAGTAAGACTTTTTCATGACTCTCCAAACCCATCTCCTATGTCAGTAAGGGGGCTGGATATACCAGCCCTAACATGCTTAGTTAGCAGCGGCTTGCTTAGCTGCTTTAATCCATCCATCAAAGGTTTTTTGATGAGCTTTGATCCAACCATTCGCGTGTGCTTCAATATCACGTTTTGAACCGTGGCCTTTACGCATCATCATATTCTCTGCATTGATGTCGTTGATGCTTAACTTCATTTCTTTGAACAGCTCCGCTGCCGCAGGATTGTTTTGCGCAAATTTCTTGTTCGCTACGATTTTCTCAACGTTCATTGGGAAACCGTAGTTTTTACCGTTAGGCAATTTTGTCGATAAATTCGGTTTACCGGCAACGGCTGAGAATGGTACTTGTAACCACACGACGTCTTTACCCGGAACCAGCACACCACTTACCCAATAAGGCGTCCATGTGTAGTAAAAAATGGGTTGCCCCTTTCTATAGCGTGCAATGGTATCAGCCATAATGGTCGCATATTGGCCTTGGTTATCTTCGACGGTTTTACGCAGTTTGTAGGCATCCAGATGGTGCTCAATGGCGGTTTCACAGCCCCAACCTGGATTACATCCAGATAAATCCGCTTTTCCATTACCATTGGCATCAAACAATTTGGCAATTTTCGGATCTTGAAATTGCTTGATATTGGTGATGTGGTATTTGTCTGCGGTTTTTTTATCAATCAAATAACCTTGAGCCGCGCCCGTCACGTACGTTCCTTCGCGATAGAACTTCTTATCACCGCCAGCTTTGGCATATTTTCCATCATGTAATGGCTCCCAACTGGTCGCCATATAGGTGGCATCTCCTTCCGCAATGGAGGTATATGCGACGTTATAATCGACTTGTTTTGTTGGCAAAACATCGTAACCCAGTTTTTCCATCGCTTTATTCACAATCAGCGTTTGAAAGGTTTCTTCGGCAATGGTCGATTGCACGGGTTGCACTTTGATGCCTTTACCTGGTAACTCATCAGCGAAGGCCGCTGTTGACAATGTGGATGTCATTGCTAAGCCCGCCGTAAGGGCTATCTTCCATGAATGTCTCATTTTGATTCTCCTAATGTTTCTTGCGTATTGGTGTTTTTTTCCGTCGTCGATTTTTTCTTGCGAACAAAAATCGATACAGGACCGGATTCATACCAACGTGTTTTCGTGTCTCGGTTACTTTCACCGACACTTTGCGTAATACGGTCTAATAAGATGGCGAGAATAACGATGCCCAAACCACCGACAGAGGCGAGCCCCATATCCAATCGGCCGATACCACGAAGTACCATTTGTCCGAGACCACCTACCGCGATCATTGACGCGATCACCACCATAGAGAGTGACAGCATGAGTGTTTGGTTGACGCCTGCCATGATGGTTGGCATCGCTAATGGCAATTGAATGCGATATAGCATTTGTTTCGGGCTGGCTCCGAAGGCATGACCGGCTTCGATGAGCTCTTCTGGAACATGTTGAATACCGAGAATGGTTAAACGAACAATCGGTGGCAGTGCGAAAATAATGGTGACCACAACACCAGGAACATTACCGATACCAAACAGCATGACGATGGGGACCAAGTACACAAAGGCTGGGGTTGTTTGCATCGCATCGAGGATCGGTCTGACGATTCGGGCGGCGTTATCACTCCTGGCAAGCCATATTCCCAGCGGCAGTCCAATGAGTAGACAGAAGAACACAGACGTCATGACCAGCGATAACGTGATCATTGCCTGAGCCCAAGCACCAATTAAACCAATCACAACCAGTGACACGAGTGAGGCCAGCCCAAGGCGACGTCCGGCAAATTGCCAAGTGATCAGACAGAGCAATAAAATCATGATGGGGGCAGGCGTGGATTCCAGTGCCGTTTGAAACGAAGTTAAAATAAAATCGATCGGGACGCGAATGGCTTGGAATACCGGACGGCCATGGGAGACCAACCAGTTAAGTGCGGTTTCTACCCAATGATCAAAAGGGATGATGGCATCTTTGAATGGGTGGAGAAAGCTAAAATGCGTCTCTGTCGGCGTGGCATTGAGCCAATCGGCAGTGGGTTGGGCAGAAGAGGCCGCAGCATTGGCGGTTCCCCAAGGATCAGAGCTCGACGCTGCTTGTGTTGCGGTTGTACTCCATGGATCCGCTGCGCTTGCAGCATTTTGTGTGGTTTCAGCAGTCATGATTATTCCCTATCTAAAGTTTGCAACAAACGAGATTTTGTAATTACGCCGTAGTATTTGCCTGTGGGATCGACGACTGGCACCGCGTAAGGGACTGAGGCAACTTGACCGATTAAATCGGATACGGAGACGTCGGGATCAATACAAATCGTATCAGGTAGCAAGGCGTTAGTGAGTGTGTCGTTATTGCGTTTGGCTTCTTTCAACGACTCGATTGAGACGATGCCCGTATAGTGATTCGAACGGTCGACCACGATGCCATAGTCACGATCGCTATCCAGTAACAGTTGCATTGCTGCGGCTGGCCCTTCGTTATCGTGTTTTTTAAAGACGGCACTGGGGCGTTTGCGCGCAATGTCTTTAGCGCTGTAAACCGACGCAACGTTAACGCCGCGGAAGAAAGATTCGACATAGTCGTTGGCTGGGTCATGGAGGATTTCATCTGGGGTACCCACCTGAACCACAACACCATCTTGCATGATGGCAATACGATCACCAATGCGCATTGCTTCATCCAAATCGTGAGAAATAAAGACAATGGTGCGTTGGTCATCGTTTTGGAGACGAATCAATTCATCTTGCATTTCGGTTCGAATTAACGGGTCAAGTGCCGAGAATGCTTCGTCCATGAGCAGGATATCGGGGTCATTGGTCAACGCGCGGGCGAGACCGACACGCTGTTTCATACCACCAGAAAGTTCATCTGGGTATGAATCGCTATTGGCTTCTAAGCCGACCCGTGCAAGGGCACGACGCGCGATGGGCAGACGAGTATCTTCAGGCACACCATCTAACTCCAAGCCGAAGGCGGTATTTTCGATAACCGTCATATGTGGCATGAGTGCAAAGTTCTGGAAAACCATCGATATTTTTTTACGTCGTACTTCACGCAGTTGTTCATCGCTCATTTTAGCGATGTCTTGATTGTGCAGTAGGACTTCGCCTTGAGTCGGTTCGATAAGACGGTTGAGAAGACGGACAAGAGTGGATTTACCGGAACCGGATAACCCCATGATAACGAAAATTTCACCTTCATTAATGGTGAGAGACACATCCTTTACCCCGACAGTTAAGCCAGTTTGCTCAAAGATTTGATCCTTATCTAATCCTTTCTGCAGTAGTGGAAATGCGTCCTCTGGCCGATCGCCAAACACCTTGTAGAGGTTTTTCACTTCTAACATAGTCGACATAATAATTTCCTTTGTTGTCGTTACTGTGCAGTGCATTTGCTACCTGATTTATATAGTACACTAAATATTATTTTGGGGGATTGCAAGGTGATAGAGGTCACATATCAATGCTTTAATCGTGTAAATATATGATTTTAAGGGGTAGTAAATTGTAATTAATAGGATAAAAATATTTCGAGTAATAATGTTTTGTGTGGAATTTAATTGTTTTTGAGAAAAAGATGATGAGGATTAAAGTGCGACAATGTCGGTGGGAGCAGGCGCGCAAAATGGAAGGCGAAAAGAGCACTCAGCGATGACAAGGCGCTCACTTAGGATCGGTTTTGCAACGCAAAAACGGCCGCTCCAGCGGCCGTTTGCGTTGCAAAGAATCGTTGTTGTTTTGCTTACGATTATTGTGCGGCTTGGCGAGCGGTTTTAAGCCACTGATTGAACATTTTTTGATGGGACTTGATCCATCCATCAGCGTGGGCTTGTATTGCCGCATCTGAGCTCTCGCCCTTAGCAATCATAGAGTTTTCTGCACTCACGTCATTAATATTGATCTGCATGATGGCAAACAGTTTTGCGGCTGCTGGGTTATCTTGAGCAAATTTTTTGTTAGCGACAATACGTAGACTGTTGGTTTGAAAACCATAGTTTTTACCGTTGGGTAACGTTGTATCAATGTTGCTACGTTTGCCCGGTAGTGAGGAGAAAGGGACTTGCAGCCAGACCACATCTTTTCCCGGTACCATCACACCACTCACCCAATACGGTGTCCAAGTATAATAAAAAACCGGTTTGCCTTTTTTAAAGCGCTCAATGGTATTGGCAATGATCGCAGAATATTGTCCTTGGTTTACTGTGACAATGTCACGTAAACCATACGCCTTCATTTGATGCTCAATGACCGTTTCACACCCCCAACCAGGGGTACACCCTGTCATGTCCGCTTTGCCGTCACCATTCGCGTCAAAAAGTTTGGCAATCTTTGGGTCTTTCATTTGTTCTATATTGGTAATGTGATACTTATCCGCCGTTTTTTTATCGATTAGGTACCCTTGAGCCGCGCCTTTCATCAGGTAGCCTTTACGATAAAAGACGTTATCGCCTCCGGCTTTTTGATATTTATCGGTATGGAGTGGATCCCAGTTCACCGCCATAAACGTTGCATCGTTATTGGCGATGGAGGTGTACGCGACATTGTAGTCGACTTGTTGAATGGGTTTAACGTTATAACCGAGTTGTTCGAGAGCTTTGGATACAACCAGTGTTTGAAAGGTTTCTTCAGGAATCGGGGATTGAACGGGTTGCACGGTCACGCCTTTGCCGGGCATGGTTTGGGCTATACTGAGAGTGGCGTACGACATACTGATGAGCAGTGTAAGGATTTTGGTGACATTAAGGTTCATCATTGAACTCCTATTTAGGTCAATAAACGGGTGTGATGTTCTCCTAGTACGCGATAGTCCTACACTAGGATTGTCCATTTACACACATTAAATAATTAGGTGTCTAATTGTTATTAGAGGCCTAAAATAGGCGCAGGTACATAAAATAAGGATTTTTTCTTCTAACTATCGATTTATGCGCCATTTTTATCGATAATAAAATCTATCTTGTGAGTGGTGATTAATATTTATACATTAGAACTCTAACTATTTTTTCTTGAATATTCAACTCATGAATCTTGTTGAACATCACAATAAATAGGTTAATTTCCTTTTTTATGAGTGAATAAAATGATAAAAAATGAGGGTCAAGTTACGGTAAGCTATTCACTGTGCTAATAACGCATGGGTTCAGTATCACCCAGCCAGATAGATAGGCTGATATCCCAAACCATCGTCAATGACGAGGAGTAACGTTGTGGTAAAACGTGTCATTTTATTTCTAGTGTGTGTCGTCATGAGTACAACCTTTGTTATGGCTGATACTCAAAGTACACAGACGCAGCAAGCCAAGCAGAAGAGCTCGACTTCAATCCCTATGCTTGAGAAGCCACTGATGGAACGCTATGTCTTAGATGAACTCAAATCTTTAAGGCAGGATCAACAGGACTTAGAACGGCGTTTAACCATTCAAATCACCGATCGCGAGCTCGACGTCGCAGATAAGTCGATGAACTACGCGAATGTAACAGTGACGTATTTCTTTTATATTATTGCTGGTGTGGCTTCGTTGATTGCCTTAATTGGATGGCACTCATTACGAGAAGTGAAGGTGAATACGCGGGAAATGGCGGATAAGCGTTTGAATAAAATCGCTCAGGAGTACGAAAAGAAATTCTTGGCGCTTGAGCGCGATTTGAAGCGTAAAACCCGTATTATTACGGAAAACAACCGAGAAATCGAAATTATTAATGAAATCCATAACTTATGGTTGAGGGCGCAGAGTGTACAAACCCCTGATCAGCGGGTTGAAGTGTATGATGAGATTTTAAAAATTCGTCCGGGCGATTTAGAAGCTTTGACTTATAAAGCCGATGCTGTGATGGAAATCGATGAGTATCACTGGGCGTTGAGTTTATGTAACCGAGTGCTAGAGCTCGATGAAAATAATGGCCCTGCGTTGTACCAACGAGCGTGTGCCTACGCACGTTTAGGCGCCGAAGATCAAGCGGTTGAAGATCTGCAGCGAGCAGTGATTACCAGTCCATCGCTGCGCGATGCCATTCTTGAAGAAAGCGATTTTGAGTCTTTATATGGCAACAAAAATTCGATGCTTGGATTAATGGTGAGGAAAACGACAATAAATTGTAGTGTCACATTCAGCAGGGCTTGCTCGTGGGTTACGGTAAGACCGCGAGCGTGTGATCGCCCTTGATTGGAACAGACTCAACAAAACAGCAACGCCATCAACGATGACGTTGCTGTTTTTTTTGTGTAAGTGACCAACATGTCGTTAATTTCCTGTGCCTTGCATCACAAATTCTATTGATTTTCTCGCGTACTGTGCGTAAACGAACAAAGAAAAGATAAGCCGAGTTAATCGCATTTAATTGCCACCTATACTCATCAGAACACCCCACCAGTCACTTGAACACAGAACTGTTTAGAGAAGGATTCGTTATGAATGATTTGTTCACCAAAAACGATTATTCGCTTTATTCGAATGGCATGACGTTTTTGCGAGCACCGTATCGAGTTAATCCGATTGAGGATCCAGAAAACGTCGTCATTTTGGGCGTGCCCTCGGATCTTGCCACCTGCGGTCGTCCGGGCGCACGTTTAGGGCCAGAAGCCATTCGTAAGGCCTCACTTAACTTAGTATGGGAAGAGAAAAAGTTTCCTTGGGAATTCAGCTTACAGGAACGTGCATCATTGATTGATATTGGTGATGTGGTATTTGACTACGGTGACGCAGAAGATTTTACCTATCGTTTAGAAGATTCGGTCAGTGATTTGGTCAAAGCGAATAAATTGGTCGTCGCCTTGGGGGGCGATCATTATATGACATTGCCGATTTTGAGGGCGTGCGCCAAACATTTCGGCGAGATGGCGTTGATTCATTTTGGTGCCCATACCAATAACCGCCTCGTAGGCAGTACCTACGATCATCGCACGATTTTCCATCATGCGCCGAAAGAAGGGCTCATTTCGCCCAAACATACCATCCAAGTGGGCATTCGCACAGCGTTCAAGGTCGACACGCATCCATTTAATGTGATCAATGCGATGGAGGCTAATGATCTCTCTGCCGAAGATATTGCGGCGCAGATTCTCGCGGTCGTGGGCGATAGACCAACGTACGTCACGTTTGATATTGGGTGTTTGGATCCGGCGTATGCACCGGGCACAGGGGCTCCGGCGATCGGTGGCTTGACGTCAGATAAAGTGCTCAAAGTGATCCGAGAATTACGCAGCATTAATATGATTGGTTTAGACATTACTGAAGTGTCGCCGCCTTACGACACCAGTGACATTACCTCGCTTGCGGCGGCAACGGTAGCCCTAGAGTGGCTCTATTGTTGGGCTTCTTCCCGTCCCCCGCTTACATCAGCTAAATAGCGCGATGTGAACCTGTGACGTAGATACCCGGCCTCGGCCGGGTTTTTTTATGCCAAGAAGAAAAATAAAACGTATAGACGTCTGGACATCCTATTTTTTTAGACGTACGATGTCATTTAGTAACAACATAACCAAAATAAAAAGTTGAAAAATAGGGAGGAGATCGCGCATTATCAAAGCTAGGCGATTTATTCACCTACTGAATTAAGTCGTGATGCTCATCGTTATAGGAATAGCGATGCGATAATTGGAAAGACACTAGAAGGGATACTATGAATACTTGGATGAAAGCCACATTAACTGGGGTTGCGATGACTTGCTCACTATTGGCAGCAGGGCAGGCAGGCGCCACAGAAACCTCGACACTCGAACAGGTGTTGAATTCGGGGAAATTGCGGGTGTGTTTTGATGCGGGTTACATGCCGTTTGAGATGAAATCGAAAGATGGCCGTTTTGTTGGCTTTGATATTGACGTGGCCAAGCATATGGCACGGTCGATAGGCGTCAAATATGAACCTGTTAACACCGCTTGGGATGGCATTATACCTGCACTGCAAACCAACAAATGTGACATCATTATGGCGGGTATGACGATTACGCCAAAACGGAACGTCAAAGTGAACTTTGCGCAGCCTTACATCGTGATTGGTCAATCCATTATTCTTTCCAATAAATTGAAAGGGAAAGTAAAGAGCTACCGAGATCTTAACGATCCGCAATATACCATTGCCAGCAAATTGGGGACGACTGGTGCGCAAGCAACGAAGCGCTACTTACCCAAAGCGAAGTTGGACCTCTTCGAAACCGAAGTCGACGGCGTAATGCAGGTACAAAATGGCAAAGCGGACGCCTTTATTTATGACTTCCCATACAACTCAATTTATGCCGCGCAACACAAAGGCAAAGTCACACACATAAGCAAGCCATTTACTTATGAACCTCTGGGATGGGCCGTTCGTCAAAATGATCCGAATTTCTTGAACTTTTTGAATGGCTATTTACGCCAAATCAAAGGGGATGGAACTTATGATCGTATCTATGATAAATGGTTTAAATCGACTAAGTGGTTGAAAAACGTTCAGTAAACTCCGTAATAGCCGAGGGGGTAATGGCATCATTCCCCCTTTATTCATAATAAAAAAGAGAAGCGAGTGATGAAGTTTAAATCCTCACCTTGGCCTGGACATGCGATCTATGTCTTACTCATGCTAATACTGATAGGGGCGACAAGTTGGTCCATTAAAAGTATGAATTATAATTGGCATTGGGAACGATTGTGGCCATACATCGTCAACACCGCCGACCAACAAGTACGCGCCCAAGGCGATGGGACCGTCAGCATTAAGAATCATCAGGTGGTCATCAAACTCGATTACCAAGATAAACCACAGATCATTAAAAAATATGACAAATTGCTAGTCAGTGATGGTGACTTGGTCTACCAAGGCGATCCGATTGTTGGCATAGAACAATGGCAATTTGGTCCCATCATTAAAGGACTCTGGACGACGATTGAAATCTCCTTTATCTCGCTAGCCTTTGCTATTGTACTCGGCTTGATCTTTGGCTTGATGCGGATAGCTAAGAATCAAGTGGCGCGAGACTTTGCGTTAACCTATGTTGAAATCATTCGTGGTACGCCGTTGCTTGTGCAGATTTTTATCGTGTACTTTTTCATTGGCACGGTGATGGACTTTGACCGTTTCACCGCTGGGGTGGTGGCTTTATCGGTATTTACGGGTGCTTATGTGGCCGAGATCATTCGTTCCGGTATTCAAGCCATTCCGAAAGGCCAAATGGAAGCCGCGCGCTCTTTGGGCATGAGTTATCCTAAAGCGATGCGTTACATCATTTTACCGCAAGCAATGAAGAAAACGTTACCCCCTCTTGCAGGCCAATTTATCAATTTAATCAAAGACTCCTCATTGGTATCGGTGATTTCTATCACCGACTTAACCAAAGCAGGGCGTGAAGTCGTCAGTGGCACCTTTGCTTCCTTTGAAGTGTGGTTTACGGTCGCCGCTTTATACCTAGTGGTCACGGGCACCCTGTCCTGGAGTATTCAACGTTTAGAGAAGAGGTTATCAGCCAGTGATTGATGAAGTAGAACGTGATGATATCGTCACCGTTGAGCAGGTTGAAAAATACTATCCGAATGGTTGCCATGCACTCAAACAGGTCACGGCGCATATTAAACGTGGTGAAGTGGTCGCTATTATTGGGCCTTCCGGCTCGGGTAAATCGACCTTTTTAAGAACATTGAACCAGCTTGAAGAGATCAGCTCAGGACGTATTGTGGTCGATGGCATCGATATGTATGCCGACGGCACCGATATCAACCAGTTACGTCAGAATGTGGGCATGGTTTTCCAAAGCTTTAATTTATTTCCGCATAAAACCGCACTTGAAAACGTGATGCTGGCTCCCATGATTGTTTCGAATCTATCGAAAGAGCAAGCGGAGTCCAAAGCCAAGGCGTTGATGAAACGCGTGGGGTTAGAAGATCGTATGGAGAACTATCCATCACGTTTGTCCGGCGGACAGCAACAGCGTGTGGCGATTGCCAGAGCATTAGCGATGGAACCGGATCTCATGCTGTTTGATGAACCAACCTCGGCTCTTGACCCTGAAATGGTGGGGGAAGTTCTTGATGTGATCAAAGGCCTGGCCTTCGAAGGCATGAGCATGGTGGTGGTGACTCACGAAATGGGCTTTGCCCGTGAAGTGGCTGACCGAGTCCTGTTTATGGAAGACGGCGCCTTATTGGTTGATGACAGTCCGCAAGCGGTATTTGATACGCCTGCTCATCCGCGTTTGCAGCAGTTCCTCGCGAAAGTGTTATAACGCTTCTTGGTTCTTCCCGCGACCGATGCGGTGCTACGCAGCCCATGCTTTTATGCATGGGCTTTTTTATGGTTAACGCATGATGATTCGGTGAGTTGGCTGGGGGGCATCAGCGCCGACAGCCTAGAGACGGCTGACATAGACGCGAGCCTGTGCTTAAGCATATCATCGAGTCACGAATGAAGAGCAACGACAATAAATACCGCATACGCCATGTGTGGCATACGATGAACGCTGGATGTGAAGCGATATTGACTGAGTTAAAAATTTGTGGAGAAACTCACCTATCACTGACATTGCTCTGGTGAGACTTTGTCATTTTGTACGCTGTTAAAAGTTCGTAGTACTAAAAGGATAAATCATGGAGTTAACCCAAGAAGATCGTACCGCACTGTACAATATCTGGATGTCACAAAAAGCGAAGATGCAGATTACTCAGATGGAAATGGCGAAGCGACTAGGGCTGACACAGGTCGAGTTTTCAAGAATTCTTCGTGGTGACGCCGCCATTTCAATGGCGTTTGTCACTAAGTTTTGTAAACAATTGCATGTAGAACCGTACAGCACGTTACCCACATTAAAACGAGCGCAAATGGGAGGGGCTGTGGTGCATTTACAAAACCGTATTGTTATCGATGGCGAAATACAAAACGTGTACATCGATGGTAACCAAGTGATCATTGAGTACAGCCATCAGCCCGAAGTGGATTAAACAGATATCAACAAAAAACCGGCGAATTGTTCGCCGGTTTTTTTATTTGCATGAGTGCTAAACGGAGGTTTGGGACTCGCTGTTCAGCGCCGCGTAACGATATAACAGCTCAGTGAGGGTATTTGACCATGCTAAAGTATCGACTGGACGTGGTGAAATACGTGCTTCAACCTCTGCACAATGAGTTTGCAAATTTATTGACTGCTCTAATTGGAAGCCAATTGCGTAAAAATGCTACAAAATAAGCCGAGTCATACGGTCGATATTCTGCTGCGCATTGTGTGAATCTGCAAAAATAGCTGGAATTTCCCCCAATGCGACGGCGTGCAAGCGCAGTGTCGCATCAAAATAGGCCTCTTGTTGACGCTCATCGGTGGCTTTTTCTTGCTCTTGGAAGTGAAAAATCTCTCTCACAACCGGCTCAGGTACCAAGCGATGCAGCATTCGCATGGCCAATTCTGTCAGTTCTTCTTTCTCGGTATTCGCGAGACAATCGTAACGATAATCTTGTTGCATAGTCTTATAGTGGTCATCAGTGAGGAAAAAGAGTGTACTGATAACCCAACGAAAAAGCATCTCATCGAATAAAAATTTCTGTGTCGAAGACGCGAATGTGACCATGTCTAGCGTGATCACCACGACAAATCTCCGTTTTTCATACAACAAGTCATTAACATGCTGGCCTCTTTTATGTGCAGTGTGTCGCAAAACTTTGTGATTAGGGGCGCGGCATGCGTTGATCAAAGTCAAGGATAGGGCGAAATCTGTCATCAATGGCATGATTTATTTTACAGCAAAAAATAAAACAATATAAAACCGCGTAGCGAACATGACTGAGATCAAAGCAATTAAAAAAATAGTGTGAATAACGCACGGTAACCAAGATGTTATTTGATATTAAATCGTAAATAAAAAATGGTGAATAATTAACATTTGTAATCGTTAATCATTATGGATTATTTGTTTAAAATTTTATCAAAAATAATAGGGTTAATAATTGTCGAGCGGATAAAAAAACACTCTAAGCAAAACGCTTAGAGTGATATTCTGGTAAGAAATAAATTTGCTTTTATTGATTACGTTATTTTATTAACGTTTGTCGCACTCGCCATATGAAGATATTCATAGGTTTGATGGGGAGTTTGCAATGCTGTTACAAACTGTGTGCTTAACATATCGATAATTGTTTCAGAAAACAAATAAAATATACCATCAAAAATGAAATGATACATTTCAGGTTTATGGACTTATGTTGATTGATTTTATGGGTGTATATTTCCACCAATGAAGAATAAAGGATTATTCATCGGGGTTATTTGTTTTGTGAAGTTTACTTATCATTAATTGTTTATTTATGTTGATTAAACTTATACGAAATAAAAATAGTTAAGTAATGAGTTATATTCTGTGAATTTTATTTATCAGATGTAGTCAATTACACATTACGGGTGATTTATGCAAGCAATCAGCACAAGCCGAGCGATTATGGTTGCCGGATGTCGAATTCTCAGGATGCAGTCCTATTTAGGGGCGTTGGTCATTTTGGGTGCCATGTGCACTCAAGGGCTGGTGACTGCAGAGTCGGCCTTCATGGGAACGGTGATTGCTATTTTGCCCACATTTTTGGGAAATGGGCTGGCTGCGTTTAAATCAAGGTCTCAACCAACGAAGGGTCTGAAAGATTTAATGACCATCAGTCGTCGCACAAAACTTGTGTATACGATGGTGTTATTTATCGTGACATTTCGGGCGATGACCCTTCATGACACAGTCGTTTTGTTCGCTTTTAGCGTGGTAATGCTTGGGCATTTTCTGGCGCCATGGCAAAAGGAGCACAGCGAAAGGAAGGCATAAATGGCTAACGTTGAAACCGCTCATGAGTATATTGAGCATCATTTAACGTTTCTCTCCTCCGGGAATGGGGTCTTAGGTGTCAATATTGACTCAATGATCATGGTTTGGTTACTAGGACTTGTTTTTATTCTTACGTTCCGTTTAGCGATAAGCAAAGGGACAAAAGGGGTACCAGGACGCTTTCAATGCTTTGTCGAGCTGATATTTGAGTTTGTAGATAATTTGTGCAGTGAGATATTTCAAGCCAAAGACCGATTAATTGGACCTTTGTCGATGACAATATTTGTCTGGGTGTTATTAATGAATACAATCGACTTATTACCTGTTGATTTGATTCCTCAAATAACGCAAGCAATGGGAATTGCGCACTTCCGCGATCTTCCTTCTGCAGACGTCAATGTCACAATGTCAATGGCATTATGCGTGTTTATCTTGGTACTTGGTTATACCTTTAAAAGTAAAGGTTTAGTGGGATTCATTAAAGAATTAACCACGCAACCATTTACATCACCATTTTTATACCCAGTGAACTTTGTATTAGAAATGGTCACGTTAATATCAAAACCTATTTCATTAGGGTTGCGATTATTTGGCAATATGTACGCAGGAGAAATGATATTTATTTTGATTGCATTAATGCCGTGGTGGATTCAATGGGCATTAAGCGTGCCATGGGCATTGTTTCATATTTTAATTGTCATACTGCAAGCATTTATATTTATGGTTTTAACCATTGTTTATTTAGCAATGGCTGTTGAAGAAAGCCATTAATAAGATTTTTAACTTTACTATTTACATTTTTCAATTCTAGGAGTTGTTATGGATATCGTCAGCGCAGTTTTATATGTAGCCGGTGCTTTGTTGATTGGTTTAGGTGCCGCTGGTGCGGCGTCAGGTATTGGTAACTTGGCCGGTAAGTATTTAGAAGGGGTCGCACGTCAACCGGATTTAACCCCAATGCTTCGTACTCAGTTCTTCATCATGATGGGGCTAGTGGATGCGGTACCAATGATTGGTGTCGGTATCGGCCTATACATCATCTTCGCCGTAGCGTAATTGTCGATTCATAAGTACGAACTGGAACAATAACGTTATAGGAGTGAGGGTGCGATGAACATTAATGCAACGATGCTAGGCCAAGTAATTTCCTTCATTATTTTTACTTGGTTATGCATGAAATACGTGTGGCCACCCCTCGTTAAACTGTTGGATGAACGCCGAGCTGAAATTGCCAAAGGGTTAGAACATACCGACCAAGCAGCAAAAGAACTCGCATTAGCGAAAGCGAATGGGCAGGCGGTCATTAGCGAGGCGCGTGAAAAAGCACAAGCTCTCGTGGCACAAGGCAAGCAACGCCAAGATGCCATGATAGAAGAAGCGGTTGAGCTCGCAAGAAAAGAGAAAGCACGCATTATCGAAGAAGGTCGAGAGGAGGTAGAAAACGAGCGCCATCGCTTACGTCAAGAACTGCAAGCAGAAATGGCCGATTTGGTGATTGAAAGTGCGAGCAAATTGATCAGCCGTAATCTAGATAGTGACGCCAATCGAGATCTTGTGAACCGATTCATTAAAGAGCTGTAAGGAGATTCACCATGTCTGAATTGACAGAGGTTGCAAGGCCTTACGCAAAAGCCGCATTTGATTATGCATTGGACAATAACGCGTTGAACGAGTGGCAACATATGCTCGATATCGCAGGAATGGTGATTGAACAGCCCATCGTGAAGTCGTACATCGACAGCGCGCAAGAGACAAATGGCCAAGCACAACTGCTGGATATGTTTCTTCAAGCGGGGGGTGAGTTATTCGATCAATATTTTCAAAACTTCCTGAAAGTGATGGCGGAAAATCAACGCTTAACCGCAGTGGGTTCGGTTATTGGTCAATTTCGCCAATTGAAAGAGGAGTTGGATCTCATTCTGCCCGTAACGGTGTGTGTGTCTGAGCAATTAAACGATCAACAAGTCGCAGACATCTCACAGGCCTTATCGGCTAAGTTCGGCAAAACCATTGAGTTACAACAACAGATTGATCCAAACCTCGTTGGCGGCATCGTCATTCAGGCCAACCAAATGGTATTTGATGGTAGCGTTTTGACGAATCTTGACCGTCTCTCTACCAACCTACATGTGTAATGGGGTATAGAAATGCAATTAAATTCAAATGAAATCAGTGAACTCATTAGAGGCCGAATTGAGAAGTTCGACCTTGTCACTGAAGCAAAAAATGAAGGGACCATTGTCTCTGTGAGTGATGGGATCATCACCATTCATGGTCTTTCTGATGTCATGCAAGGTGAGATGATTGAGTTGCCCGGTCAGCGTTTTGCACTGGCGCTTAACCTAGAAAGAAACTCGGTCGGTGCGGTGGTCATGGGGCCTTATTCCGACCTGTCGGAAGGGATGAAGGTGCAGGGCACTGGGCGTATTTTAGAAGTGCCTGTTGGCGAGTGTTTATTAGGTCGTGTCGTCAATACGTTGGGTGCGCCGATTGATGGGAAAGGTCCGATTGAGGCGAGTGAACATCAACCGGTTGAAGTCATTGCCCCCGGAGTGATTGAACGTCAATCGGTCGACCAGCCGATTCAAACCGGTTATAAAGCGGTCGATTCGATGATTCCGATTGGTCGTGGTCAACGGGAACTGATTATCGGTGACCGTCAAACTGGGAAAACGGCACTGGCGATTGATGCCATCATTAACCAACGTTCGTTGGGCGTTAAATGCATCTATGTGGCGATTGGACAGAAAGCGTCGACGGTGGCTAACGTGGTTCGTAAGCTGGAAGAGCACGATGCCTTAAGCAATACCATTGTTGTGGTTGCCACCGCCTCTGAAGCGGCAGCACTGCAATATCTTGCGCCTTACTCAGGATGCACCATGGGAGAATACTTCCGTGACCGTGGTGAGGATGCCTTGATTGTTTATGATGATCTCTCTAAGCAAGCGGTCGCCTACCGTCAAATCTCACTGCTATTGAAACGTCCACCGGGTCGTGAAGCCTTCCCTGGCGATGTGTTTTATTTACACTCTCGCTTGCTTGAACGTGCGGCGCGTGTCAACACGCATTATGTCGAGCGCGCCACCAAAGGTGCGGTGAAGGGCAAAACGGGATCGTTGACTGCGCTACCAATTATCGAGACACAAGCGGGCGATGTCTCTGCGTTCGTGCCAACCAACGTGATTTCGATTACTGATGGGCAAATCTTCTTACAGACCGAGTTGTTCAACTCCGGCTTACGCCCCGCGGTTGACCCTGGCATTTCTGTGTCACGTGTGGGTGGGGCAGCACAAACCAAGATTATGAAAAAACTCTCGGGCGGCATTCGTACGGCGTTGGCTCAATACCGAGAATTGGCAGCATTTGCCCAGTTTTCCTCTGATTTGGATGAAGCCACTCGTCGCCAATTAGATCATGGTGAAAAAGTGACTGAGCTCATGAAGCAGAAACAATACGCTCCCATGACGGTAGGTGAGCAAGCCGTAGTAATTTTTGCGGCAGAAAAGGGCTTCCTTGAAACGGTTGAGCTAAAACAAGTCGGACAGTTTGAAGAAGAGCTACTGGCTTATGCCCATCAAAATGCGTCAGATTTGTTGCAACATCTCGACGAAACCGGTGCCTATGGGGATGAGGAAGAGAAGCGACTCTTTAGCTTGTTGGAATCGTTCACTGCACTGCAATAACGGTAAGGCGTAATGAGTAGGAGGCCTTATGGCAAATTCTAAAGAGATTCGCACCAAGATTGCTAGTGTTCAGAGTACCCAAAAGATCACCAGTGCCATGCAAATGGTGGCGGCCAGTAAAATGCGCAAAGTACAAAAAAACATGGAAACATCGCGTCCTTATGCGAAGAACATGCGCAAGGTGATCAGCCACGTATCCGCTGGGACATTGGAATATAGTCACGCGTTTTTACAAGAGCGAGACGTGAAGCGCGTCGCCTATATCATTATTTCGTCGGATCGTGGTTTATGTGGCGGTTTAAACACTAACTTGTTCAAAGCCGTATTAACTGACATGCAGCAATGGCAAGAGCAAAATGTGGAAGTGGATACCACGTTAATTGGCTCAAAAGCGATTCACTTCTTTCGTGATACTGGCCAAGTGATTGCGCAAACCTCAGGGTTGGGGGATACCCCTCAATTGGAAGAGATGCTCGGTACGGTCAATGCCATGCTAGAGCATTATTCGGAAGGGAAAATTGACCGTTTGTATTTGGTGTTTAACCAGTTTGTTAACACCATGGTGCAAAAACCGCGCGTCATGCAGCTTTTGCCTTTCCCGAAAGAGGATATCGGCAGAAATAAAGAGGCACGCTGGGATTATATCTACGAGCAATCACCACAAGATATTCTTGATCACTTGATTCACCGTTATGTGGAATCGCTCGTGTATCAAGGGGTGGTAGAAAGCATTGCTTGTGAACAAGCGGCACGCATGATGGCGATGCAATCGGCCACGGATAACGCAGAACAGCTTATCGATGACTTGCAATTGGCGTTCAATAAAGCCCGTCAAGCAGCCATCACGAATGAATTAACAGAAATTATTTCTGGTGCTGCGGCAGTTTAGAAAGAAATCGAGGTTTTTATTATGAGTACTGGCAAAATTGTCAAAGTCATTGGCGCGGTTGTCGATGTAGAGTTCGCTCACAACGAAGGGCCTAAAGTGTATGAAGCACTGAAAGTTCTGACAGAAAACGACACGTCGCTAATGCTAGAAGTTCAGCAGCAGCTGGGCGGGGGAATTGTTCGTTGTATTGCGATGGGCACATCGGACGGCCTGAAGCGAGGCATTGAGTGTGAAAGAACCAATGGGCCGATTGAAGTGCCTGTTGGTGAGGAAACGCTCGGCCGTATTATGAACGTATTGGGAGAGCCCATTGATGAATGCGGTCCGATTGGTGAAAAACTCCAATATGGCATTCACCGTGCTGCGCCCAGCTACGAAGAACAAGCCAATTCAACCGCCTTATTAGAAACGGGCATCAAGGTGATTGACTTAATCTGTCCCTTTGCGAAAGGCGGTAAAATCGGGCTATTTGGTGGCGCTGGTGTGGGTAAAACCGTCAATATGATGGAGCTGATTAACAACATCGCCAAAGCACACTCGGGCTTATCGGTCTTTACGGGGGTGGGTGAACGAACCCGTGAAGGGAACGACTTTTATTATGAAATGAAAGACGCAGGTGTTCTCGATAAAGTGGCGATGGTCTACGGACAAATGAATGAGCCACCAGGAAACCGTTTACGCGTTGCCTTAACAGGGTTGACCATTGCCGAACGTTTTCGTGATGAAGGCCGTGATGTGTTGTTGTTCATTGATAACATCTATCGTTATACCTTAGCGGGGACCGAAGTGTCGGCATTGCTTGGTCGGATGCCATCGGCGGTTGGGTATCAGCCAACATTGGCGGAGGAAATGGGGGTATTGCAAGAGCGTATTACATCGACTCGTACCGGGTCAATTACCTCAATTCAAGCGGTATATGTACCGGCCGATGACTTGACCGACCCTTCGCCTGCGACCACGTTTGCTCACTTGGATGCGACCATCGTATTGTCACGTAATATCGCGGCGCTAGGCTTGTATCCCGCTGTGGATCCCTTGGACTCGACCTCTCGTCAACTGGATCCTTTAGTGGTGGGGCAAGAGCACTACGATATTGCCCAGCGTGTTCAGATGACCTTGCAACGTTATAAAGAACTGAAAGACATCATTGCCATTCTTGGGATGGATGAACTGTCAGAGGAAGACAAACGTTTGGTGTCTCGTGCACGTAAAGTCGAACGTTTCTTAACTCAGCCTTATCATGTTGCGGAAGTCTTTACGGGTCAACCCGGTGTGTTTGTGCCGCTGAAAGACACCTTGGCTAGCTTCAAAGGTTTGCTTGATGGCGAGTATGACGATATTCCAGAGCAGGCGTTTTTATACTGCGGCACGATTGATGAAGTGCTCGAGAAAGCCAAAACACTGTAATGAGCAGGAGGCAACATGGCGATAGGTATCACTAACAATACGTTCCAGTTAAGCGTCGTGAGTGCAGAGCGGACTTTGTTTACTGGCCCAGCTCACGGCCTAGCCATAGCGGGTGCGGACGGTGAGCTGGGTATTCGCCCCGGTCACTCTCCGTTGATCAGCAAGATTAAACCGGGTGTCGCACGCATTGCTGGAAGTCTTGATAAGCCAGAAGAGATTCTTTATATCTCAGGTGGCTTGGTGGAAGTACAACCGGACAGTGTCACGGTACTGGCCGATACGGCATTGCACGGCACGGAAATCGACAAAGCGCGTGCAGAAGCCGCCCGTAAAACCGCAGAAGAAAACATTCGTAAAGCGGGAGGCGAGTTAAGTTTTGCGCAAGCACAAATTGAGCTCACCAAAGCGCTTGCTCAATTACGTGCGGTTGAGCTAACCAGCCGGCAGCGTCAACGATAGGGAAGTGAAAACAGCGAATGATGCTCGATGTTACCTGATCGTCGCACGCTGTAGGGGAGGCGAGGGACAGAAAGGTACACAGCCGTGTGCCTTTTTGTCTTCCTCGGCATAAATGTGTGGAATCATTCACGCTGGGTCCATTGCGGCTTGTCGCTTATGATGGGATTGTTTAGAATAGCCGACCAAATCGTCGTTATAGGTTAATACAATGAGCAACACGGACTCAAAGCCAACCCTTCCTGATCATCTTTCTGGAAATTCTCGTAGCCCATTTTTTGTCGCTGAGTGTTTTGAACATCAAATTGGCATTAAATTGAACGGTAAAGAGCGTACAGACGTTGAAGAATACTGCATCAGCGAAGGTTGGGTGAAAATTCCGTCACCCAAAGCGAAAGATCGCTACGGTAATCCGATGTTGATTACGCTGAAAGGTGAAGTGGAAGCGTTTTATAAATAAGTCCTGAACTCTCAGCGCCTTTGAAACATGAAGCACCGCGTGCTTCATGTTTTTTTATTTTACTCCCTCATTTACTCGTATTTTAATCCATAGAGAATTACATTAATCTAGATTTTATGTTGAGATACACCTAGGCAGTGACGCCAACCGATTAGGACTTAGCAAGATGCTTAGACGCTTTACCGCGCAAGATGCCGATCATTTAATAACAACCATTGATTCCAAGCAGCAGTGTTATCTGTGGAGTGGACCAACGTATCAGTACCCGCTTGATCATCATCAAATTGAAATGCATTGCGCTAAGCGCGAAGTCTATCCGTATATCTTTGACTACGAAGGTCAAGCCATCGGGTATGTGGAACTCTATAAAGTGTCACCTTGGCACTATCGAATATGCCGCGTTTTAGTGTTTACACCCTATCGTTCTCAGGGTTGGAGTAAGCTGATGCTGCAAGCTGCAATAGACGTCGCGTACCACCATCATCATGCTTATAAATTAAGTTTAGCGGTCTTTGAGCGCAACCACATTGCGTTGCATTGTTATCGTGATTTAGGATTTCGTGTTAGCTCGGTTGACCGCCAATCGCGTACCTTTGAAGGTGAAATATGGCCTTTGGTGCGCATGAAGCGATCATGGTGGAAACGACGTTTAAAAAAAGAACCGTAATCGCTTGTGGTTATATTTTTTAACAGAGTTAATTCGCCAAGAAATACTTATAATTTAATTTAAATCATGGAAACTAGAATATAGTTTTTATGGTTACAACCGTGTTATTATTTTTTATTGCAATAGAACCGCTTTATATTATTCCCGAATTCAACTGCGAAGTGCGACACTCTCCAATATCAAGAAGCTAAAGCCATCTCCTCAAATATAATGGCTGCCTGCTTGAAGCCTAAACACTTTCTCGGACGGTAATTTATCCGCGATAAAGCGAACTCTATATCGATGTCCGTCACTGTCGTTAGATCGGTTCCTTTCTTCACATATTGCCTTAAAAGACCGTTCGCATTCTCATTAGCACCACGCTCCCAAGAACTGTACGGATGAGCAAAGTACACATCAGCCTTTAATTCTTTTGCGATGGTTTCATGACCTGCAAACTCTCGCCCGTTATCTGCCGTAATGGTATGGACATGTTTCTTATAGGGCTTCAGTAGCTCTATTGTCGCTTTGGTGACATCATCCGCTGACTTAGATGGCACTTTCTTTACCACGTAAAATCGAGTCTTACGCTCTAAAATAGTCACCATTGCACCTGTACCATGCTTACCTAGCACAGTGTCGATTTCCCAGTCACCAAACCGCTCCTTACTGTCAACGATGCTTGGTCTATCATCAATCGAAACGGCATTTTTTATCGCTGGAGCTTTCTCTTGTTTACCTCGGCGATACCGCTTATGACCTTGTCTCAAGTGACGATATAACTTACCGCCCAAGCGTTTATCTTGAGCAACAAAGCGATAGATCCACTCATGACTGACAGATGCACCAATTTTCGTTAATACATTAGAAATCTGCTCTGGACTCCAATCTGTTTCTAAAAGAAGGCGGATAAAATCGACACGTTCCTTTGGTATTCGGTATTTACGTGCTGTTTTGCGCTTTTTGGTAGACGACATCTGGGCTTCGTTAGGGCAATAATGCTCTCCCTTCCGACCGCGTTTAAGCTCACGGTATACCGTCGAGCGGTGGCACTGAACTGTTTTAGCTATTTCAGGAACCGAAATTCCCCGTTCCAAAAGAGCAGAAATCTGGTATCTTCTGCCTTCGGTCAACTGTTGATAATTCATGGTAGTACTGCTTGTTTCTTTGGCGAGAAGAGCGTACCACTTTCAGCAGTTGGCTTCCTCTTCTACATATTTCCATGAATGTCGCACTTATTATCTGAAATCGGGCTCTATATTAAAAGAAGTAACGCACACCAGCGTAAATATCACGCATATTGATATCAACGTCAGAATCACTCACTGTGAATTGACTATACATTGAACGATAACCTAAATGCACATCAAAGTTTTTGCGAAAACGTATTCCGAGCTCCGCCCCGACCTGATACGCAAAGCGATCTTTATCGACATTCAGTTGCAATATCGAGCTTTTACTGTCTATCGACATCTGCCCTACACCAATCATAGGCGCAAGATAAAAGTTTCCGAAATCATCAAGAACAAATAGGTGCGCTTTAAAATTAATAAAGTACGCATGTGAATCTATGTTTAGATAATTTCCAGAATCTGAAAAATCCGCATCACCGAACTTTCTATATTCCGCTTCAATGCTAGTCTTCACTACATCATGAGTATTAAATTCATACCCGGCAACAATGTTATAGCCCATGTCGCTATGATCATCACCAGAGACATCATCAACATCAAGCTTGATAGTGTTAGAAAACGCTAAATCGGCACCAATATAAAATTGGTCACCAGTCTGTCTAACGAAGTTATCTGCTTGAGCGTAACAAGTTGTACTAGAAAAGAGAGCCGCAGCTGCAAATAACGCTTTTGAACTTTTCATCTATGTCAATTCCATGTAAAAACGATAATGTATCATAAAAATCTATTAATAAAACAACATAATTATCAATAAGTTAAACTATTTTGATATTTAGTATCACTAATTATCGTATTTATTAAAAATGAGAAAAATAAACAAAAAACAAACAAGACACTCGTATTTTATACCCGGTGACCGCATCGTCACCACAGAGAAATTCGCGACGCACACAGTGAGACACGCAGTGATAATAGGGCGCTGGCGGATCCCCTCATAATTCCCCCAACCCACAGGTATGCGTAAGGCGTTGATATTCGACCATTGCCCAATGATATTGGGACTCTTGTATTCGGTATCTTCGGTGGCAACGTACTTCCTTACCAAGTCTAGGAATGGAGAGCACACGGCGATGCTTGATGGTGTTGGCTTGGAAGTCATAATGCCATTTGGCTTGCATGGCGATTAAGCCATTCCACCACATGATGATTTCGGCCATCAATGCCATGAGCAACAAGATATCAATACGTTTGGTGCAACGTGTTCGGTTATGGCGAAGCGCCAACCCGTAGGCTGGACTTTTTAGATCTCGGAACGACTCTTCAATTTGCATTCTTTTGGCGTACAAACGGGTAATTTTAATGCCGTTAAGTACATGGTTGGGGATGTTAGTGACCAGAAGCCAAGGCTCTTTCGCTCCTTTATGGAACACTTTTCCAGCCGAGTGTTTCTGACAGGTTCGACTATGCCGATGGGCTTTTCTGCCTTTGGGATGACTCTTGTATAAGTAAGCAAAGCACTGAAGCGGTGAGCGCTTAGCCAGTTGGCTTTCTCCTAAAAACAGCGGCTTATCAGTCGCTTGAGGGTAAAAGGCTTTATTCCATTGCCAAGCGCTCTCGCCACACTTAATCGAGACTTCGCCCCGTACACGCCCAAGCCAGAACCAACCTTTGTTGGCGACTTGCCTGAACCACGTATTTCTAAAGCCAGCGTCGGAGATAATGATAGGGGTGCAACCTTGGGGGAGCAAGGATTGAAGCTTATCGAGAAAGTGCTGATGGCTCTTGGGTGAGTTGTAGTTTTTGTACTCAAATGCCTGTTCATAAAGCGTGACGGCGCGACCTTTAACGGATATCGAAGCTCGCAATGTCATATAGCGCAGTTGCTCACGAACATCCGACCAATCAACCAGTAGTACAGGAAAAGGATTGGCTCGGGTAATAAGGGACGCATGCCATTTATATATGGACTCTTTTTCACGATGTAGACTGCGATTACCAAGCAATCGGTCAATACGTTTGATGGCATGTTTCACCGTGGTATCAGTGTCGAGAGCTCGTCCAATTTTAGTGAGGGTGAGATCAGAGCCGCCCAGTACCGCTCTGGTTGCAAGCATAAGAGATCTAAGTCGTTTTTTGTGAATACCAGGGCATTGGTTTTCAAGAGTTTGCTGTAGAATTTGAACATCGCGCATCGTTAGGGCTCCCTATTAAATTCATTGAATCAAGTGTGTTTTTGGCGAAATTCATTAGATCAGAATGAGCGATGTGCGTCTACTCATTGTTTTATATAGAAATTATGAGGGGATTCGTAAGAATAGGGCGTATCGTGTCGGCTTCGTGATTTAGGCATACTTAGCCCCGATTTCAGATAATAAGTGCGACATTCATGGAAATATGTAGAAGAGGAAGCCAACTGCTGAAAGTGGTACGCTCTTCTCGCCAAAGAAACAAGCAGTACTACCATGAATTATCAACAGTTGACCGAAGGCAGAAGATACCAGATTTCTGCTCTTTTGGAACGGGGAATTTCGGTTCCTGAAATAGCTAAAACAGTTCAGTGCCACCGCTCGATGGTATACCGTGAGCTTAAACGCGGTCGGAAGGGAGAGCATTATTGCCCTAACGAAGCCCAGATGTCGTCTACCAAAAAGCGCAAAACAGCACGTAAATACCGAATACCAAAGGAACGTGTCGATTTTATCCGCCTTCTTTTAGAAACAGATTGGAGTCCAGAGCAGATTTCTAATGTATTAACGAAAATTGGTGCATCTGTCAGTCATGAGTGGATCTATCGCTTTGTTGCTCAAGATAAACGCTTGGGCGGTAAGTTATATCGTCACTTGAGACAAGGTCATAAGCGGTATCGCCGAGGTAAACAAGAGAAAGCTCCAGCGATAAAAAATGCCGTTTCGATTGATGATAGACCAAGCATCGTTGACAGTAAGGAGCGGTTTGGTGACTGGGAAATCGACACTGTGCTAGGTAAGCATGGTACAGGTGCAATGGTGACTATTTTAGAGCGTAAGACTCGATTTTACGTGGTAAAGAAAGTGCCATCTAAGTCAGCGGATGATGTCACCAAAGCGACAATAGAGCTACTGAAGCCCTATAAGAAACATGTCCATACCATTACGGCAGATAACGGGCGAGAGTTTGCAGGTCATGAAACCATCGCAAAAGAATTAAAGGCTGATGTGTACTTTGCTCATCCGTACAGTTCTTGGGAGCGTGGTGCTAATGAGAATGCGAACGGTCTTTTAAGGCAATATGTGAAGAAAGGAACCGATCTAACGACAGTGACGGACATCGATATAGAGTTCGCTTTATCGCGGATAAATTACCGTCCGAGAAAGTGTTTAGGCTTCAAGCAGGCAGCCATTATATTTGAGGAGATGGCTTTAGCTTCTTGATATTGGAGAGTGTCGCACTTCGCAGTTGAATTCGGGTACAACTAATTGAGCATAATAAAATAAAACAGCACAGGCTTTGTGCTGTTTCTTGAGATTATGAATCATCTGTTCTAAATTTTTAGCTTAGTGAATTCATTGGGGGAAGGTCTTACCTTTTGCCGATCGGAGTTTACCATACTTGAATTAATCTATCTTTTGCTTATTTAGAAAAGTCGTTGACTCAGTTTTGTCCAAAAATGTGTTTGTGTAGAATTACCGTCACAGTTACTACATGAGAGGCTGTGAGAGTGTATTGTAATGAATACATTGCTAGGGTGTTATACCGAATCTAAACATGACCTCGCGAGTCCAAATGCTGACCATCTTCGCTAGGTTCAAGTAATAGAAACCTCGATTACCTCATTCAGTTGGGTGATAACGCAAGGATGCGTATGGGAAAACAAGACTTATCTAACATGGGATCCGCTCACGTTTCTATTGAGACATTCGCAGGCGAACCTTGTATTGTTAAAAAGGGGGCCTCGGACGTCGAAATGGCTTTTTACCAGTTTGCTGCTGGGGCATTAGCTGGCGTAAATACTCCCAAATTACGCCATGCCAGTGGCAATCATTTAGTGATAGAGTATATCCCTCATCGCATTACGCTCGATGGCCTGCATGCCAATAACAGTACCTTTGAACAATTAGCTTGTATCCATCATTCGACCTACCAACCTCATTTTCCAATCACGACCCACTCTTGGAATGCTGGCTCGACTGACTCTGCCATGCAGGTCTTAAACTTGCCTCAGATAACTCAAGATTCTATAAGAACCATTGAGCAATTATCCTGTGAACTGTTCAACGATAAAGGATTGATCTCTGGCGATACTAATGAAGGCAACTGGGGAGTCAGAGATAATGGCGAACTGGTGTTGTTTGACTGGGAGCGCTTTGGTGTGGGCAGTCCTGCCATTGATTTGGCGCCCTTGGTGAGAGGATTAGGAAGCGTCAGTGAGTATGAATGCATCATAGAGCGTTATGCTCGATACTCGGGCTCCATTTCTCAAGATAAATTACTCAGGCAGTTGATTTTGGCGAAAGTTTGGCTAATTGTAGACGTCACGAATATTTTGGCTAGTCGAGCGAAATCATCCGCCTCTATTTACTTTGATTGGTATAGAACGCATGTTCCTCGTTGGTTGATGTCCGTAGAAAAGAGAATATAACAGCGGTTCAGACAAACTTGCGGTGAATCTTCGCGATGGGAGCCCGATTGAGCGTGTCATATCCAGCGGTTTATATTCACGTTTTATGAGAAGCCATTCCAGTCGATGTCTATAATGTCTGATATTATCGGTTTGGCGCTATGTGTCTCTAAGGGGGCAGTGTTTATGCACTGTTGTATGAGACGTTACTTATAAGGAGTATGGGACCATTAAATACATCTGGATTATCATTTACGTCGCCGTGTTACTTTGGTCTGGTATCCATCCCAAAGATCAATTTACTTGGTTTCTTGAAGTGGCCCCTGCGTTAATTGGCGGTGTGCTGCTCGGCGTTACCTATCAGTCATTTCGACTGACGAATATTGTGTACGGGTTTATTCTGTTGCATTGCATCGTGCTGATGATTGGCGCCCATTACACCTACGCTGAAGTCCCATTGTTTGATGGAATATTGGGATCAGAAAGAAATAACTACGACAAAGTCGGTCATTTTTTCCAAGGTTTTGTCCCTGCTCTACTGGCAAGAGAAATACTCATCCGTAAAGGCGTCATCAATGGTAGACGTTGGTTGGGATTCATTGTTGTTACAATCTGCTTAGCCTTCAGTGCATTTTACGAGCTCATAGAGTGGTGGGTGGCGTTAACAACCGGTGATAATGCTGAAGCCTTCTTGGGCACACAAGGTTACGTTTGGGATACGCAATCGGATATGGGGCTTGCTTTGTTGGGGGCAATTAGTGCCTTGCTCTTGTTATCTAAACGCCACGATAGTCAACTGCATCATGTCCCCCCCCTGCAAGAAAGTAAAAAGAGAACATAAGCGTAGATGATGAAAAGAATTAATGTGATCGGTACGAGTGGTAGCGGGAAAAGCACGTTCAGTCGCAGGCTTGCCAATGCACTGAACTACCCTTATCTGGAAATGGATGCCATGTTTTGGAAGCCGAATTGGCAAGAATCTTCAGATGAAGAGTTTTTTGACACGCTGACTGAGCAGTTAAGTGCCGAGTATTGGGTACTGGATGGTAACTATCATCGAACGGCGGCAATCAAATGGGCCAGAGCGGATACGATTGTCTGGGTGGATTACTCCTTTTCACGGACTCTGTTTCAAGCGGTGAAAAGGGCGTTAGTGCGTATCATCACTCAGCAGGAATTATGGGGTAAGGCGGGTAATGTCGAGTCGTTTAGACAGTCTTTTCTTAGTAAAGATTCGATTCTGCTTTGGACATTGAAAACCTATAAGAGAAATCGAGAGCGTTACACGCAATTGATGAACGATCCTAAATATCGCCACATCAAGTTTGTGAGAGTGACTAGCCCGACACAGGCAAGGGCGTTGATCAATGAGCATCGAGGTAAACCGTGATGTAGTATAGTGCCTCAATATTGAGTATGAAGGGGGAGCTATGGCAAAACCGAATAAAAAAGGCCCAACTCGTACGGTGGATATCTCTTGCTCAAAATGCCGAGCGCCATTGTATAAATACCGCAAAGGTGGCAAAGGGGCGTTGGTGAAATGTTTTATTGAGCGCATTGTTGACGATCATACGCACAGTGTCGGGCAGTGCCCAGGATGCGGGCAGGTGTTTGCGCGTCAAACTTTGATTCGAGGAACGCCCGCTTATAAAATCATCGGCGGTAAAGTTCAGATGAAATAAGGCGGCTTAAATTAGGCGAGTATCAGAGGCGAAAGGCGTGCAGTGTCCTCTCGTTGGGCTGGTTTTTGAGTCAATTATTGACACTAAATATCATGTTTTACATTGTTCCGGCCGCTTTCTTTGGCAATGTAAAGTAACGAATCCGCGCGATTGACTAAAGAGTCCAATGTGTCGTCTTTGCGCAGTTCAGTCAGTCCGATACTGGCGGTGACTCTCAGTTCTGGGATCTCTTCGGTGATCCTATGAGATTCGGCTTTATGCCGGAATCGCTCTAGGCTCACGATCGCTTTTTTCAATGTGGTGTTGGGCAAAATGGCAATAAACTCTTCACCTCCCCAACGTCCGTAGAAATCGGTTCCTCGGCAATTTTCTTTCATTAGCTCACTGTGAGACTTTAAGGTTTCATCTCCTACCGAATGGCCGTAGGTATCATTGACGTTCTTAAAGTTATCAAAGTCAATGATAGCGATACACAAAGGTTGGTGTAATCGCAGGCTTCTTTGCATCACTTCTTCTAGCGTGTCCTCTGTGCAACGGCGGTTGGCTAATCCTGTCAGTTCATCGGTATTGGCGATGTGCGCCATTCTTTTGTGAGCAAACTCGAGTGCGTTGATATCATAATTTCGCGCGACTTCATGCCCCATCCACGCGGCAAAAAGTTTCACCAGTTCGATGTCTTGTTTAATGAATGGACGGCAGGGTTCGGGGCTAGAAAAATTGAGAGTACCGTAGCGGACGCCATCAACAAAAACAGGGGCGCCTAAATAGGCTTCTAATCCGAAATTCTTAAAGCAAGGGTGAGTGGCGATGTGGCTTTTGGATACATGATGGAAGCCCAGTACGTCATTCGCTTTAAAAACATGACTGCAATAGGTGGTGGATAAATCGAACGTCATGCCAGGTTTGAGTTCGTTATCTGGGGACACCGCTTGTTGAATGATATATTCGGATTTGCTTTCATTAATCTGACTAAAAATCCCGATAGGTAAACCAAACAATCCAGCGCCTAACTTCAAGATTTCATTGACACGTTGCTCGAAAGTGAGCTGGCGTGACGAAGTGATCATGTGCAATTGGTTTAGCGCTTCTTCCGTCGCCATTTGCACCGTAATATCGGAAATTAATGTCATGATGCAATAAGGGGTGTCTGTTGCATCATAGACTAACCCGCCATGAGTTCTACCAATGAAGGTTTTATGATTTTTATCAATGTATTGAACGTTGAGGGCGGTATTGGTTGCCGGGGTGGTGTCATTATAACGGTGCTCACCAAGACGCTCATATTCCTGTTCTGTCGCATAAAATAGGCGGGTGCTTTTGTGCAAAATCTCGTCGACTTCATAGCCAAATAATTCTCGAGCTTGCTTATTAAACCCCAGAATATGTCGGTCCAATGAAATGATCATGGCAGCTTGATCGATATGTTCGAGAGCGCGTAATACGACCGCTAACTCTTGTTCATTGACTGTATTGATTTGCCGCATGGTAAATCTTACTCCAATAACATCAAGATGAGCTTATGAAGAAGTATAGATAGGGAGAGTTAAAACGCCAATTGAAGGGAAATGGGATTAAGAGAGAAAAAAGAGGCAGATAGCACCGACAATGGCGGCTATCTGCCTGCTTGGTATGACTATGTCATTGATATTTTATCTAAACATCAAATCGATCGGCATTCATGACTTTATTCCATGCGCTGACAAAATCGTGAACAAATTGCTCTTTGTTGTCATCTTGTGCATAGAATTCGGCGTAAGATCTGAGAATGGAGTTCGAACCAAAGACAAGGTCGACGCGTGTCGCCGTCCATTTCACAGAGCCAGAATCGCGTTCCACGATATCGTAGCTATTACGGCCCGTTGGTTTCCATTGATAACTCATGTCCGTTAGGTTAACGAAGAAATCGTTGGTTAATGCGCCTTCACGATCGGTAAACACCCCATGCGCAGTGTTGTTATGATTCGTTCCAAGCACACGCATACCACCGATCAACACGGTCATTTCAGGAGCCGTTAACCCCATGAGCTGTGTGCGATCCAGTAACAGCTCTTCAGGTTTGACGGCATAGTGCTCTTTTTGCCAGTTGCGGAAGCCATCGGCGACCGGTTCCAGTACCGCAAACGCGTCCACGTCGGTTTCATCTTGGGTAGCATCTCCACGACCTGGCGTGAATGGTACCTTGATGTCATAGCCTGCCGCTTGTATTGCTTTTTCTAAACCAACATTGCCCGCTAAGACGATGGTATCGGCAATACTCACACCATGCTCTGAGGCTAGGGGAGTGAGAACGGACAATACACGATCGAGGCGTTGTGGCTCATTACCTGGCCAGTCTTTTTGTGGTGCTAAACGAATGCGAGCACCGTTGGCGCCTCCGCGTGCATCGGATTGACGGAACGTACGAGCACTGTCCCAAGCCGTTGCAATCATTTCTGCCGGAGTTAACTCCGTATTGGCGATAGCCTGTTTGAGTGCGTCGACATCATAATCGCTGTTACCCGCTGGAACCGGATCTTGCCAAATCAACGTTTCTTGTGGTACATCTGGACCAAAGTAGCGCGATTTAGGACCCAAATCACGGTGAGTTAATTTAAACCAAGCGCGAGCGAAGGTATCAGCAAACAATTCTGGATCGTTGTAGAAACGTTCGGCTATCTTACGATAGGTGGGATCCATTTTAAGCGCCATATCCGCATCGGTCATGATTGGATTGTGACGAATGGATGGATCTTCAACATCGACAGGTTTGTCTTCTTCTGCGATATCGATCGGTTCCCATTGCCATGCCCCTGCTGGGCTCTTTCTACTTTCCCATTCGTATTTGAATAGAAGTGTGAAATACCCATTGTCCCATTGTGTTGGGTTTGTGGTCCAAGCCCCTTCAATGCCACTGGTCACCGCGTCACGACCGATACCCCGTGTTTTGTGGTTATTCCAGCCAAGGCCTTGTTCTTCGATATCCGCGCCTTCTGGCTCAGGACTCAAATTATCAGGATTGCCATTACCATGACATTTACCAACGGTGTGACCACCTGCGGTCAGTGCAACGGTTTCTTCGTCATTCATCGCCATACGCGCAAATGTTTCGCGCATGTCGACCGCGGTTTTTAGTGGATCGGGATTGCCATCAACGCCTTCAGGGTTCACGTAGATGAGACCCATCATTACCGCGGCGAGCGGGTTTTCGAGTTCACGGCCATCAGAGTAGCGCGTTCCCTCACTGCCACTTGGCGCCAGCCATTCTTTCTCAGAACCCCAATACGTATCTTTCTCAGGATGCCAAATATCTTCGCGTCCAAATGAGAAACCAAACGTTTTTAAGCCCATCGATTCATAAGCCAATGTGCCTGTCAGCAAAATTAAATCGGCCCAGCTGATTTTATTGCCGTATTTTTTCTTAATTGGCCAAAGAAGTCGGCGCGCTTTATCGAGGTTCGCGTTATCTGGCCATGAATTGAGAGGAGCAAAACGCTGGTTACCGGTAGCGTCGCCCCCGCGTCCATCTTCAATGCGGTAGCTGCCTGCTGAGTGCCAAGCCATACGAATCATGAGACCGCCGTAATGACCCCAATCGGCAGGCCACCAGGATTGACTATCGGTCAACAATGCTTTGATGTCGTCTTTCAATGCTTGTACATCCAATGTCTTTAAGGCATTGCGGTAGTTGAAATCGCGAGGGAGTGGAGAGGTTTTGGTATCGTGCTGATGTAGAATATCTAGGTTGAGTGAATTGGGCCACCAATCGGTATTGGATTGATTTCCCGAAGTGAGACTACCATGCATAACTGGACATTGTCCGCTATTATTGCTTCCGTGATTTGCCATATGAGCGCTCTCTTTTTTTATGTGTTAGACCGATACTACTAAGTAAAAACTAACTAAAACCATCATAACCAGTTTTTTCTTTGATGCGTTAGAGTTTTGATAAAAAAAAGCGCGAATATTAAAATATCTCGAAGTGATCACGGATGAGAATTGTGTGCCATGAGGATGTTCTCAACATTGGTGCAATGAAAGTGTATTTCTAAAGTGATATGTTGCATATCCACTTGTTTGGTATGGGTATTTTATTTTTATCTCGGCACTCAATAACTGTGTGCGAAAAGAAAACTGCGTTCATTCATCGCTATTCAGATCATAAGTCGTTATTATTTTACGCCGTTTATTCGGTGTTTTTCTCATACACTGCCGAGCTGCGAGCGGTTCATTGTTAGCAAGAAATTGGCCTAATATTGAGTCTTAGCCTCGCCGAAAAATGCGTTGTGTGTATCCTCATCACCGTAATGTAAATTTGATGTTTAAGTAGGAATGAAATGCTCAGCCAAACCAAGGTTCTTTTTTGTACTAACGGACTGACAGCGTTAGCCTTTGCCCTCATTATGCCGGTCATGACGCTGTATTTGGTCAATGGTCTGCACATCGAGCCGGGGTTAATCGGGGTCTATACGATGATCACTTCAGGTATGACCGTGTTATTAAGTCAGGGATTAACCGCGTTAATTGATAAAGGTGTCTCTCCCAAACTACTGATTATTTGTTCTTTATTGGGGATCATTGCTGGGTCAGCGGGTTTTGCATTTTCATCGAATTTTTGGCATGTCCCCGAATTCAACTGCGAAGTGCGACACTCTCCAATATCAAGAAGCTAAAGCCATCTCCTCAAATATAATGGCTGCCTGCTTGAAGCCTAAACACTTTCTCGGACGGTAATTTATCCGCGATAAAGCGAACTCTATATCGATGTCCGTCACTGTCGTTAGATCGGTTCCTTTCTTCACATATTGCCTTAAAAGACCGTTCGCATTCTCATTAGCACCACGCTCCCAAGAACTGTACGGATGAGCAAAGTACACATCAGCCTTTAATTCTTTTGCGATGGTTTCATGACCTGCAAACTCTCGCCCGTTATCTGCCGTAATGGTATGGACATGTTTCTTATAGGGCTTCAGTAGCTCTATTGTCGCTTTGGTGACATCATCCGCTGACTTAGATGGCACTTTCTTTACCACGTAAAATCGAGTCTTACGCTCTAAAATAGTCACCATTGCACCTGTACCATGCTTACCTAGCACAGTGTCGATTTCCCAGTCACCAAACCGCTCCTTACTGTCAACGATGCTTGGTCTATCATCAATCGAAACGGCATTTTTTATCGCTGGAGCTTTCTCTTGTTTACCTCGGCGATACCGCTTATGACCTTGTCTCAAGTGACGATATAACTTACCGCCCAAGCGTTTATCTTGAGCAACAAAGCGATAGATCCACTCATGACTGACAGATGCACCAATTTTCGTTAATACATTAGAAATCTGCTCTGGACTCCAATCTGTTTCTAAAAGAAGGCGGATAAAATCGACACGTTCCTTTGGTATTCGGTATTTACGTGCTGTTTTGCGCTTTTTGGTAGACGACATCTGGGCTTCGTTAGGGCAATAATGCTCTCCCTTCCGACCGCGTTTAAGCTCACGGTATACCGTCGAGCGGTGGCACTGAACTGTTTTAGCTATTTCAGGAACCGAAATTCCCCGTTCCAAAAGAGCAGAAATCTGGTATCTTCTGCCTTCGGTCAACTGTTGATAATTCATGGTAGTACTGCTTGTTTCTTTGGCGAGAAGAGCGTACCACTTTCAGCAGTTGGCTTCCTCTTCTACATATTTCCATGAATGTCGCACTTATTATCTGAAATCGGGTCCTATTAGTCGGCAGTTTAATCAATGCCATTGGCTTCGTCGTCGATTCCACTGATTTTAACCATCATCCGTCGCTTTGCTGACTCCACGGGCAAAAGCAGTACCAAGCTGAACTCGCAGATGCGATCATCGGTCTCGCTACTGTGGGTCGTCGGGCCACCGATCGCTTTTTTCTCGGTCGATAAAATCGGCTTTCGCTCCAATTTTTATTTGTCTGCTGCAGTTGCGCTGGCCGTCTTACTGTTAGTGGTTAGCCAATTGCGCGATCCCCAATTGCCGCCAAAGTCTGAGGATGACCGCCGTTTACCGCCTTTGCCGCGAGTGGTGTGGTGGTTGGGTGGCATTATGCTGCTCGCGAATATGGCAAACAGCATTTATGTGTCGTCAATGCCGCTCTTTGTGACAAAAGAGATGGGGCTGTCCAGTGCGTATCCGGGAGTATTTTTTGGCTTAACCGCGGCGGTTGAGATCCCCATCATGCTCAATGTTGCCAGTTGGTCTAACAAGTACGGTAAGCTCACCATGATTCGCCTTGGTTTTGTGTTTGGGATGGTCTTTTATATTGGTCTGTTTTTCACCGATACCCTTTGGATGTGTATTGCCTTGCAACTGATCAACGGCCTATTTTTCGGTATTTTTGCTGGGTTAGGTATCACCGTGATGCAAGATTATGCCCCAGAGACCATTGGTAAAGCGTCTGCCTTTTATACCAACTCAATGTTGGTGGGGACCATGCTGGGCACCAGTATCATGGGGGTGATTGCGCAATATTATGGCTTTAAAGCGCCTCTGTTGTTAAGCCTTGCGATGTTGGGTTGCGCGCTGATTGGCTTGTGGTGGTTTGAACGCCACTTTGAACCTCGTCGTTCGCAGTGGCGTCAAAATCAGGCGAATTTATGATGGCGAATCCAGTGGTTGAGCCAATCTAACCAAGACGCGACGGGCAAGCCTGTGGTTTGCCGAATCCCAAAACCATGGCCTCCTTGTTCCACTAAATGCAGTTCGACCGGAATGTCATGAGCTTTGAGTGCTCGCCACATTATCAAGCTGTTTTCTGGGCTGACGTTGGGATCGTCACTGGCATGCAGAAGAAAACAAGGAGGCACGTTTTGATGCACCATGGTTTCTACTGAGTAAGCTGGATGCAGCGTCTCGTAGGCGAGGGTGCCCAGCAACTGTTGCCGAGAACCTAAATGCGTGATGCTTTCATTCATGGTGATTACAGGATAAATCAATCCCATAAAATCAGGGCGTGCTGAGCGTTCATCGCAGGCATCGCACGGTGAGTAGATGGCGTGTTGATACATGCAACTTAACCAGCCAGCGAGATGGCCCCCCGCAGAAAACCCCACGACGCCAAGCGAGGTAAGCGACCAAGTTTCTTGCTGGTGGCGAATGAGGCGCATCGCGCGTTGGGCATCGGCTAAAGCGGCTTGGGAGCCTAAATCGTGGCCATCGCCCGGTAGGCGATAGTTTAATATAAAGCAGGTATAGCCATGTTGTTTCAGTTTCTCCGCAATATCGATGCCTTCTTTATCATACGCTATCTTAGTGTACCCTCCGCCAGGAATGAGCAACACACCAATACCGTTGGAGATCGTTGGTGTGACTATCGTAAGCTCTGGATGTGCCGTGCTCATGGTTAGGCGATCATGGTAGTCTCCATCGCTACGTTCGATATAGTGGGGGCTTAACGTGGCGGTGTGAGCGGTATTGAGCGGCCAAAGTGGTTGCACTGGGTACTGAGGGCTCAATTCTTCCAGTGACGAAAAAGCGATCGGCTGAGTGTCCGTCATTCTCTATAACCTCCTAAAAACATGATCCATCAAACTTTTGCACAGCAAATCCTAAAAAGCCAGCGCGAGGTAAGACGCGGTGTTGATTTTGGCATCGCAATGAACGATATGCCGTTAAGTGTACTCCAGTTTTATCCACTCGTTCTATCGAGTCTCCACGACACGCATCACATTCTAAGTGCTTCATTTGCAGTAAGTTATTCCTTTGCTGATCCGACTATCGAAAATACTTATCGATAAGATAAATTTTTCTAGTTGTTAGCACCGTACGAATTCCCTATAAGTGTCTGTTTTTTATTGAGGATAGATGATGTCATTGGATAAGTTAATGGAAAATATCGAAAAGCACGGATGGTTTGTGTGGGACGATTTTTTGTCGGCTGAGCAAGTCAGTGAACTTCGCCAATGTATACCGAGTGAGTGGAAGCAAGCCAAAATTGGCCGCCGTGATGATACCCATCAAGATACGCGTCGTCGGACTGATAAAATTCACTGGATGAACGCGACAATGGGCGCGCCAGTACAAGATTATTTGGATCGCATGGCAGCCATTCAAACCATGATGAATCAACGTTTCTTTATGGGGTTATTTGAGTATGAATCACACTTTTCTAAGTACGAAGAGGGCGATTTTTATGAAAAACATTACGACTCATTTCAAGGCAGCAGCAACCGTCGTTTAACCACGGTTTTTTATCTCAATGAAGAATGGACGCCAGAACACGGCGGCATACTCAAGCTCTATGATCAACATGACCATAGGCTTGCAGAGATTGAACCTATCGCTGGCCGTTTAGTGGTGTTTCTCTCGGAAGAATTTCCTCATGAAGTGTGTGTCAGTCAGCAAGAACGCTATAGCATTGCTGGTTGGTTTCGCGTCAACGGTGTTAAAGATGGCGTGGTCGATATTGCTCAGTAACGCGATGCAGGATGAGAACTCCATGCGCGACAGAGTGGTGATGGAGTGGCTTATTCTTTGTCGAAGCTATCCACCACAATCGCGCCCATGGATGCTGGCATGGTAATGACAATGATGCGCTTTACCGCCACGACGGTATCGCTAATCAGTGGCAGTTTATCTAACGATAGCAGCACCAGCGCAACAATAATGGCCGCGATGAAGTAGGCGATAACGATACGAAAAAGATAAATACGAATACGAGTACGGATATTCGCTTGGAATACGCTTTGATAAGCGAACCCCGCCAAAAAGACTAACGACAAGATCAGTAATAACACGACATTGATTGTCGGCAAGGTCGCGCCTAAGGTCCACGCTTCCTCAGAAAACGAAATCGGTACGGCTAATGCAAACGCACCGACACAAACTTGAATGGCATCTTCGCTATTAAAATGACGTGACATGAGGTTCCTTGCCCAAGATAGAGTCACAACCTAAAGGAATGGCGGGTCATTGTGTGACTGGCATGTATTGACTGCGCCAGTATTGTAGCAAGACCAATAATTGTTCTTCATACAAAGCGACTTTACGAAATAAGTCCGCGAATGTCGCATCGCCCCCAAAACAGGTTTGAATATAATGGTTGATCTGCTGGGGAGTATAACCTTCTACATATAATGCTCGCACCCACTGGTATTCAAGTGCTTTGAGGTTATTCAAACTGGACTCCGCCAGCATCACCTTTATTTTTTTGGTCATTCCATTTTTTCGGTTTTATACAGGTAACCGGATTACACCAAATGGAGATGAACTTTCTATGACGAGAAAGCTATTTATGATGTTTCCTCATCAAAGGGCATCACATGAGCTTGCATCTCATCGCCAATTTGTTTTCTCATATTCATTAAGCGAATGGCCGATTCGCGCAGAAAGATATCCTTGGGTTCGGTGGGGTTCCACTGAGGGACTGAGGTGGGTTTGCCATCCTCTCCGACCGCCACCATGATGACAATACAATGGGTTGTGAGCGTTTGCGCGGGATCTTTCGGGTCATTGGCGCGGACATCCAGCCCAATGTGCATTGAGGTGTTGCCTGTATAGATGATTTTGGCATGCACTTCCACTAAGCTACCCACTAAAATCGGTGCAACAAATCGGATGCCACCAGCGTAAGCCGTAATGCAGTATTTCTTACTCCACCCCGCAGCACACGCATACGCGGCTAAATCTATCCATTTCATGACCGCGCCGCCATGTACCTTGCCGCCAAAATTTACATCACTGGGCTCTGCTAAAAAACGCAGAGTAATATCGCGACTGCCATGTTCCATATTGTGTCACCTATCCTAGATAAAATTGCAGTCTTATCAGTATAAACATAATTCACTCGAACTGAATAAGATCAATGCCTTGCTGCGTACTTTGTGGAGCTTGTGAGAGCAAGTTCACATCTTGTGGGCATCGTGAGACCAGGTCGCAATCTTGTGTTCACTGATGGTAAGACACTGCATGCGCAGGTATAGTAAAGACTTCATCAAGGTGCCCTGATATAGAGACTATTTGTGAAGCATTCTACTCGTCATTTACATCCCTCATTAGCGATTGAACAAGCTCCAGCGGACGTCTTTCTTAATTTTGAAGATTTCCTTTCCAATACGGAAACCCGAGTACATAGTCACCCTTGGGGTCAGGTACAACTGATTTCCGGGGGGATTTTAGAGGTGGAAGCTCAGGATACCCGTTTTCTGGCACCTCCCCACTTAGCCATATGGGTTCCTGCCGGCGTGATGCATAAAAGTTTTAATCGACGGCCGCTCGAATATTGCTCGATTAATATGGCATCAGCACTGACCAAGAGTTTTCCTTCTGATACTAGCTTGATTAAAGTCACGCCGATTATTGCGGCCATTATTGATGATTTTCGTCAAAGACAGATTAGTGTTGCTCAATCGAAAGCGGATCAGCGGTTAATGCAAGTGATGCTGGATCAATTGGCGATTCAGCCAACCCAACATCACTTTTTGCCCAGTAGTGATCACAAATACCTAGCTCCGATTCTGCGCGCTATGGAGCTCAATCCGGTCGATAATACGCCATTAAAAGAATGGGCCAATCGCGTGCATACCACCGAGCGAACACTCGCACGTTACTGTCATGATGAGCTGGGAATGAGTTTTACCGAATGGCGCTTACGGTTGCGTTATTTGCATTCGATGGAGTTATTACGTCATGGACATGCGGTGAAAGAGGTGGCCTTAACGTTAGGTTATCAACAAGCCAGTCCGTTTATTACCATGTTTAAAAAGTATTCTGGCCTTACCCCTGATCAATATAAACACCGATTATCATAATGATGAATAGAGAGAGTCTGAAATTCCGCTATTTTTGACTCTCTTCGTTGGCGTGCATCATCAATATTCATTTTATGACGATGGATATTGTATCTGAGAGCCGAGTTATTGCATTTTTCTTTGAATCGGTATCACAGTGATATCAAACCTCATCAATGATGCAATGTTTCGATTATTTAATAATATTTTCAGTATAAGTACCTAAGAATATATTAAAAGCTCTCGGCCTTGGTATCGCGAGGGTTTTATATTTACCGATGTTTAATGTTTTTAATTCATGGGGTTATTGCAATTTCTTTATTCCTTGGTTTTGGTTAGCGCCCCTTTTTACAATAACAGTGTGTAAGATTCATATAATGTTTGACTTTCTAAGTGGTTGGTGAAAAACAATCAATAGTTATGGTCAAATTAACCTAATGACAATAGGTGATTATTTTAATACGTTAAATTTGTATAAAATAAGGAATGAGTGATTTAAATAACCTTGTCAATATAAGTGATAGTTTTATCTTTTTTCATAACGGCATTATCAAATTACTTTTTACTTTGAGTCTCTTCACCTTTGCAAAAATTCTTATTGGTCATTATGAATATGAGTTCTACATTCTCCCGATTTCAGATAATAAGTGCGACATTCATGGAAATATGTAGAAGAAGAAGCCAACTGCTGAAAGTGGTACGCTCTTCTCGCCAAAGAAACAAGCAGTACTACCATGAATTATCAGCAGTTGACCGAGGGCAGAAGATACCAGATTTCTGCTCTTTTGGAACGGGGAATTTCGGTTTCTGAAATAGCTAAAACCGTTCAGTGCCACCGCTCGACAGTATATCGGGAGCTTAAGCGAGGTCGTAAAGGCAACATTTATTGCCCAAATAAAGCCCAGCTGTTGTCGATTAAAAAGCGCAGAACAGCGCGTAAATACCGCATACCAAAGGAGCGTGTGGATTTTATCCGTCTTCTTTTAGAAACAGATTGGAGTCCAGAGCAGATTTCCAATGTATTAACGAAAGTTGGGGCCGCTGTCAGTCACGAGTGGGTCTATCGCTTTGTCGCACAAGATAAACGCATGGGCGGTAAGTTATATCGCCACTTGAGGCAAGGACACAAGCGTTATCGCCGCGGTAAAAAAGAGAAAGCGCCAGCGATAAAGAATGCCGTTTCGATTGATGACAGACCAAGCATCGTTGACGGTAAGGAGCGGTTTGGTGACTGGGAAATCGACACCGTGCTAGGTAAGCATGGTACAGGTGCGATGGTGACTATTTTAGAGCGTAAGACACGATTTTACGTAGTAAAGAAAGTGCCATCTAAGTCAGCGAATGATGTTACCAAAGCCACCATAGAGCTACTCATGCCTTATAAGAACCATGTCCATACCATTACGGCAGATAACGGACGAGAGTTTGCAGGTCATGAAACCATCGCAAAAGAATTAGAGGCTGATGTCTACTTTGCTCATCCTTATAGCTCTTGGGAGCGTGGTGCTAATGAGAATGCGAACGGTCTTTTAAGGCAATATGTGAAGAAAGGAACTGACTTAACGACGGTGACTGACATAGATATAGAGTTCGCTTTATCTCGGATAAACTATCGTCCAAGAAAGTGCTTAGGCTTCAAGCAGCCAGCCATTATATTTAAGGAAATGGCTTTGGTTGCTTGATATTGGAGAATGTCGCACTTCGCAGTTGAATTCGGGCTCTATTACTTAACGCTTTTTAACGAGAAAAGTGGGGTGTTAAGTCAAGGAAAACTGACTGACCAGAACATCAATGGTAGTTAACGGCCCAACCTCTGTGCGTCGTATTGGTTGAGAGTAAAACGGGAGAATAACAATGGCCATAATGGGAAATACGACTTCTTACGCAAAAAAAATCTTAACGATTTTGACCGTCACGGCCGCCATGTTGTCGGCAACGGCGACTGAGGCAAAGACGCTGACCTCCAACGAAACGGGGACGCATAACGGGTACTATTATTCGTTTTGGACAGATGCCCCAGGGACGGTCTCGATGACCTTGGGCAATGGCGGGAATTACAGTTCACAATGGAGTAACACGGGTAACTGGGTGGGGGGCTTAGGCTGGAACCCAGGTGGCCGCCGCACAGTGAAGTATTCCGGCACCTTCAATCCTTCAGGGAACGGTTATTTAACTTTGTACGGGTGGACCACCAATCCGCTGGTGGAATATTACATCGTTGATAACTGGGGCAGTTATCGCCCTGGTGCAAACGGTACGTATTACGGTACCGTGAACACGGATGGCGGCACTTACGATATTTACCGTACGCAGCGAGTTGATAAACCGTCGATCGAAGGGGATCATTCCACCTTCTATCAATACTGGAGTGTGCGCCAGCAAAAACGCACTGGCGGTACAATCACTTCTGGCAATCACTTTGATGCATGGGCCAGCAAAGGCTTAAATCTTGGCACTCACAGCTATATGGTGATGGCGACTGAGGGCTATCAAAGTAGTGGTAGTTCGAATATCACACTCGGTAGCAGTGGCAATGACGGCGGCAATAATGATGGTCCAAGCGCCCCAAGTAGTACAGACATCATAGTGCGCGCGATGGGCGTAACGGGTCAGGAGCACATCAATCTATTGATTAATGGTGCGGTGGTTGCTGATTGGACTTTAAGCAACAGTTTCCAAGATTACACTTATAGCGGTAAGGCGGCTGGGGATGTACAAGTTGAGTATGACAACGATACGACAGGTCGCGATGTGACCTTAGATTCGGTGTATATCAATGGTGAAACCCGCCAAGCGGAAGATATGGAATACAATACTTCAACCTATGACAATGGTGAATGCGGTGGTGGTTCATACTCGCAAAACATGGACTGTAATGGTGTGATTGGGTTTGGCAACACTGATGACTGCTTCAGTGGAAATTGCCCGACGAATAGCGTGAGCAATGGGGGCGTTGAGGTGCGCGCTCGCGGGGTTTCTGGCAACGAACACATCAATCTACTGATTGCGGGTACCGTCGTTGCAGACTGGACGTTGAGTACCAGCTATCAAAGTTACACCTACACTGGCAATGCGACCGGAGATATCCAAGTTCAGTACGACAATGACACAACCGGCCGCGACGTCGTTCTCGACTATATTGTTGTCAACGGGGAAACGCGCCAAGCCGAAGACATGGAATACAATACGTCTACTTACGGTAATGGTGAATGTGGGGGCGGGTCATACTCGCAAAACATGGATTGTAATGGTGTGATTGGTTTTGGTAATACCGACGATTGTTTTAGCGGCGATTGTACGGTCGATAATGGCAATGGTGGTGGTAACGGAGGGGATAATGGTATGTGTAATGGCTATGTCGGTATTACGTTTGACGATGGCCCTACTAGCAATACCGGTACACTGACTAACCTTCTAAAACAAAACGATCTCACGCCCGTGACATGGTTTGTTTGGGGACAGCGCGCAAGCAATAACCCATCGATGATCTCTCGCATGCGAGAGGTGGGAGTGGCACAAAACCACAGCTATACGCATCCGCACTTAGCAAATTACGGCTATCAGCAAATTATTAATGAGCTAAGTCGCACTAATCAGGTCATCCAAAATTCTGGAGCGCCAGCACCGACGTTGCTTCGTCCACCCTATGGTGAAGTCACCTCAACCATTTGCCAAGCGGCGCAAAGCCTTGGTATGAGTGTCATTACGTGGGATGTGGATTCTAAAGACTGGAACAACGCAAGCACCAGCGCTATCGTCAATGCAGCCAATCAATTGCAAAACGGACCGGTTATTTTAATGCATGATGGTTACAGCACAACGAACAATGCAGTTGCTCAAATTGCCAATAACTTGAGAGCGAGAGGATTATGCCCAGGACGTATCGATCCTAACACTGGCCGCGCTGTAGCGCCGTAATGTGTTGGGTGAGGACAACTGAGTCGTCTGATATGTCGCATTCGCGATGCCGGTACACTCGCTGTGTCGCACTATTGTCATCGAGCAACCCAATGGCATCGCGATACTAAACAGGGACACACATCTTGCAAGGTGTGTGTCCTTTCTCTTCTCTATTCCTTGGTCTGCGGCCACAAGCGGGGCGCTTCAGTCGAGCAAGGCGGTGTTCGATTTATTTAAGCAATAGGTGATGACGCGCACTGACTCTAGGTAGGATTATCGATAAGAGTTTGCTATAAACATATGCCAACAATGAATATTCCATTGTTTGGGGAATAATAAACGGGCGTTAGGTCGACACAGGACGCAATCGCGGCAGTGAATTGTTGTCGCGATTGCCCTGTGCATCCTCGCGCTGCGCAAAGCGTGTTATCACTGAGTATCGGAGTACTTATGAGCCATCAATATCTAGGATCCTGCCTGTGTGGTGCGGTGAAGTATCAGATTTCAGGTGATTTTCAGTCTTTCTTTTTATGTCACTGTACTCGTTGTCAAAAGGGCACGGGCTCCGCTCATGCGGCCAATCTATTTGCTAAGGGGGGCGTATTGACGTGGTTACAAAATAAAGACGATGTGAAAACCTATCAACATCCTCATTCACAGCATGTAAAAAGCTTTTGTCAACAGTGTGGTTCCGCGCTTCCTACATTGATTGAGTCCATCGATAGTGTATTAGTTCCAGCAGGCAGTCTTGATAGCCCAGTCCCCATCCGGCCGACCGCTCAGATCTTTGTTGAGAGCAGCGTCGGATGGCTTGAAACGTTAGATGATGTGCCGAGTTATGCAACCTTGCCAGTGGATGACAAGAAGTAAACTACCATCGGCAAGGAGGCAACATGAATAAGGTATATTTATTTGATTGGGGTGACACTTTGATGGTCGATAGCCCTGAACAAAGCGGAAAAATGTGCGATTGGGAGACGGTGCAAACGGTGAATGGCGCCACACAAGCGCTACGAACACTGTCGACCAATCACAAGGTGTATGTCGCAACCAACGCTGCAGACTCATCCGAGGTAGACATCAAATCGGTGTTTGAGCGAGTCGGTTTAGCGCAATATATTTCCGGTTACTTTTGTCAATCTACCTTGGGTATAGGGAAAGGCACACTGGCGTTTTTTCATAAGATCATTGACCAGTTGGGTGTGGCGCCTCACTCGATCATCATGGTGGGAGATAACTATGATAACGATATTGCGCCAGCAGTGCGAGCTGGTATTCAAGGGATTTGGTTTAATCCCAAGCACACGCGCGTTCAGGTTGCAAAAGAGGTAAGACAAATCCATCAGCTATCGGAATTATGCGGCTAACAGGGCGAGTGTATCGGACGAGAAGGCGCTTGCTTTCATAGTATTAGAGGGACGAGAATATCATGAAGAAAAACATCACCATCGCGGTGTTGTCAACGGTTCTTACTGCTTGTGCGGGCGGGAGTATTGGCGGCTTATTACCAGCGCCTAAGCGGGTCGATGGTCAGCTCGACGGTAGGGTGTATACGTCTCCTGGGCAGGTCTTTTCAGTGGTTGCACCGGCGAGTGAAGACAAAGGAGAGTGGCGATATACACAGGTCAACGAGCATGCAGAGCAGCATCCTGATCAAAGGTCTCAATTTGTCAGCTTTAAAACGCCCTATGATCATCACTTTTACTCGGTAGAGGTGGTGCAGTTGTTGAATGATAGCCCGCTCAATGACGACACGTTTGCGTTGGTGAAAAATCATAACCTCTCTCGTATTATCTCGTCGACGGAAACGCGCTGGGGAAGCAAGGTGGAAACATTGGCGGACTCTAAGTTAACGTGTAAAAACAAACAATCGTACTCGTATTCGATTTACAAGCAGCATATCACGTCCTACACGCCTAACTTTGATAAGTATTTTTTGATTTCTCAGTCATATCAAGGCAATACCATTGTTGTCGTCACCAGCGAATTGAATTTTGACCTAAGAGATACCCCCCCAGATGAAGCGAACATAAAAAATCGGATGTATGGCAAACACAATAGATTGGCGTGCTCGGTTAAATTGGGCGCTGAGATGTGATTCAATGAGTCGGTTGCAGGAGTGAGCATGGCGAAACCACGGGTGTTAAAAGCGCAAATTAAGGATCTTATCTGCGGTGATAACGTGACGATTATTGAGCCTGCCAATGTCTATGGTTGTGAGCTTAAAGACGACGTCTTTGTTGGGCCGTTTGTTGAAATTCAGAAAAATACGGTGATTGGTGCACGTACCAAGATTCAGTCGCATACGTTTGTGTGTGAATATGTTCATATTGGCCGCGACTGTTTTATTGGCCATGGTGTGATGTTCGCTAATGATCTGTTCAAAAGCGGTCGGCCTGATCCAAACCCGACTCATTGGGGACGGACAGTGATTGCCAACAATGTGACGATTGGCTCAAATGCCACCATATTGGCCGTGACGATATGCAGTGACGTGGTCATTGGTGCGGGGAGCGTGGTGACAAAAGACATTACCGAATCCGGCATTTATGCGGGTAACCCAGCTCGTAAACTCAGAGATATTTCTTAATGCATCGGCTCTGACGGGGGCTCATGGTGTTGTTTTAAGAACCGACCATCGTTTTGAGAAGCGACCATCACAGCGCACCAAGCCGGGCGCTGTGATGATACCAGACCACTATTTGTGGTGTTTTATCAGCCAGCGATACACTTTATCGTTGCTGTAAGCGGTTTTCCACGATGAGGCGTGGTCTCCGCCCTCAATTTCCGTATAGCGAATCGTGGAGGTTGACCCGCCAGAGCGGATGATGGCATCGACCATCTCGCGTGAATAATCGACACTGGTCACTTCATCAGCGCTGCCATGGAAAACCCACGTTGGAATGTGATTGATGGTTTTCGCCTGTTTCGGATCGGCGCTTCCTGCAATAGGAAGTGCTGCGGCAAACAGAGTCGGGCGCTGCATCATCGCGTTCCAGACCCCTTGTCCACCGCGTGACAACCCAGTGATATAAATTCTATTTTTATCAATATGAGGGTTGGTTTTGATCATATGGTCGACCAAGTGGAGTAGCGCAGTCATGGATGGCGTAGACGGCGTTTTTTTAAAATTGTACGCCGCAAGGGTTGTGCTCGCCCAGCGCATCGGCCCCGGTGTTTGTGGGGCGAGTACGTAGGCCGTTTGCAGACGTTGATTTTTAGGGCTAGCAAAATATTGTGGGCCCCAATTGGTGTTTTTATACATTTGCGCTTGGTTATCGGTGCCTGCTTCCCCAGTACCATGTAAATGAATGATCAGTGGTAATCTGCCACTCGCTTGTGGCGAATAGAATTGGTAGGGGAGCGTAAACTGGCCATCGTGATACTGTTTGGCTTGCCAGCCTGCCATCGCTGGGCTGGCGCAGAGTATGGATGCTGCCATGAGCAGAAAAGATTTCAACATGTAGACCTCTGTTATGTGTCGGGTTATTGTTATAATGTAACCGGTATCATAGGCGAGAGATGACGTAAGAGTCGAGGATGTATTTCACAAATATTGATAATTTCATCTAATACTGTCTTTGATAACCCTATCAAAAAAAGCAGCCTTTGCTCCCCAGAATCGATATAGTATTAGCAATGCATACAGAACACCTTGGCGAACGTTCCAGTGGGATGCGTCGTCCTATAACCATGAGTAAATAATCACTATGAGAACCGTGAATAAAGGCTTGAGATTGGTGGCGATATTGGAAGCGTTTAAAGGCCTGATATCACTGTGCGTCGGTTTGGGGCTTCATGTATTAGCGGGGCATAATTTGCGACAGTTTGCTGAATCTATCGTCAGTCATGCTCATTTGAATCCAGCCAGTCATTTGCCAAGCATTTTTATCAATGCATTGGGTCACTTATCGGACAGTAACCTGATGTTACTTGCCCTTGGGGCGTTTCTCTATTCCCTCGTACGGTTGGTTGAAGCGTATGGATTGTGGCATGCGCTTGTCTGGACAGAATGGTTTGCGCTGATCAGCGGAGCGATATATGTGCCATTTGAACTGTATGAATTGTTTCATCATACCAGTGTATTGGGCGTTAGCGTGCTGTTCGTCAACCTCGTGATTGTTGGGTACATGGCGCATATGCTTTTCGCCAAAGAGGAATCACGCTCAACCTAGCGCACTATAAAACGCTGGGATAGGCTGAGCGTGAGGCGTCGATGTTACGCCTTATGATTGGTGATGGTCAGTCTCGGTGGCGAGTGAAGGTAAATCAAAAGCGGTGACGGCGAGCGATTCTCCTTTCCATGCTTGGACTTCAACCAGACAGGTTTGAGCGGTACAGCCTTGAGCAAAACTCGAGGTAGGCACATCGGCGGTTAACGCATTGGGATTGCCATGTTTCTCAAGCCATTCACCTTGGTCATTGTGCCAATGCTGGGGATCGTACCAGGCGCCTGTTGACAGTCTGACCACGCCTTGACGGACCGTCTCACTTGGCACGGCGCTGGCAAGGCAGCGACCACGCTCATTGAAAACTTGCACGAGATCGCCATGCATAATCCCACGACGCTCGGCATCTTGTGGATTGAGATAAATGGGTTCGCGACCATTGATGCGGTCTTTACGACTGTGTGGACTATGGTCGAGCTGACTGTGCAATTTGTTCTTTGGCTGATCGGAGATTAAATGCAATGGAAATTGCTCGGCTTTCGGGCTGCCTAACCATTCATGGGGTTCAATCCAGCACGCGTAGCCCGGGCAATCTTGCAAACCAAAATCGGCAATCGATTGAGAGAAAATCTCGATTTTGCCCGATGGCGTTTTCAATGGATTAGCGTCAGGATCGCGTCGGAACGCCTCGAGCATAATGACCGGGTCGTCAGAGTGCGGCATGTCCGCGGTATTGTTTTGCCAGAAGGTCGCAAAGTCAGGCAATTCAAAGTCTTCTTGTTCTTTCAGCGCTTGACGCCAATGGCTGTACAAATGCTCTAGCCACTCATCCGCCGTTTTCCCTTCCGTAAACTGCTCGGCAATGCCCAGACGCTCGGATAACGCGGCAAAAATGGCGTAATCATCCCATGCTTGTCCCTCGGGTAATTTCGCCTGTTTCATCGCGGCAATAATGGGCTCACGCTTGGCGTAGAAAATATCATTACGCTCTATCGTGGTGGTGGCCGGGAAGACGATATCCGCCATCTTGGCGGCTGGCGTCCAATATTGTTCATTGGTGATGATGGTTTCAGGGCGCTGCCACGCTTGCGATAAGCGCTTGAGGTCTTGATGGTGATGGAAGGGGTTGCCACCCGCCCAATAGATTAAGCGGATATCTTGATATTGGTAGGTCTTCCCTTCATAGGTAAAGTGCTCTCCCGGATGAAGTAACATATCGGCAATGCGTGCGACCGGAATAAAATGCTCAACCGCATTCTTACCTTGCGATAAGGTGGGGCCAAACACATGCTTATGCGGACTGCCCAGCAAATTTTCCGCGCCGTAACAAAACGCAAACCCGCCACCGGGTAAGCCAATTTGCCCGAGCATCGCTGCCAAGGTAATCAGTGCAAAACACGGTTGTTCACCATGATCGGCGCGTTGCAGTGACCATGCCATATTGATCATCGAGCGATGAGATGACAATTCGAAGGCCAATTGTTCAATGCGCTCAGCAGGAAGGCCCGTGATAGCCGCAGCCCAGTGCGCATCCTTGGGTTGATGATCCGTCTCGCCTGTCACATAACGTTCAAACTCTGAGTAGCCCACACAATAACGCTCGATAAAATCGCGATCATGTAAATCGTGCTTCCATAAGGTGTAGGCCAGCGCAAGCATCAGCGCGGTATCGGTGTTGGGTTTGATGGGCAGCCATTCAACATTGCCACCGGTTTCAATATCATCAGATACAGGGCTGACGTTGATGAAACGCACGCCAGCGTTATGCATGGCATTTAAGCCACCGCGGGTGCGGTGTTCAGCGGTGCCGCCCGTCGATACCTGCGCATTTTGATATTTTGAACCACCAAATGACAAAAACAGCTCACAATGCTTTTCCATGGTCTTCCAATCGGTATGGGACTCCATGAGATCTTTCATTGGCATCACCAGCCAATGCAATAATGCGCTCGCAGCGCCGAGGCTGTAGGAGTTTTTACTGCGCACATAGCCACCAAAGCTATTTAAAAAACGATGCACTTGGCTTTGTGAATGATGAAAACGTCCCGCACTTGACCAACCATACGACCCACCAAAAATCGCTTGGTTGCCATGCTGCTGTTTGACTTTGCGTAATGCATCAGCGGCGTAGTCTAAGGCGGTATCCCACGACACTTCGATGTACTCATCGCCGCCACGGGGTGCACTCGGTTTCCCTTGCTGTTGGTCTAACCAGCCTTTACGTATGGCCGGTTTTTGCACGCGTAACGCCTCGACTTGAGGGTGATTCAAATAACGACCAATATCAGAAGGGTTAGGATCATGACGGTAAGGGCCGATCGTCATGTTTTCCGTCATGCTCTGTGAGATTTCGTACAATCCCCAATGGGCGGCAGTATAAGTGATAGCTTGGCCTTGCTGATTATCATTCTTGGACATGAATGCGACTCTCCTAGACGTTTTCTTGTGCTTGCTGCTGAGGTTCAATCATCATTGATTGCGCTGAAGCCGTCAAGACTCCTGACTGGTTTGTTGGGCGACTCGGTGAACGCCGATAGGAAGGGGCGGGTGGCATGGTGTGATTATTTACGTGACGCTGTCACTATCTGTAGTGGACGTATGTTACCTTGCGTGGTATTTATAGATGTGATCATGCGCTTTAGGCATGATGAACCACGATGCTTTTATTGATTATTCGGGAGCCAACATGGCGGGTGCAAGCTTACTGACATTATTAGATGATATTTCGACGGTGCTCGATGATGTGGCCGTTATGTCAAAAGTCGCGGCAAAGAAAACCACAGGGCTTTTAGGGGATGATTTGGCCTTAAATGCCGAGCAAGTTGCGGGCGTTGGGGCAAAGCGTGAATTGCCGGTGGTGTGGGGCGTGGCAAAAGGATCGTTGCGAAACAAATGTATATTAGTGCCGTTGGCCATGGTGATCAGCGCCTTTGTGCCGTGGTTATTAATGCCATTATTGATGCTAGGCGGCCTGTATTTAAGTTTTGAAGGGGCAGAAAAAATCGTTGAGCGATTTGGACCCGGACACAAACAGCGTTCTGCTCAAAAGAAAGAGGCCGCGCATACTGCGCCAGTCGATTTGGAGCGCTATGAGAAACAAAAAGTCAAAGGCGCGATTCGTACCGATTTTATTTTGTCTGCCGAAATCATCGTCATCGCGCTTGGCACGGTACAAGGGCAAGGCACATTGTTCGACCGCATTGTGGTGGTGAGTTTTGTGGCCGTTTTAATGACCGTCGGCGTGTATGGTTTAGTGGCGGTGATTGTCAAACTCGATGATCTCGGCTTTTATTTGAATCGTCGTTCGGATAATCGCGGTATTTTATCGACGCTTGGTAATGGGTTGATCCGCTTTGCGCCAAAACTGATGAAAGGTTTAACCGTTGTCGGCACCTTAGCGATGTTTTTCGTTGGTGGCGGCATTATTGTGCATAATATTCCGCTTGTTCATCATAGCCTTGAGACGTTGCTGGGGGCGCAACAAAATACGGCCTTCGGTACCATGTTGGCCATGCCACTGCTCAATGGATTGGTTGGACTGATTATTGGTTTACTGCTGGTGGCAATCTTAGCGGGATACCACACATTGCTTGGACAAAAGGCGCATTGAGTTGACGCCTTCGACAAGAGACAAAGCGCGCATCGCACGCGCTTTGTCTTCTATCCTTTAGGATGAGATTAAGCGCTCGTAACGGTCCATTGCACGGTTTCTCCAGCGCGCATTGGAATCACAACATTGGCACCAAATTTCATTTCAGTGGGGACTGTCCACGGTTTTTTCTCTAAGGTTACCGTATCTTGGTTGCGAGGCAATCCATAAAAATCCGCACCATTGTGACTGGCAAATGCCTCTAGATTTTCAAGCTTCCCTGCTTTTTCAAATGCTTCTGCATACAGTTCTAACGCGGCATGAGCCGTATAGAGGCCTGCACAACCACAAGCGCTTTCTTTCGCACTTTGCGCATGAGGGGCGGAATCTGTTCCAAGAAAGAATTTTTTATTGCCTGATGTGGCGGCATGAATCAGCGCATCTTGATGCGTCGCCCGTTTAAGAATCGGCAGGCAGTAGAAATGAGGGCGTATACCACCCACCAACATATGATTACGATTAAAGAGCAAATGATGAGCCGTAATGGTCGCGGCAACATTTTCCCCCGCTTGCTTGACGAAAGCGGCGGCATCGGCGGTGGTAATGTGTTCCATGACAATTTTTAAATTGGGGAAGTCGTCGACAAGCGGTGTCATGACGTTATCTAAGAACGCTTTTTCTCGGTCAAAAATATCAACATCACCGTGTGTGACTTCACCGTGAATAAGCAATAAAAGTCCAGCCTCTTGCATGGCTTCCAGTACTGGGTAAATATTTTTAACGGACGTGACACCCGAATCCGAGTTGGTCGTCGCGCCCGCTGGGTACAACTTACACGCGACCACTAAGCCAGAGTGTTTGGCGGCGTAGATATCGTCAGCGGTGGTGTTATCGGTAAGGTAGAGTGTCATTAACGGAGAAAAAGAGGCGGTTGGGTTTTCTGCCATGATGCGATGGTAATACGCTTGGGCCAGCTCGGTATTGATGACGGGGGGAACCAAGTTCGGCATGATTAAGCCTCGGCCATTGTAGCGACTGATATCGCGGACGGTGTCGGTTAAGACGTCTCCATCACGAAGATGAACATGCCAGTCGTCTGGACGAGTAATCGTAAGAGTGGTCATAATAGCTCCCTGCAGAAATAGAAATTAGCCGTGGTGGAGCCTAAGGTTGGGTGTTTTTTAAAACCGTAACGCGTAGGCGACAGGATGATAGAGGAAACCGAAAACGATTGCACTGATTAATTGAGGGTTTTTTGCAGCGGTGACTAGAGGAAACGCGTAGGCACTGCGACAACGTGCAACAGAGACTATTTTGCTTTATGCTTAAAATAATTAAGGATAATAAGGACTTAAAAATGCCAGCTTGTCAGCTTTCTCACATCAATGTTTTTCCTGTTAAATCCGTTGGTGGCGTATCATTGTCTCAGGCATGGGTAGAAAAACAAGGAATGAGTTTTGATCGCCGTTTTATGGTGGCCTATCCCGATGGCGGTATGGTCACGGCGCGCCGCCATCCGCAAATGGTCACGGTGCGTTCGGCATTGCTGCCCCATGGATTGATATTCTCAGCGCCTGAGCTAAGCGCCTCACCGTTGACGCTGCGCTATGATGAGTTGGGTTATGACGCGGTGACGACCAATGTATGGAAAGACACGTTCACTGCGTACTCGACCAATGACGCCGCGAACCAATGGTTTAGCCAAGTGGTTGGTCAACCGGTTCAGCTTTTGTACACCGGGGAACAATCGCAACGGTTTCGTGAGAAGGTCGGACACAATGTCAGCTTTGCGGATGGTTATCCACTCTTAATGATTAGTCAAGGGTCGCTCGATGAGCTTAATCGACGCAGTTTAGAAACGCATAGTATGAGTCAATTTCGTCCTAATCTTGTGGTAGCGAGCTCGACGCCATTTATTGAAGACAGTTGGAAACGCATTCGGATTGGCGAGGTGGAATTTCTCTCGGTGAAGCCGTGTGAGCGCTGTGTTATGACGACCGTCGATACCACCTCAGGACAGTTTCGTGATAGTCAGGAACCCTTAAAAACCTTATTGCGCTTTCGTCAGAATCAAAATGGCGGAGCCGATTTTGGGCAGAACTTAGTGGCGTTAAACGAGGGCATGATCAGTATCGAAGATGACATTGAGGTGCTTGAATACCACGAACCCGTTCAGTATCACGATGATCGACATAAGATGGAATGCGTGGCTCGCGAAGTCATCGCGCGCGATTTTGTGACGTTTTGGCTGCGAACCAAATCAGGTGAGCGTATCCATTATCGTCCCGGTCAGTCTCTTCCGATTGAATTGCACATTGATGGTAAGCTGGTTACGCGCCATTATTCGTTGTCATCGAGCCCAACGCGTCCCGACAGCTTGGCGATTTCGGTCAAACGAGTGGCTGGTGGACGAGTCTCGAATTGGTTGATGGAGCATTTGCAGGTCGGCGACAGCCTCGTGGTGCGAGAGCCGGAAGGCCGGTTCTATCTCGGCGATGAGGCGGCGAGTTCGGCGCCGTTGTTACTGCTCTCTGCGGGCAGTGGTATTACCCCCATGTTATCCATGTTGCGTTACCTCGCCGATCGGCATCAATTAAATGATGTGGTATTTTTTCATCAATGCCGCAGTAAAGCCGACATTCCATGCATGCAAGAACTCGAACAACTGAATCATCAACATCCAGGGTTAGCGGTGCGGCTGTGCTTAACGCAACCGGATGGCGACTGGCATGGTTTGAAAGGTCGCTTATCGTTATCGCATATCAAACCGATTGACAAGCTTGAACAACGGCAAGTGTATGTGTGTGGTCCTGAGGGTTTTATGAACAAAGCCAAACAGTTGCTTACCAAGAAAGGCTTGCCTGAGAGCGCTTATCATCAAGAGTCGTTTGGTGTGGTGACCAAAGTAGCGGAGCCCTTTAAGGCCTTGCAATTAACCATCAATCAACAAGCTGTGAGTGGCAATAATCAACAAACCTTGTTAGATCAAGCGGAAGCGGCTGGGTTGTTCTTGGATTACAGTTGCCGAGCGGGAACTTGTGGGGCATGCCGAGTTCATATCGACAACGGTGAGGTTGAGCAGGCAGACGCGCCAGCGCTCAGTGAGGAAGAGCGTCAACAAGGGCTTGCACTGGCGTGTTGTTGTGTCCCGAAAACCGATGTCACAGTGACCGGAGCGTAGCTCAAGAGACCATGACATCACATTATCGTGCTGACTCACACCGAGCGGATGAGTCAGCCCGTTAATTAAAAGGACAGTTGGTAGTTAAGGGAAAAGCGGTTGTCGTTCGCGGAGATCGACAGGCCGTGCATCACAAAGCGTGAGAGCAGCGTACCCGAGACACATCCCACCAAATCATAACCTAAATCACTGTTACTGAACCCACCATAGCTGATTTCGTCACGGACTTCTTTGGCCACCCCGACCGCCATGCAAGAGGCATTGCTGTAGAGTAAATTATTAAAATACACTTCGGAAGCCGCACCAATCACAAATGACGCTCCGGTGTGTTGGGCGTCATCACGTTCGGAATACCAGTTATTTGCATAGGTCATAGAGGAAACACTGAATAGACAGAGACAGGCGAGAAAACGTCGCCAAAAAAGGGCGTGGCTTATTGTCATTTTTATCAACTTATTTAGGTAAATCATACAGTAAGTCTAGGTGAGAATGAGAGGGTTGTCACGATATGTCGCCGATCGTGAGCAATATCTCCTCTCCATAGTAAGAGCGAGCCACGAGCGATGGCATCTGTCGCTCGCAGCCTGAGTGGGCTTTGCGGTTCGCGGCTACTTTTTATCGAGCGAACGACCGGCAATGACCTGCATCCATTGCTCAGCAAACGCACGATCACCAGCAAAAAGTTCGCTTAAAAGGGTTTCTGTGGCTTGGCCTGACTGTTTTCGTTTGATCGCTTCTCTGACAAGTAATACCATATGCTGCTCTTGGGCTAGGCCAGCAGAATGCTCTGGCGTCCAAGTGGACACGGAGTTGGTGAGTTGACTCTGTGACAAATGCGGTACACAACGCGTGACTTCGGCTCGCATTATTTGGGTCAATGGCACAAATAATGGGTCATCACGATCGATTTGCTGTAGTCTTTCGAGTGCTGACGAGGTCAAGTTCGTCGGGGTGATATAACCCGCTTGGTGAGGGAATGCGTCGCGTAGCCGGACAGAAAAGTCGACACATGTATAGCGTGTGTTCGGAAAACAGGTGAGTGCGCATAGGCAATCCAGTGGAATCCAAAAGCTTTGCCCTGCTTCAATGGCGTAATCATATTTGCCCAAACGGCAAAGTAATAATCCTTGCTGAACGTGTATGAAGCTGTGCTTGTTCGCTCGCTTACGTGCAGTGATATGTAATGTAGGAAAATGACGAGTGTCACACTGGATCGCGTAGTTCATAGAATACCTCGTGGTGCTAAGGGCGCTAGAGTACCGCTTCTTTAAAGAAAAACCAACTCGATACGAATTGAAAGTTATCTTTTTGGTCCGACCTGTTCAACTCCATCTCTGGCAAGCTGCGAGTGCTGATGAGTATAGGTAGAATAGGGCCGCTTATTATTTTTGATGTAAAAAAAACAATGACAACGAAAACTGATCCATATTCTGATATTCGTCCTTATAATGATGAGGAAATTCCTGCTGCTTTGAGCAGATTGATCAACGATGAAGAGTTTATCTCGGCAATTTTGCAGCATCGTTTTGAACGCCAACCGGGTTGGGTTAAATCTTTGATGAGCCCGTTGGTAAAAATGTACTTAAAGTTCAAATGGGCTAAGTTAACGTCAGTTGAAGCGATTCAACTGGAAGTGAAAAAGTATATGGACTTAACGTTAAGTCACACCACAGAAGGCGTGACTTACAGCGGCTTAGATAAGCTTGATAAAGAGACGTCTTATCTGTTTATTTCTAACCACCGTGATATTGCCATGGATCCAGCGCTAGTCAACTATGGCTTGTATACCCACGGCCACCGGACTGTGCGCATCGCTATTGGTGATAACCTATTGCGTAAGCCTTGTGCGACCGAGCTCATGAGGTTAAATAAAAGCTTCATTGTTAAACGCTCAATGAAAGGTCCGCGTGAAATGATGAAAGCGTTGTCCACGCTGTCGTCGTATATTAAACATTCATTGGATACCAGTAATTCCGTGTGGATCGCCCAAAAGGAAGGCCGAGCCAAAGATGGCAACGATTATACCGATCCTGCCATTTTGAAAATGTTCCATGTGGAAGGCCGTAAGCAGAAAATTGATTTTGGTGATTACGTCCGCTTACTGAAAATTGTCCCTGTGTCGATCTCTTACGAGTACGACCCGTGTGATGTGTCTAAAGCGCGTGAACTGTATGAAAAAGCAGAAACTGGCGCTTATGAAAAAGGCGAATTTGAAGACATTGAAAGCATCATTCAAGGGATCATTGGTGAAAAAGGGCGCGTGCATGTGACGTTTGGGGATGTGATTGAGCAGCATTGCGACACCCCTGACATTTTGGCTCAGGAAATTGACCGCCAAATTCATGAGCACTACAAATTATTCCCGATTAATTATTTGGCGAATGATCCTGCGCGTGATGATGTCTCTGATGAGGTCAAAGCGATTCTGGATAATAAATTAGCGCAATTGCCTAAAGCGGCTCATCCGTATTTATTGGATAGCTACGCCAACCCTGTGCGTAATCGGCCAGGCCATTCATAAGCGTGAGGTATCGGCTGGCCGACGAAACGCCAGTAGAAACCACCTCAGCGACAACCACAAAAAAGAGAAGCCAATGGCTTCTCTTTTTTTATCGATATACGCAGTAAAAGCAACGTCAGCCCACACTCTGGCTTATGGCGCGACAGCGCCCCCTAATGTCAGGTTTTTCGGCCAATGTGTAATACGGTTACCGCCTAAAAAGATATTGCCATTCACCGTCATGGTATCGGGGAAGGTGGTGATTTTAGACCCGCCGATATACAAGTTGCCTTGCACGACAATACCGTTTGGTAACTCAGTCATTGGGGTGCGTATCACACTTAAATCGCCCTTCACTCTGAGCCTTGCGGGCAGTTTTTGTAGAGGGGTGTCAGTAAAATTCAGATAGCCACCGACTTTGACGCCTCGCGGCCAAGAGCGCAACTGGGCGCCTAAAAAATTGGCATACCCCTGAATGGTGGCACTGCGTGGCACTTTGCGTAACTCACTGTTGGAGGCATCCAAACTGCCTTGAATACGAATGCCATCAGGAAGCGCTGTCATGGGCGTTTTGGCGATGTTTAAATTCCCTTTGATCACTAAGCCTGCGGGCAGCGACGTAAATGGCTTATTACGCAGGTCAAGATTACCGTAATTATCCAAATAGTTGAGAATATGATAGCTGTCCAATGCCTGTGGGGACGCGCTATAGCTGACAAGCCATAATAAACTCAAAAGGGGAACGTGACATCGTCGCATTGACTGTATCCAGACGAAATGGGTGAGCTATCATCATAGCAAATAACCAAGGAAAAGCGGAATTGGGTTGGTCAAGCGATGGAGAAAAGTACGCGGCATCTTCCATGAAAATAGAGGAAGCCGCGTCGTTATAGATGCATTCAGAATAATTAGCGCATTAAAGAGCGTGATCTTAACTCAAAAATGATTTTTTCAGCACTGACTTCAAATGTGAAGTTTGCGTGGAGTTCAGTCTCATTATTTGAGGCAGGATCGATCTGATAAGTCACGTTTTCATTCACTTCTTTCGCGAGAGCGACGTATTTTTCGAACTCTTCTTGCAGAGTGACTTTATCGTTTGCAAATACAGAAACGGACGCGATTTCGTCGCCTTCATTAATGATATAGCCGACTTCTCCAGCACAGCCACAGGCTTCACATACTTCCTCTTCTACATAGTTTTCTGTACTCATTGTAAATCCTCCCATAAAAAACAAGGTTATTTTACTCCCGTATTCGGCGAATGCCAAACTGTAAAACTCCCCATGAAAGAGTGAGTTAAATTGAGATAGTTAAAAATAACATTTTAATAAGCGATCAGTTTCTTATAGTATCAATAATGAGAATATATTGACAAATTAATCACTGATAAGTGGTCGAAGATCTCACTAAATTTGTCATGCTTGGAAATGATGTAACAGAGCGACAGTAACAGCGAAATGTAAGGATGTTTACTCACTCTGTTGATCATTATTATTTATTAATAGTGAAATAGAGTCTTATACAATGCCAAAACGTAGTAAAGAAGATACGGAAGTGACCATTCAAAAGATAATGGATGCGGTAGTCGATCAGTTGATTCGGCTCGGGTACGACAAAATGTCTTATACCTCGCTAAGTCGACAAACTGGCATATCTCGTACTGGCATTAGTCATCATTTTCCAAAGAAAACGGATTTTGCCTCGTCATTAGATGACCGTATTTTTAATACCTTGGTGAGCCATTTAGATTTTTCAGACAGTGTCGACACGTTTGCGGCAAGTTGGCAAAAAGCGCTCAGCAATGCTGAGTTTATCGCGCTCATCCGTTTGATCTTCCACCATATGGTGTCTTCAGACCGAGGACACCACTTTGGTCAAGCCACCTTAAATCGCTTGTCTGAGACGGTGACAAACCAGTATGGAGAGGCATCGGTAGGGCGATTTAAATGCCTGCTAGGAGAATCACTCCTAGCGATGGGCGTGTAATCTCACATATTCAAAAAAAGCCAGGCGTGATGCCTGGCTTTTTTGAATGGAGGTGAAGCGCAGCGCTAACACGCTACGCCTTCACCGGCGTGTTCTGTGGACGCCTTAATGGAAGAATTCCATCTTCTCGTTCAAGTGAGAAGCTTGCGTCGCTAACACCTGCGCGCTGGCGGTCGTTTGCTCACTGATCGCATGGGTGGTTTTATTCAACTCACTGATCTCGGTCGCATTCGCCGCAATTTCTTGTGACACATTGGCTTGCTCTTCGGCGGTCGCCGCAATGGTGTCCGCTTGTAGCGTGATGTCATTGACTTGCGTGGTGATCAAGGATAACGCGTCGCCCGCTTGCTCCGCTGAGGCGAGAACGCGCGTGGCACTCTCTTGACTTGAATGCATTAAGTTGACGGCGCTCTGGGTCGAGTTATTCAATTTCTCAATGATACTCACCACATTTTTAACGGATTCTTGGGTTCGGCTTGCCAGCGTTCGCACTTCATCTGCGACAACGGCAAAGCCTCGACCTTGTTCTCCGGCGCGCGCGGCCTCAATGGCGGCATTGAGCGCCAGTAGGTTCGTTTGCTCTGCAATGCCATCAATCATGGAGGTGACGGTTTGAATGTTCTGACTGTCGATGCTCACTTGCTCAATCGCTTGGGAGGAGTCACTTAACTGAGCATTGAGTGCGGTGATTTCGGTTCTGACGGAATCGACAACGCGAGAGCCCGATTGCGCGTTACTATCGGCTTGGCGGACATTTTCGGCAATGCTTTCCACTTGCGTCGCGACTTCTTGTGCTGACGTGGCCATCTCTTCTATCGCCGCGACCATTTGCTCAATTTGTGCTTGCTGGGCATGACTGTGTTTGAGGTTCTCTGACGCGTCAGATTCAACATTATCGGCATTATGACTGACTTCGTTACTGGTGTGTTTGATGTCATCCACCAGCTCACGCAAACGCGTCGCCATGGCCACTACGCTATTGCGCAAGCGAGTCACTTCGTTTTTCGCACCTTCATCTGTCGCGTGCAGATCCAAACTAATGTTGCCTGATTTCAGTTGTTCCATATACCCCGAGACTTGCGTCAGCGGGCGCGTTAACTTGGTAAAGAACCAAGAAATCACAGCAAGGCTAAGTAATCCAACAACCGTAGAGACAATCAAAATGTGGGTAAGTAAGGTATTACTTTCTTCCGTTATTTCAGAAATAAATGTGCCGCCGAGCAGTTTCCAATCCCAACCATCAACATGCACATAGACCAGATATTTTTCCCCAGAGAGTTCACCATGGCTATAGGGAAAGACCACCGTACCGTTATTTTGTGAAAAGATGTGGGCAAAGGGTTTTTGATTGTCTGAATCGATATAATCTTGAATCGGCGTATCGGATTGAACTCGGTCAGGGGCGGCTAAATAATGGCCAAGGTTATTTGGCGCGGTGTCCACCACGATGGTATAGCCGGTTTTTCCCCATTTGATATTGCTCAATGACGAGAAAATGTTTTTAGCGACGGTATCGATAGGTAAACCGATGAAAATGATGGCGGTGATTTTGCCTTGTGCATTACGCATCGGAGAGTAGTAAGTGATATAACGTTTACCAAATAGTTCCACCGCCGCGTAGTAGTCTTGGCCTGCCATGAGTTGGCTATAGGCTGGGTGGTCGGTACCTAATCGAGTCCCTACCGCACGTTGGTTGGCGCGATTTTTCAATGAGGTAGACACGCGTAGCCAATCGCTTCCTTCCGGTGCAAAAATCGTCGCAATGGCACCCGTATCGCGTGTAAAACGATCCACCAATGTGTAATCACCGACCACGCTTTTACCATCGATAATCAGGTCTTGCACTTGCTCTCCGTTAAACGTCACCGTATTTGAACCGGGAGTTAAGCCATGTAAATAGCCATTTTGGAATGTAGATTCTAACTTTTTACTCGTGGCTAAATAGGCATCGAATTGTCCCGCGAGACTTTCGGCCAACGCTTCGATACGTGATTGTTGTTCATTTAATGCCGATGACAAGAGTAATTCGTCGGCATCTCGATACACCCACGTGGCAATCGCTGAAAAAGCACACACTAAGCATAACAACATGATAAGGCGGAGTTGAAATCCGACACTTTGAGTTCGGTAAAATCGAAACATACACGATCCTTTTTACGGTTGGATTGGGCGGGGCGAGTTCGCCCCTTATCTGCAGGGGAAAATAGCTTAGGGCGAGGAGGATAACTTTGATTTAGGTTAATAATATTTTAAAAAATGAATGACAAGGGTAAGAAAGTGTCTCATTAGTGAGTCATTTTACATAAAATACACGGGTTTTTGATGATTTTTAAAGGCAATACCCCTTTAGATGTAAATAGCATGTGACAAATGCATCACATGTTAAATGAGAGAGGAAGGAGAGCGTCAAAGAACACCATCATGGCCACGTTGAACTGGATGCAATAGGTCTTGTTGCAAAGAGAAAACAGGTGGGAGGAGGCGCTATCGCCACAGGTTGAGACGGACAATGATGCCAGAGCCGGGTGACTCTGGCTTTATCGAGAGGATTACGCTGAGAAATGCTGGCGGAGCTTCGCGATGTGCTCTACATCGATACCACAGCATCCACCTAACAGAGTGGCGCCTTCGTCAACCCACTGCTGGGTCCAATTGACGTAAGACGGTGGGGTCAAATCATCACGGATCTCATCCAATTCTTCATTCGCGGCCGCATCTTTCGATTGAGGAGCGAACGCATTGGCATACGCGCCGAGCTGGATGTCGGATTGACCTAAACGATGTAAGGTTTCGCGCGCGATCCGAATGGCTTCGCCAATGACTTCCGGCTGGCAGCAGTTGAATAAAATGGCGGCGACGCCGCCATTCGCCATCGCAATCACTGCTTCTTCAACGCTTTCACCGGATCGTAAGCGCGGTATGTCGGTCACGGTTTCATCTTCTAACGTAAACGACACCCACAGCGGTTTGTCGTCATGGCCAAGCGCTTTGAGCAGAGAATGCATCGCTTTTGGTTCGGCAATCAAACTTTGCGTTTCATTGAGCCAGACATCGACATAGGGCGCCAATCCCTCAATCAAAGGGGTCGCGATATCGGTCACCAGCTCCGCTTCAAACAAATCCGCGCGATAAGAACCAAATAAAGGGGGTAATGAGCCCGCAATTTTTGCTGTGTTGCCAGTATTGGCCACCGCTTCTTTTGCCATTTTTCCTGAAAGGGCCGCGAGTTGCTTTCCTTCTTGACGAAAACGTTGGTCACCGATATGAAAAGGAACCACGGCGTAACTGTTGGTGGTGATCACTTGTGAGCCAGCATCAATAAAGGCTTGATGGGCATCACGAACGAGATTGGGCGTCTCAATCAGTGCGAGTGCGGACCACTCTGGTTGACGAAATGGCGCGCCAAGCTTTTCCAGCTCGCGGCTCATACCGCCATCAAGAATACTGATGGTATTTTTTGACATGTTACTTCCTCGGATTCAACCTAGTTGCAGTTACAGACGTTTAGATGGCTATAAATCTAAATTGTATTGGATTGATATGCAACCATTAAATCAATAATTGCATGGCATACGTCATCGTAAGGAAAAATCGGGTAGAGAGAGAAAATCACAATTGAATTTAGTGATAATGTTCACACTATTATGTCGTGTCATTACATTTATTTCGACATAAGCCGTTATTAATGTGTTTTCAGCGATCTTAAAGATTATTCGTGCGAGAAATTATTTGCTTTAAAGATTTGCAACTCTTGGCAGCCTCGCATAGCATACGGCTTAATAATTAAAATATCAGTCCGTGAAAGGCAATCAAAGACTGAAACAATTTGCAACAATCCCAGTAATCACTTTTGAAGGACCTAAGGTGTTATGCGCAATCTTTCTTTTAAGAATAAAATAATAGCGGTCATCGTTGCTATTATTTTCATTACTATTCTCGTGTCTAATCTCAGTGTTAATTATTATATTAGTCATTATATTGAACGGACCAGTACTCAGAACATTACCCACAATATTGGATTAGTGAACAAAAAAATTGATGCGGAACTGAACTCGAAAATTAAACTCGCGAAAACGTTACAGTTCAGCATGATGGATATCGCCGATACGCAAAAACGCTCCGGCTTTTCACGTATTATTAAAGTCGTCAACGGCTATGCGTTTGATGCCGATGGCAATATGGAAGACAAAGCCGCGAGTGCCTACGTTGCAATGGCGGAGAATCAAAGTCAACCCATGAAGATTTCTCCCGTTACCATGGAAGGTGACAAGCCCGTACTGACCATCTCTATCCGTCGTGAAGATGAATCGTTTGATTTCTTTGTCGTGGATTTAAGTAAGCTGCAAACCACCTTGCAAGATTACGCCTTGTCGGGCAGTTATTTAGAGCTCATCTCACCCAATCATATCGCTATTTTTAGCAATAAAAAGCCCGGTAAACTCACTAAGATCAGCCATCCTATTGATGTCGCGGGCAAACAATGGGAATTGAATGGCTACATTAATAACGACACGATTCAAGCCAATACCAATGCACTGAACTGGAAGATCACCATTGCATTGATCCTGTGTGCCATTGTGGTGATTAGCTTAGGTGTGATGATTTTATCTTTTGCCTTTAAGCCATTATTGCAATTGAAGGCGGTGATTGCTGAATTATCCCAAGGCAATGGGGATTTGACGCAACGCTTGGCGGTGACCTCACGCGATGAAATTGGTCAAATCAGCCATTCCATTAACCAGTTTATCGCGCAATTGCAAACCATGTTCATTGATGTGTCTAAATCGTCCAACGACATTGATGATGCGGTTTCGCAACTGGGTGCGCAGGCACGCTCGAATGTTACCGCATTAGAAGCTCACACGGTTGAAACCGAACAAGTGATTGCTGCGATTGAAGAAATGAATGCAACGGCGGGGTCGATTGCACAAAGCGCCACAGATGCCGCGAAGCTGACCGAATCGACCAGTGCGTATGCCTCAGAATCGAAAGTCGTCATTAACCAAGCCGTGGATAGTGTGAATGCGTTAGAAGCGGATGTCACCGGCATGTCTGAGACGATTGTTGCGATGAGTGCGGATACCACACAAATTGAAAAAGTATTGGGTGTTATTGGTGAAATCGCCGAGCAAACCAACCTACTGGCATTGAACGCAGCGATTGAAGCCGCGCGAGCGGGCGAGCAGGGACGGGGTTTTGCGGTGGTGGCCGATGAAGTCCGCGCGCTGGCCAGTCGCACGCAAGACAGTACAGGGCAAATTAATAAGATGTTGAGTCAATTACGCAGTACTACGGAAAATGTCGTCGTGAAAATGGAATCGACTCGCGCAAGCTGCGAAGCCACCGCCACCAATACCAATCAAGTCATGGAATCATTGAATACCATGACAGAGTCGGTGATGGAAATTAATGATCTCAATACCTTGATGGCGACCTCAGCGGAAGAGCAAAGTCATGTTACCGCCGAAATCAGCCGTAATATGGCGCAAATCCAAGACTTGATTACCGAGTTGAATAACAATGCGTCCAGCACTCACTCGATTAGTGATAACTTAGGACAAACGTCTAATGGACTGTCTCAAGTTGTTCGGCAGTTTAAAGTTCAATAACGCTCATCGTTAACAGAATCAAAAAAGGAACGCGGCGGCGTTCCTTTTTTTGTCTATGACGATAAATCTTGAGTCCCAAGGCCGCCACGCTGCTGTGCGAGCGCGACCCAATACTCGCGAAGTGCTTTCGGATCGTCAGGGACCTTGTATTGCTCAACCAAGGCATTGGCGGTTTTCAAAGCTGAGGGCTGGATTACGTAGTAGTAATTAAATGTCATAGACGGCATCCTCATGTCGTGTCATAGACAAAAAATAGAGGATGCTAAATAATTTAGCATCCTCCTTTAGATGTATATGACTGATTAAACGAGAAAATAACTCTCTCGTATTAGAGGCTTATACGTCGTAGGTAGTAGACGCGGTATCGCCGCCTGTCCCTGTCCAGTTAGTATGGAAGAACTCACCACGTGGACGATCTAGGCGCTCGTAAGTGTGTGCGCCAAAGTAGTCACGCTGTGCTTGCAGCAAGTTAGCAGGTAGACGTGCGGTTGTGTACCCATCTAGGAAGCTCAGTGCCGATGTTGTACATGGCATTGGAATACCGACTTCCATCGATTTCGCTGCCACTTTACGCCATGCTGCCATACAGTTATCAAGAATACCTTTGAAGTATTCATCAGAGCCTAGGAAAGCCAACTCAGGATCTTTTGCGTAGGCATCACGAATGTTACCTAGGAATGCAGAACGGATGATACAACCACCACGCCACATTAGAGCCACGTTACCGTAGTTCAGATCCCAGTTGTTTTCGTTTGATGCTTCACGCATCAACATAAAGCCTTGTGTGTAAGAAATGATTTTTGAAGCAAGTAGCGCTTGGCGCAGAGCATCAATCCATTCTTGTTTATCACCGTCAACTTTCGTGTTTTTAGAACCGAACAGTTTTTCAGCGGCAACACGTTGGTCTTTCAACGCCGATAGGCAGCGAGAGAACACAGATTCCGAGATCAAGGTCAATGGAATGCCCATATCTAACGCATTGATACCCGTCCATTTACCGGTACCTTTTTGGCCTGCGGTATCAAGAATGCTGTCAACCAGTGGCTTGCCTGCTTCATCTTTATAACCCAGGATATCGGCAGTGATTTCCACAAGGTAGCTGTCTAGCTCAGTTTTGTTCCAATCAGCAAAGACGGCTTGCATTTCGTCGCCGCTAAGGCCTAGACCGTCTTTCATGAATTGGTAAGCTTCGGTGATCAACTGCATGTCACCGTATTCAATCCCATTGTGAACCATTTTCACAAAGTGACCAGCACCATCGTTACCTACCCAGTCACAACATGGTTCGCCAGCGTCTGTTTTTGCTGAAATGCCTTGGAAGATAGGTTTAACCGCTTCCCATGCTTCAGGTGAACCACCTGGCATGATAGATGGGCCAAAGCGTGCGCCTTCTTCACCACCAGAAACACCAGTACCAATGAAGTGAATGCCTTTCTCACGTAGCGCGGCCACACGGCGGTTGGTATCTGGGTAGTTGGTGTTACCACCATCAATGATGATGTCGCCTTTATCCAGTAATGGGACTAAGTTGTCGATGAATTTATCGACGACGTCGCCCGCGCGAACCATTAACATCACTTTGCGCGGTTTTTCTAGTTTGTCGACTAACTCTTCCAGTGTGTGTGCACCAACAATGTTTGTGTCTTTTGCTGGGCCTTCTAGGAACTCATCCACTTTGGCAGCTGTACGGTTATGCGCAACCACTTTAAAGCCGTGATCATTCATGTTTAGGATAAGGTTTTGACCCATAACTGCTAGGCCAATTACACCGATATCACCTTTCATTATTTTTCTCTCCTCACGCAATTTTTGCTGCTGCGTCACTATCTAAAAACCACTCCGTATCACCAGATTTTGACTGGATTTTTGCAGCAGGGTATGGAAGGTCTGCTGCTGGAGTCGTATGAATTTCATGTACAATATCTTGTTTTCCAGCACCGAGAACGAGGTAGCTAATTCGTTTTGCTGCTTCGAGCACTTTGGCCGTTTTAGAAATACGCTTTTGCCCAGATTCTGGGTGACTTGCGACACAAGACAAACCGTCATCATTGTAATCGGTTTTATTGGGGAATAAGGAGGCCGTATGGCCATCCGGACCGACGCCAAGTAGGATCCAATCAAAGACGGGCGTGCCATCTTTGGTTGGCAATGTGTCGGCCATTTCTTTGGCGAAACGCGCGGCTTCTTGCTCTGGATCGTCTTCACCTTTAATGCGGTGAATATTGCCAGCGGGAATATCCACTTGCGTAAACAGCAAGGTGTTGGCTTCGCCAAAGTTACTTTCTGCATCATCAGGGGCGACACAGCGCTCGTCACCCCACCAAAAATGCAGGTTTTTCCACTGAATGCTGGTTGCGTATGCCTCTGTTGCCAGAAGCTTAAACAGCATCTTCGGTGTGCTCCCGCCGGACAAGGAAACGTGAACAGGGTGTCCTTGTTCACTGTACGCTTTCATCTCATCGGCAAGATGCGCTACGACCTGATCGGCCGAAGGGAAAATTCTTGGTTTAATCATAATTCACAATAATCCGTATTGGTCAAATTCTTACATGGGAAACGCCAATCTCGTCCATCGCGTTTCAGCAGGTCATCGGCTTCTTTCGGCCCCCAAGTGCCACTAGCATACCCATATAGCGCTTGCGGGTCTTGTTTGAAGTCAAGGATCGGCTGAACAAACTTCCAGCATGCTTCTACCGCATCGGTACGTGCAAACAGCGTGGCATCCCCATTGAGGGAGTCCAGTAGCAGACGTTCATACGCCGTGAGCATTTTGGTTTCTTCTAACGACGCGTAATGGAAGTCCATGCCCACTTCTTTGGCCTTAAAGCCAGCCCCTGGTTCTTTGAGACCAAAGTTCATTAGAATGCCTTCATCGGGCTGAATTCGAATGATTAATTTGTTTTCTGGCGCGGTTTTGTCAAACGCAGGGTGTGGTGTACGTTTGAAGTGAATGGCCACTTCGGTCACACGCGTCGGTAAACGCTTACCTGAACGAACATAGAACGGCACACCGTTCCAACGCCAGTTGTTGATAAACATCTTCAGCGCCATGTAAGTCTCAGTACGAGAATCTTCGGCCACGCCGTCTTCGTCACGATAGCCTTTCAGGAACTGGCCACGCACATTGGATTCGGTGTATTGACCCAATACAAGGTTGGTGCGCAAATCTTGTTCAGACAGTGGCTGAACGCTTTGCAGAACTTTATTGACTTCATTACGAATGGAGTTGGAGTCGATCTCCGATGGTGGTTCCATGGTGACCATTGCCAAGACTTGCAGCAAGTGATTTTGGAACATATCACGCACCGCGCCAGAGTTATCGTAGTAGCCACCACGGCCTTCCACACCTAAGAACTCTGAACCGGTGATCTCGACGTAATCAATGAAATTACGGTTCCACAGTGGTTCAAACATCCCGTTGGCGAAACGCAGAACGAGTAGGTTCTGTACGGTTTCTTTACCGAGGTAATGGTCGATTCGATAGATTTGGCTTTCAGAGAAGTGACGATGAATTTCAATATCTAATGACTGCGCGGATTCGAGATCATACCCAAATGGTTTTTCAACGATAATCCGTTTCCAACCGGTCGATTCATCATTTAATTTGTGCGCGGCTAAGCAGCCAGGGATGACACCATAAAGGCTTGGGGGCGTCGCAAGATAGAAAAGCGTATTAATTTGCTCAAATTTGTAGTGTTCAGAGAGCGTTTCAAGGCGGTCTTTTAATTTCGCGTATTCTTGCTCTTCAGACGTATTAAGCGGTTGGTAGTGAATGTGTTCACAAAACTTTTCTAAGGTCTTTGGTTCTGTTTTCTCAAGCTCCTGCATGGAGCGTTTTAATTTTTCTCGGTAGGACTCGTCACTGTATTCTGTACGGCTCACTCCAAGAATAGCGAAGGATTCAGGAAGCTGGTTACTTGCGTACAAGTGATAAAGTGCCGGAATAAGTTTCCGGTAGGTTAAATCTCCCGAGGCACCAAAAATTACGATGCTACTGTTATCTGGTATTACCATCATCTTTCCCTTAAAAACGAGGTATCAAGCATTGAGCTTCAACGTAGCAGCACAATACACAAAGCTAAAGTAGGCTGTCTCTATCAATGATATAGGCAAAACCAATACACTCTTATTGTCGAGTGTGTCCGCCGACGATTAATCCATAGTAGACAGACCTCCATTCCCATTCTCTACGACTCTTTGATATACATCAACTATTTCTTCTTGGTTACATATCAGAACTTTCTGGTGAAAACATTGAATGTCCTCTCTTTTTTCGGAATAAAAAGCAAAAAATATCCGCGGCGGCTCTGGCCAACGCGGATAAAACGTAAACAAGGCTCTGCATTGCGCTGCATTTTAAGCGTCGCGCAGAGACTTTTTGACTCGTTTGATCAACACGGCTTTCTCGACGTCGTCACATTGCGCTGGGTCGAGATGCTCCGCGGCAAACTCGAGATAAAGATCTTGCTCCAAGAAGAGCAAATACAGCTTGGGATCCAACTGCCCGGATGTCGCCATGTCGGTCATGATGGTCAGCGATTCACTCAGCGTTTTTGCCAAGTCGCTGGCACTGCATGCGGACGTCAAAGTGTCAAAGGTATTGGCGATCGCGACAATGCGCGCTTGTACGGATAAGTCTTGTTCGCTAAGACCTTGCGGGTATCCCGTGCCGTTCAAATGCTCGTGGTGGTGGCCGGCAATGTCCGGCAACTGACGTAGGTGGGACGGATAAGGCAAATTGTCGAGCATCATGATGGTTTGAATGATGTGATCTTGAATGAGAAAACGTTCTTCTGGTGTGTGCGTGCCAGAACGAATAGAAAGATTATACAGTTCTCCTCGATGGTACTGTAAATCACCAGGTTTTATATTGAAGGCATGGGTGTCGGTAAAGTGGAGATGGCTGTTTAACCATGGCACGCGATGGCTCTCTTTATCGCTCAGTAGGGGCTCCATGATCGGTAATGATTGCGCTTCTCCGCCGGCGCGTTGCTGCTCTGACCAAGCGGTGCCTGTGCGATCATCAATGGTCCGTTTCCAGCGGCGTTTGGCAATGTGCGTTAACCGCTCGATGGCTTGATCGGATAGCGTTTTCTGGGCTTGGTTACAATGCGCAAGGAAGGCAAAGTCTTCATCCAACTCTTTGAGGGTTTGCGCCAGTTGTTTATCCAATTGTGCTTTGCTGCCACCATGATACAGCTGGCGCCAGTAATCGGTTTCCGCTTGACTCTTTAAGACCTCCACGCGCGTGCGAATCTCGTGGATTCGATCATACAGGGTCTCGAGTTTGGTGGCTTTATCGAGCACATGTTGTGGCGTGGTGATTTTACCGCAATCGTGGAGCCAAGCCGCCAGTTTTAATTCAGACCAGCGATCTTGGCTCATAATAAATTGTGGGAAATAGGTGTGGTCTTCTTCGGTTAGCTGAGCGAGGGACTGAGTAATAAACCACACACGTTTGGCGTGTCCCTTGGTAAAGGGATACTTGGCATCGATAGCGCAAGCAAACCGCTCAGCGATAGCACCCAACAGATTTTTTTGTTGTGTCATCCTATCAATGTTGTCTTTGGCGATTTGAGCAAAGCTCAGTAACTCACGTAAAAACGCATGCTTTTCACGATGGCTGTCACTCACACTGCGCTCGTAACCCACGTTTAAAACGCCGATCAGCTGCCCCTCACGATTGAGCAACGGAAATAAGTAAATATCCGAATTGAACAATTGCGGTTGAAAGCGGCGCAGTAAATTGTCGTCTCGCTGCAAGTGAACCGTATTCCCTTGGCGTAGCTCAGAAAAAATCCACGGCGTGCTGTTGAGTAAGACATCTAAATCGAGCTTGAAAGGAATGATGGCATGATTCGCCGTGACAGAAAAATGCGACTGATCTGCATGATAGGAATACAAAATAATGGTTTCGGCTTTGGTGATGGCATAGCTCTGTCGAGCCACAGTTTTCGCCAAGGCATCCAGATCATTATTGGCGGCTGTGTCGCGAAGGGCTTTAATCAACTCACTTAAGGAGTGTTCCATGGAATGGATGGAATGCGTTAAGTCATTCAACTCGGTAATCATTGACGTGGGGTAACGAGTCTTCTTGAACTCAAAATGCGCAATATTGCCGGTCAGTTCGACGAGGCGTTTCATCGGCTGTGCAATCCGGCGTGAGACCAACAATACCACCAAGAAACCCAGCGCCAGTAACCCAATCGACAACGCCACTTGGGTATCGCGCACGGCCATCAGTTTTTCAAGAATATCGCGATGGCGTACCGCTTCTGCAAGATGCACTTCGATGTTGGGGGAGATGGCAATCGGAGTCAGCGATAATGACCACGTTTCCCCGTCATACTCCCGATCTTCGTAAACGGTTCGTGGACTGATTCGATTGACGATGTCGCGAAATAGACTGTTTTGTAATAACTCGGTGTTATCACTTTGCGGATCATTGAGTTTCAGGTTGGTATTGTGCTCGGCAATCGGAAGTAAATGACTGTCGAAGATGATCATTTTGGAATCTGGGTATTTAGCAAGCGACGCGAGCTTTGTTGAGAGAGTATCCAAAGTGAAATCGGCGCCTACCACATGTCGATGATCAGCAGAGCTGCGAGAAAGGGTAATGCCGTACGTTTTTAACAAGTAAAATAGGTAAGGCTCGGTAATCACGATGCTTTGCTTGTTTTTACTCGCTTGATACCAAGGGCGAGTGCGGGGATCAAAGGTATTCTCTGATCCTTGGCGAAAATCAATTTGCTGAATTTTTTCATTAAAATAATAGGTTTCCGTGGCCCCTTGAACCGTGGACTTTTCAAGATACAGCACCGCGGTTTCGGGGGCATTGAATTGCTGCTTCGCTTGTTCACTAAACAATGGACGAATCACTGTAAAATCGCCGTTATTACTGCCATAGTAGAGGGCGACGAGCGCGGAATTGCGCTGAAAAGATTGATGAACCGCGGCGAGCCAACGCCATTTGGATGAGCCCAATACTTCACCATGCACCACGCTGCTGTACGCCAGAAAATCCAGCGTAGAAAAAATCGGGGCCATGTTCTTATGCAGCTCAGATTCAATTTTTTTACTGTTTTCTGCGCTCAGCGCTTTCGCACTGCCTTGCAATAGTGAGTGCGTATATTGAAAACTGACAATAATGAGCACCGCGCTAAAAAAGGTCATAAGAATTACAAACAGTGTGCTGATATGAATGCTTAAGGGATATCGGCGTAATCTCATGGCCAGACTCTAGTTAGGGATAGTGATGTTAAGTATTGTCTAAGCCGTGAAGGTTGCAAAAATAAGCAGGGAAAAGGTGAGCTGCACGAATCTTCCATTGTAATTCATGCATCAGTTGCACACTTTTATGCATCAGACACAGCATTGCAACGTGATAAGAGTAGAGTGGAGAGCATGCCATGGGCTTTGGGTGACACCCGCTTCGCGGTCGATTTTTAGCAATAGGCAAGGAGAGAAAGGATGAGAATAGCCGTAGACACTCACACGCATACCTACGCAAGCGGTCATGCTTATAGCACGTTAATTGAGAATGCGCGTGCCGCGAAAGCACAAGGATTAGCGCTGCTTTGTACCACCGACCACGCCTCTGAAATGCCGGGCGCGCCGCATCATTGGTTCTTTACCAATCAAAAAGTGCTCCCGCGTTTTATTGAAACTGTCGGGATTATTCGTGGCGTCGAAGCCAATATTATGAACCGAGAAGGGGATGTCGATACGCCAGAGGTGGTCGACCAACACTTGGATTGGATGATCGGCAGTTTGCATGAGCCGGTTGTAAGCGTCGGCTCTCAAGAGCAGCAAACCGAGATGTTGATAAACGTCATCAAGCAAGGACGGGTCGATGCATTAGGCCATTTAGGCAACCCCCATTACGATTTTGATTTTGCGACGGTGATTGAATGTGCCGCTCAATACAATGTCGCGATAGAATTGAATAACAGCAGTTTGCAAGGACACAGCCGAGCAGGGAGTAAACCTCGTTGTTATGAAATTGCCAGAATAGCGAAAGAGAAAGGCGCCTACCTTACCACTGGCAGTGATGCGCATTATTGTTCCCATGTTGGTGGGTTTGATGAAGTGTTAGCGTTAATAGATAGCGTTGATATTCCAGCCCAGCAAGTGATCACCCATAGCCCGCAACAATTTTTAAATTTTCTGCAATTAAGAGGCCGTGGTTCCATTGAAGAGTTTGAATTACTGGTTGAATAACGTATTGTTATTGCGTGAGTATCAATAAAATCAATAAAGGAAAGAGCAATGTTAAAAGTGTTAAGTACGATATTACTGGGCGCGACTGTCAGTTTTGGCGCATTGGCCAATGCGGATGTTGGGAAAACGATGCAATTGATTTCTGGCTCTTATGGCGACGCCCTAAGTGCGGATAGTATTGCGGATATGAAGCAAGCGGTCACAGAGATGTCATCACTGGTCACGAAAGCCAAACAAGCGGATTATCGAGGCGACAACCCAAAAGCGTATCAAGAAGGGTTGACCAAGCTTAATCAAGCGTTAAAAGGCGTAAACAAAGATTTGGATGACGGTAATCTCGCACAAGCGAAAAAAGACATGCGTAAGATCAGTAGCTTGCGTAATGAGTATCACAGCAAAACGCGTTAATTTCTGCGTTGTCGCTCTGGTATGAGAGAGAAGCCAAAGGTCGTGTCCTTTGGCTTTTTTTTATGGCGGTGATTCAAGGAAAAACGGCTTAGCAACAGCGGGCGTTCAATCGAGCTGTTGTTGCATCGGCAGGTGAATACCCGCACTCAGTTTTGGCTGCAAGTGGGTGAGCACGTAATCAATGAAGGTACGCAAACGAGCTGGCATGTATTGGGTTTGCGAGTATTGCATGGCGATGACGCCATGATAGTTACTGGTTAATGTCCAATCGGTGAGAACTGGGAGAATGTCCCCATTCGCGAGCCCATCTTGCACGATGAAATCATGAAAAATACCGATCCCCAAACCGTCTTTGACGCCATTGAGGCGCATTTGTGCTTGGTTGACCGCATAGCGCCCAGAGACCGCGACCGAATGTGTGGTCTCGTCTTTATAGAAATTCCAAATATGATCTTGTGGCGTTTCTGCGAGGTAGAGGCAATCGTGGTCAGCCAAATCGGTCGGGTGAGTTGGGACGCCGCGCCTTGCGAGGTACTCCGGACTGGCACACAAGACCAATTCTGTTTTGCACAGTTCCTTTAATACCAAACTTTCATCGGGTTTATCGGTTAACTTGAAAGCGATATCGATGTTGTCACGAAACACATCAATCTTGCCGTCAATAGCACGTAATTTCAGTTCAATGTGAGGAAACTGCGTCAAAAACGGCAGAACGAGCGGTTGCAGCACCGAATTGAGAAAGGCCTCGGGGGCGGCAACCGTGAGTGCGCCTGATGGCACCGAATGATCGACACTGGAGAGTTCGACGACTTGCTGGGCGGCATTCATCATAACCAAGCATTGATCGTAAATTTTTTGCCCTGCTTGGGTAATATGCAATTGCCGAGTGGAACGCTCAATCAATTTCACTGATAACGCTTTTTCAAGACGAGTCATCAATTTACTTAAGGCCGATGGCGTAACCCCAAGCTGCTGGGCTGCGGCAGTGAAGCTGCCTTCATTGACCACGAGGATAAAACTGGCTAAATCGGGCAATAAACCAATCAGTTTGGCTTGATTCATGACAATGGACTCTATCGGTATCACAAGGGCGAAGCATCACGCCCTTGTGGCGTTCTAATTAGCAGGAGATTGTAACACACCCAAGGCGCGCAAGCGGCGGTAAAGCGTATTTCGGCTGATCCCGAGCAGACGCGCTGTCCGGCTGATGTTTCCGTGGGTCGCTTGATACGTGGTTAACAGAGTCTCTTCGAGGGTGGTTTTTAATGGGGTGGACGAGGCAGAACCCAGCGCAGCATCGCCGTGTGCTTGGCCATTATCGGCACTGCGCTGCAAGTGGTGACTGACGTGTAAATGCGCTGGAACGTGCTTTGTCTGCAGAATGGGGGAGTCGTCAGCCAATAAGCAGGTGACTTTCATTGTGTTGTCCAACTCGCGTAGATTGCCGGGCCAGGAATAGCGCATTAATTGTGAAAGTAAGTCTTCACTCATCTGTTGCCCTTCGCTCTGGTAACGCTGGTGGATGGCCGCAATCAATTGCCGTTTGTTTGTGCGCGCTCGCAGTGGCGGTAGGGTCAGTGCTAGGCCATTAAGACGATAATACAGATCTTCACGAAATTCACCCGCGGCTATTTTTTGGGGTAACGACTGATGAGTTGCTGCGATGAATTGCACATCGACGGGGTAACTTTGGTGACTCCCTAATGGGGTGACGACTTTGTCTTGCAGCACACTGAGTAGCCGCGTTTGGGCTTCGAGCGGCATATCGCCGATTTCATCTAAAAATAAAATCCCGCCTTGCGCGGCGCGTATTTTGCCGATTTTTCCTTTGCTATCTGCCCCAGTAAAGGCGCCGCCGACATAACCAAACAGCTCTGCTTCGATCAGCTCTTTTGCGAGCGCGGCGCAGTTAACGGTAATGAGTGGGCCTCGCGGTTGCTGTTGATGGAGCGCCTTCACAAATTCCCCTTTACCGACGCCCGTTTCCCCGAGGATCAATAAAGGCACATCGTGAAACAGTATTTTATTGGCCTGTTGCCAGGCTTGTGCAATGTCGGCATCGCATGGAAGAGCGGTGTTGTCTGATGCTACTGCTGCGGCGTTGCCCGCAGTGTAGGTGTGCCCGGATTTCGCTTGAGAACCGGGCTTGGGCAGTTCATACGCGTGGGTGTGCAAGTGATCGGAGAGGTGTTGGATGACGCCATCGACGTCTTGACCCAGTAAGGTCATGTCTGACGACAATTCAGACGCAATGGCATTATGGGCAACAATCTCGCCAGCGTCGTTTGCGATGACAATGCCTTGCCAGCCACTATTGAGCAGTGTTTTGTCCAGCGCAATATCGAGGCGTACCGCCGCATTGGGAAGGTGGCACAGCATATGATTTTCTATGAGCTGCACCATATTTTGCACCAACACTAACATCGAAAGATCATGCTGGGTCTGTTCTGAGGTGATATCTAAAATACCCAACACTTGACCCTGATGAGAAAAAATCGGGCTGGCGGAGCAACTGATGTGTTGTAACTGATGCAGATAGTGCTGCTTACCAATGACACTGACTGGGCGGAGCTCATAGAGCGCGGTACCAATGGCATTGGTGCCTTTGAGATCTTCTTGCCAAATGCCACCAGAATCCAATGACAGTGGGGACAAGGTTTTCTGTAAGCGTTCTTCGCCCCATGTTTTAAGCACAACCCCTTCGGCATCGGTAACCACCAAACGACTTTTAGTATGTCCGCACATTTGTTGGTACAGCGGTAAGGCGCACGTTTCGATCGCGGTAATCAAGGCCTGATTATGATGACGCCGATCCGACAATTGAAATGCTGGCAGCATCATTAACTCGGGCAAACGACGTGGACGCAGACCGGCCTGCTCGCAGCGTTGCCAGGAGTTGGTTAACCAATCATGTTCTAGGGGCTGAATTTTCATAGGTGTTCCAATATGTTACATCCAGACTGTTCCATTTTGACACAGTTGAACAGCGCACTGGCAATCACTAATAGCGACGTGTTCGGCGAGAGTTCACTCTAACGTGTTGATAATCGTATGCTTACAAATGTGTAACACCAAAGGAGAATATGTTGGCCTGTGACTTGCGTAGGTATTCAATACGCATGATGTGCAAGATTGTGCGACAACTTATAAAAACGACGATAAAAGGATGAAGATTCGTATGATTTATGCTCAGCCTGGAACCAACGATGCCCCCTTTACTTTCCAATCGCATTACCACAATTTTATTGGTGGAAAATGGGTGGCACCCACCGACAATCAGTATTTCGAGAACGTATCGCCTGTCAACGGACAAGTCTACTGTCAAGTGGCCCGCTCGACGGCTGCGGATATTGAACTGGCGCTCGACGCCGCCCATGAAGCGCGGCAGAGTTGGGCGAAAACCAGTGTCACCGAGCGCGCGAATATCCTACTGCGCATCGCCGACCGGATAGAACAAAACATCGAGCGTTTAGCCTATGTGGAAACTTGGGAAAACGGAAAACCTATTCGTGAAACCATGGGAGCCGATCTGCCGTTAGTCGTTGACCATTTTCGCTATTTTGCTGGGTGTATTCGCGCACAAGAAGGCAGTATTGGCGAAATTGACCAACATACCACGGCCTATCATTTTCATGAGCCGTTAGGTGTGGTAGGGCAAATCATTCCGTGGAACTTTCCGATGCTGATGGCAGCTTGGAAGTTGGCACCGGCGCTTGCGGCGGGTTGTTGTGTCGTGATGAAACCCGCTGAGCAAACCCCGGTCTCCATTTTAATTTTGATCGAACACATTGCCGATTTGTTGCCCGCTGGGGTGGTGAATATTGTCAATGGTTTCGGCTCGGAGGCCGGGCAAGCGCTGGCGACCAGCAAGCGAATCAATAAACTGGCGTTTACTGGCTCCACCTCGGTTGGCAACCATATCCTAAAATGTGCCGCAGATAACTTGATTCCGTCGACGGTCGAACTAGGAGGCAAGTCGCCTAATATTTATTTTGCAGACATTTTTGACCATGAAGATGCGTATTTAGAAAAATGCATTGAAGGCACATTACTTGGATTTTTCAATCAGGGCGAAGTGTGTACCTGTCCTTCTCGGGTGTTAGTCCAAGAGTCGGTTTATGAAAAGTTTGTCGACAAATTAACCCAACGTGCGAAGCAAATTCGCCAAGGCAACCCTCTGGATACGGACACGCAAGTTGGCGCGCAAGCCTCTCAAGAGCAATACGATAAAATCTTGAGCTATTTGGCCATCGGCCGTGAGGAAGGGGCCGAACTGGTCTTTGGTGGCGATGTGTCACAGCAAACCGGCGCTATCAGCGAGGGGTATTACATTCAGCCGACGCTGTTTGCGGGCAAAAATGATATGCGCATTTTCCAAGAAGAGATTTTTGGACCCGTGATTGCGATCACCACCTTTAAAGATGAAGCCGAAGCGCTCGCCATTGCCAACGACACCGAGTATGGCTTAGGGGCCGGGTTATGGACGCGTGATGCCAATTTGGCTTATCGCATGGGACGAGGCATTGAGGCTGGCCGAGTTTGGGTTAACTGTTATCACATTTATCCTGCCCATGCCGCATTTGGTGGGTATAAAAAATCGGGCTTTGGCCGCGAAAACCACAAAATGATGCTGGATCATTATCAAAATACTAAGAACCTATTGATCAATTACGACATTAATCCTGTCGGCTTGTTTTAACCGTTGGTGTTGTTTTCTCCCCCTGCAAGTTTGGCGCTCGATACGAGCGTCTTTTTTTGCCTTAGCGCTCGTCAATTATCATATCAGCCTTGCTACTTGTGCCTAGAATTCATAAATCATTTTCCATAGTGAGGTATAATCTCCAAGGCACCCATGAATTACACTTAGACCATTCGTGCTGGCCATCGCCATGCAGACTTGTTACCGAACGACCATAGAGAAGGAACACGTTATGTCTTCTGCTTTTTATCAACAAATCCGCGATCAGCTTGAGGAAGTCAAAGCGGACGGGTTGTACAAATCTGAGCGCATTATTACCTCGCAGCAAAGTGCGGCGGTTCAGATCTCCACTGGACAAGAAGTGCTCAACTTCTGTGCGAACAACTATTTAGGTCTAGCAAACCACCCTGAATTGATTGAAGCGGCGAAAGCCGGCATGGATGAACACGGTTTTGGTATGGCATCGGTACGCTTTATTTGCGGCACACAAAACGCGCATAAAGAACTCGAAAGCAAATTCTCTACCTTCTTAGGCCAAGAAGACACGATTCTGTACACGTCATGTTTTGATGCAAACACCGGATTATTTGAAACCCTGCTCGATGCCAATGATGCCATCATCTCTGATGCATTAAACCACGCCTCCATCATTGACGGCGTCCGTCTATGTAAAGCGAAGCGTTTCCGCTACGCCAACAACAATATGGCCGAGCTTGAGCAGCAATTGATCGCGGCCGATGAAGCCGGGGTACGTCATAAATTGATCGTCACCGATGGTGTGTTCTCAATGGATGGCGTCGTCGCCAACTTACCTGACATTTGTGATTTGGCGGATAAATATAACGCCTTGGTTATGGTCGATGATTCACACGCTGTGGGCTTTATGGGCGCCAATGGCCGTGGTACTCATGAATACCATGATGTGATTGATCGCATTGATATTATTACCGGCACACTTGGTAAAGCGATGGGCGGTGCTTCCGGTGGTTACACGTCCGGTAAAAAAGAAGTGATTGATTGGCTACGTCAACGCTCTCGCCCTTACTTATTCTCTAACTCGGTTGCACCGGCCATTGTGTCGGCCTCTTTGCGGGTTTTGGATTTACTGGCAGAAAGCAATCACTTGCGTGACCAACTGTGGGATAACGCGACTCATTTCCGTGCGCGCATGACCGAAGCGGGTTTCACTCTTGCAGGCGCTGATCACGCGATCATCCCGATTATGCTGGGTGATGCGAAAATTGCCGCTGAGTTTGCTGAGCGTGCCTTAGAAAAAGGCATTTATGTCACTGGATTCTCGTTCCCAGTGGTGCCTAAAGGGCAAGCACGTATTCGCACCCAAATGTCAGCGGCACACAGCCGTGAACAATTAGATCAAGCCATCGATGCCTTTATTGAAGTCGGCAAAGCGATGGCGATCATTTAAGGCCAATAACCATGAAAATTAAAGCATTATCAAAATTAAAACCGGAACCAGGGATTTGGATGACCGAGGTGGACAAGCCACAATTAGGTCACAATGATTTGCTGATTAAAATCCGCAAAACGGCGATTTGTGGTACCGATGTGCACATCTATAACTGGGATGAGTGGTCACAAAACACCATTCCAGTGCCGATGGTGGTCGGTCACGAGTATGTTGGTGAAGTGGTGGAAATTGGCTCAGACGTGCGTGGTTTTGAGCTGGGCGATCGCGTCTCTGGTGAAGGGCACATTACTTGTGGTCACTGCCGTAACTGCCGTGGTGGCCGCACGCATTTGTGCCGTAACACCATCGGGGTGGGCGTCAACCGCGAAGGGGCGTTCGCTGAGTATTTGGTGATCCCAGCCTTTAACGCGTTTAAAATTCCTGATGAAATTTCCGATGATTTGGCTTCAATTTTTGACCCGTTTGGTAATGCGGTACACACCGCGCTTTCTTTCGATTTGGTCGGAGAAGACGTACTGATCACGGGCGCAGGCCCAATCGGTATTATGGCGGCGGCTGTGGCTAAACATGTGGGTGCTCGTCATGTGGTGATCACCGATGTGAACGAATATCGCCTAGATCTCGCGCGTCAAATGGGTGTAACGCGCGCCGTTAACGTTGCCGAGCAAAAACTCGAAGACGTGATGACAGAGCTTAAAATGACCGAAGGGTTTGATGTGGGCTTAGAAATGTCCGGTGTGCCAAGTGCGTTTAACTCCATGTTGGAAAGCATGAACCACGGCGGACGCATTGCCCTACTGGGTATTCCACCCTCCGATATGGCGATTGACTGGACCAAAGTGATTTTCAAAGGCTTGGTTATCAAAGGCATTTACGGCCGTGAAATGTTCGAAACCTGGTACAAGATGGCGAGCTTGATTCAATCGGGCCTCGATCTAACGCCAATTATCACGCATCATTTCAAGATTGATGATTTCCAACAAGGCTTCGACGCCATGCGCAGCGGCGCCTCCGGCAAAGTCATTCTTGATTGGCAATAAGCTGTATTACGTTTGATTTTGAAAGCAAAGCGCTCCGATTGGGGTAATGCCAGTCAGTTAAGCTGATTGGCATTTTTCTTTTTATACGGATATTTCCGAGGTTTTGGTTTTACCCACCTTGGGTAAGTTCGGTCTTCTCGCCTTGGTGGAAGTTTAAAATAGCCCATTTGTTCCAATAAGGACTCATAATGTTTTGGGATATTTCCCGGACTTGTCAGCGGTAAAGTTGCAAAAAACTGAGTGATAGCCATTGAACAACTGGTAAAACTGAGTTGATTTGGCCAAACACTATCCAGTTTTTTAGCGGCCGCTGTCATCCCTAATCGTATGAGGTTGTAACAGAGCAACACTCCCCATAGCTCTTGCTCTATCATGTCCGGTCTTTTACTTCTCAGTGTATATTGGCTGTTTAACAGAGACTGCTTCATTTCTCTATACCCCAGTTCTATTTCCCACCGGTAACGATATAACTCAACCATTTCGTCGCTCGGGAAACGTAATTCATCGACCATAGAGGTGAGGATTCGATACTCTTTTCCCTTAATGGTTTTACTCACTAAACGAGCCTCGATAAATTCCGGTAACTCATCGAACTTTTTGCGAGACTGAGGCGTCGTTTTCAGGCGAACACGATAGTCATTTTTTCCCGACCGATGCAGCACTTCATAGTTTAAGTCCTTTCGCGCGGGGATTAGCCAATGCCGCTCTGTCCCTGTTTGAGACCATCGGTTAAGTAACCCCAATGAGTAATAACCTTTATCGAACAAGGTTAATGAATGATCTGGCGTACTATCAATGAGCTGTTCTGCGAGCACCATTTCACTCGTTCGATAACCAGAAAAAGCACTGTTAATGAGCTGATGGCTTGTCAACTCCATATGACAGACCATTCTAATTTGAGGGTAAGTATTTTCACGATGTTGATTACTTTGAGTTTCAAAGACTTGATGATTTTCTAACGTGTCTGCAGTTCGCCATACAACGCCATCAACGGCGAATAAATTCAGCCCTCCCCATTGCTCAAACGAATTCGTTTCATAGCCGTGTTGAGCGACGGATTTAAATACCTCTTTTACGGCATCAGCCCCCAAACGTTGCCTTGCTTGAACCAAAGCACTTGGGGCAACCAAAGGCTTTTTATCTGGCAGCATAATATCCATCTGAGTTGCAATATCCCAGACAGACTTCTGACGATATAGTGCCATGCCGATGATGGACCATAGAACCGTTTCGAGTGGTAGTCGGCGCTTTCTCAACGTGGCGACTCCAGCTTGTTTAAAGCCTTGCTGAATAAGCTCTGGCGATAGTAACTCAGCATACTTTTCAAAAGTATGGAAGGTATTACAGGACTTAAAGGCTGTGGCTAATTCACTTTCAAAACGCATAAAAAAAATCCGATATTAAATCACTAATATCGGATTTTGAAGCCTTTTAAAGATCGGTCAAATGATCTCAAAAATTTCTTAACTGATCGGCATTACTCCGAAAGGGGCGCTTTTTGTTTTAAGGTTCTGGGTATATAAACAGTGAAGTGGAAAATATATTTCCATTTAGCCCCATTTTTGTTCCATTTGCATTTCAGTCTGATTCAGATTCTACCAGTTTTGGTCCCATTGACACCGGTCTTATAAAGAACCATCGTGATTTGAATCTATGTTGGTGAAGAAATTAAACAAAAGTAAGCGGCGTTGCTGAGCTACTCACCCGTATAAGTTCTAATAATTTAGGAAGCAACGCCCTTGCATATGTCCGAGGTCACTACAACGAGTAGTATAGCACTACAAACCCGATACGCAGTCTTTATAGGCTTGAACAACTTTCGTTGAGCCAGATAGATCAAAGGTGGATGTAAGCGTGTCGGCATACCGGTTTTCAGGGTAAGCTCGAATTATTATTTTTTTTCCTTTAGAAATTTCATTCATCATATTGTCAGTTAGAGTACCGAATACTCGATCACCACCACGAGACTTGCTCCCTTTCTCATAAATATCACCATCATCAATTTTCATCATGTAGCCAGATGCATTATAATTACCCGCGTTACCAACTAAGGCATGACCATTTCCGCTATTAATAGCCAGCATCCAAGCCTCTTTACGATTTGATCTACCAATATATAAACCACATGTTTCTACTTTACCGGTAAATTCATCAACCACTTGAGAGGCTCTCATGCTACTAGAATGGACTATTATTTCTTCGCCAGCTAATGACGCAAATGATATTAATGTCAATAACACGGCAAGGATAGATTTTTTCATATTTTTTCCCATTAATTTGATATGGCCCTAATTCAACTTGATAGACCTCTAGTGTCATAATAAAAACATTAGGCCAATTAATCAAATACTGCGTCATCGAAATGTTATAGCCTATAACTTCTAACGAGGTTTCACCTAAACAAGACACCCACATTATGAAAATAGTGGTGTTACGAATAATTATCTTGTTATTTATTAAGATGCGATGCCCGAATTCTTCAATCATATCTATTTTGAGTAATGAATAAGCGGTTTTACTCGTTTTTTGCTGTACTCAAGACGAGCGAGGACGTGCCAATTAATCTAGGCCGTTGAAAGTGACAAAGTGAATGGTGTGGCTAAGCCAGTAGCTTTTTCGTTTTGGCGATTTTCGGTCGGCGTTGGTAATGACTATGCTGATAGTAGTGGGTCAAGTTGGTTTCTGTTCCAACCGCAATGTGGGTATGCTGCTCAAATTCAGCGGTCAGCGTGAGCCAGCTCTCTGAGGGAATGTTAAGGCGCTGAAGTATCGGGGTTAGCGAGATATCGATGTGGCCGGGCTTATCATCACGAATGATTCGCCCAGTTAAATCGACCAGTTCGATATAGTCGTTGAGTGAGTAGGGAAGGCCCTTGGGCTGATTGTGCCTTGGATTGCCGATAAACGGTGCAAGATGTTGGGGCTGCTTGTGATGTAACGCCATGGCGATGCGCTGCTTAATGCTGGTATACGCAGAAGTTTCTGGTGTGTCATCGATATTGGCTCGAATAGGATTGAGGTCAACGTAAGCCATGCAAGCCATGAGCGCGGCGTCATCGAGCAACGCTTGAGATTTAAAGCGGCCTTCCCAGAAACGACCAGTGCAATTATCTTCTTGATTAGCAAGCCTTGCGATGGGCTCGTTAAGCTCACGCATAAACCAACTGATGTCCATTAACCGCTGGCGGTAGGCTTCAACGGTAGAGTCTAGTAAAGGCTGTAAATGTTCTGGAACGGCACCTTCTCGCTCATATTGCTGGGTGACGAGCGTGCCTTTATGTAACTGATGCCAGCGAGTAATGACGTCCATCGCTGACCAGTTTTTGGTCTCGTCTTCGTCAACAAACAGCACCATATGCGTATGATTACTCATGACTGCGTAAGCACAGACTTGGATAGCAAATACCTGGGTTAAAAAGAGTAATCGCTCTTCAACCCAACCACGCCGATGTTCGTAGTTTTGACCGGTAATGGCATCAACGCCACATAAAAAAGCGCGGCGTACACAGCGAGACACGCAGTGATAATAGGGCGTATCGCCTAAGCTGATTTGTTGGCTTCGTGATTTGGGCATGCGCATCTCTCTAGGCTTTCGTACAGGTGATATAAAAACCATAGTATGGTGCTGGATATTTGTACAGTTATAGACATGATTATCATGGGTGTCTTGTTTAGCTTTTCTGCGAAAACGGTGCTTGGTGAACATTACTCAGGCTTCGTTGTGAGTGACCAATGCCCAAGCTACAACTGGATAAACCCAGAAAAACATCAACTCTGCTGGTCGCATGTCACACGTAACCTTCAACAAATAGCGGACTATAGTGGCGGAGGATATACCGCTTACGTCGGCCGTCGTTTAACTCTGATTGCCAATATGATTTTCCGTATTCGTCATCGTCTTGAAAGAAAGGAAATCACGCACGGTCAATATCTTCGGCGAATGCAACGACTGCAAAAATCCCTCGATGACTGGCTTGAAAAAGGCAGTACACTGATAGTCCAAAGATATAAAGGACGATGCGAAAAATTGCAGCAGCATAGGCAAAGCTTATGGTTGTTCCTGAACGATACCTCAATACCGCTGACAAATAATGAAGCGGAGAGGCGCATACGTGGTTGCGTCATTCAGAGAAAAATCAGCTATGGAACGACATCCGATGCGGGTGATAAATTTAGAGGTCGCATCCACTCGCTTGTTGAGACGTGTAAAAAACGCGGACTATCAACGTATGCAGTACTCTCTGAGATAGTACAAGCGGTCACCGCACGCCAACCCTATCCCAACGTGTTCAACCTATAGCGAGCAAATCAAGTACCTACTGGTGAACGGTTACAAGCTCGTTACTTTTTAGTTCGAGGGTGGCTGGGCAGCCTAGATAGCGCTAATGAATACCACGCAAGCGCTGTTGCAGTAACAAGAGGTTCTCCACTTCTTCCATGCGGCGCTGTGTGATGGCCTTGAACGCATCGCCTGCCAAATCCTGATTTAAAACAACCTCTCTCACACAATGAAGATACAACGCCCCTTTATGTTGCCACTGAAGACTTTGCTGCTGATGAAGCAATGTGACGACATCATCATCGCCATGGCGATTCACACTGATCACGCGTCCATCATCGAGATACAGGTTCATGCCTTTTTGACCGCCTAAAGGTCCGCCATACTTATTGAGTTCTATGCTAACTGGGATAGAACCGCAAAATCCGGAGAGGATCGCATGACCTTCTGCGGTGGTCACATCACCAACAGCAATGGGCTGGCCTAATCGATCTTCTGCCAAATCGACGTTTAGACTCAGTGGGGCATCCGCTACACCAAATCCTGAGAGCAACTCCCTTATCATTGTTAGAACGTGTGTGCCGATATCCAAGATCACGCCGTCTGGATGCTGAAACAGGCGCGTATCCATTTCCCCAGTAGCAAAATTCAGTGCGACAGGTTCACCCTGGTCGTTAAAACCACTTGGCTCGACTAAAAAAGCCTCGACTTTGGTCATTTGAGCGAGATGTATCGGTTGCATCGCGTCTTCAATCGGCGGCAATGGCTTCCAAGTCTGCGTCGAATGCTCACGATGATCGACACCTGTGGTGAAAATACGGTGTATGCCATCGCGGCACATCCAATGATCTAATGCGAGCAGACGCTGAGCACGATTGGCATCTTTAAGTAACAGCTTGAGTTCTGCCAGTTGTGCTAAATTTGCGACGACTGGTTTCTCCACGATGATACGAGGACACTGAGAATCGGACAGGCAGGTTTTAATCATGTCTAAATGCAGTGTAGGAGGGGTTAATATCAGCAGGGTGTCTAATGGCTGTGCTAACAGCGCTTCCAAGCTCTCACAGTGCATCATGCCGGTGAATTTACGTGCAGGATCGGGGTCAAATCCATATAAGGTCATATCAGAAGGTTGTAACTGTTGCAGTGCCGGAAAATACGCCGCCTCAAAAATACCACCCAAACCTATCACGCCTACTTTCATCCTGCTCCCTTAAGTATTGTGCAGTCAAATGCTGGTAAAAAATACAGCCAAAATCTGGTGTTTATTTTGATTTTTTTACCGTTTAGAAATGAAATGACCGCCTCTTTAATCCATATTGATACTAGCAATCATATCGATAAATCGTTTTGACATTGAAGGGGAAATTTTGTTGAAGTTCAACTGAAACCTGTCAACAACGCGCCAATACATAACCTTCACCATGCCGTTCATAAAATCATCGCGAAAGATTAACAGACCCAAGTCATTTAAAGAAGGAAGTGAGAAAAAGCGGGACTATGCCCGCTTTTGTTATGAAAAGTTAAGATTCATTATTGCGAAATGGTTAACTTATATTGACCAGAACCTTGATAGGCAGCAATCAATACGTAGTAGTAACCTGCCGGCGCATTATAGCGGATTGACTCCGATGACGTGCCTTCGGTTTGTGAGGCTGCAACGGGTTGCCATTGATTATTGATTAACTGATATAGCCCGATACCGAAGTCGGTATTCGCGGCGCCAGTCAGGGAAACCGTCAATGTTTGGTCTTGGGGAACTTGGAAATAGCTACCATTTGGCTCGATAACATAAGAATACGGTTCGATATTACCCGCATACACGAGCGCCCCTGTATCTGGGGTGTCACCATTATCGCCATCATCACCGCCAGAGTGGTCACCGTCACCGTTACCTGGTGTGCTACCATCGTCGTTAGAGGAGCTTGAATGGAATGAAATGGTTTGCCCAGGTTGCGAAACATCGGTAATGGTGAGGCCAGATTCACTGCCATCCCACCAGAGTGAGTTAGTGCCGCCATTTCTTAGGGCATTAGGTAACGTTGCTGTAAATTCTCCATATTGACGATACACATCACCCGCATCCCCTCGGTTAGCCCCATTTTCTGGGTCGCGGCGGCCATCAGCATGTTCCATTTGAATATACGGATGCCATTCATTGTCACGATCACCATGCTTGTCAACATGATAAATCGCGAGTCCCGAGCCGAGCTGTTCGCTGTTTTGCCCTTGCTGGTTGATCGCTTCGATATAAAAGGCTTCGCTGCCATTGCTTGAGGGGTTGGTCCACTTGTACTCTTGGTGACTCATGTTCGTCAATGTAAGTTGGCCCGATGGCGCATTGGGATCGACGGCAGGGTTTAACTCGGTCACGGTTTCCCAGCCAACTAAATCACGTAGAGGGGACACAGGCGGCGTGGGTTGATACATAGAGCGATAACCGACACCACCATATCCCATGATGCCATAGCTTGCGACCGAACCGTTGGAGCTGCCATCGTAATCATACAAATCGGGCCAATCAAACAACAGGTGGCCGGACTCGTGGGCAAAGGTCCCTATAGACAAACTCTCCGACATGTCGGTGATTTGGTATTTGCTGGTGCAGACGCCATCCGCGCAAAATTGTGGTGATAGCCAGCCCATGTGCGGCCATAATCCTTTTGACCAAGAGTTACCCGATGAGCCCGCATAAAAGAAATTGAGTCCACGAATTTCACCACGACTATTGGTCGAGAGGGTTGAGAAGTCAAACCCTTGCTGATATTCGAGCCATTGAAGCGCTTCTGTGATTAATTCACGAGCGCGTAAGGAGAACTCTAAGCTCTCGTCGGTATAATAGGCTTTATTATGTTTCGCCGTATAATAACCAACGACGGTATTGGTGTAATCGACTTTATTATTGGATACGGATTTATAATAACCGCGGATCGATTGTTTATTGCCAAATTCAGTATAATTATCGGCGTTTAAATAATTATTAATTTGCGTTTTCGACAGGGTGCCAGCTTCATCTGGGAATTGGATCATCACGGTTAATCCGCGAATATTTCCCGTGATGTGTTTATCGCTGTTTGTCGCCAAAAGTTGAGACGATAGTAACTCCGACTGTTTTCGACTGGTGGGGTGCAAACGTTTTTCACGTGCTTGTTCGGCAAGCTTAGCACGTACCGCTCGAGAGAGTCCTTTTTGTGGTCTATAGGGGGTTGCCACTTTTGACGCGGTGATGGTGTTTTGCTTAACGGTTGGGGTTTCTGTGGCGAGTTTCCCTGTTGATAGTAGAGCCGAACCGTCTGGCGAGACTTTGGCATAGGCCATGCCTTTAAGCTCGTCATCATAGATCACTAAGCGCCCGGTGTTGGTCCGTTGTTCTGCGTAATAATCGTTACCTTCGATATGTAAGGTCAACGTTTCACCATTGGGCTGCGTATATTGATAGGCCCGATTTCAGATAATAAGTGCGACATTCATGGAAATATGTAGAAGAGGAAGCCAACTGCTGAAAGTGGTACGCTCTTCTCGCCAAAGAAACAAGCAGTACTACCATGAATTATCAACAGTTGACCGAAGGCAGAAGATACCAGATTTCTGCTCTTTTGGAACGGGGAATTTCGGTTCCTGAAATAGCTAAAACAGTTCAGTGCCACCGCTCGACGGTATACCGTGAGCTTAAACGCGGTCGGAAGGGAGAGCATTATTGCCCTAACGAAGCCCAGATGTCGTCTACCAAAAAGCGCAAAACAGCACGTAAATACCGAATACCAAAGGAACGTGTCGATTTTATCCGCCTTCTTTTAGAAACAGATTGGAGTCCAGAGCAGATTTCTAATGTATTAACGAAAATTGGTGCATCTGTCAGTCATGAGTGGATCTATCGCTTTGTTGCTCAAGATAAACGCTTGGGCGGTAAGTTATATCGTCACTTGAGACAAGGTCATAAGCGGTATCGCCGAGGTAAACAAGAGAAAGCTCCAGCGATAAAAAATGCCGTTTCGATTGATGATAGACCAAGCATCGTTGACAGTAAGGAGCGGTTTGGTGACTGGGAAATCGACACTGTGCTAGGTAAGCATGGTACAGGTGCAATGGTGACTATTTTAGAGCGTAAGACTCGATTTTACATGGTAAAGAAAGTGCCATCTAAGTCAGCGGATGATGTCACCAAAGCGACAATAGAGCTACTGAAGCCCTATAAGAAACATGTCCATACCATTACGGCAGATAACGGGCGAGAGTTTGCAGGTCATGAAACCATCGCAAAAGAATTAAAGGCTGATGTGTACTTTGCTCATCCGTACAGTTCTTGGGAGCGTGGTGCTAATGAGAATGCGAACGGTCTTTTAAGGCAATATGTGAAGAAAGGAACCGATCTAACGACAGTGACGGACATCGATATAGAGTTCGCTTTATCGCGGATAAATTACCGTCCGAGAAAGTGTTTAGGCTTCAAGCAGGCAGCCATTATATTTGAGGAGATGGCTTTAGCTTCTTGATATTGGAGAGTGTCGCACTTCGCAGTTGAATTCGGGGGTTTTATCTTGATAGGGAATGGCGGCATGACTCATCGCTGAGATCAATGACAAGCATAAAATGCCACTGCTTAATTTAAATTTCACTAATGAATATCCTGTAATAAAAAATGATTAATGGAATAGTGGGGGAGCAGATAACGACGGACGCTGGCGGATCCCCTCATAATTCCCCCAACCCACAGGTATGCGTAAGGCGTTGATATTCGACCATTGCCCAATGATATTGGGACTCTTGTATTCGGTATCTTCGGTGGCAACGTACTTCCTTACCAAGTCTAGGAATGGAGAGCACACGGCGATGCTTGATGGTGTTGGCTTGGAAGTCATAATGCCATTTGGCTTGCATGGCGATTAAGCCATTCCACCACATGATGATTTCGGCCATCAATGCCATGAGCAACAAGATATCAATACGTTTGGTGCAACGTGTTCGGTTATGGCGAAGCGCCAACCCGTAGGCTGGACTTTTTAGATCTCGGAACGACTCTTCAATTTGCATTCTTTTGGCGTACAAACGGGTAATTTTAATGCCGTTAAGTACATGGTTGGGGATGTTAGTGACCAGAAGCCAAGGCTCTTTCGCTCCTTTATGGAACACTTTTCCAGCCGAGTGTTTCTGACAGGTTCGACTATGCCGATGGGCTTTTCTGCCTTTGGGATGACTCTTGTATAAGTAAGCAAAGCACTGAAGCGGTGAGCGCTTAGCCAGTTGGCTTTCTCCTAAAAACAGCGGCTTATCAGTCGCTTGAGGGTAAAAGGCTTTATTCCATTGCCAAGCGCTCTCGCCACACTTAATCGAGACTTCGCCCCGTACACGCCCAAGCCAGAACCAACCTTTGTTGGCGACTTGCCTGAACCACGTATTTCTAAAGCCAGCGTCGGAGATAATGATAGGGGTGCAACCTTGGGGGAGCAAGGATTGAAGCTTATCGAGAAAGTGCTGATGGCTCTTGGGTGAGTTGTAGTTTTTGTACTCAAATGCCTGTTCATAAAGCGTGACGGCGCGACCTTTAACGGATATCGAAGCTCGCAATGTCATATAGCGCAGTTGCTCACGAACATCCGACCAATCAACCAGTAGTACAGGAAAAGGATTGGCTCGGGTAATAAGGGACGCATGCCATTTATATATGGACTCTTTTTCACGATGTAGACTGCGATTACCAAGCAATCGGTCAATACGTTTGATGGCATGTTTCACCGTGGTATCAGTGTCGAGAGCTCGTCCAATTTTAGTGAGGGTGAGATCAGAGCCGCCCAGTACCGCTCTGGTTGCAAGCATAAGAGATCTAAGTCGTTTTTTGTGAATACCAGGGCATTGGTTTTCAAGAGTTTGCTGTAGAATTTGAACATCGCGCATCGTTAGGGCTCCCTATTAAATTCATTGAATCAAGTGTGTTTTTGGCGAAATTCATTAGATCAGAATGAGCGATGTGCGTCTACTCATTGTTTTATATAGAAATTATGAGGGGATTCGTAAGCGACGGACGTTCTGCTTAGAGATAAGCATTAATTCAGTGATGAAATACGCTAAGCATTCATTACGTAGCGTATATTTATCTCTGTCGGCAAGTGTATTGGAATTTACATAAGAATCTATTGATTGATTTATTAAATGGTTTTTTTTAAGAGGCCAATTCCAATCTGGATTGTTTATATACAGCATACTGTTATTTAATGATGTCATTTCACAATACTTCGTCAATTGTCGTAAATAAGTGTCATGACGGCGAAGCTTCTACAAGCAGGAAAAAGTAAAACGAAAATAGAAAATAGTAAAATAACATCTTGAGTAATTAGCGAAGCATAATCAATACAGGGATAAGAGAATGCCCCTTATGGTATTGGGATAGAGACATGATAGAGGGAGAATTCATCGCCCTTAACGAGCAGAGCCGTCCGTTTTGCTTGCTGCGCTTAGGATAGAAGGTAGTGGCTGGGGCACCACGTTAGAGAGAATCGTCGCTGCGTATTGTCTCGAGTCGTGGGCCCCGTATTGGATAATGATCGCCTTAACGATGGCTCGCAGCTTGGGTGCTGGAGAAAAAGGCCTCTAATTGTTTGGCAATGCCTTCGGCGGCGAGCATACCACGATTGAGTGACCACAGCCGTGCTGACACCTGCCTAGCTTGGTTATGTTTGCTGATGTTGAGTAGTGGGTATAACGGATTGTTTTGCCAGCGGTCTAAGACCGTCTGAGGTGTGTTTTTACTGTAAAATAGCCAATCGGGATTGACCTTTAGCAGTGTCTCCAAGTTTGCCTCCAACAAGTGACTGTCTTGCAGATGCGGCAGTGCTGGCTTGAGACCGAGGTAGCCAAGTAAGCTACCAGTAAACGATTTTGGGCCATGCATCCACATACCACGATCATTCACGTTGGCAAATTGAACCGTTCCTTGATGGGCAAACTGGCCTTGATAACGTGCCATCAGTGCGCGATGTTGAGCAAGACGCTGGCGCATTTGCGATTCTTTCCCCAGCACTTTGCCGATGTGCTGCGCTGCCTCTAAGCTTTCTTGATAGGTTTCCCCACGGCTTTTTAGCAAGAGGGTCGGGGCTATCTGCGAGAGGTCATGCAGACTCATTTTATGCCGATACGCGTCCGCAATGATTAAATCTGGCTTGAGCTGCGCGATGATCTCCAGATTGGGTTGAGAGCGCATCCCGACCGATGTCCATGGCTGGATGAGCTGTCTTACCTGAGGAATGATGCGTGTTGGGTCACCATCGTCGGCGACTCCTACAGGAGAAACACCAATGGCGGCGAGTGCGTCAACAAAAGAATACTCTAGTGCAATAACGCGCGGCGCATCGAGATGTTTGACGGCTTCTAACGTATGGCCGGCGAGAGCGGTTTGCGCCGTGCATAAGCACAGCGCAAACACCGCGTTTTTAATCCAACGACGATAATTCATTAAAATGTACCTGAAAAGCTCAATGTAATTGTCCGTGGGGCACCGGTATATAGGCGGTGACTGTCTTTTCCGCCAACGTAATATTCTTTATCAAAGAGGTTGCCTACATTGAGAGAGGCGCGATATTGATCGATATCGTAGTGCACGCCGATGTCCACTGTGACGTAAGAAGGCAGTTTTACGCGATCGCTCGGGTCTTCGCTGGTGTAACGCGCACTTTCGTAATTGGCTCCTAAGGTTGTTCCAACCACACCTCCGGCGATTTCATAGGGGAAATTATACTTAGTCCAAAAATACGCGTCGTGATACGCCGTCATCGGCGTTCGGTTACCTTGAATCGATGGATCGGGATTTTCTGCCACTTGCGAATCGACATAGGCATAACCGAGTTTGATTTGCCAATTGTCGATAGGCAAGGCAAGCATTTCGGTCTCGATCCCTTTACTGCGGATTTCCCCGAGTAATTGATAATTACCCGCATCATTTTTATCGACGACGTTGGATTTTTTAATATCAAAGTAAGCGACGGTGAGGTTGGTTTTTTCATTAATAATATTGGTCTTGGTACCGACCTCATATTGGCGACCTTTTTCAGGATCAAACGCCTTGTCATGGCTGTCTTTTTTCTCGACACTGTTTGGATTAAAGCTTTCACCATAGCTGGCGTATAAAGATGTCCCTTCGAGCACTTTATAGACGATACCGGCTTGAGACACTAAGGCATCGGTGGTTTGGGTATCGGAAGACGATTTACTGACATAATCAAAGTCGACATCTTGTCGGGTATAACGCAAGCCGCCCATCAGCGTCCAAGAAGGATTGAGATACATAGTATCTTGCGCGTATAGACCGTAGTTGGTGTATTCCGTGATGCGGTGATCTTGTTTGTATTTCTTTTGGTTTCGTCCTGTCGGATCTTGTGGGTTGAGGAAGTCGATCTTGGTGGTTGCATAGGTTTCGCGAAGGAAATCTTTTTTCTCAAAGCCGAGGTTGGTGCCAATCAATACTTGGTGCTCAATGTTTCCTGTCCACACGCTACCTGTAGTACGCACATCAAGGTAGTGGTATTCGCGCTTATTAACTTGGTCACGGTCTCGTACACTGACGGTTTGTGTGACATCGTTAATGTCTTTGGTTTCATACAAGTCGCGCGTATCTTCGTGCCATACGCTACGCCAATCGATGGTGAGGTCAAAATCATCGATTAATGCGGTCTTAAAGCTAGCAAAGGCTGCCGTGCCTTTGTCTTCATCGGTATCATCCGCTGACTGATAGTGAGTATCGATGGGGGCAACTTGATGGATATCATTATTGAGGGCCGCAATACCGTTGTCGGCCACCCGTTGCTCTGATTCCAGCTCTAATCCAAACGTCAATTCTGTGATTTCAGACGGTCGATAGGTCAAGGTTGGAAACAGGTAGTAATTGTGCTGATCAACATCGTTACGATAAGAATCGGCGTCTTTGCCACTGATGATCATGCGATACAGCCATGTTTTACTTGAGTTTAGCGGCCCGGTTGCATCAATGGTGCCCGTCAATCCGTTGTCGTCACCAAAACCACTCACACCAGTATCGTACGTGCGAGTTGCAATATCATAATTGATGGCCGCTTCCTCCTGCGGCTTTTTCGTGATGATATTAATCATGCCGCCAGGCTGAACCTGACCATACATAATCGAGGCAGGACCCTTTAAAATTTCCACCCGTTCGATGTTGGCGGTCGTCGGCGACCCAAATCGCGAGGCTAGGCCGGGTAAGCCATTGACTTGAATTGTATTGAGATCGGCAGGCATCCCACGCAAGGTAAAACTATCCGCATTGACTCCAGAACGCGTCAGCCCCGTGGTATAGCCGTAGGCATCAGCCAGCGAAGTGGCACGGATATCCTTAAGAAACTGTTGGTTAATAATATTAACCGTGTTGGGGGTATCTAACGGGTCGATATCGGTTTTGGTGGCGGTACTGACTCGCGGGTTAAGATACGAATTCTGTTGGCCAACGATGACGATCGTATCATCAGCGTTGGGGGAGTCCTGAGGCGAGTCGCTTGCGATCGCGTAATGATTGATGCCAAGGGCTAAAATGAGGCTTTGGGCTAGGGCGTTAATGGTTAATTTCATCTCTTTGCTCAAACGATAAATATGCGTAAAAATGCATAAAAATTAAGGGGTAGTATAAGATTGGGCAAGAGTATACCTTCAATCTATATAATAATCATTCTCATTATTCTTTGCATCGGCATTTTATTCACACTACATCGTGGTCTGACTGTTTAGATCGGTAATAGTCGCTTGCATAAGTGATGATGACTGAACGAGAAAGACGACAACTTGGATGGACTCGCTTGTCTTAAATAAGATTGATTATTATTTGTCTTAAAGTTAATATCTTGGCCAGTTATGTATATGGGCTGCAACCTGTATCTCAATGTTATCGCCTTCCTTTTTATGAGTAATTAGTTAATCCCATGCGAACATCTGCGCCGCGACCTGTCATCTGCTTGATTCTTATTGTCTTTATCTCTCTTGGTAGTGTGTTTTCGTTACTGTCTTGGTCGAGTTTTCCGCTGACGTTGACGAGCTTAACGGGCTATTTATTTACCTTTGATCCGATGAATATGGAGCAGCAGATTCTTGCGTCGATTCGCGTGCCAAGGTTGCTCGGTGGGTTGCTCATCGGCGCCAACTTGGCCATTGCCGGCGCATTAATGCAGGGATTGAGTCGCAATGCGTTGGCATCGCCGTCAGTGTTAGGTATTAATGCCGGAGCCGCCTGTTTTATGGCGCTGGCCAATATCGGCGCGCCATTTTTAAGCGACTTACCCAGTGTGTTGGTGGCCTCGATAGGCGGTGTTATCAGTGGCGGCTTGGTGATGATATTAGGGGGCTTCTTTGCGGTGCGTCCACATCCACTCAAATTGGTGTTGGCGGGGATTGCTGTCGGCGCTTTATTGACGGGGGTTACTCGCGCTGCCGTGATTTTAGCGGACGATAAAGCCTACAGTGTCATGAGTTGGCTGGCGGGCTCGTTGTCGTCTATCGGATGGCCGCAGTGGCATATGCTTTGGCCTGCCAGTCTTGCTGGATTGATGGTATCCGCTTATGTAGCGACTTCTCTCAACCTCTTGTCTTTAGGCAATGAGGTCGCGACCAGTTTGGGCCTTAACATTAAGCGAACCAGCTTATTGACTTGTGTTGCCGTTGTCTTACTGACCGCATCGAGTGTGGCTGTTGCGGGATCGATTGGATTCGTCGGCCTGCTTATTCCGCATATCGCGAAGCGACTGGTGGGGACGAATTTTTTGATACTACTGCCAACAAGTGCGCTGTTAGGGGCCGGTCTGCTTGCTTGGACGGATGGCGTTTCACGAGCGATTGCTTTTCCTGCGGAAACCCCGGTTGGCGTGCTAACAGCATTGATCGGAACCCCTTGTTTTGTGTTGCTCGCGATTAAGAGGAAAGCATGAGTCATTCAGCCAAATTATTGTCGTTATGTGTGTGTCTTATTGGTGTGGCGATCTTCAGTTTAATGGTCGGTGCGGCCTCGATTTCTGTTCGGCAACTGATAGAGACATTATTGTCGGGCGGAGCACTGGATTTCGTTGTCAACCAATATCGCTTACCACGGCTATGTCTCGCGATGGGGGTGGGCGCTGGATTGGGTTTATCAGGCATGTTAGTTCAAGGGGTGATTCGTAATCCTCTCGCATCGCCCGATTTAATGGGGATCAGTTCTGGAGCCGGGTTGGCTGCGACGGTGTTGTTCGTGCTTTTTCCCGATGCCCCAGTGTATTGCTTACCGATGGCGGCTTTGTTTGGCGGCATCGTCGCGGCATTGGTCATCTTGTTGATTGGCTATCAGTTACAGCCCACGCCAGCGCACTTAGCGCTGATCGGGATTGCCATCAGTGCTTTCCTTGCCAGTGGGATCGATTTTTTGATGATCGTCAATCCCATTGAAATCAATACCGCGATGGTTTGGCTGACCGGCAGTTTATGGGGAAGAAACTGGACTCAAGTGCCGTATATTTGGGTGACGCTGAGTGTGATGTTACCTGTTGCGCTGTGGTTAGCGTGGCGTCTTGATGTGATCGGACTAGGCGAAGACAGTGCCACATCGCTTGGCATTGAACCAAAGAAAGTACAGTTATTCGCGCTGATGAGTTCTGTGATATTGGCGAGCATCAGTGTGTCTGTGTGTGGCACCATTAGTTTTGTCGGATTGCTTGCTCCGCATTTGGCCAGAATGCTGTTTGGTCATAATCATAAATTACTGGCACCGAGTGCTGCGTTACTGGGTGCTCTGATGGTGTTGCTGGCGGATACATTGGCTCGAGGGATTGATCCACCGTTGGAATTACCCGCCGGTGTTCTGACCTCCTTGATTGGCGCGCCGTATTTTATTTTTCTTTTGCAACGTTATAAGGGGTGGTAATGCTCGAAACAAAAAACCTGCAAGTGTCTTATGGTGATACGGTCATCATAGACGAGTTAAACCTCACGTTGCCAAAAGGGAAAATTACCGCGCTAATTGGCCCCAATGGGTGCGGCAAATCTACCTTGCTTAAAGCGCTCGCGAGGATCAATAAGCCGAACCATGGCGACGTCTGGCTCAATGGAACCCCGTTGCACCAGTATCAAGACAAGCAGTTAGCGCGTGAAATGTCGTTATTGCCACAGGTGCTTGTCACCCCTGAAGGGATTACGGTGCGGCGTTTAGTGGAGTATGGGCGTTCCCCTTATTTATCTCACTGGGGCAAACTGGGGCACGCCGATCATGCGATGGTGGACAAAGCCATGACAGAAACTGGCATCAGCGAGCTTGCTCAACATTCTGTTGACGCTTTATCTGGGGGACAACGGCAAAGAGCGTGGATTGCGATGGTGTTAGCGCAGGATACGAATATTGTGATGCTCGATGAACCGACGACTTACTTAGATTTGTCTCACCAAACGGAGTTAATGAAAATCATGCGTGCGATGAACGAGCAGGGTAAAACCGTCATTGTCGTATTGCATGATCTCAATCAGGCTTGTCGTTACTGCGATCATTTAGTGGTCTTAAAGCAAGGCCAGCTCGTCACCCAAGGCGCGCCAGAGCAGGTGTTTACGGAAGCGTTATTAGAGGAGGTATTCTCGTTAAAAGCGAAAGTCATTACCGATCCCATCGCCAATACGCCGATGTGTATTGCGTATTAGCGATGTAAACGGACAAGCATACGCTCTCAGATTATTTACGCTGGAAAGCCATGACTTATGGTGCGTATTTCATTCTCGTTTAAAGATTAGAGCGCCTTAGCGGTATGACGAACCAGTTGTTCGGTCGATACGGCTTTGATCGTCACGCCAAAGCTGCCAATACTTGGTAATGAGGCATTATGGTGTTGGCGGATCATATCTGCACTTGCGTGGGCTTTATCATGAGTGGTGTGTGCATCCGCGACAATAGTGACAGGGTAACCTAATCCCGCAGCGCGACGCGTGGTGGTATCAACACAAAACTCGGTCGCATAGCCACATACGATCAATTCGGTGATGCCTAACTGCTCAAGTAATGGATGGAGATCGGTACGTAAAAACGAATCAGGCGTTTGTTTATATATGCGATGATCGTTATCTGTCACCGTTAGCTCCGTTGGCAACTGCCATCCTTCACTATGGCGAGCGATGACGGTATTGGGCTCATCATGCTGGATAAAGATCACCGGATAACCTTGGGCTCGTGCCCATTGAGTCACCGTATTAATGCGTTCAATCACTGGTTGCGCCTCAAACGGTTGTGGGTGAGGGTCAAACAGAGCGCGTTGTACATCAATCACTAAAATAGCAGGTTTTAATCCTATCATTATCGACCTTTATGCATGGCAAAGAAGGTGGCATGATAGCGCATGCTGCGATGCATTTATAGCACCATCAATAGGGTTAGAGACAACGACAAGCTCCTATTTTTATTGGTGTATGGGGTCTGAGCCTTGTCACAAAAGCGAGTCAACCAGTGGGCGCTCGGCTAATGATTTTTGATATAAACCCGTTCAGGGCGTCCAACTTTACCGTATTCGTTTTCCGCACTGAGCAACCCATTGGCGGCGCAATACTCTAAATACCGCCGTGCGGTGGTTTTGCCAATACCAACAGCTTCACTCAATTGCAACGCGGTAAATTTGCGGCCAATATTCTGAGCAAATACACGTTTAATTTTGTCCAATGTAATGCTCTCGATGCCTTTGGGTAAGGTTTGCTGAGGCTTGTCTCGCAATTTGATATTAAACAAATTATCAATTTGGCGCTGTTCTAAATTGTCATACGCATTCATCGCGTTGTTAAGCGACAAGTACCGCTCTAACGTTTCTTGTAAGCGGGTGTAGGACACAGGCTTGAGCAGGTAATCAAAGCAGCCCAGCTTCATTGCGTCTTTGACGGTACTGATTTCGTCAGCCGCGGTGATCAAAATCACATCAATTTTACTGGTCGACTTATCGGCCACCATTTCACGAAAGAAATCAATACCCGTGCCATCGGGCAAATAATTATCAAGAATGATGAGTTTGGGCTGGTGGACTTTCACCATCACCTTCGCCATTTTAAGTGTTTCGGCAATCGCCACGGGGCGAAAACGAGTGGTTTGTTTGAGCATTTGGCTGTGAATTTCAGCGATGTTAATCTCGTCTTCAATGATGAGAACGTCAATCTTGTCCATAATTGTGCCCCTTTGAGCTTCCTTGTTCTGTGAGTGGTTGATTGGGAATGAAGACCGAAAAAATACACCCTTGTGGGTCTGCCTCATCAATCGTGATGAAGCCTTTGGCTTGTTGGACGTACTGATTGACCAAGTAAAGGCCAAGGCCGTGTTGGTCTTTGTCTTTTTTGCTGGTGACGCCTTTTTTGAAAATATTATCAACATCATCGCTTGGCAATCCTTGCCCATTGTCGGTCACTTCAATGACCAAATCATGCCCCGCGTCGGAAAGTAGAACGGTCACAACTGGCGAGTTCAGAGAATGTTTGATGACGCTTTCAAAGGCATTATCGATGAGATTGCCCACGATAGCACAGAGTTCCGTTTCACTCAGAGGACAGTTCAACGCGTAAAGTTGGCAGGTGGGATCGAGCTCCAATGTTAAGCCTAATTCCTTCGCCCGGAATGATTTGCCTAATAATAACCCGGCCACTTGCGAGAGGTGTATCCGTTGGGAGATAAAATCGAGTACTTGCTGTTTATTGGTATTCTCCGTCGAAATCAATCTTTGTACTTCGTCCACTTTCCCCAGTTGTATTAAGCCGGCAATGGTGGCGAGTCGATTTGAAAATTCATGTCGTTGCACACGTAAATGATCGGTGTATTGTTTTATTTGCGTCAGATCCGATGTTAACGAATAGATTTCATCTTTGGCGCGAAAACTCACTACCCAGCCAATTAAGTGTTGCTGCTCAAAAATAGCGATACGATTTGCAATGAAACTGTGGCCGTTTAGCACCAGTATTTCATCGTGTAAGTTGTGTTCTAAAGGCGAGCGAAAAAAGAACTCATGACTGTCGACAAACTCGATGAGCTGGCGGCTTTTTAGGTAGTGCATGTCATGCGTGATTCCCAATACTTTCCGTGCCGAGTCATTGATGGCCAAAAATTGTCCTTTGGCGTCGAGTGCGATCACTCCTTCATAAACGGAGCGTAAAATAGAATGCTGAAGGTTGAGTGCTAGCGCAATTTGTTCTGGCTCCATACCGTTCATTTGCTTTTGGATATGCCGTGAAAACACCCAAGAGGCAATGAGAGTCAGAATTAAGACGACGAGGATTTCAGTCAGTAATGGCTGCATATAGACATCGAGCCACTGATCAAAACGGTTGAGCAGATAGCCGACGGAAACAACGCCGATAATGTGGTGCTCACTATTAAAAATAGGGGTTTTGCCGCGTAGCCCATAACCCAGGCTACCTTCGCGTGAGGTCACATAAGATTCTCCATGTTTAAGCACGCCCGCGTTATCACCGCCTTGCATTGGATTACCAATTCTGTCTTGGTTGGGGTGAGCCAAGCGAATGCCATGCCTGTTTCCGACCACAATAAAGCTCGCATCGGAAAGTTTCGCTAGCCGCTGTATTAATGCGGTGGTGGCTTCGCTATCATTTTTTTCGACGTAGTGAATGAGTTCAGGATCGGAAGCAATTTCTTTGGCTTGAATTAAGGCGCGAGTTCCCACTTGGTGTTTGAGCGATTGATAAAGGGTGTTGTCAAAATACCAAACAATGACGAGCAGTTGAACGATGACAAAGCCAAACAATAAGAAGAAGATTTTACTGCGAAAAGTGATTGGGCTCATAGGGTTATAAATATATAAATAGTGGCCGAACAGAATAAAACAAAGTGACGTGCTTCACTGTGACAGCTTGCACTGTTTGAGGTTGTGGGACGAAAAAGTAGAGGTTGTCGGAGGATAAAGTGCGCAGCCACTCCAGTGCGGCGCTGTTGGGCGATGATTGTTGTGTGATGAACAATGCCCAAGTGTCAGTTGGGCATCATGGTTTATGTGTTGCGTCATTTAGCTGTGAAACAACGGAGAGTGGCCGATGGATTCACGATGATTGTCACTGTAAATGCACGGATGTTGGCGATTTTTTGTGTATGAAAAAGCTCAGCATTGGAAACAAGACTGAACAGGCAATCACGACTAACAAAATTTGAGAAATCCCAGATTGAGTAAACGTCCCTAAATCCTGATCGGAGATGCGAAAGGCCTGTCGAAAAGATTGTTCCATTTGACTGCCGACAATCGCGGCTAAGATCATCGGCGCGGTTGGAATGTTCACTCGGCCCATGATGACGCCGGCAATCCCTAAGATTGTCAGAATATAGAAATCCACGACAGAGGTGCTAATGGCATAGCAGCCAACAAAGGCCAGCCCGAGAACAATGGGATAGAGCACTTGAGCGGGGATGGCCAGTAAGCGGACTAATACGCCAGCCAGAGGGATATTGACAAAGGCAAGGATGATATTAGCCACAAACATACTGGCAATTAACCCCCAAGCCGTGTCTGGATGTTGCGTAAACAGCAGTGGTCCAGGCTGAATACCTAACATCAATAGGGCGCCCATCATAACGGCGGTCGTGCCAGAGCCGGGGACACCGAGGGATAGCATGGGGATCATCGCGCCAATTGAGGCGGCATTGTTCGCCGACTCTGGTGCCGCCAGACCTTCAATCGCCCCTTGGCCAAACTCTTCTTTTCGTTTAGACAGCTGTTTTTCATTGTTATAACAGACCAGCGACGCCATTGTACCGCCCGCGCCTGGCAACGCACCGATAATGAATCCTACTGGCGCACTGCGTAAAATGGGCCACTTAGAACGTTGCCAATCTTGCTTATTGATCCAGATCCGTTTGAATTTGGTTTGCACTTTTTGACTGCCATCGGATAAGCTTTTAAAGCTTTTAAATACCTCGCCTAGCGCGTAAATTCCAATAATGACGACTAAGAAATCGATGCCCGTTTGCAACTCGAGATTTCCGAAGGTAAAGCGCTGCAAGCCCGATTGACCGTCAATGCCGACAGTGGAAATGGCCAGCCCTAAGCACATCGACAAAAAGCCCTTGAGCATGTTGCCTTTTGACATGGAAATCGTCATGGTCAGCGCGGCAACCATCAATAGGAAATATTCAGATGGGCCAAATTTTATCGCAAAGCTTGCGACGGGTTCGGCAAGTAACGTCATCAATACGGCCGCAATTGTGCCGCCAATCAACGAAGCGATCGCTGAAATCGCGAGCGCGGATTCAGCTCGTCCTTTCATGGCCATTGGATAACCATCAAAGGTGGCTGCCAGTGCTGAGCCATCTCCAGGAGTATTAATCAAAATAGAGCTGCGCGACCCGCCAAACATGGCACCGATGTACACGCCTGTCATGGTAATCAGCGAGGCTGTTGGCCCCATGGAGAAAGTCATGGGTAACAACACCGCGACGCCGGTTGCTGGACCTAGGCCAGGTAACATCCCAATGATGGTGCCGAGAATACCGCCAAAGGTGATTAAAAACAGGTAATAAGGTTGCAGGGCGACCCCAAAACCATCCATTAAGTTAGCAAAAATATCGGTCATGATTTTGCTCCGTTAATTCAAAAATGGAAAAGAGGGAAGGTTCACCGCGAGCAACTGATTAAAGAGCCCATAGATGCCCAATGCAAAAGCGGCCGCAATGATGGCGCTTTTTTTCCAGTGCTGGCCACCACAGGTTACCCATAACATGGCAAACATAAATATAAAGGTGCTGACCACATACCCCAAATGTTCGAACGTGGCTGCATAAACCAAACTTATCAAACAGGTGAGTGCAATCTTTCGGCGGTTGGCTTTGTGCGTTTCACTTTCGTTCAGCAAAGCTTGTAACGCAGATAATGAAGGGCGAATGCCTCCTTTGATTATCAATAAGACACCAATAATGATGGCAATGGCAGCAATGGCCAAAGGCATAAAAATGGCTTCATAAGGGTTGCCAAACATAGGCTGGGGAAGTAATAGCGCGTAGCCGCCATAAGCGCCACCAAAGGCGATACTAAACAGGCCTGTGGCGCCGTCCCAGTTGACGTTTTTGGACGTCGTGCTGTGTTTCGATTGAGACATAACATCACTCGTAGAGATTACTTGAATTAATAGAGTAAAAAGCGGCATGGATACCGCTTTTTATGCTGATTAAGCGACGGGGATTACCGTGTGATTATCGGCCAAACACTTCTTTGATCAGTGTTTTATACTGCTCATTGGTTTTGCCCAAGAATGTTTTGAACTCGGTATCATCTTGATAGGCGTTGCCCCATCCATTGCGTTTCAGCGCCGCTTTCCACTCATCGGTTTTGACCATCTTTTTAATGGCTTCACGCCAGTAGGTGAGCGCCGCTTTTGGCATATCTTTAGGGGCAAATAAGCCACGCCAGTTTTCAAAAGTGACATCGATACCACTTTCTTTGACGGTTGGGATATCGGCTATGGCACCGTCACCGACGCGTTTGTCCGCGGTTTGCGCTAAGGCATGTAATTTGCCACTTTTCACCAGTTCAGAGACATCACCCAATCCAGTTGAGATTAAGTCGACATGACCACCGAGGACTTGTGCAACAAGGCTACCGTCTTGGAATGAGATATAGTCAATCTTGCGAAGGTCTTTGACACCAGCGGCTTTCGCGACTAATAAGAATTGGATGTGATCCATGGATCCTGCCGCAGAAGTGCCCCCAATTTTGACGGACTTGGGATCTTTTTTGAGCGCATCCATCACATCTTTAATGGTTTTATATCGCGAGTTTCTCGGGACCACAAATGCGGCATAATCGGTAATCAGTCTTGCGATTGGCGTTGTATCTTTGTAGCTGTAGCGAGTCAGACCAGTAAGATTGGTCAGTAGGAGCGGCGGCGAATAGACCGCAATCAAATCGCCTTTGCCTTTTTGGGTTTGCATGTAAGCGAGGTTGACCGCACCACCGCCGCCGGGACGGTTGATGACCGGAAGGTTACTCTTGACAATGCCCGTGTCTTTTAGGGTTTTAGCGACGGTGCGGATGGTCAGATCCCAGCCGCCACCTGCACCGCTTGGCGCGACCATGTTGATGGTTTTAGGCGGGTAGTCAGCAGCGTTTGCACTGTTGAAGGTCATCAATGAAGAGGTGGCAATTAAGGTAGCGATGACCAGTTTTCTCGCTTTCAGCATAAATCATTCCTTTTGTTATTGTCCTTTGTCCAAGCGGGGCGAACGATCATGTAGGGTGACAGTGTCGCCGTCACTGGACGGTCTTTGGTTTAAATGCACATGCTTTAAACTTGTTATGGTTGTTAAGAAACATTGCTTTATTAATCAATACACTGCATGCAAGCGGATTGCATTTGTTAATGAAATGTATCGTGTTGGTTAGCATAAAGAGGTCAGGTTTGTCGAAATGCGAGCCAAAGCAATTTAAAATCACAAAATTATGGCACTTATGGTTTTTATAGATTTAATTGGTGTGATTTGATTTTTCTCATTGATTTTAATGGGTTTTTATTGTTTTTGTCTTTTGTGAGAACAGTCAATAATTCAGACTTTGCAACTCGCCTTTTGAGTGAACGAGACGTTCGGTTACGCGATCTCTATTGGTAAGCGACTCATGGGGCTTGTCATGACTCGAATATAAAGAATGACTTTTTATAAGCAGAATGCCTGTATGGCCTATGAGCCTGTGTCGATTCTGGTCATGGATGGCTCAGCTTGTGGGTCGCTTCATTGTGCTCGCCAACCATGGAAGCGGGCGATCATTTTGATGGCGAAGCCAAAGCTGCCATAACTTATTGAACAAACTCTGACATAATCGATCGTGATTATTATGGTTTCATAACACTGAGCGGGATATCTCTGGGTAGCATAGTACAGACTTGATTTAGATAGCAGTACCATCTAAACATCACTTGCGACTTTAGGAGCATAAGAATGTCTGAACTCAATTCTACGTTACGTACAATGAAACAAGCCCATCTTGATTCAGGCCCTGCTGATATCTCAACTCGTAAAAAGCGTTTGATGAAATCCATCGCATTGATCAAAGATAACTATGAAGCGCTAAGCAACGCGATGAGCGACGACTTTGGTAACCGCAGTAATTATCAGTCTATCCTAGCCGATATCATGAGCACGATTGGGATTCTGAAACATTCTCATGACCACCTTGATGAATGGATGAAGCCTGAACACGTTGATGATATCGATGGAGGCATCCAAGCTTGGGTTCAACACCAGCCACTTGGTGTGGTGGGGGTCATCAGTCCATGGAACTTCCCTATTAATCTCGCCTTCGGTCCGCTCGCGGGCATTTTTGCTGCGGGTAACCGTGCGATGTTGAAGCCTTCTGAGCTAACACCGAAAACAGCCGAACTGCTCAAAGATCTGGTGGCAAAATATTTTGATCCACTCGAGTTAACGGTGGTGACTGGCGGCCCTGATGTTGGTAAAGCGTTCAGCGCTTTGCCATTTGACCACCTGGTCTTTACCGGGAGTGGTGCTGTGGGTAAGCACATTATGCGTGCCGCGGCTGAAAACTTAGTGCCCGTCACATTAGAGCTGGGGGGGAAATCTCCAGTGGTGGTGGACCGAGAATACAATATCGCGACTGCGGCGAATCGAACACTCACCGTTAAGACGTTTAATACCGGACAAATTTGTATGTCTCCAGACTACATTATGATCCCGAATGGCAGCGAGTCCCAATTTCAAGCGGCCTGTGAAGCGTTTATGCAGACAAGCTTCCCATCAATGATGGACAATGAACAGTACACGACTATTGTGACTGACCGCCATTTCGAACGTTTGGTGTCTGTCTTGGAAGATGCCCGTGACAAAGGCGCGAAAATTGTGTCTTTAGCTCCACAAAATGAACCAGATTATGATGCTACAACGCGTAAGATGGCCGTGCATCTTATCTTTAATGTCAGCGAAGACATGACGATCATGCAAGAGGAAATCTTTGGTCCACTCTTGCCTGTTAAAACGTACGATTAATTGTATGAACCGATCAATTATATTAATGAGCATGACCGCCCATTAGCGGCGTATTTCTTTAGTGATAATTCAGCACATCAGGATTTATTCGCACAACATACCACCTCGGGTGCACTCGTGATTAATGATGTGATGACCCATGCTTTAGTCAATGACTTGCCGTTTGGTGGTGTCGGTGGTTCCGGTATTGGGGCTTACCATGGCGTGTATGGCTTCCGTGAATTTACCCACGCGAAACCGGTTGTGGTGCAAACGCCGAAAGGGGAGTCTGGGTTACGTTTGCGAGCGCCTTATTCTGATGAAGAATTGGCCTCGATGAAAGCCTTCCTAGAGTCTTAATATCCCGAGTAAAGCAGGCCTCACAGGCCTGCTTTTTCTCTTGCCGAGTCACGTATTGAGCTTGCATGTATGGATATCAAGTCAGATACCATGGTGAATTAACGCTCATTAACTTGCTTGTTTATCGATCCCTGCTTACAGTTTTAAGATGAACAATAAAATAGAATACCTCATCAATGCTTATCCTTATTTGGCTACGGCGGCGTTTATCGTGCTTGCGCTGGTGGTCGGATTCGTGGTGCGTTTTTTGGTTTTATTCACGTTAAAATATAACACTAAACGCAGTAACCGTTTTGTCTTCAACTCCTTACAGCAGCATTTAAAACAACGTTGGTTTTTATTTGTTCCCGCCATATTACTGCATCTTGGTTCGCAGCAATTGCCTCTTTCGCCAGAAGAGGAAGCCATTTTTGAAGAAATCTTACAAATTATTATCGTGCTGTCTTTTGCCATGATCGCGACCAGTATGGTGAAAGTGGTCGAAGATGTGTTATTTCGGCGCTACGACATTTCTCATGCGGATAACTTAAAGGCTCGGAAAGCCCGGACGCAAATCATATACGTGAAAAAAGTGGCTCTGGTCATTATTACCATTTTGGCGATAGGCATGATCTTATTAAATTTTGATAGTGTTCGTCAGTATGGTACCACCATTCTCACAGGTGCTGGTGTCGCGGGGATTATCATTGGTTTTGCGCTGCAAAAGTCATTAGCGAACTTATTCTCAGGGATTCAAATTGCATTCACTCAACCGATTAAGATTGATGATGCCGTGGTGGTTGAAGGCGAGTGGGGGTGGATTGAAGAAATTAACTTGACGTATGTCGTAGTGAAAATTTGGGATTTGCGCCGACTGGTATTGCCGATCACGTATTTCACCGAGAATGCATTTCAGAACTGGACCAGAAATACCGCCCAAATTTTGGGAGCGGTGAATTTGTATGTCGATTACTCGATGCCGCTTGAGCCATTAAGGCAGTATTTTGATGAAGTGCTAGAAGGCACAGAGATGTGGGATAAATCAGCGAAAGCGTTTCAAGTGACCGATTGTTCAGAAAAAACCATGACAATTCGTTTATTGATGACGGCAAAAAATTCACCCATGGCATGGGATCTGCGTTGTTATGTGCGTGAAGCAATGATTGGGTACATCCAAGAGCATTACCCACACAGCTTTCCGAGAGTACGCGCTGAGATTAATACAGAAGCTTTCCCGCCACCTAAAAACCCTGAGCCGGATGAGACGTCATCATAGACAACAAGTCATCATAGACAATAAAGAGATGGAATGTGAACTTGCCGTTGGTAAGGGGATTGAATAATTGAATAATTGAATAGGAATGACAGGCAAAAAAAATGGTGCGGTCTAAGACCACACCATCGAATTCTTTAGGCTTAATAAGCTGAGAGCTTATTGACCAACAACGTTAGCTGCTTGAGGGCCTTTTTTACCTTGTTCTAGGTCAAAGCTTACTTTTTGACCTTCAGCAAGAGTTTTAAAGCCGTCTGCTACGATAGAGTTGAAGTGAACAAACACGTCATCGCCGCCGTTGTCTTGAGTGATGAAACCGAAACCTTTAGTTTCGTTGAACCATTTTACTGAACCAGTCATTTTAGACATAGGTAATACCTCGATATATTGTAATTTACATGTGTGCTGTGACAAACGCTATTATCTGGATCATGAAGAAGAAGCAATCGCCGAAGCATCGATATACATCGAAGTAACACTGGGATAACACTTGTACTTAATTTTCACTTTCTAATAGCTCATTTGTAAGAGCTGGTAGTAACTATACAGGCTGCGTTAGAAATTACCAGCGTTATTTTTCTTTTTTATGAAATCGTCCGTGCGGTAGTTTAGCCTCGGTCTCTTCGCTGGGCGCAAGCCTATTATCAGGGTGAGTTTCTTGCCCTAGAAAGATCATTCTTGACGTAAACGGTCAACGATTTCAACAAAACGAGCGACCCCTTGGCTGACGTCATTGAGTCCATGCTGCACAGTATGAATATCCCCTTCTCCTTGTAGTGCGACATTATTAACGGACTCTAAATTCAGCCCCATGTTTTTGATGAGTTGGGTGTTGTCATTGACCACATTCGAGATCTCTTCTGTTGCGGTAGAAGTGCGAGAAGCCAGCTTACGCACTTCATCGGCCACCACGGCGAATCCTCGGCCTGTTTCTCCAGCGCGAGCCGCTTCAATCGCGGCATTCAAAGCCAACAGATTCGTTTGTCCGGCAATCCCGTTAATGGTCGTGACAATGTCGTTGATATTTTTGGATTGTTCCATCAGCTCTTTACCGAGTCCACTGGCGCCTTTGACTTTCTCTGCGACGGTATGTGAGGTGGCGACTGCATCATTTAACACTTTAATCGCTGAATCGGTGATGTGAGAGGTTTCTTCAGAAATGGCTGCGGCCATTTCGACAGCTTGGGTGGAGAGGTTGACGCTTTTACTGATATCAGAGGCAAATTTAATGACTTTATACACATGACCGTGGCGATCTAAGATGGGATTATAGGTCGCTTCCAGCCAGATCGCATCACCATTGGCGTGTTTGCGTTTAAAACGTCCAGTAAAGTGCTCTCCTCGCTTTAATCGGATCCAAAAATCTGGGTTTTCTTGATAGAAATCATCAAAGCAAAACAGCTTATGGTGCTGGTGTTGAATCTCGTTTAAAGCGTAGCCAACGGTATCGAGAAAGTTCTGATTGGCGGTCAGAATCACACCATCCGTTGTAAACTCGATGACCGCAAGGGATTTATCGAGTGCCTGTAACACCGCATTTTTGGCACGTAAATCGTTGGCTGACTCGGTGACGTCACTGCAAATTTTGATGACCTTGATGACTTTATTATCGTGATCGGTCACAGGGAAATAATTGGCTTGTAAAATGAGCGGTTCTCCGTTTTTACGAAACCGTTTGAAGGTGCCGCTATGAGCCTGTCCACTGGCGAGTTTATCCCAAAAGGCGCGGTAGTCAGAGGAGGCGACGTACGAGCTATCACAAAATATTTTATGGTGTTGACCGACAATGTCTGTCAATTGATAACCGCTTGTATCGAGGAAGTGCTGATTGGCATCAAGGATAGTACCGTCGGGGTGGAACTCGATATATGCCGTGTGCTGTTTAATGGCCTTGAGTTCATCGTGCTGATTAGCATTGTCTGTTTGCTTTGTTTGCTTTGTTTGCTTTGTTTGCTTTGTTTGCTTTGTTTGCTTTGTTTGTTTGTCTGACGATGTTTTTTGCGTAAACCACATAGATAAGTCTTCCTTAACTCTATATTTCGGTAATTGCTCAACACGAAAAAAATCGTGACATATATTGTGTAAAGGGCACTACCGCTTTGCATTAAATAATATATAGCCGAAATTCCCTTAAAAACAAATTGTGGCACCGTGCGCGGCGAAAGCATAAGAGTGCTGTCGTTCATAATTTCTCATTTAATGTGGCGTGCTCTCATAAATCCTCTTTTTCTTTCATAATTTGACACAAATTGATTTCCATCAAAATAGTGTGGTTTTTATGTGTTAGTCTCATTCGTGTAAAAACAATTATCCTGAGTCCAAAAAAGGAAAGGAAATCATGAAAAAACATTATGTGGGTTAGCCGTAATTTCTGCTTTATTTTCAGCCAATGTTCTTGCTCACCAACAAGGCGATGTATTCGTTCGTGCTGGTATCGCATCGGTTGTGCCATTAGATTCTAGTGATGACATTTTGGGTTCGAATGATGGCCTTAAAGTCAACACAGCGACACAACTTGGTTTAACCATTGATTACATGCTAACAGACCACATCAGCCTTGAATTGCTCGGAGCGACCCCTTTTGAACACGATATTTCGACCAATTTTGGCGGGTTAGGTGAAGTAGCAACAACAAAACAATTGCCACCAACATTAATGGTGAATTACTACTTCAATGAGCCAGCGGCAAAATGGCAGCCATATGCCGGTATTGGTGTCAATTTCACCAACTTCTATGATAATAGCTTCAACGATACAGGTAAAAATGCAGGCTTGAGCGATCTTGATATCGATAACTCTTGGGGCGCAGCTGTCGATGTGGGTGTTGATTATCAAGTTAACGAACATTGGTTAGTCAACGCCGCGGTTTGGTATACTGACATTCGCACTACCGCTCACTATAAAGTGGCTGGTGATGAGCACAGCACCAATATCGATATTAACCCTCTTGTCTTTATGGCATCAGTGGGTTACAAATTTTAATCGATATATTTCTCCACTATGATTGAACAAAAAGCATGCGTATAACGCATGCTTTTTTTGTGTATATAGTATTTTTGACGCCACACGGATTGCGAATGTGATAGTGAAAACAGTTTGGGTCAGAGAGCATTGTTTAGCACGATGAGGCTCTTTACTATGAGTGTAAATAAAAGGAGTTTTCAATGGTAAATAAAGTAGTGATGGCGCCGAACGGCCCGGAGTTATCAGAATTAATACAAGGGTATTGGCGCTTAATCGATTGGGATATGACCGCCCAAGAGCAACTGACCTTTTTGCAACAGCACATGGAGCTGGGAATAACGACTGTCGATCATGCCGATATTTATGGGTTGTATGAGTGTGAAAAACGCTTTGGTGAAGCCTTAGCGATGAAACCAGCATTACGAGAGCAATTACAAATTGTGACAAAATGCGATATCCAGTTATTGAGTGAACACTTTCCCCACCGTCATATCAAACATTACGATACCAGTGCTGCTCATATTCAACAATCGGTTGATAATTCACTGCGTTTACTCGGCGTAGAAAAGCTCGATGTCTTATTAATTCATCGTCCTGACGTGTTAATGGAGGCTGACGAAGTGGCTCAGACCTTCCATCATCTTTACCAGAGTGGCAAAGTCGCGTCATTTGGTGTCTCCAATTTTCAACCATCGCAATTTGCATTGTTGCAGTCTCGTTTGGATTTACCTTTGGTGACCAACCAGGTTGAAATTAACCCACTGAATTTCGATGTCGCCCATGATGGTACGCTGGATCAATTGCAACAAGCTCGTGTCCGTCCGATGGCTTGGTCTTGTTTGGCGCAGGGTGAGTTGTTCGCCAACAGTTATGACGCCAGAACACGTCGAGTTGTGAATGCGTTAAATGAGGTCGGCGAGGCGATTGGAGCGGACAACATTTCTCAGGTGATTTATGCGTGGATTCGACGCTTGCCTTCGCAGCCGCTGCCGATTTTAGGGTCTGGTAAAATTGAACGTGTCAAAAATGCGGTTGAGTCGTTATTGTTGTCATTAACGCGCGAGCAATGGTATGCCATCTGGACGGCATCCATGGGGCAAGAAGTGCCGTAACCGATAACCAAAAATAAAAAAGGCGAAGTCTGACTTCGCCTTTTTTATTTTAAGCCTGTATGACGTTAGCCAATAATCAATTGGCCCAGCACGTAACCCATGCACGAGCCGCTGACTACCGCGATTAAACCGACACTCATAAAGGAGTGATTGAAATACCATTTACCAATTTTCGTGGTACCTGTGGTATCAAAGTTAACGGTGGCGATATCCGATGGATAGTTGGGAATAAAGAAATAGCCGTACAATGCTGGCATTAGGCCAATCACGAGCGCGGGAGGTAAACCGAGCCCGAGACCGACGGGTAACATCATACGTGCAACCGCCGCTTGTGAATTCACCACAACGGAGACGATGAAGAGTGCGAGCGCAAATGTCCATGGGTAATCGGTGACCATATCGATGATCCCTGCTTTAAACTGAGGCATGGCATACTGGAAGTAGGTGTCTGACATCCACGCAATCCCATAAATAGCAATCGCTGCCACCATTCCCGATTTAAACACCACGCCATTTGGGACTTTTTTCGGATCGGTTTTGGTGACCAATAAAATAATCCCACCAAAACATAGCATCATCATTTGAATAATGACGGTCATTTTAATGGGTTTGCCATCGACTATCGTCCGCACATCTGGCCACATCGCCACAAACACAATGGCTAAGAGTGACAATATAAACAGGATCACCGCGTTACGGGCAGAGGTCGGGAGCACTTCATTTAACGTGGTCGCTGTGGTGGTTTCAATACGAGCTCTGAACTGAGGATCGTTCAGTTTTTCTTGATATTGAGGATCATCATCTAAGTCTTTGCCACGGCGCTGGCGGATCCCCTCATAATTCCCCCAACCCACAGGTATGCGTAAGGCGTTGATATTCGACCATTGCCCAATGATATTGGGACTCTTGTATTCGGTATCTTCGGTGGCAACGTACTTCCTTACCAAGTCTAGGAATGGAGAGCACACGGCGATGCTTGATGGTGTTGGCTTGGAAGTCATAATGCCATTTGGCTTGCATGGCGATTAAGCCATTCCACCACATGATGATTTCGGCCATCAATGCCATGAGCAACAAGATATCAATACGTTTGGTGCAACGTGTTCGGTTATGGCGAAGCGCCAACCCGTAGGCTGGACTTTTTAGATCTCGGAACGACTCTTCAATTTGCATTCTTTTGGCGTACAAACGGGTAATTTTAATGCCGTTAAGTACATGGTTGGGGATGTTAGTGACCAGAAGCCAAGGCTCTTTCGCTCCTTTATGGAACACTTTTCCAGCCGAGTGTTTCTGACAGGTTCGACTATGCCGATGGGCTTTTCTGCCTTTGGGATGACTCTTGTATAAGTAAGCAAAGCACTGAAGCGGTGAGCGCTTAGCCAGTTGGCTTTCTCCTAAAAACAGCGGCTTATCAGTCGCTTGAGGGTAAAAGGCTTTATTCCATTGCCAAGCGCTCTCGCCACACTTAATCGAGACTTCGCCCCGTACACGCCCAAGCCAGAACCAACCTTTGTTGGCGACTTGCCTGAACCACGTATTTCTAAAGCCAGCGTCGGAGATAATGATAGGGGTGCAACCTTGGGGGAGCAAGGATTGAAGCTTATCGAGAAAGTGCTGATGGCTCTTGGGTGAGTTGTAGTTTTTGTACTCAAATGCCTGTTCATAAAGCGTGACGGCGCGACCTTTAACGGATATCGAAGCTCGCAATGTCATATAGCGCAGTTGCTCACGAACATCCGACCAATCAACCAGTAGTACAGGAAAAGGATTGGCTCGGGTAATAAGGGACGCATGCCATTTATATATGGACTCTTTTTCACGATGTAGACTGCGATTACCAAGCAATCGGTCAATACGTTTGATGGCATGTTTCACCGTGGTATCAGTGTCGAGAGCTCGTCCAATTTTAGTGAGGGTGAGATCAGAGCCGCCCAGTACCGCTCTGGTTGCAAGCATAAGAGATCTAAGTCGTTTTTTGTGAATACCAGGGCATTGGTTTTCAAGAGTTTGCTGTAGAATTTGAACATCGCGCATCGTTAGGGCTCCCTATTAAATTCATTGAATCAAGTGTGTTTTTGGCGAAATTCATTAGATCAGAATGAGCGATGTGCGTCTACTCATTGTTTTATATAGAAATTATGAGGGGATTCGTAAGGCCACGGCGTAGACTGTAGAGTGACATTAACAGCACACCGAATAATGTCGACGGAATGGTCACCATCAAGATAGACAATAACGTAATGTTCGGGTTGATATCGGAGAGCTGTGCCAGGTAATACACGACTGCGGCAGAAATCGGGGAAGCGGTAATCCCGACTTGCGATGCCACAGAAGCGGCCGCCATGGGTCTTTCTGGGCGAATATTATTTTTCAGTGCCACGTCGCCAATAATGGGCATGATCGAGTAAACCGCGTGGCCAGTCCCTAACATAAACGTCATAAAGTAAGTGACAAAAGGGGCGATGAGAGTGACTCGCTTAGGGTTTTTCCGCAATAAGCGCTCCGCGATTTGTAGCATGTACTTAAGTCCGCCGGCGGCTTCTAAAATAGAGGCACAGGTTACGACGGCAAGAATGATCAGCATGACGGTAATGGGAGGAGAGGTTGGAGGCATGTGGAAGACAAACACCTCAATGACTAATCCTATCCCGGATACGACGCCAAGCCCAATACCGCCATAGCGCGAGCCGATATAAAGCATTAAAAGTAGAAATATGAACTGCATATATAACATAAGTGTGCTCTCTCAAAAAAAGCCGGATGTGAGCAGGATTATCTAATGGCTTAATGAGAAAATACCTTTTCAAAATCAAAGTTTATGCGGATTGGCACAGGTATGTTCTAAAATCGAAACCAGTTCACAATATAAAAGCCGAATGCTGCGTGACTGTTACGCGAATTTTAGGTATTTGCATTGATTGGGTAATCGGGGTGAAAAAGCCAATGCGTATCGTGTTGATAATGCATTGGCTTGGTAGGCTGATTGGCGTAAATCGGTGTATTTAATACATCGAAAGCCAATTAATCAGTCATAAATGGTAGGAATAGGTTGGCGTTTGTGCTGTGTTGCTGTATAGATTGCCACGATACGCTCGACAACCGATGATGGAACGGATTTGCCTTCCAAGAAATCATCGATTTGATCGTAAGTTAGGCTCAACGCGTCTTCGTCCGCTTTTTGCGGAGCGAGTTCTTCTAAATCCGCTGTTGGGGTTTTATTGACCAGAACTTCTGGCGCGCCCAAGGTGGCTCCAACTAGACGAACTTGGCGTTTATTGAGCCCAAATAAAGGCGCAATATCACAGGCCCCGTCCCCGTATTTAGTATAAAAACCCGTCACGTTCTCAGCGGAGTGATCGGTACCAATGACCAGTCCACCCGTGTAGCCAGCGATTTCATATTGTGCGACCATGCGTGCTCGAGCTTTGACGTTGCCTTTGACAAAATCGACTTTGGATTCATCGCTCGGCAGCAAGCCAGTATCGGCTAATGCAGTGCGGGTGGAGGCATGGATACCATCGACACCTGGTTGGACATTCACCGCAACAGAGTGAGTAGGCTTGATGAAAGAGAGGGCTAATTGCGCTTCATCTTCGTCTTTTTGTTCACCATAAGGCAGGCGCACGGCCACAAACTGATAGTCGTTGCTATTGGTTTCTTGATTTAATTCATCCACGGCTAGCTGAGCAAGACGACCACATGTGGTTGAATCGATGCCACCGCTGATGCCAAGAACTAAGGTACGACACCCGGCTTCTTGCAGTTTGTGTTTGATGAAAGCAACACGACGTTCAATCTCAAATTTAGGTTCGATGCTTGCTAGTACATGCATCTCTTCGCGTATAATTTGTTCCATTACTCTTCCTTTTCTTCCTGCATGTCATACAAAACTATCGTATTATCATACCTTAATCACTGAATTAGAAAATAGAGAAAACTGCATTCTCATTGTTTAGGATAAACTATGTCAACAATTGCTGTATTTGGTAGTGCCTTTAATCCACCTTCGCTCGGGCATAAAAGTGTCATTGACTTATTAGGGCACTTTGATCGGGTGTTACTGGTGCCGAGTATTTCTCATGCTTGGGGAAAGCACATGCTTGACTATGAGATTCGCTGTAACTTGATTGAAGCATTCATTCACGATCTCGGGCTCAGTCATGTGGTCCTGTCGAAAATTGAGCAAACCTTATTCGAACCGGGAAAAAGCGTGACCACACATGCGCTACTTTCGGCATTGCAGCAGCAACATCCTGACGATGTTTTCACCTTTATCATGGGCCCGGATAACTTGTTTAACTTTGGTAAATTCACCCAGGCTGAAGCGATTTTAAGTCAGTGGAGTGTAATGGCTTGCCCTCAGACGTTAGCCATCCGCAGTACCGATATCCGAGAACGTTTGGCGCAAGGCTTGTCCGTTGACGATTTAACCACGCCAAGCGTTGCTCAGTTATTGCAACAACACGCGTGGTATTCCGTCTCGTGAATTTGTTGTCAGGCAGGGGAAGCATGGCGAGTGCCTTCCCCGTTATAGCCTGATATTACTGAAGTAAGGTTGAATAAATTTGCAAACCTTGGCTGGTTAATGAATACACTCGGCCATCTTCTTTGGCAACCAAACCACTATTGACTAATTGACGTAAATGGAAGTTGAATTTGGTGTGATCTTCTATGCCGACTACCCGGCATAAGTCCATGAATTTGAGTTTACGATGGATTTTCAGTTGTTTTACCACGGAGCGGCGGATCGGATTGGACAGCGCGCTAAAAATCGAATCGTGCTCACTTTCATCAATCGTCGCTTTGGGACCATGCTCGGCATGAACGCGCTTTAACGTCACCGATAGCGCTTCTAAATTAAAGGGCTTCGTGAGAAATTCATCGGCACCTTTTTTCATGGCATCGACCGCGAGATTGACAGTGGCAAACGCGGTGGTAACAATGACGCCGATGTTCGGTTGCAAGCGGCGTAGCTGCGATAAGGCATCAATCCCTGTCATGCCACCCATCACCACATCAAACAGAGCAAGATCAAACGGCTGCTCAGCCGCTTTGTCCAATGCATCTTCTGCATTACTGCAGGCAACCACCTCAAACCCTTCTATGGTTAACGCTTCCAGTAACACTTCGCGTAATTGAGGGTCGTCTTCCGCTAAAAGCAGGTGTAATGTCATACTGTGTTCCTCGGTAAGCGCACTTCGACAACCAATCCAAACTGATTATTGTAGAGTTTCAGCTCACCATTATGCTGCAAAATCGTTTGTTTACATAGCGCTAAGCCCATGCCCGTTCCTTCGCCTTTTTCTTTGGTAGTAAAAAAGGGTTGTGTGGCTTTGGCTAATACGGAGTCAGGCATACCGCCACCGTGGTCAGACAGTTTGACCGTGGCAAATAATTTATCCTGATAGCCATAGATATGTAGGATCTTATCCTCTTTACTGGCATCGACCGCATTACTGATAATATTACTAAATACCTCTTCAAGTAAGCCCGCATCGCCCGAAACTTCCAGTTTATCGTCTAACGCGACGTCTAAGCTAAAGGCTTCAAGGCGGAACTGATTGAGTGAAATGGCGGATTCAACCACTTTATGCAAAGACACAGGTAAGCGCTTAATCTGTTTATGGTGCGCGTAGTTCAAGACTTCTTGGCTAATGTCTGAAGCGCGAGTTAATCCATAACGAATACGATTAATCTGGCGAGAATATTGTTCATTATTGCTCAGTTGCCGTTCGAGTAAATCGCAGCTCATCAAGGCACTGCTTAACGGGGTTTTGATTTCATGAGCAACGGCAGAGGTCAGTTCACCTAACTCCATTAACTTGGCATCTTGTTGCGAGATTTGTACACGGGTTTGCAGTTGTTTATCACGTTCGACATCGAAGACGCGCAGGGCATACCACAAGGCGATAAGCATGCCATAAGCACACACTAGCCGCAGACTTTGCAACCATATGCTCATGGAGTCGCTAATGAAACCGACACTGAAGCCGTAGCAAATAAGGGCGATCCCTAACCACTGAAAAGGCGGGGCATTACCATAACCGTCTTCTTCGATGTGCTTAGCGTAGGTGTAGACTGTGGCACCGGCGAGCACACTTGAGCCCATACCAAAAATCCAACGAATCTGGTTGAGGGTTTGCTGGATAAAGACTGGATAATCAAGCTGGGTATAGCGATATAGTAAACCGATAGTAAAGACCAACAGCACAAATAACATGGTGTTACGGATAAAGCGTACCCGTTGCCAATGGGTATAATCCATCATGCACCAAGCAAAGGAACTCAGTGTTAAAAATGAACCCCACACCTTGATGGCGCGAAAGGTGTCGATATTTTCTGTCTTGTGATATTCGTGTTGATAGAGCAGCAGATAAAAATCAGACCAAACGTGAAAGCCTTGTAACAGTCCAAAAATCGCGAACATTGGCAGGTAGCGCGCAATACGAATGCGGCTATTTTTCAAATTACGAAAGAAAATCGCGAAAAAAATCGCAAAGAAGGCGAGCCCAAAGATTAAGTAAAACTTAAAAAGAAGTAACATATCCATGGCATGAGTCTACTGTAGGGCTGAGGGACAAGCAATCGTTTTGCTTGCTTATCTCTGGAATCCCTTTTTAGACAGGGCGATCGACTCGATTTCTGAAATACGAGCGATGATACCGTCGATGAAAAAACACAGGTTTTCACGTTGATATTCATATAGGCCGTCACCGTTCGGTTTCAATTGTAAACGTTGAAACATCGATTCTTCTTCACCAAAGCCTATGGTTAATCGCGTACGTTTTTCATCAAACCAAGACGTTAAGGATAAGCATGATCCATCCGCACGAATGATATCGAGGTCAAATAATTCGGGGTATTGAGGGCTAGCGGAAAAGTGAAAGTGAGCTTGTTCAAAAAACTGACAGGTATCTTCGCCAATTCTCTTTAAAATCGAGTGGTGTGTATCGATCATTAAGGTTGCTTCTAGGCTCATACCATTTATTCCGTGTCAGGAGAGATTCTTTAATCATACAACGCTTCCTTCTGATGTGCTCATTTTTTAGTCAGTAATGGTCGTATTCAGACCGAGGGTGAGTCGATGACACTGGACTGAGCCGTATGGGAAAGACGTTGGGCGAGACTTTTTCAATGATAATACAGCCACTTGAGCTGGTGGGCATAATATATAAGGAATATGTATGGGGTGAACGGGGAGTAAACCGGTGTCTGATGGTTTATTTACCCTGTATTTTCCGCTACCTTATTAGGCCTCTACAGGAACTCTGTATATAAATGGATTAAAATTGATATGACAGCACGAACATTACAACAATATTGTCGACATTTTCTCGTAGGCTCCGCACTGGCTGGTGCTGCGCTTGCGAGCTTTTCTGCTTCTGCTAAGGTTGATACCATCAATCATATTCAAAAGACGGGGGAACTCAGACTGTGTTTTGAAGCTGGGTACATTCCTTTTGAAATGACCGCAAAGGATGGTCGTTATGTGGGGTTTGATATCGATTTAGCGAAACATTTGGCGCGTTCATTAGGGGTAAAATTTGTGCCAGTGAATACGGCATGGGATGGCATTGTCCCAGCCTTAAAAACGGGGAAGTGTGATTTTATTGCTGGGATGACGGTCACCCCGAAACGTAACTTGAATGTGTTATTTGCCGATGCTTACATTAAGATGGGTCAAACGGTTCTTATCTCGCCGAAACTGAAAGATAAAATTCACAGTTACCGTGACTTGAACGATCCTAAATATACCATTGCTACACAAATGGGAACGACGGGGGCACAAGGGGCCAAAAAATACCTTTATAAAGCCAAAGTGGATTTGTTTGATACGTCAGCCGATGCCGTTCTGCAAGTCATGAATCATAAAGCCGATGCCTTTGTTTACGATCTGCCCTACAACGCAATGTATGCGGCTCAACATAAAGGCAAAGTGATTCACCTAGATCAACCGTTTACCTATGAACCGATGGGATGGGCGATTCGCCGTGGTGATCAAGACTTTTTGAATTTATTAAATAACTACATGAAGCAAGTGCGTGGCGACGGGACTTACGATCGTATTTATCATAAATGGTTTAAAACGGATGCCTGGGTCTCGCAGGTGCAATAATCTCAATCCGCGAGCGGTCGTTCAGACCATTGAATAAGTAAAACCCAGCATTTGGCTGGGTTTTTCATTATATGGACAGGTGTCTTTGCGGCTGAGTTATGACTCCACGGTGGCCGCTTTTACCGAAGGTACTGTCTTGGCACCAAATGTATTATATACCAAGCCTGCTGCGACAATCACGGCCCCAATCCATTGTTGTAGACTTAATGTTTCACCTAATAGCAGCCATGCGGATAGTAATCCAAATACTGGAACAAGCAGCGATAGTGGCGCAATCAGTGAGGTTTGATAGCGGCTCAATAAATAACTCCAACCACCGTAACCGACAATTGTGGCCATTAAGGAAAGATACACTAATGCGCCGATATTATGCCATTGAATATGTTGTAATGCGGCTACGATGAGATCTGGCCCCTCAATATAATAAGAGCAAATAAAGAACGCCATCATTGGGAAAATGGCACTCCATACAATCAAAGACATCGTTGGGACGGTGTAATTCGAGAGAATCACTTTATTGTTAATGTTGCCTAACGCCCACGAACAGGCAGCGCCCAGAACGAGTGCCAATGTCAACCATGTGATGGAGGTTTTCCCCACTTCTGGCGCGGTTGCTAATAACACAATACCGATGGTCGCGACGAGCATCGCAATGCCATTATGCTTACGAATGCGTTCTTTAAATAACAGGGCGCTAAGTAAAATGGTGACAAAGGCTTGGACTTGCAAAAGTAATGACGCTAACCCCGCGGATAGTCCGGCACTTAAGGCCCAAAAGAGCAAAGCAAACTGGCCAAAACTGATGGTCATACCATAAAGAAACATCCATTTTAGTGGTAACTTCGGGCGCGCGAAGAAACATATCGCCGGAAAAGCCACTAAGAGAAAACGTAACCCTGCGAGCAGCAATGGGGGAACACCTTGTAGCCCCACTTTGATGACCACAAAATTGACGCCCCAGACCAAAATAATGGTGAGGGCAAGCAGACGATCGCGAACTGACATTGGGTATCCTTATTCCTATATGGCGTCTTATGATTGAGGCAATTGGGGGCGAGCGATTCTCTAGTGCCGTACCAATATGAGACAGATTGCAATAAAAGTGTGCCGTTGACAAGCCGTTCAGACTTGGAGGCGAGCTAACCATTCTCTGATTCATCCAGTGACTCTTGGTGCTTTGAGCGCTGGGACCTGATTATGATGACAGGGTGGGAGCTGCTCATTACGCAAGTTAAAAAATCATCGCGGAGAGTGTTCACTAAAGCGCGCAGTATTCGGGCTTTTATTGACAAAACTCTCACAAAAAAGAGAGGGAATGTGCTATGTTGGTTCGGCTTCACAGCGTGAATTCATCGATGTTCACTAAAAGCAAAATGACTTAGAAAAATAAAAGGGTAAACGCAGGTTTACCCTTTTTTATTGGTCAGTGGTCAATCAGCACAGTTTGAGTGACCAACCTTGGTCATTGATGAGTGCTTTTAACTGCTTTTGGACCATATTGGCACTTAAAGATACATCTTGTTGACGTTCATCGAAGAGGGTGAATTTACTATAGGTACAGCGAGCAGGCTCACTAAAACACCGTTCCAAGGTTTCGAAGGTGACGATGTCAGACGTACGAATAAATCGGTCGCTACAGTGAACCACTTTACGATGTTTATCCATGGTCAATTGCAAGACGTAAATATGCGACTTTTCTGAGGGGGCGGCGACTTGATCCAAGAAAAAGTGCTTCGGGACCAACATCATTATATCGCCTTTGAATATGGCTTTGAAGGGGACATGCTGAACACATAAATGACGCAATGCCCATTGTATATCTCGTTGTGATGATTGACGAGATGACACATGTAGGTAGCGAGAATCGATGTGATCGAACAGCCCATAACAGAGAATGCCAATGCTGGGCATAAACGCCAAAAGGGATAAGTGATCCGCGTAACGTGTGAGGATGTCGATATCGAGCGTGGTGGTTAACAACAAACACACGAGCACGGAACTGGTGATGAAAAACAGTGGATTCGTCATATTCTCTGCATTTAACCTAAGTGATACGTTATCTTATCATAGTGATAAATAATGACACTTTTATGGATAAGTATTAATTAATTTTGTGAACTTACCTTTAATTGGACCTAAGACACCGCGTTGTGTTAAAAATATCGCCCAACCAATGGATAGTCATGAGACAACGTGCAGTTAAGATTAGTTCACTTGTCTGTTGTGATGAAAGGTCTGGAGCTTCGGCTCTTTAGTGAGTAACCACTGATGGGTTACCAAGAATACAGTGTTAGGAGTATGTATGTCCCAAGCGATGCAAACCCGCTTAGAAAAAATCGTCAATATGGGGAAATGGCGCTACACATTTATTGATGGGGGATTGAAGTTTGGTTTATTGACCGCAGTGCTATTTATCGCGTTAACTAAGTTTACCGATGAAATGACAACACACGATATGATCTTACCCATCATTGTGTTTCCCTTAGTAATGAGCGTGTCTCATTTCGTCAAATGGCATTTTTTTCGTAAGAAATTGTTAGAAATTCGCAGCCAGTCATCTAAATAGTCAGTGAATACACGTGCTATTGCGTCATCATAATACGTGTGTTCATGCTGTGCATTTCATTTATCTATCTAATAAATAGAGTAAAATTATATTTTACTCTATTGAACCTACCCATTGGTAATCCCTGCATAATAGTAACGAAAGCCCACATTTCATGAGCGTATTTTTCGTTGGCAAAGTCGAGTCCGACAATCTACTCTAATTGATAGCCTTATAAATGGTATTAGGCAAGATCAATGCTGAATTGGAGACAAGCATGATTAGAAACATAAAAATAGGAGTCAGGACGTCGTTATTGTTTGGCATTATTGGACTGATAACGGTGGGACTCGGGGTTTTTGCTGCTTCGCAATTATCAAAACTTAATGATACGACGGACGTGCTCACTCTGCACCGGATGCCAGCGATCATGACCGTGTCCGAGATGTCGAATGCCGTGTTGTTGATGCAGGTGCGTATTAACACCATTTCCGATGCGAAAGATTTGCAGACGGTTGATAATTTGATTGGTCAGGTCGAGCAAATAGTGAAACGATACGATGCCAGTGAAAAGACCATGGAAAAGTATTCAGATAGCGCGGAATCTCAAAAGCTATTTGAGGATGTGAAATCGTTCAATGATCAAATGATGGACGATTTACCTCAGCTATTTGCATTAGCACGTGACAATAAGATGGACGAATTCATTCAGTACCGTGATCAATCCGTGATGCCCGCCGCCGTCAATTTAAGAAAAGCGCTGGATGAGTATATGGCGTTTCAAAAACAACGTTCAGACGATGATAATAATGGTGCCACGCGAAGTTATGAGCAATCGAAAAACGCGTTGATTATTGGTATTGCTGTCACGTTAGTTTTAATGGGTTTTATGGGGCTATTTTATACCCGCAGTTTGACGATACCATTAAACCGCTCGGTGGAAATCGCCAAGACCATTGCTTCTGGTGATCTGACGGAAAAATTCGCAGACGACAGCAAAGATGAAGCCGCGCAAATGATCAAAGCGCTTGCTGATATGCAGGCCCAATTGCAAAATGCGCTGTCATTGATTTCGGATTCATCTCAGCAGTTGGCGGCGACCTCTGAAGAATTAAGTGCTGTGACCGCTCAATCATCGCAATACATTACACAACAAAGTGATGAAGTGAACTATGCCGCGACCGCGGTGAGTGAGTTAACCACGGCGATCGATGAAGTGGCGCGCAGTGCTAACTCGGCACGCGATAATTCAGAAGTGGTGGATGAAAAGTCACAACAAGGCCGAGTGAAGATTGGCGAAACCATCAAAACCGTGGATCTCTTGAAACATGAGATTGGCGCATCAGAGCAAGGTGTGGTTTCTCTTGCAAAAGAAATACAAAATATTGGTAAAGTGCTGGGAGTGATTCGGGAAATTGCCGAACAAACTAACTTATTAGCATTAAATGCCGCCATTGAAGCCGCGCGAGCAGGGGAAAACGGCCGTGGGTTTGCGGTGGTGGCCGATGAAGTGAGAGCGCTCGCGCATCGCACGCAAACCTCTACGACAGACATCGAAGAGATGATGAATACGGTCAGCTCTGAAACCGATAAAGCCGTGCAAAGCATGAACAAGAGTAACGCCATGGCTGGTACCACGCTCGATATCGCTCGAGAAGCCGGTGAAGCTTTTGAAGAAATCTCATCATTGGTCTCGGGAATTAATGATCAGAATGCCACCATTGCGAGTGCTGCAGAAGAGCAAGCGACGGTCGCACAGAGTGTGGATAAAAATATTACCCATATTCGCGATCTGTCCGTTCAGACATCAGAAGGGTCAGAGCAGACGACGATATCCAGTAAAGAGCTTGCTAAATTGGCGGAACACCTTCATCAATTGGTCAAACGATTTACGCTGTAGTCACCACGTTGAGAGAAAACCAAAAGGGAAGCCATTGTGCTTCCCTTTTTTACGCCTGTTAGCTTGATAACGCTAGACGGTGATTGCTCCATACTTCATATTGCCCGATCGGGTATGCGACGCGCTGGCGGATCCCCTCATAATTCCCCCAACCCACAGGTATGCGTAAGGCGTTGATATTCGACCATTGCCCAATGATATTGGGACTCTTGTATTCGGTATCTTCGGTGGCAACGTACTTCCTTACCAAGTCTAGGAATGGAGAGCACACGGCGATGCTTGATGGTGTTGGCTTGGAAGTCATAATGCCATTTGGCTTGCATGGCGATTAAGCCATTCCACCACATGATGATTTCGGCCATCAATGCCATGAGCAACAAGATATCAATACGTTTGGTGCAACGTGTTCGGTTATGGCGAAGCGCCAACCCGTAGGCTGGACTTTTTAGATCTCGGAACGACTCTTCAATTTGCATTCTTTTGGCGTACAAACGGGTAATTTTAATGCCGTTAAGTACATGGTTGGGGATGTTAGTGACCAGAAGCCAAGGCTCTTTCGCTCCTTTATGGAACACTTTTCCAGCCGAGTGTTTCTGACAGGTTCGACTATGCCGATGGGCTTTTCTGCCTTTGGGATGACTCTTGTATAAGTAAGCAAAGCACTGAAGCGGTGAGCGCTTAGCCAGTTGGCTTTCTCCTAAAAACAGCGGCTTATCAGTCGCTTGAGGGTAAAAGGCTTTATTCCATTGCCAAGCGCTCTCGCCACACTTAATCGAGACTTCGCCCCGTACACGCCCAAGCCAGAACCAACCTTTGTTGGCGACTTGCCTGAACCACGTATTTCTAAAGCCAGCGTCGGAGATAATGATAGGGGTGCAACCTTGGGGGAGCAAGGATTGAAGCTTATCGAGAAAGTGCTGATGGCTCTTGGGTGAGTTGTAGTTTTTGTACTCAAATGCCTGTTCATAAAGCGTGACGGCGCGACCTTTAACGGATATCGAAGCTCGCAATGTCATATAGCGCAGTTGCTCACGAACATCCGACCAATCAACCAGTAGTACAGGAAAAGGATTGGCTCGGGTAATAAGGGACGCATGCCATTTATATATGGACTCTTTTTCACGATGTAGACTGCGATTACCAAGCAATCGGTCAATACGTTTGATGGCATGTTTCACCGTGGTATCAGTGTCGAGAGCTCGTCCAATTTTAGTGAGGGTGAGATCAGAGCCGCCCAGTACCGCTCTGGTTGCAAGCATAAGAGATCTAAGTCGTTTTTTGTGAATACCAGGGCATTGGTTTTCAAGAGTTTGCTGTAGAATTTGAACATCGCGCATCGTTAGGGCTCCCTATTAAATTCATTGAATCAAGTGTGTTTTTGGCGAAATTCATTAGATCAGAATGAGCGATGTGCGTCTACTCATTGTTTTATATAGAAATTATGAGGGGATTCGTAAGTGCGACGCGTTACCTATCGGTGGGCCACTGTGCAACTCGTTATGCAACATCGCATAAAATAACAAGAAATTAAACTTTATATTAAAGCGGTCGATATATCTGTATATACTCGCCGGAAATGATTTTTTATCTTTGTAGTAGGGACGTAATATGAAGAAACTCGGACTTAAATTAATATTGATGATGTCCATACTCTTATTAGTGAGTGTGTCGGTCACCATTTCAAATTATCTTTCTTATCGAAATCAAGAGAAGGACCTGAAAACGCAAATATTGCACGAAAATAAATTGTTGGTTGCGGATCAAGCAGCATTAGTTCAACAGTTTATTCACGAAAAGGTCATGGGGCTGAAAGGCATTGGCGAAAAATATAAATCTGCGGATTTACCAGCGAATAGCCCACAAGACTTTATCGAATTAAGTTCGATTTTTGCGACCACACTGAATACGGGCAGTTCTTTTATTGGTCTTGAGTAAAGCGGCGATGCTTATTGGAACTTGACCAGTGCCAGCTGGCCGGATCATAAATTTGAAGGGGATATTCGCACGCGCAGTTACTATAAAGATGGCCGTAATGCACAGACCCCCGCGATCACTGAGCCGTATCCTGACGAAGCGAACGCCAATATTTATTGGATCAGTATGGTACAGCGCATTCAACAAGGCATGATTGGCGCTGATATGAAATTGGGCTTTTTAAATAAATTGGTTGTGGATGTGGCTAAGCAACAAGGCACCATGGCGTTTATTGTCAATAAAGATACTACTGTTTTGGCCTCGTCGGATTTAAATACGTTAAAACCGGGCGCAAAAGGTAATGAGGTTGCTTGGTTAAAGCCATTAGCCAATACCTTGGTGAATCAAACCGCGATGACAAAAGAGTTTACTCAAGGAACAGAAAAAATTCTTTTTTCTCATCAAATTAATGTTGCTAACAAGCAATGGTATTTTGTGATTACCGTCAATAAAGCCGATGTATTTGCGAGTTTGGTCTCTGCCCGCAATGCTGCGAGCGTCACCACTTTGATCTTGGTGTTTATTAGCGTGATCATTGCCTTCTTTGTTATTCAAGTGGTTTATCGTCCAATTTTATCGTTGAAATCGATGATAGAGGGGCTCTCGAGTGGGGAGGCGGATCTGACTCAGCGCCTAGATGTCACCACCAATGATGATTTAGGACAGATCGCGCAAAGTGTGAACGTCTTTGTCGACAAACTCCAAACCATGATGATTGAGATTCGTAGTGCGACGCTAACGTTACAAGACAATGTCGGACAAATGGAGCAATTATCACAAGAAAACGCGCAGATGCTTAATAACCATGTGATTGAAACTGAGCAAGTCGTCACCGCAATTGATGAAATGAGTGCGACGGCCGCGGCGATGGCCAATGACATTTCAAACGCGGCGGATCTGGCTCAACGTACCAATGATGAGAGTTACGAATCGAGTAAATTAGTCGCCAAATCACAGAATAATATCTCTTTGCTCATCAATGGCGTCGAGCATTCGTCTGAGCGTGTGCACGAAATGAATGACGAAACCCAAAACATCAGCTCTATTTTAAGTGTGATTGGTGATATTTCAGAGCAGACGAACTTATTAGCACTCAATGCGGCGATTGAAGCTGCGCGTGCCGGTGAGCAAGGTCGAGGATTCGCCGTGGTGGCCGATGAAGTGCGTAAGTTGGCCAATCGGACCAAAGAGAGCACGGAACAAATTAGCGAGGTGCTGCAAAAATTAGTGAGCGGTAGTCACGATGTGGTGCTCTCGATGGATAAAACGAAATCTTAATGTGAGCAAACCGCACAAGAATCACAAAGTGTGCATGCTGGGCTGGAGAAAGTGATCCAATCGATTTCTGAAATTAATGACATCAGTGCGCAAATTGCTACAGCAGCTGAAGAGCAAACCAGTGTGACGCAAGATGTGAGTCGCAATATGAATGCGCTGAATGACATTGTGAATAATTTGGCCAGTAATGGTGATAAAACCGTCTCAGGCATGAGGACCGTCGCCGACGTGAATCATCAGTTAACTGAAATTATTCAAAGATTTAAAATCTAACTTACTGTTATAAACACCCGCTTTGCCTCTAGTAAGGCGGGTCGTTGCTTATGAGAACGGCCGATTGTTTACTGCCCATGCGATCTGCTTAACGAGCGGAACGTGATGTGCGTGTCGTTAATTCTCGTGAGCCCAATTCACAATCTCGTTAAGGTATGCTATCGTCTTTCGCTCATTGAGATCGTAGTGTATAAGGAGATTTTCCCATGTCAAAAGCCCGCCTATTTCATCATTTACTGTCGTTGATTCCTCTTTATTGGTTGAAATCTGAATGTACTCTGTTGCTGGGTAAATAACGTTATTTTCTCAATGCGTTACTGCCAGTGTTCATTGTTATTGATATGCATTGCGCTCTTAGGTGAGTGAGTGTCTTGTTCAATAGCTGCGCCTACGATGACATGCCCATATCGTTGTACGCGTACGCCTTCCTATTTCCTCCCCATTTAGAGACGGTCGGTTTGACTTCTGTCATTCCCAATGATGTTGGTGCTTAACCCATATTCTTACGCCCAACGTATGACCGTTACCGGATCACGATTATCGTTTCCTACTATCGGTAAAGCACCGATAGAGCATCAGTGACACGTCCTCTTTCTTGCTTTCGAGCAAGGCGACGATGCTTTATTAGAGCACTCTGATGTACTCGTTTAATCAGGATACTTATGATTCAGAAGCTGGTTGTTTCACTCTCGATTTACCGAGGGCTTCCTCGCAATATCTACTTCTTAGCTCTGGCCCGTATTATTTTAGGTCTGGGCAATTTTATTATTCCTTTTTTAGTGTTGTTGTTGACCGATAAGCTGGGGTATTCCGCCACAGCAGCCGGAACATGGGCAATGGGGATCACCGCGACCTATTTTTTAGGGGGATTGATCGGTGGTAAATTGTCCGATGTCTGGGGGCATAAATCGGTCATGGTGACCGGTGAGCTCCTAGGAGCCGGGGTGATTATTGCCTGCGGCTGGGTGGCACAAGCGCCCATACTTGTGCCGGTCGGATTAGTCATCGCGTATTTCTTTATTGGCATTGCCGTGCCAGCGAGTAATGCGCTGGTGGCCGATTTCTCACAGCCTCATAACCGTGATGCCATTATGTCATTGAGTTACCTCGCATATAATTTTGGCTCAGCGGTTGGCCCCATTATCGCGGGGTATTTGTTTTGGCATCACACGCAATGGATATTCTTTGGCAATGGCGGTGCGGTGTTATGTGGCATCGTCATTGTGGCGCTGTTTATTAATGTGCCCAGCGAGACGAGTGAATGTCATATCAATGAGCTTGAACGACCGGTAGAAGGCAGTGTGTGGCGGGTACTCAAAGCTCGCCCGCGTTTGCTGGTTTTTACGTTTCTCTGCGGCTTGTTGTGGTATGCCTTAAATCAAATGACGATGATGAGCCCTTTATATTTAAGTGCTCTGTATGATGAGCAAGGACCGTTGATTTTTGGTCAGCTAATGACATTTGCCTGTATTGCTGTTGTCATACTTACCCCTTTACTGATGAGACTCACGCGCCATCAAATAGAAACCATCAGTCTCGCTTATGCTGGGGGATTATTTATGCTTGGCTATGGGGTGATCGTACTATGGCCAACCATTCCGGCTCATTTCATCGCATGGTTATTCCTTTCGGCTGGTGAAGTTTTACTGTTGACCAAAGAGGGCATTTATTTAGCCAACCATTCGCCAGCGAGTCATCGAGGGCGTATTCAAGGTGTATTGGTAACGTTGCGCAGTGTGTTGGTGATGCCCAGTTTTATGGTTATCGGCTTTCTGATTGACCGCTTTGGTTACCACACAACTTGGCTGAGCATCATCGCGGTTGCACTGATTGCAATGTTTGGCTTTTATGTGATGTCTCACCAATCGAGGGCGAGGTCTCAGCGGGTCGATGAGAGGGTGAGCGAATAAATCGCCATTAACGCTCTGGCTGTTGGCTCAAGCAGGCTCGACAGAGGCAAGCCTGACTCGTCAGAGTTAATGGCTCGCGTTCTTCTACGGACAGGCACCAACAGCTGTCTTGACCAGCCGCACGCCCACAGAACGTGAGTTGCTGACAAGCTGGGCAGCTATGCGTGTGCTTTATGCCGTTAAGCTCATTCATTATGGCTTGTCGCTCTGCTGAGGAATAGTGCTGCCAAGCCAAGATTTCAGGCATGGTTCGGTAGCAGCCAGAGCATAAACCGCCGTCATTTTTGCATGCCGCTCGGCACGGCGTTTGGATAGTCACAATACAGGCCACCATAGAGATTGGTTAAAGCAAGACTGTCATCTGGCAGTCATTGCAAAATACGGCACATTTTAACGTGATCTCACCTATAAGCAAAAGACCTACTTAAATCCACTTGCATTGTGGGGTAAATCTTCTTATTATTAAACGCAAATGAGAATGATTTCTATTAAAGTTTAGGTGAAAGTATGATGGCAATATTAGTAATTACGGCGGTGTTTATCGTGGCACTTGGCAAGCGATTACGTCTTCCTATGAGATGGGGTATCACTACAGCGGTTATGGTCGTGGCAGTATTTGCGCCGCAGCCAACTCATGCAATCGCGGTATTATTAGGACTATTTGTGATGGCTCCTTTTCTCACTCGTCTGCGGATTTTTACCTGTGACCAACGCGTATTTCCTAGTGTCGTATTGAGTTTGTGTGTCCTGAGCATGTGGTTACCTGTGCCCATCAGCACAGTATTGGGGGGATTTGGGCACTGATTGTCGACAAAACCCACAAACCTCTGCAATACTGATAGCTTATCGTGTCAAACGCGTGGGATCAGGCTTTTGGCATGGAGTCAGTCTGGGGCGGATAGTGAGGTGCAGCGATGTGTCGGTGGTTAGCTTATCAAGGTAAGGCCATGTATCTTGATCAACTCATTTACGAACCAGAATACTCGTTGGTTCATCAAAGCTTGGAAGCGCGAAAATCGCCCAGTCGGGTCAATGGTGATGGCTTTGGCCTTGGATGGTACACCCCTGAGCGTGACACTCCTGGACAATTTCATGAGGTGTCACCCGCATGGAGTGATGAAAATCTTCGATCACTCACTCATCATATTACCTCTCACCGATTTATGGCGCACGTGCGTGCGTCAACCGGAACGCAAGTATCGCGCTCCAATTGTCATCCCTTCATTCACCAGCGATGGATGTTTTTACATAATGGGCAAATCGGTGAATATGAGCGGCTACGTTGGGGATTGGATCGTTTACTCCCTGAATATCTCTATGTGCAGCGCAAAGGGACGACAGACAGTGAGCTCATTTTTTTATTGATGCTGTCCTATGGGTTAGAAGATACGCCGTTAATGGCCATTCAAGAGACCATTCATCATATCGAACACTTACGTCACACAAAGGGAGTCGAAGAACCTTTTAAAGCCTCGATGTGTTTGTCGGACGGTGACAGTTTGTGGGTGGTTCGCTATAGCAGTGATGATAAGCCTCCTACCGTGTTTCTCTCCTATCAAGAGCAGGGGATGATTGTCGCCTCTGAACCACTGAACAGTGATAATTCATGGGTGCTTTTACCTAAACAGTCAATTCATCATCTTAAATGTGGTGAACAGACACTAACCCCACTCAGTTGTACGCCCACCATGTGTTAAGTGTGGATTGCTCTGCATGCCCCTGTCTTTTTGTTAATACTCTCACTTTTATAACGATTTAACGCCTTTTTAGTCGCTACATGCTTGCGACCAACGCAGAGCTTGAGTATATTGCTTGAATTCAAATGATAATAAATATCAATATCTTTCGTATTTAAAAAGGGAAAACTATGAAGGTTTCAACTGGCTGTGCACTGTTAGGTTTAGTGGTAGCATGCGCTGCACAGGCAAGTCCGGTGACAGTGCAACACAAATTGGGAAAAACAACGGTAGCACAGGTGCCCAAACGAGTGGTTGTGATTGGTTTTGGCGCGTTAGATGCGGTCACCAGTTTTGGTATTGAGCCGGTTGCAGTATCGAAAACGCAATTTATGCCCGCGTATTTATCTCAATATGCGGGTGACCAATACCGAGATGCTGGGTCATTGTTTGAACCGGATTTTGAGGCCATCTACAATGCCAAACCGGATGTGATCATCATCGGCCCGCGAGCAGAAAAGGCCTATGATGAATTGACTAAGATTGCACCCACCTTTGTATTCGGCTCTCGCTACAACACAGACTATTGGCAGCATACTCAAGAAGAGTGGCATAAGCTTGGTAAAATTTTTGATATTGAACCGAAAGTCGACGCGGCTATCGCCAAATTAGACAAACAGTTTCAAGCCGTGCATGACTATAACCAGCAGCATAGTAGTAATGCGTTAGTAGTGATGGCTTCTGGAGGGAACATAAGCACGTTTGGCACGTCTTCCCGTTTCTCATCGGTGTTTCATGAGTTTGGCTTTAAAACCGCGGCTCAGGTTGACAACAAAGGGCAGCATGGTGACCTCATTTCTTACGAATATATTCGACAGCACAACCCAGATAACTTGTTCATCATTGATCGCGACAAGTTAGTCAATCCCAAAGACAGCCACACTCATGAAAATTTTGAGAATAAATTGGTGCAAGCCACCAAAGCCTATCAAGACGGTCATATGTATTATCTCGATTTAAATGCGTGGTATCTAGGTATCTCAGGGGTTCATGCGACAGAACAAATGATTCAAGACGTTCAACAAGCGACACAATAATAAGACAGTTTCAAGCCGTCAGCATGACTGTGCTGGCGGCTTTTTTCGTTGAGGTTTATGTGAAAAAATTAGTGTTTTTTCTGGTTATTCTGAGCTTAAGCTCTGTCTTTGTTGGTGTCGGTAACTTGTCCGTTGGTCGCTTACTACAAGGAGATCCTCTCGCGTGGCAATTGCTTTCAACCAGCCGTATTCCAAGGTTGTTGGCCATTCTGCTCTCGGGGGCTGGCTTAAGTATTGCCGGGCTTATCATGCAACAAGTGAGTCAAAATCGCTTCGCCGCTCCGTCCACATCGGGCACCATTGAGTGTGCGATGCTAGGGTATGTTGTGAGCCTGGTTGTTTTTGGTAATGGCGATAATGTTGTAATGATTTTTGCGTTTGCCATTGCGGGCACGCTTGTTTTCGTACAGTTTATTCATCGAATTCAATTTAAAAATGCCATTTTTGTCCCATTGGTCGGCCTTATTTTTGGCAATGTCGTGTCTTCTGCCGCCAGTTTTATTGCGTATCAATTTGATGCGGTACAGAACTTAATGGGCTGGACCGTCGCCAATTTTGCCAATCTCTTGGAGGGCGATTATGAACTATTGTATATCGCTGTACCGATCTCACTGATTGGGTATGCATTTGCCAAGCGTATCTCCGCGGTAGGGATGGGCAAAGAGTTTGCCTTAAATCTGGGGTTGAACTACCAGCAGGTTGTCATCGTGGGGGTGTGTTTGGTGTCGATTATGTCGGCCACCGTTGTCATGATTGTGGGTCAATTGCCATTTCTGGGATTGATCGTTCCAAATTTAGTCAGCGCCTTTTATGGCGATAATATGCGCCACAATATTCCAATCACGGCCTTGTGGGGCGCGTTGATGGTGCTATTGTGCGATGTCGTTGGTCGGCTGATTATTTTTCCGTACGAAATGCCAGTTTCAATGATCATCAGTATCTTAGGTGGTGTCGTGTTTGTGGTTATGATTCTACGAGGGCAACGTCGTGCAGGATAAAACCAAACTGTATCTCTTAGTCATGCTCTCTGTCTGCGTGGCAGGATTATTCATTGGCGTTGGATTAAACGCCGATAACTACCAATATTTTTTATCACGCCGGATACCGAAAGTACTCGCGATGATCCTCGCTGGGGTCGCTATCGCTCAGTCATCTGTGGCGTTTCAAACCATCACTCATAATCGAATTCTCACGCCAAGTATTATGGGCTTCGATGCGTTGTATTTACTGGCGCAGGTCTTAGTTGTGGTCACATTGGGGACTACGAGCTATTTCACTGTCAATGCGTATGCCAACTTTGCGTTAAGCACCACGGTGATGGTGGGAGCCTCTGGGGTATTGTTCTGGCTGTATTTTCGTAGGGACAGACCTAACTTGATGGTGTTGCTGCTGGTTGGCATTGTGATTGGTGCCGTCCTTGGCAATATCGCGTCTTTTTTTACCATGCTTATGAGTCCAAATGATTTCGCGGCGCTGCAATCGATGATGTTTGCCAGTTTCAATAACGTTAAGACCTCATTGGTCTACGTCACTACACCGTTGATGTTATTCATTACATGGCGGCTATTTCGTTACCATCGTGTATTGGATGTGTTCTGGTTGGATCAAGATAATGCCACAAGCTTAGGGGTCGATGTCTTCCGTATTACACGTAATGTTTTGTTATTGAGCGCGATTATGATCGCCATATCCACAGCCATCGTGGGGCCAGTGCTCTTTTTTGGACTCCTCATTAGCAACTTAACACGTGAGTGGTTCCGTACCTTTCAACACCGCATTTTACTGTTCGCCAGTTCGGCGATGGCGGTATGCACATTGCTAAGCGGTCAATGGGTTGTGGAGAAGGTGTTTGCGTTCAATACCACACTGAGTGTGATTATTAATTTTATCGGTGGCATCTATTTTCTTTCTTTGCTGCTGCGTAACAAAGTGGTGTAACTATGATTGTTCTTGATAACCTGACTAAGCACTTTGGATCTCATACTGTCGTCAAGAGGGCCAGTGCCGAATTCAAATTGGGTAAAGTGACGTCAATTATTGGGCCGAATGGGGCAGGGAAGAGTACCCTGTTATCGATGGCCAGTCGTTTGATGAGTCGTGATGGCGGGCAGGTGTGGATCGACAGTAAAGAGCTGGTGGACTGGGATACCAAAGCGTTGGCAAAACGCTTAGCGGTGTTGCGTCAATCGAACTCAATCACGATGCGTTTTACCATTCGCGAGCTGGTGGAATTTGGGCGATTCCCTCATTCTCAAGGGGCACTGAACTCCGATGATCGCCGTGTGATTGACCGTTCGATTCACTATTTGGATCTGAGTGAGATTCAGCATCAGTACTTAGATGAACTGAGTGGTGGGCAACGTCAAATGGCGTTCATTGCGATGGTCATGGCGCAAGATACGGATTACGTTTTCTTAGATGAGCCATTGAACAACCTTGATATTAAACATTCGATAAAAATCATGTCGACCATTCGCCGCTTGGCGCAAGAACTGAATAAGGCCGTGGTGATTGTCATTCATGACATTAATTTTGCGTCATGTTATTCGGATTACATTATCGCCCTCAAGCAGGGCGAAGTGGTCGCCAATGGGTGCGTGAGCGAGGTGATTGACGAGTCAATCCTCAGCGAAATCTATGAAACGCCTTTTAACATCATTGAGCATGATGGAAATCGGGTGTGCTTATACTATTCTTAACTTCCTATTTATGAATAATTACATTCCATTAATGAAATCATGATCGCATAAAAACGCCACTTTTTCTATGATGTGGCGTTTTTTTGTACAAAATGATAGGGTTCACATTTATTTTTTAGAGTAAATAAAATGTTCGCTTGTTAAAGATCAACAAAAGAAACAGCGGACTAAGAGAAAATACTAAAACAAAGTTGAAAGATTCAAAAATTATTGAATAATGGGACAACTAAATGGAGAAGCGCAAGCTTCACACCCCCTGCTCAGAATATAGGATATAGCACCATGTCAAATTCTTACGTGTTGGTTATCAACTCTGGTAGCTCTTCGCTAAAATTTGCTGTCATTGACCCAGCAACAGGTGATGCAGTCATTAGTGGTCTCGGCGAATGTTTTGGTCTACCAGAAGCGATGATCAGTTGGAAATATAACGGGGAAAAAACAGAGGAAGCGATTCCAGCAGGCGGTGATCATCATCAGTACGCTTTTACTCGTATTGTGAAACTATTGGATGCACTGCACCTCAGTGATAAGTTTGTCGCTATAGGTCACCGTGTTGTTGCGGGGGGAGAATCGTTTAAAGGCACTGTACGTGTGACCGAAGACGTCGTGAACGAAGTTGAGAAGTTGGCGGAATTGGCGCCATTGCACAACAAAGCCAATGGCTATGGTATGCGCGCTGCGATGGAGGTTTTCCCATCATTGCCACAGTTTGCCACGTTTGATACGGCTTTTCACCAAACCATGCCAGCTAAAGCGTTTATGTACGCCTTACCGAAAAAAATCTACGACGATTACCGAGTTCGTCGTTATGGCGCTCATGGTACCAGCCATTATTTTGTCAGCCGTGAAGCGGCCAAGGTATTAGGTAAAGCCGCAACTGAATGTAATTTGATCACCGTGCATTTAGGCAATGGAGCCTCGGTGAGTGCCATCAAAAATGGCGAATGTGTTGATACCAGCATGGGGCTGACTCCTCTGGCTGGATTGGCGATGGGGACCCGCTGTGGCGATCTTGACCCGAGCGTGATTGAATTCCTTATCCGCAAAGGTTGGGATCATGACACCATTTTTAATACCTTGAACAAAAAATCAGGCTTACTGGGATTGTCTGGAAAAACCAGTGATATGCGTGGTTTGATTGAAGCCATGGATCAAGGCGATAAAGACGCTCAATTGGCGTTTGAAGTGTTTACCTATCGTGTGGCTAAATACATCGCTTCCTACCTTGTCGCGGTCGGCGAAGGATTGGATGCCATTGTATTCACTGGCGGCATTGGTGAAAACTCATTACCCGTGCGCAGCGCGGTATTGAACGACTTAAAAGTCTTTGGTTTTGTCGAAGACAAGCAAGGCAATGAAGCCGCTCGTTTTGGTCAGTCAGGTCAAATCGCCAAATCGGACCTGTTCAATGCGGTTGCTTTGGTGATTCCGACGAATGAAGAGCTCGTTATTGCACAAGATTGCGTGAATTTACTGTAATTGCTCCACAACGACAGTAATAACGCCGCTTCCCAAACAATGTCGAGAAGCGGCGTTTTTTTATGTCGAGTTTTAGGCGTGGTTGGCCCCGAATTCAACTGCGAAGTGCGACACTCTCCAATATCAAGAAGCTAAAGCCATCTCCTCAAATATAATGGCTGCCTGCTTGAAGCCTAAACACTTTCTCGGACGGTAATTTATCCGCGATAAAGCGAACTCTATATCGATGTCCGTCACTGTCGTTAGATCGGTTCCTTTCTTCACATATTGCCTTAAAAGACCGTTCGCATTCTCATTAGCACCACGCTCCCAAGAACTGTACGGATGAGCAAAGTACACATCAGCCTTTAATTCTTTTGCGATGGTTTCATGACCTGCAAACTCTCGCCCGTTATCTGCCGTAATGGTATGGACATGTTTCTTATAGGGCTTCAGTAGCTCTATTGTCGCTTTGGTGACATCATCCGCTGACTTAGATGGCACTTTCTTTACCACGTAAAATCGAGTCTTACGCTCTAAAATAGTCACCATTGCACCTGTACCATGCTTACCTAGCACAGTGTCGATTTCCCAGTCACCAAACCGCTCCTTACTGTCAACGATGCTTGGTCTATCATCAATCGAAACGGCATTTTTTATCGCTGGAGCTTTCTCTTGTTTACCTCGGCGATACCGCTTATGACCTTGTCTCAAGTGACGATATAACTTACCGCCCAAGCGTTTATCTTGAGCAACAAAGCGATAGATCCACTCATGACTGACAGATGCACCAATTTTCGTTAATACATTAGAAATCTGCTCTGGACTCCAATCTGTTTCTAAAAGAAGGCGGATAAAATCGACACGTTCCTTTGGTATTCGGTATTTACGTGCTGTTTTGCGCTTTTTGGTAGACGACATCTGGGCTTCGTTAGGGCAATAATGCTCTCCCTTCCGACCGCGTTTAAGCTCACGGTATACCGTCGAGCGGTGGCACTGAACTGTTTTAGCTATTTCAGGAACCGAAATTCCCCGTTCCAAAAGAGCAGAAATCTGGTATCTTCTGCCTTCGGTCAACTGTTGATAATTCATGGTAGTACTGCTTGTTTCTTTGGCGAGAAGAGCGTACCACTTTCAGCAGTTGGCTTCCTCTTCTACATATTTCCATGAATGTCGCACTTATTATCTGAAATCGGGGCTTACCTTAGCTATTAATGATCGTGCAGATCACCACTGGAATAGGCAATGATTTGGCTTATCTCGGTAAAACTGCGTCCAGACTCGGCATGCCACTGGTTAAAGGCATCATTGGCCGCGTATAAGGCGCGTTTAGTCTCTTTACCACTGTCGATAATCTTGGTGGCGCGTAAATAGGCTTCTACATCGTAGGTCATCAAAAAAGTATCCACCCCCATTTGTCGCAATGCATAAGGCCCGGTATTGCCACCGAGGCGCTTGCCATGCTTTTTCAAATGCAGCCATAAATCGACAATTCGCGCTTTGGGCCATTGCGCGACCCATTCTCCGAATGAACCGTGATCCACACGGACATCAAATATCATTTGCGCATTCGCAGGAATCGTCATCACTTTGGGCAAATAACGAATGATGCCAGGATCGCGAGCTTTTTCTTCCCACGCCTCGTCGGGCTGCATGAGTATCGGCTCAAGGCGAAATTGAAAAAAGAGCGACTCAAAATTCGGCCATTTATCACGGACAACCTTCCACTGTATACCACATTGAAATACTTTCATGGTAAACGCAGCTAACCAGCGGTCATCTGGAATAGCAGCGATCTCATCTTGGTGTAAAGGCTTTTGCAAGAGAGACTCCAGAGCTTGTTTGCCGCCTTTGCGTTGGCAAGCTCGATGATAGATATCCTCGAAATGTTCTATGGTCATAGGGATCGTACACGTCAAAATGAAAAGCACTAGCTTATCATAGACCTAGCCATCAAGTGGCGAGTTTCTTGACGAGAATGAGGAGGGGGCGCTGTCATCATCGCGTTCTCCGTATTGTTTGCCATGTTAACAGTCGCTCTCACGGTAGTGTATCGTTACTGGTGTGTGATGTACGACACAAGCATTGCTGTAAATGAGCGTATCTGACGTGCACTTTATTGCACTATAGGGAGTTCGTGACTATTAGTAATGAGTTAAATACAAATTTAGTACGAGAGCGTAGTGCTTGGCGTACTGATTAGGTATTTCCACACAAATTACAATATTGTTGTTTACTCTATAGGGTAAAAATATGCAATTTTTTAAAAACGTCTCTATCGCTAAGAAGCTGATTGGCACGATTGTGGTTATGCTTCTTTGCCTGGTTGGTGTGTCGACATTCGCGATTTACAAGATGTCCTTGGTCGCCACTGAAATTGATGTCATCGCGGAAGAAAATATTCCCTTATCCAAATTAGCGACTGATGTCACTGTCAAACAGCTGCATGGGGCCATTTTATTAGAAAAAGCATTTCGAATTGCGGGTATCGAGACCAAAGAACAGACCCAAGCCTTAACGGGGTACGATGCGAAAATTCGGCAAATCGCGCACGATTTCAATCAACAAGTGCACACCGCCCAGACGTTGTTAAAAACGTCGATTGAGCACGCCTTCCACCCGAAAGTAAAAGCACGCTTAGTCGCCTTGAATGCCAAACTAGACACGATCATCGCGAATCATCATGGCTATGAACGCTTGCTCGTTGAGGTCCTCGATGGGTTGAAAGCAGGGCGCGGGCCTGAGGAACTCAGCGACGTGGCATTTACCTTAGAGCAACAGCAAACCAAGTTTGATGAAGACTTACAGCAATTCTTATCTCATTTAGAAAGGGCGACACAATCAGCCGTTAACATGACGAAAAAAGAAGAGCATCAAGCGCTTACCTATATGGTGGGGGTTTCAGTCGCTTCGATTATTGTTGGTGTGATGCTTGGTATTATTTTGAGTCGTTATCTAGTGAAAGGCATTGCGGTGGCGTGCGACATGGCGAAAGAGATGGCAAAAGGCAACTTTAATCAATCCAGCCCAGTGCACTCGAAAGATGAAACCGGTATGTTGATTGAGAATATGAATAACGTGTGCCTGTCGCTCAGTACCATGGTAGGGCAAGTGATTGACCGTGCTGATAATATCGCAGCAACGGTGGTGGAATTATCCAGCGTCGCGGATACCAACCGTCGAGCGATGGCGACTCAGCAAGATAACACCACCCAAGTGGCATCAGCGATGACCGAAATGGCTGCCACCATTCATGAAGTCGCGAATAATGCCACCAGTTCCTCAGATGCCACAGATCAATTGGATCAGTCGGCTAAAAAAGGCACGCATGTGATTTCTGAAGCCCAAGCCTTGTCTGAAAAATTACAACAACAAGGCGAAGCATTCCGTGCGATTGTGAACGTCATTCAAGATAGTACCAGGGAAATTCAGAACTTTATTCAAGTGGTCGATGGTATTTCTGAGCAAACGAATTTATTGGCATTGAATGCGTCGATAGAAGCGGCACGTGCGGGGGAACAAGGGCGCGGCTTTGCTGTGGTTGCTGACGAAGTGCGGCATCTTGCTTCTCGCAGTCAAAAGGCGACAAAAGAAATAGAATCTCTTATTAATCAACTGGTTGGTAATACTAAAGAAGCCTCTGATGTGGTTGATAATAGTGCAGCGACCATTGAAAAAACCACATTTAATATTCATCAAGTGCAAGACGTATTTGGCTATATCGCCCAATCCATCACTGAGTTAGCCGAAGCGAATGTGCAAGTTGCGACGGCCAGTGAACAACAATCGGTCGCTTCACTACAAATTAGCTCAAATTTAGAAAGTATTCAGCATTCAGGCGAGAATGTCTTATTGAGTACCAGTGAAACAGCACAAGCGAGCGAAGACTTGTCGGTTCAAGCGAACGGATTAAAAGAACTCATGCATCAATTTCAGGTCGCTAATATCGCTACCCCGACGTAGTGCTGAGCAGTGGTTGGGTAATTTACAATGTAAACTGAAATTATTTCAATGCGTTACCTGTTATAGTTGTTCGTTCTGGCGCTTTGCTTTCTGAGAGCCTTAGTGGCGCCATGGTTTTTGCCCGAAAGACCGTTTAGCGAAGTTGATCATCCAATTGATGGCCAATGTTTTTGTCTAAATCGATCACGAGATTATCTTGGCTGACATACAGGTGGGGGAGAGCGGCACAGCGGGCTTGTATGTCTTCTAGGTATTCATCCCAACAGTGATACACACACAGATAGTCTAGATTTAACGCCTCACTAAGCTCTATGCATTGTGGTAGATCGCCATGTGAGTCACCTTCGGGCAAGGAGTCGAACGAGGCACATTCTTGAAAAGCAATCGTCGCGTTTTTCATTAAGGCGATAGAGGCATCCGTTGGTCGGCCGTCGTCACTATAAAATAAGGCATGCTGGTGGTTTGCAATGCGTATGGCTCGATTAGGCACGTCATGATCGGTTGGAGCGGTGTGAATTGTCCAGGTGCCCCAATGCATTGTCGGCAGAGTATGACACCAGTGCTGTTCAAAGCGCATCTCGGACTTGGGCCAGATTGACAGCGTAACCAAGGATTCGAGCATCACTTGTTGCTCTGGTTGACAGACAATAGTTAACGGTTTAACACGACCAAAACTGTTCCATTGGTTTAATAACGCCGGTAATCCTGCGCAATGATCGGGATGAATGTGAGTGAAGTAAATCACATCGATAGCGTTAACCGTTAATGAACGCTGCCACAACGCACGTGGTATCGTTGGACCACAATCAATGAGCCAGCATTGGTCATTTTCCGTCACTAACATCGCTGAAGTATTCGCGTGTGTTGCGAACGCGCTCCCGCTGCCAATCACGTCAATTTTCATTGTTCCTCCACAGAATCAGGTGTCATTCATTGGTTACCTTTTACAGAGACGGTATCCAGTCATTACCCGCGATACCGAGACTGGTCACTTTTACAGCATATTGAACATATTTTCGAGCTTGGCAGGTGATCTTTGTATATTCTGGATGGCAGTGAGGCGCATCATCTAAAGGCATAAGCGCCAAGCTCTACGGGTTTCAATGAGAAGATACCCTGTAACAGACAATTTGCCTAGACGTTCAAGCGGCAATGCGGTTGTGAATGAGTGCGCACATATTCAATCTAATCGCAATGCAGCAGACAGAAATAAATGAAAAAATCAGGAATTAATGGTTGCCACGTGGCCGACAAAGGCTCAGAATGGCGGACTTTTCACGTGTCACCAATACACGAGTATTTTATAATTTTAGTTGAGAATATATATGGGTTTTACCTCGTTAGGTCTTTCTGCTCCAATACTTAAAGCAATAAAGGAAAAGGGTTACACAACACCTTCTCCAATTCAGGAACAAGCAATACCCGCTGTGTTAACGGGTCAAGATATTATGGCAGCAGCGCAGACAGGAACGGGGAAAACCGCCGGCTTTACATTGCCAATTTTAGAACTGCTTTCTAATGGTCCAAGAGTGCGCAGTAACCAAGTGCGTGCGTTAATTTTAACGCCTACGCGCGAGCTTGCGGCGCAAATTCAAGAAAATGTCGAAACCTACAGTCGTCACTTATCGCTGAGTAATACCGTGGTGTTTGGGGGTGTGAAGGTCAATCCGCAAATGCAGCGCATGCGTAAAGGCGCGGATATTCTAGTGGCAACGCCAGGACGATTATTGGATCTTTTTAATCAGAACGCCATTAAGTTTGACCAACTTGAAGTGTTAGTGCTCGATGAAGCTGACCGCATGTTGGACATGGGTTTTATTCGCGATATTCGTAAAATCCTGCGGGTATTACCGGAAAAACGTCAGAACTTGCTCTTTTCTGCGACTTTCTCAGAAAGTATTCGCGAGCTTGCGAAAGACCTAGTGAACAACCCTGTGCAGATTTCAGTCGCTCCAGCCAATTCAACCGCCACACTGGTTGAACAACAAGTTTATACGGCAGACGTGAAAAAGCGCGCGCCGATGTTGTTAAAGCTGATTAAAGAGGGCAACTGGCATCAAGTTTTGGTGTTTACGAGTACCAAACGTGGTGCGAATCGTCTGTCCGAATATCTTACGGAAAACGGCATCATGGCAGCAGCCATTCATGGCAACAAGAGCCAAGGGGCTCGAACCAAGGCGCTTGCTAACTTTAAATCGAACGACGTGCGTGTATTAGTGGCGACGGACATTGCGGCACGCGGTATTGATATTCCTCAGTTGCCTCAAGTGGTCAATTTTGATTTACCGAAAGTAGCAGAAGATTATGTACACCGTATTGGCCGTACTGGCCGAGCGGGTGAAGTCGGCAAAGCCATCTCGTTTGTAACGGCGGCTGATGTCAGCGAGCTTTCTGCGATTGAACGTTTGATTCAGAAAAAACTGCCACGTTTCGAGTTAGAAGGCTATCCGGCCACCAACAAGGTGCCAGAAACCAAACTGGATACTCGTCCAATTAAGCCCAAGAAACCGAAAAAGCCGAAGAAACCGAGTGTCAATGCCGATCATAGTGATTCGAAGCCGACTGAAGGTGGTGAAGCACGCCGCAAGCAACCCAAACGCAGTTCAAACAGCAAGGGGAGTTACCGAGGTCAATCGAGCTCAGCAGCAAAATCCACGAGCAATGATAAAGGTACGACTACCCGCGCCCCACGCCGTAGAAAACCACAAGCTAAACCTGCAACGTCACACTCATAACGGACGAATTAAGGTCGCGATGGTCGTCGGTGACTAAGAATTTTATAGCCCTTGCAGCTTCGCCTGCAGGGGCTTTTTTATATTGCCTATTTATTATCATTCTGTGATTTTTAATCATATATTGCTTATTGGATTGGTACACCTTATTGGGATTATCGCTGCGCGACGGAGGCTTGCCGCTGCTTGATCGCTTTTGCAAAAGAGTATTGCAGTTTAACTACACTGCAAGTTATGCACTTAGTGGGTAATGAACGCTCAAAATCGGTGATTACTAAGCTTGGAATAGGTTATTTGGGCGCTGGCGGATCCCCTCATAATTCCCCCAACCCACAGGTATGCGTAAGGCGTTGATATTCGACCATTGCCCAATGATATTGGGACTCTTGTATTCGGTATCTTCGGTGGCAACGTACTTCCTTACCAAGTCTAGGAATGGAGAGCACACGGCGATGCTTGATGGTGTTGGCTTGGAAGTCATAATGCCATTTGGCTTGCATGGCGATTAAGCCATTCCACCACATGATGATTTCGGCCATCAATGCCATGAGCAACAAGATATCAATACGTTTGGTGCAACGTGTTCGGTTATGGCGAAGCGCCAACCCGTAGGCTGGACTTTTTAGATCTCGGAACGACTCTTCAATTTGCATTCTTTTGGCGTACAAACGGGTAATTTTAATGCCGTTAAGTACATGGTTGGGGATGTTAGTGACCAGAAGCCAAGGCTCTTTCGCTCCTTTATGGAACACTTTTCCAGCCGAGTGTTTCTGACAGGTTCGACTATGCCGATGGGCTTTTCTGCCTTTGGGATGACTCTTGTATAAGTAAGCAAAGCACTGAAGCGGTGAGCGCTTAGCCAGTTGGCTTTCTCCTAAAAACAGCGGCTTATCAGTCGCTTGAGGGTAAAAGGCTTTATTCCATTGCCAAGCGCTCTCGCCACACTTAATCGAGACTTCGCCCCGTACACGCCCAAGCCAGAACCAACCTTTGTTGGCGACTTGCCTGAACCACGTATTTCTAAAGCCAGCGTCGGAGATAATGATAGGGGTGCAACCTTGGGGGAGCAAGGATTGAAGCTTATCGAGAAAGTGCTGATGGCTCTTGGGTGAGTTGTAGTTTTTGTACTCAAATGCCTGTTCATAAAGCGTGACGGCGCGACCTTTAACGGATATCGAAGCTCGCAATGTCATATAGCGCAGTTGCTCACGAACATCCGACCAATCAACCAGTAGTACAGGAAAAGGATTGGCTCGGGTAATAAGGGACGCATGCCATTTATATATGGACTCTTTTTCACGATGTAGACTGCGATTACCAAGCAATCGGTCAATACGTTTGATGGCATGTTTCACCGTGGTATCAGTGTCGAGAGCTCGTCCAATTTTAGTGAGGGTGAGATCAGAGCCGCCCAGTACCGCTCTGGTTGCAAGCATAAGAGATCTAAGTCGTTTTTTGTGAATACCAGGGCATTGGTTTTCAAGAGTTTGCTGTAGAATTTGAACATCGCGCATCGTTAGGGCTCCCTATTAAATTCATTGAATCAAGTGTGTTTTTGGCGAAATTCATTAGATCAGAATGAGCGATGTGCGTCTACTCATTGTTTTATATAGAAATTATGAGGGGATTCGTAAGATTTGGGCGAGATGACAAACCGCATGAAGGGAAAAGCACGAGAAGTAAGCGTGTATCGATTGGAGGTTTAATAGAAGGAGTATGAATGACTGGTTTTATTTTTTATGGAATACAATTCTATTTTTTGATTTATTAATAGCGGTAATGGATAACTTTAAAATAAGAGGTATATTTTTAAGTTGAGTGGAAGGTAGACATTGAAGCGCCATTAACGAATGATTTTTCTCCCAAGCATGAAAGCTTTACCGTGTATCGTGCAGTGGAAACCAGTATAAAGTCTGTTTGCATGCGTTAACGGATTTATTGCTCTGATAAGGGTGTTTAATTACCGACAATAAAATGATTGGATAAATAGAAACATTTCTATATTATCGACTTTTCAAAGTTATCACTAAAGTTTTCTGTTTGAGTGAACTTTAGTGATAATTAAATAAATAAAAAAGGCGAGGTAAATATGAAAGGTACAATTCTCGATTATAATGATGTAGATCGAGTTGGCATTATTTCTGGTGATGATGGGCAACGATACAATTTCGATATTCAAGAATGGAAAGCGGCAACATTACCGAAAGCCGGTACTAAAGTGGATTTTTCAGCAGTAGAACAACAGGCAAGTGCAATCTATGTGGATGCAAGTGCGAGTGCAGGTCTCTCGCAAGCGGGATCAAAGAAAATCGCTGCCGCTTTATTTGCTTTCTTCCTTGGCGCATTTGGTGCACATAAATTTTATTTAGGTTACACCAAGCAAGGCGTTATTATGCTATTGCTGTTTTTATTCGGGTTTATCTTACTCGGCATTCCATCTATGATTATTGGAATTATCGCCTTTGTTGAGTTTGTTCTTTATTTAGTCAAATCCGATGAAGAGTTTGAACAAACCTACGTGGTCGGCCATAAGCCTTGGTTTTAATCCATTAGTGTAATATTCGTGGAGTAGCGTCATAGATTGACTTTGGCGCTACTCTGCAACGCGAACCCGTTTACTGATATAGACTGCTTTCTCCCTCCTAGTGATGCTCCATTCGTCGACACTTGTCTTGTTTTCTTTTTCTCTATCGCGCCACGGTAAAGTATGGTGGTATTAACTTTGGCTACGCTTTGGTATACAATCCCGCTCGCATCCTCCGAAATAAGACGTGTGAGTCGCAAACCTGACTTTCTCGGTTCTTGAACGGTGAAATACGCTTGTCCACTTTGTGCTTCATAAAGTGCGACGGCAGCGTGAGAGCGATAAAATCATCTCCCTAACAGTATTGTATGCCTAACTATTACCTTTCTTATCAACGGTCCAATCCAGCTTGCATTGGCTCGCGATGTCGTATCGCTTTGCCCTTTGTAATGATGGGCATTTGATCGCTGAGAAAGCGTAACAATCATAAAAACGATTCACTTGTTCGACCCGACATGTTGGGAATTGCCGTTTATCGCGGTAACAACCAGCCGCTACCTTCGCGAGGAATCACACCCAGATTGATGAGGGTGATGGAGCTCGCCAAGCTTTCGTTGTCGCGGATAAGTGCTCTCATTTGAAATTTAGAGGAGTTAAGTTACTTACTATGAATAAGTCATTTGCTATTTTTATTCTGTTGTTGATCTCTGCGTTATGGGGATCCCAGTTTCCTGTGATCAAGTATTTAATCAATCATGATATGTCCGCGGAATCCATCACATTTTTCCGTATTTTTATCGGCTTTTTCGTCCTACTTGTGTGTATGTTCTGGAAGAAAGACCGATTTTCCACTGATATAAAATTCTGGGTATTAGCCGCTTTGTTGGGTGTTTCCGGTGATTTCTTAGCGCAGTACTTGATTGCGAATGGTCAGCAAACCGTCACTGCAGGATTCTCTTCCATTTTAATTGCTAGCTCGCCATTTTTTACTTTTTTGCTTCCTTACTTGATTCCGGGCCGAGAGTTGAAAAAACCACAGCTGTATCAGTTGGTATCACTGGGTTTTGGCTTGTCGGGGATTGTTGTGATGAGCTATCAAAGCTTGAAAATTACCGCGGACGTTTTTGGAGTGGCCTGTATTATCGGTGCGGCATTTATGTTTGCTGTGGTGAATGTGGTTGCCGAGTATGCACGTAATTACTCGGGGCTTTCTATCAGTACGGCAGCATTGATGATCATGGTGATCCTGCTACTACCGCTTAATTATCAGCACTTATCTTTGCTCCAAACCTCCTCACTACCGGTGCTGTCAGGCGTTGTCTACTTAGCTGTGTTCTGTACAGCAATCGCCTTTTTGCTGATGTTGCTTTTAGCGCAAGGAACGAATGCGGTGTATTTGTCTTATAGCAATTTCCTCGTGCCTCTTTTCGGCATTGGGTTTGCTGTTATGTTGTTGGGAGAGACAGTGAGATTAGATATGCTGGTGTCTATCGCCCTTATTCTGTTGGGTATTACGCTATTGAATCTTCCGCGTAAAGACAAAGACGCGCTGACGGAGCTAACGGACAACGGATAAGGCCTATTGCAAGATAGGTCATACTGGCTATCTCATCGTGTGACAAAGCCAATACCGCACCGTGACAGCGTCCCTGTGCAAGAGAGACGGCGATGATGTAATGGTGCCGGCTACGTTCGCGAGTGTCAGAGTCTGATCTCAGTTTTATGGTGGCAGGAATGCTAGTGTCTGTAGGAGCGGTGTTTCAGCCACCATTACTAAGTTGAGATGATATGGATATTATTTTGTATAGCGCAAAAGGCTCGAATAGCTCTGAGCGGGTAGAGTGGGCGCTGAATTTTAAGCGCATTGCTTACCAAAGAATTGGGGTCACATCCGCAGAACTGTCCACGACCTATCGAGAGATTAATCCGTACGGTTACGTGCCATCACTGTCTGTTGATGGCACGGTATTTTCTGAATCCATGGCCATTCTTGAGTATCTTGAAGAACGGTTTCCTTCCTCTTCACTCTTGGGGCAAGACCTCAATGAAAAAACAGCCATCCGCCGCGTCTGTGAATATGTTAATTCCAGTATTCATGCGCCGCAAAACCGCACGGTCTTGGGGTTTTTACGTCCAGAACTCGATGAGGTATCCAAGCGTGAATTGCGTGGCGCGTGGATCCTACGCTGCCTTGACATCTTACGTCCCACGATCTGTCTTCAATCGAATTATGCGATTGGGCAAGCATTCAGTTTGGCGGATATATTCGTCGCTTCCATCTATAAAAAAGCCATACAGCATGGTGCTGCGAGCCAGCCTTTTTACGAGCAACACCTCACTCATATTCGGCAGAATCAACGTGTTCTCGAGGCCGAGCCTAATACGTAACTGAATACGATAGCGTCACACCGAGGTATGCCAATAAGCGCTTCCTTTACCAAGGGATCTCTTCACCGCTGTAACTGTAAAAGCGACCGGTGTTCTCGGGTGTGAGATTGTGTATCACATCTAATAAACAGTGAGCGACATAGCGGGGCGAAAACAGTTGCTGTGGTGCGACATTCTTTTGAAATGGTTTGGATAATTCGGTATCGGTGGTACCTGGGTGAAACGCGATAATACAACAGTTGGGTTGTTTGACTTTCCATTCCACACTGATTGTTTTAATGGCCATGTTTAAGGCCGCTTTTGAACAGCGATAACTGACCCAGCCACCGATACGATTATCCTCGATACTGCCAATTCTGGCAGAAAGCGCAATGAAATAAGTGGGGTATTTCGCTTTAAGATGAAGGGCAAAATGTTTGCTTAATAACAGCGTCGGGACAGTATTCGCGTTGAAGTTGTGTTGAAAAAAATCGAGGTCAAACTCATTAATGGATTTCTCTGGCCTGTGATCGGGCGAATGTAAGGTTCCAACCGCATTAATCAGTAGGTCGAACTTAGTGAGGCGCAGTGATAACGCAAACACATCCGCTTCTGAGCTGACATCGGTTTTATACCAAGTGACACGCTCATGGTCGATTGAGGGCGGTGTGCAATGATAGGTGGCATACACAGTGGTATGTTCGTCATTGCTCAGGCAGTATTCGATGATAGCGCGGCCAATTCCGCCTGTTCCACCAATGATCAGTATCTTCATAGGCCAATATTCCATGCATGTTTTCATCTAAGCATAGAGGATCGAGAGCCAAACAGCGATGGTCGTTTTTGCCCACTTTGCTGGTACGAACATTGGTGTCATGAGCACAATGATTTATAGTGGCTTATCTGGTTGCTTATCGCTAGCAACCTAGGAAAGATCAGAGTGTTGATGACAATGTATTTATTGGTTAGGGCGGAAACAGTATGAAATCACTTTTTATTGCGATGGGCAGTCTCTTATTATCCGCTTGCACAACATTGGGGCTAGAGGTCGCCAATATTCCTGCGAAATGGAGTCACAACACCATCGTGAAAAATATTGCGTTTGGTGATGATCCTCTGCAAAAACTGGATGTGTATGAGCCAGCAAAGCAGAAAGATACCTCAAAACCCGTGATCGTGTTTTTTTATGGTGGGCGCTGGGAGTCTGGCTCAAAAGACATGTACGCGTTTATTGGTAACAAGCTCGCCAACCAAGGCTTTGTTACGGTGATCGCCGATTATCGCAAATATCCGCAAGTGCGTTTTCCTGTGTTTGTGCAAGATGGGGCGAAAGCGTTAGCTTGGGTCGATGAGCATATTCAAGCCTATGGTGGGGATCCTCATCGAATCTTTGTGGCTGGTCACTCTGCTGGGGCGCATATCGGTGCATTGCTGACGGCCGATGAGCGGTATCTAAATGCGGTTGGAAAAGACCGAAGCCTGATCAAAGCCTTCGTTGGTTTAGCTGGCCCTTATGATTTTGTGCCACAAGCTAATGATTTAAAAAAGATGTTTGCGCCGCCAGAACGTTATTCACAAATGCAAGTGACTACGTTTATCGATGGTAGTGAACCACCGATGTTATTGCTTTGGGGAAGCGATGATGAGGAAGTCGCGCGTAGTAACCTCGATGCACTGGTCGCGACGTGCCATCAAAAAGGTGTGCCCGTCGAGAGTAAAATATACCCAGGGGTCGGGCATGTCGATATTTTAGCGAACCAGATTTGGTTTTATCCGGGCAGTGCAACGGCACTGCAAGATATGACGCAATTTTTCCGTTCGGTCAATAAAGCGAAGGGCCCGTCGCATCAATAAAGCGCGCCGTTGGCACGATGCTAGGAGGATCGTGCCAACGACGGGCGAGTGTCATGATGATTAGTGCCACAGTGCCAGTAAAAAAATCAGCACACCGAGGCCTAGCACCACCTTCAAAAATACGCCCAGTGGCGCCCCACCTTTTGGTGATTGATTACAACACCCCATTTTATTTGCCCCATTGTTGATGACGGTTGAGAGACTCTACACCTTCCCCCTAGAGGAAGGTCAAGACTAAGTGTTTGATTTCTAGGAATGGTTTTTGCATGGTTTTATCGATGACGGGCTGGACGCGATGATAGCCATGAAATCATGGGTAAGAAACAACGCCGATATGTGGCTTTCAAACCCTACGAAACGACGATGAAAAAAGATCTCGTATCTTTTAGATACAATTATAAATAAGTCACAACGCGCAAATTTGTGCTTAACTAACATAAGGGTTAAGACGCACTTTACAAAATTTGAAGGTATATTATGTCGAGAGTCTCTCTGAAGAACAAATTACTGCTTATTAGTATCGGATCTATCTTATTTATTTCTTTGTTATTTACATGGCAGACCTATTCCAAGATCTCTTCTTTGAGTGACCAACTGAAGCATGATGCTGCAGCTGATCTTAAAGAATCAGCGATATCAAAGCTTGAGCTCAATACTCGTATTGCTGGCGAACAAATCCAAGCGTATGTTGAGCAAAACCTAGATGTCGCGAAAGTGGTTGCCGCTCAACTGTCGGATAATTTAACGTTATCGAACCCTTTGTCGAGAGAGCAAATCTCACGTTTGATCGAGTCGGCAAAGAAAATGGCTCCGCATAGCAGTGTCTTATATACCTTTTTTGAGCCCAATGCTTTTGATAATAACGACAGTGAATACGCCGGTAAAGAGACCAATGTGAGTGCCCAAGATGACGGTTCTTTCGCCGTGACAGTGGCCTTAAACGAAAAGGGTGACACCACTTACTACCCGATTGAAAGTGCAAAAATTAAATACATCTCTGAGAAAGACGATCACGGACAACGTATTTCCGAGTGGTATTTATGCCCCAAAGAAACCAAGAAAGCGTGTATTGTGGAACCTTACTTATTTGATTTACCGAATGGCAGCCAAATGTTGATGACGAGCCTGACCGTGCCTATTATCAAGTCCGGAGTGTTCAAAGGCATTGTTGGTGCTGACATAGACTTACCAGTGATGCAAGAGTTTGCCAATGAATTGTCCAAAGGGCTATATGATGGGCAAGGGTCAGTGACGATCATCAGTAAAAAAGGCCTGATCGTCGCATCGAGTCAATACACTGGGAGCTTAGGTAAGCCTTTTAAAACGGTGGATACTGAGAATGGTCAAGCCTTGCTAGATTTAGCCAATAAAGGTGGGGTCATGGAGCAAAACGGTCAATTGATGGTTGCTCAGCCCTTGAGTCTTGGCAAGACCAGCACCCAGTGGAACTTCTTGATTAGCCTACCGATATCGGTTGCCATGGCTAAGTTAGACGCGAAATTGGATCTGATGGAAAACGTCAAGCAACGAGCCCTTATTGAACAGTTGACGCTCGCTGTAGTTGTATCCATTGTCGCGACGTTGCTCATGTTATTAATCGTGCGTTCGATTATTCGTCCACTGCAATTACTCAATGAACAAGTTGGTCAGTTATCGGGCAATGATGGTGACCTAACTCAGACACTTAACCTGAACGCGCATGCGGAGTTAAATGAATTAAGTGCTGGCTTTAATGTGTTTTTACAAAAGCTACGCGATATGGTGAATTCGCTTAAATCGATTGGTATTCGGGTTCGTGAATCTTCTGGTAAGAACGTGGATGCTAGCCATAGTTCATTAGAAGAGACCGCACAACAAAAAGCAGAGCTCGCCAACGTGGTGGTGTCGACTCAAGAAATGTCGAAAGCCGCCCATGAAGTGGCTCAAATTACAGCCGAGTTAGCAGAAAAAATGAAATTGATGAATGGTACCGTTCGTCAATCTCAAAGTAGTATCGTGACGTCAACCAATACGGTGCAAGAACTTAGCAGTAGTATGGAAAGTGCCAAAGACTCGATTGATAAAGTCTCTGCTCGTTCTGATGATATTAACCAAATTCTTGAAGTGATTCGTAGTGTTGCAGAACAGACTAACTTATTGGCACTCAATGCAGCCATTGAAGCGGCTCGTGCGGGAGAGCAAGGTCGAGGTTTTGCGGTGGTGGCTGACGAAGTACGCAGTCTCGCGTCTAAAACGCAAAATTCCACTGAGGAAATTGATAAATTAATTAATAATCTACAACAAGAAGTCAAAGTTGCGGTCAGCAGTATTGCCGACAGTGGCGAAAAAGTGGCGTTATCGGTTCAGTCCACGGAAGAGGTGAATACCAGTCTTTCTTCTATCGTGAATGACATTGACCTCATCAATGATCATATCCAACAAGTCGCTTCAGCCGCTGAAGAGCAAAGCCAAGTGAGTGTTGATATCACAGGCATGCTCAGAAAAATTGAAGATGCCGCGGAGATATTGGCACAGTTTGCTCATCAAACCAATGACAGTAGTGAGCAGGTCACCCAGCAATTGGATGAATTGGACAATCAATTAAGCAAATTGAAAAGTTAAACCAGAACCACGCAACATCGATTGAAAATGGGTAGCCAAGGCTACCCATTTTTATTGAATACATGTTGGTTGGCGCAGTTTTTTGAAATATCGCCGTTCAGAGCACAGATAAGATTGTCTACTGCACAGGATACCATCGCGAGACGAGTCTCGGCAGTGGCGGAACCAATATGCGGAAACAAGACGGCATTATCGAGTGTGCATAGCGGCGAATCACCGGGTAGGGGTTCTACTTCGAAGACATCCAAACCCGCAGCACGAATCGAGCCTGTGCGCAGCGCCTCGATCAGAGCCGCTTCGTCAATAACCTGACCGCGCGAGCCGTTGATGAAAATGGCAGTATCTTTCATCATGGCGAATTCTCTTGCACCGATTAATCGCTGTGTTTGCTCGGTTAACGGCGTCATCACACAGACAAAGTCCGATGTTTTCAGCAGAGTGTCCAGATCCGTATACGTTGCGTTTAGGGTGTGTTCTGCGTCCGGCTTACGGTGGCGGTTACTGTATTGAATGGTCATATTGAAGCCAAAATGCCCACGTTTGGCAATGGCATAGCCAATGCGTCCCATGCCGATTATCCCCAGCGTTTTGCCGTGGACATCAGTACCATAATATTCTTTGCCTATGGGTTGGTGCCAGTTCCCTGCGCGCACCATATTGGATAATTCAATGGCTCGGCGCGCGGTACACATAAGCAGCATGAATAGTGTGTCTGCGGTGGTTTCGTCCAGCACGCTCGGTGTGTGCATCAAAGGAATATTGCGCTTGGCAAGGTAGCGTAAATCATAGTGATCCGTACCAACGGAAATGGTTGAGGCGGCTTTCAGTTTCGGCGCATGATCGAGCCACTCAGGCGTCATCTTGACACTAGAGCCAATCAAGCCTTCTGCTGTTGAAAGGGCGGTGAGAAACGTGTCTTGATTGGTTTCATTGATGCCATTGAAGAAAGTAACGTCGAATTCGTCCTCTAAGCGTTGACGTTCTTGATCTGGAATCTCTGTGTATAATATGACTTTTTTCTTCATTGTAACGCTCCGTTCTATGGGGTGTTTTTCGTTAGTCCGTTATTTTGTCTATTGAATTGCTTATGAGTGCGCAGCCTGACAGTGACCACGAATTGGGATTGTTCATGAGCCGCGATTGCGACACCTTGTAACTGACTCCCTGTTTTATCATTTACTAGGGGAGATAACATGCCAAGAGCAACGCTATAGCCAGTACCTTTGCATGAGTTTAACCACTATTGCAGCAAGAAACGTATTATAATTTGAAACGACAGCCGTAAGGTCCTGCATAACTTTGAGCGATCGAGGGATCGCACTCACAAGGAATACCATGAAACTTGCTATTAATATTATCGTCACGTTCGCACTTTGCTGGTGGCCCCTTATTTTAATGATGTCGCCGATGATGTTTGATGCGCCAGATTCCGAAAACGACAAAAGTATTGTGATCGGTGGATTATTGTTTATGAGTTACCCGGTCATACTGTTCCTGTTATTAGGACTATTCGGGGCCGAGTTCTATGGTATCAACAGCTGGCGATTGGCCATCATCAGTGCGGTGATTCTTGCGCTGATATTTACCGTGTTTGGTTATGCATCGATGGTCAGTAATGTAATGCGAGGCATCCCTAACTCAGGCTACGGCGTGGTCGATGGTCAGGTGTACTATAATGCTCGCCCGATAAAGCAGGCCGATGCTGCCAGCTTTCATGCTTTTCAACGCGAAGAATTCGGTTACCTTCACAGCGCGCAATCGTACGCCAAAGATCATCAGCATTTGTATTATCAAGGCAACGTGGTGGCGAATGTGGATATCACGAACGTAGAAGGCAAAGTGCTCGGCTCTAACCTGTATTGGTTAACGGATCATACGGTCATTTATCAAGGTACCGTCATCAATGGGGCCGATCCTCAGTCATTTCAGCCGTTTAAACAGTATACCAGTTGGGCGTCATCTGGGACGGGTGATGACAAGCACATTTTCTACCAGCATCAGAGGCTCGAACAGGCAGACGCGGCGACGTTTGAAATTCTCGATCATTCTTATGCCAAAGATCGTCAGCACATTTATTATGGCCTTACGCCCATTCTTGAAGAGGCGGATCCGATCCATTTTATGTTGCTCGATGAGTATGTTGCCCGTGATGAGGATGCGGTGTACTTTCTTAATGGTACAGACAGTCATCGTATTGCACTCGCAACGCCGCAAGAATTTACCGCGTTAGGCCGCAATTATTACAAGAGTCAAGACCGCATCTTTTACATTGAAGCCTATCAAGCGGTGCACGTATTAGAAGGGGTTGATGCGCAAACATTCGAAGTCACCGATTATGACAGTGAGACAGGTTCGGATGCGCGTGATGCCCAGCATTGGTATCTTTCTGGTGAACGGATTGCGAGATAGCGTACAGGCAGGGTGGGCGTCTGAACACCAATCGTGAACCAGACCGTGATGATGCGATATTGACTAGCTATCAATACAATTAAATGCTAATTAAGCTTTCACTTAATTAATGTGGGCGGTATGATTTCTTTCTTATTTGTGAAGGGATTAAGGAGTATGTAATGACGATACCTTGGTATTCGCTTGGTGGTGGCGTGTTATTGGGGATGTCCGCCGTATTATTACTGTTATTTAACGGTAAGGTCGCCGGGATCAGCGGAATCGTGACACGTGCTATTTCGACAACGAAAGGGGATGTGCTCTGGCGTTATCTCTTTTTGTTTGGTCTTATCGCGGGTGGTTGGCTCGCGGCGCAAAGTGCTTGGGCTGAAATGCCGACGGCCTTTACTGGTCACTCAGGGTGGTACTACGCCGTCGCTGGTCTGCTGGTGGGAGTCGGAACACGCTTAGGTAATGGTTGTACCAGCGGGCATGGTATTTGTGGGATGGGGCGTTTTTCACCTCGCTCAATCGTCGCCACACTGATTTTTATGCTGGTTGCTGCAGTGACCGTATTTTGCACCGTTCATGTATTAGGGAGTGGACAATGAATAAGCTAGCTTTTGCATTGGTGGCGTTGATTTCTGGTTTATTGTTTGGTGTGGGTATGGCCATTTCAGGTATGGCAAACCCGCAAATTGTACTCGGTTTTTTAGATGTATTTGGTGATTGGGATCCACGCTTAATTTTTGTGATGGGCGGTGCACTTGCGGTTTTCATCCCCGGTTATCGCTGGTTAATTCTCCCTAGAACCACCCCAGTCAATAGTGACGAATTCTGTTTATCGACCAATACACACATTGATCGAACGCTTATCAGCGGTGCGGTGATTTTTGGCCTTGGCTGGGGATTAGCGGGGATTTGTCCGGGACCGGCTATGGCCAGTTTAACGATGGGCAATCCAGATGTATGGATATTTGTGATTGCGATGGTGTCTGGTTTAACCTTGACTCATCGACGGCTTACCCGTTATCAATAAATACGAAGCCAGTAGGAGCGCACTGTGTATCAATTAACCGAAACCACCATCCATTGCCCGTATTGTGGCGAGCCTATCGATGTATTATTGGATCCTGCCGATATTGACCAGCAATATATCGAAGACTGCCAAGTATGTTGTAAGCCCATTAACTTTTTTGTCTTTGATGAGGGCAATGAGGAATTATCGGTGACGGTTTCCAGTGATGACTAGTGATAACGCTCATAAGTAAACGGTCATTCCTTGGCATAGATGCGGTTTCTATGCGCTATTTTAAAACCCTCACATGGTGGATAAATGAGCAAGACACCATTGGAAGTTTGCGATAGCGTCATTGCAGCCCGTCAGGGTTTTATTAACAATGTTAGTGGTTTATCGTTCGAATAGTTTGAGAGAGCCCCGTTTTTTCAAAGGCCATAGTAATGGTCGTTTACTGCTAAATAAGCGTATTGCTAAAGTGAAATCGCGAGGGCTTCTGTCTCTTACTCTCCATGCCTCATAGATGGTGATGGTCGCAAAGCGTGGTCTTGAACTTATCGCGGCGATAACGGGTTTATACTTCGTCTCATTAGCTAGCCAGCGATTAAGTGGAGTTGTCAGAGTATGGTAGTGTTACACACTGCTTAACTACTCTGGTTATCCAAGTTTTTTGACTTATATACTCACACCGAAAGTCGTTCTGTGCTTTGTCGCGTTTGTTGCTTAATTTCATTGAGAGTGAGTATAACAATTTAAGAAACCTCGCAACTTAACAAAACAAAGAACGTTTGGAGCGGCAGCATTCAATCAAGCGCACTGGTTAAAGAGGTGTGCTGATGCGCGCTTCTTAGGAGCCTACTTATGTCATTTGCCTTCCAGCATGTCAGTTATCGTTTCGTAGAGCTCATTGACTTCCCATGCTTTCAACTGCGCTAAAACATTGACAGCGTAATTATCCAGATGGAATTGAAAGAAGGTCGAATAATTAGGGAAGTTTTCCAATTCTCCGTCCTGATTTTGCGTGAGATCTTTGATTAAATCAGGATCTGTAATTTGATTTTGCCAACTAGCGACGGGCGTGTTGTATACCCATATGACTTCAACGTTTCTGCCAGCTGTTATGGCGGCGACGGGGTTCGTTACTGTCGTAAGCTGTTGTTTAGCCCAAGCGATGTTATGACCTAATTGGTTGTCTTTACTTGAATGCTTGGCGAGTTGTGAGAGTAAATCAGCAAATTCACCTTGTTCATCGGAAAAGAGTTGCGCATAACTCATCGGCTCACTAGGAGACATGCCATTGTAGCTGGGATACCGTCCTTTCAGTTCGCTATAGCCCTTATATCCGAATAAACGAGAGAGCTGATCATCGGCAATGACGGTATTGTTCTCAGCCAATGAAAGGGGCATTTCACAGTTAATGAAGGCTACGGCCTTGATATCACCAGTTGTTTGCGCCAGTAGGCCAAGCAAGCCAGTATTTTCAAAGGTTCCACCATCACTGAATCCATAATTTTGACTTTTTTCGTTTGAGCCAACCGCAGTCAATGGCCAGTACAAATATTGTGGCACTAGTGCTGCGTAGCCTTGGTCATTAAGGTTTTTTCTCAATTGAATGAGTTTGTTTTGTACTTTGGGAATGTTGTGGCGATGACGTAACGCGTACTTTCTAACTAAGCGATCTTCATCTTGAGGTTGCAAGAAGTCTTGCTCGGCACTGTCTAGAAAATCCAACACGATTTTTTGCAGATCATAAGCATAAAACGCACTTGAGCATGCTGCCGTATCACATAGTGAATAGCGGCGAGTGATATCCACCGTGGCAGTCTGTTTTGTGCCTTCTATCAACGTGCTAGCGAACCCAAAACTTTCACAGGCTCCACCGCCTATGATGCTACCGTCTGGGCTTTGACCAGCAATACCCGTATTGACGGGTGTTGCTTGTACCGGTATTTGTGGTGCCTTGTCGATACTTTGCATCAGATTGTAGTTCGCGATATGTATTGGTCGACCTTGGCGAGGGTAATAAAAGTCGCTGCACTTCAGCGTTGGATTTTGGGGCGTTATGTGTTTCTCTACATAATCAGCGGATACACTGTAGAATTTATCGGGTAAGTTGGTGCCCGTTTCATAGTTAAGCGACGACAGTTTAAACGGAGCAAGAATAAAATGACTGATGATCTCTGTTCACAACTGAGATAAAGGCAAATCGTGCTCGGCGGCATCTTCAATCCATAGTTTTATAAACCTGTAGATTTTGAGCTTACTGAAATTATCCGGAGCAGTGCCCAAGCAGGTTTTCGCCATATGATTCATGTTTGCAGCATGATCATCGCTTTTAGTCCCTTTATATAGCTCTTCTGGGGACTGTGGTGACACTAATATATCCGCATCGCTCAGCGGCTTCTCGGGTAAGTACACATACGGAAGAGAGCCCCATGTCCCGCCAGAGACTGATGAAATAAAATCAGCTCGCTCCATCAGACTTTGGTTGTTATTGGCTGGGTCGCGCAGTGTATTCAGGGCGGATATCTGTCCCAGTGTACATGACATGGATCGTGTTCCACCACCAGAGAAACAAATCCCAAAAACTGGATCGGCGTTGTCATGCATGCTGTCTAAATCCGGGTATAGCTTTACGGTATAAGTCATGATTGCTTCCTTGCATTATATAGTGGGTTGTTTATTTATTGGACAATCTCCATCGGCGACATAAGTATAGGGTAAAATTCGCCCATAATAATTTACTTAGATGGGCTGTAATAAAAGAGCCTTGTGCAAGACAAGGCTCCTTTTTTAACCATTTCAATACTATGAACGGTGATGGTGATCTAAGGGAAGAATCGGGTCCGTTTTTGCTTTATTTTGCAAATAGTGGATGGCTTTTTCTAATTGTGCATCCTGTCCCATAAACGTGGCATAAGGAAGATTACTCACTTTTATGGTCGGTGATACTCCTTTTTGTTCTACCAATTGTTTTCCGGTCGCGACGGAATAGGTCGGGATATCGGCGACACGAATACTGCCCCCGTCGGTTAGTCTATTGGCATCATCAAGCCATACACCGGCACCAAAGGTTCTACGGCCAATGACTGGACCAAGGTTTAACGCTTTGAAGCCAGCTGTAAACGTTTCGCCGTCAGAATAGGTGAGCTGATTGGCAAGGACGGTTACATGGCCGCGAAATGCTTGTTGCATGCCACTTTCTGGTGAACCATGGCGTGGTTTCCAATACATCCAAGCTTTTCTAAGCAGTGCATTGAGGATCCACGGATCGATATTACCGCCGTAATTATTCCGAACATCAATAATGAGTCCCTCTTTATCGAGATCCGCGTAAAACTCTCGTGCAAAGACTTCATAGTCCTCAGTCCCCATGGCTTGTAGGTACACATACCCGATCTTGTTGTCGCTTAACTTCGCGACTTTTCTACGATTTTGTTCCGCCCAATCTTGGGTATTGAGTTGCCGACATTGCGACGTACTGGTTGGTGTCACTATGGTTGAATGCTCTTTCTCCCCACGTCGTAACGTCAATAAGACTTTTTGTCCTGCCTGGTTATTCAGTGCTTGATTGACATCCTTTAGGCTATGGATAGCATCATGATTAATCGCAACCACCGTATCGCCATCTTTCGCATCGACGCCGGGTTTATTTAGTGGGCTGGCGAAATCTGGCACTTCGGGATCCGAGCGATAGATATGACCGAGTTCGATGCCATCTTGAGTGTGTTTGAGAGTTGCACCAAGGCATGAAGGGGTCGCGGTATCTTTGGGCTCCAACGCCGGAAGATCAGATCCAAATATCAGTTGTGAATGCATGGTATTGAGTCCACCGACCATCTGTGCAAGTAAGATGCCTAACTCATAACGGTCGGACACGCGTGAGATATATGGGGTCATCGTCGTTTTGACTTGCTCCCAATCCACGCCTTTCATTGTTGGGTCATAAAACATATCACGGTGCATTAACCAAGCATTGTGAAGCATTTGTCGCCATTCATCGCGAGGGTTAATTTGCATCACCCAGTGTTTGGTGTCGACTTTAAATTCACTCATGTCTTTTGGCAGTGACAGTTTTGCTGGCGTGATGAAGTACTCTTCACCGGATTGAATAAGCAGATGGCGATGATCGTCGGAAATATCAAACCCTTGAATATCAGCAACCAAAGGCTTAATTTTCGCTTTTTTATGCGTATATTTTAGGCTGATTAAGCGCCTTTCCCCTTCATTATTCCACTCTTCAAGGATGAGGCCGTTTTTGATGCTGATGACTTTGGAATACTGCCCTGCAGCAACGGGCACTTGCCAAAGTCTATCCTTGAGGCCATTCCAGACGATATGAGTGGCAGGTGCTGCTTGAGGTTTCGTGGCCGTCTCATTATCAGAATGCGTTTTGTTGGATTTTTTCGGTTTCTCTTGCCCTTTTTTGGCTAACTGTAATTCGTCTATCGGTTCAAATGGGAAGAGTGAATTGGGTTCTAACGCCAACGCAAATATTTCCGATTGGTTTTCCATGCTGGGGGATGGAGAGCGAGGGTCCCAAGGAGAATTCGAGGTGACTTTCAATGCACGGTCGGATAAGAAATACAACCAGTGCCCATCCTGACTAAAGCTCGGTGAATAAGAATCATAACGAGGAGACATGAGTCGTTGATGCTTATCCGTTGTGACATCGTATAAGATGACGGTTGCGTGGCGGTCGGTATCAAGTTGCGTTGCGATAGCGACATAACGGCTATCATTCGACCATGTGTACTCGCCAAAAGATTGTCTATTGGGACCGTGTTTAAGCAGTACTTTCATTTTGCCTGTTTTGACATTAACGAGCCAGAGTTGACCTTTAACATCATCAGTTAATAAGTATTTGCCATCTGGAGACTCATCTAAACTCCAGCGAATCGAGTGCCCTTGATGGGTGATTTGTTTCATCGTATCGCTACCGTCTGCTGAGAAGCGCCAAATTTGTTCTTCTCCAGAGGCATCACATAACGCGTAAACCCATTGTTTGTTTTTACTTAAAATCGCATTTTTGATGCGACTGTGTGGGGGCGTGGTGATTTTGACCAGTCGAGTGCCATCACTTGCCGCAATCACCACTTTACCTCTTGCCGTAATGACGGCTTTTTCACCCTCATGAGAAAGACGGGCACTACTGATGTAGTCGGTTGGATTTTTTATCCACCGTTCTTGTACGTAAGGTTTATCCGAGATTAAATGGATAGGCAGTGTGCGGGTTTTTGGGGATGAGCTTGCCGTATCATTGATCGTATAGATAACAATATCCGCCCCTAATTGAAAGGCGATTTTGCCATCACTTAATGTGGGTGAATAGACGGGCCATTGCTTATAAAAAGTCAGCTGTTTGGGATGACGGCCATCGGTGTCCATCGACCAAAGGTTTTTATTCCCGCTTTTATCCGACACATAATAAATTTTATCATGGTAATACATAGGGTGACTTGATGAGCCACTGTCAGCATGGGTTAACAACGACGCTTCATGATGGCTACCCATCTTATATTTCCATATTCTTCCTTGCCCGCCACCATGATAAGCATGAACATTATCACCACTGGTCGAGAGTCCGAAACGTTTAAAATACAATTCTCCGTTTTTCTCATCAAGACTCGCTGAATTGGCGCCATATAAGGGAATATCTTGGCTGATACCAGTATCAAGGTTGAGGGTTTTGAGGTGATAGGAACCGCCAGGCCCAGAGGTATTGCGAGTTGAGTAAATGAGATGATTGTTCTGGGTCCACTGCATGAGTGAGACCGAGCTATTTTCAAACGTGACTTGCTTAGGTACGCCCCCATTGATTGGCATGATATAGGCTTCAGACGCGCCTTTAGTATAATTGGCGACAAAAGCGATTTGTTGACCATCGGGAGAAATAATCGTGCCGACTTCATGACCGACTCGCGAGGTTAGGCGTTCAGCGTTTTTTTCATTGAGTTTCATCCGCCATAGGTCGCCTTCTGAGGAGAAAACTAACTGATTGCCATGTAATGCGGGGGAATAGTAGTAACCTTGGTGTTCTTGATTAACAGAAGCTTGAGAAAAGCCACTCAAACTTGATAACAGTGCGCAATAGAGCAAATTCCTTTTCATGTTTGTGTCCATATTTGTGAATGAGTCATTGAGAGATAACTAAAGTGATGCATACAAAATTCACTACCGTGTCAATCATCTCTATTTGAACGTCTGAACGAAGCGGTAAGACCAAGCCAATAGACAACATATTGTACTTGCGAGCCATTCTTGTTCGGTTCTAGAGTCGTAGCATCATACTGAAAATTGTATAAAAATCAGATGAAAAAGGCTTGGTTTATATCACTTTTATGTAGGTTAAAGTCTGTTGGAAGTGATGTTTTTTAGATCTTAATAGGTAATTATGGTGCCAAACCACAAGAACGGTCTGTGGTCATTCATCAATGGCGTTGGGTGATACGCACAGAGAATGCATAAAACTCGGCAATGCACTTAGAGGACGACAGTGATTGTCTGTATTGCTCAAGCGACTGGTTTGAACTTGATGGCTCAATACCACCGTATTTGTGACAGTTGTTATTCATCTTGATGCATTGGTTTGGCCATTGTAATATCAAGTTTTTATTCCTATGAGTGGTAGATCATCATGACAAAATTTACAGAATATAAAGTGGTGCCGATTGTGGAAGGCGGATGCGGAACGATTTTATTAGGGGCGAGTGGTCTGCCGCTCCAAAAGATGGAAGCTGAGCTTAACAGATACGCACAAGATGGCTGGCAGGTTGTCTTTCAGGTCGTTGAGAAAAAACGCTTTATGCTGTTTTGGGTTCGAGAAGCGGTGATTGTGACGCTGGGCCGTTAACGTGTTGAAGTTCTTATCTTTGGCGCTGATCCATCGCTATCAAGTGCGCGGTGGTTCAAAAAAACTGCTCAATATTGACTGTAATTTTGAGCCTACTTGCTCGGAATACACCAAACAATGCATTGTCAAATACGGGGCAATAAAAGGCTGGAAATTGGGGTTGGCAAGAATCAAACGCTGTAATCAACCTGACCTCATTGAAAAAATACACGATGAGGTACCCTAATGCGTTTATTGGAACCCATTGAACAGTTAGAAAACAAGGAAGAACACTTGAGAAAACAGGTGAATGCGTTGCATGAGAATCAAAAAAGAGAATTCTACCATCGCCAGTCAAAACAGCTTAAAGATCCTGATACCTATGCAGCGTTGAATTGGTTTTTTCTCGGGGGATTTCATCACTGTTACTTGGGCAAATATGGGTTATTTGCATTGGAGCTCACTCTGCTCACCATCAGTATTGTGGGCTTTATTCTCGGCCATTCCGGCGCACTGTTTATCGTGGTATTCCTCATCATTTATGAATTACCGCAACTGTTTTTTTCGCAGAAAATAGCCAGGCAGTACAATTACCAGTTATCGTGTGACATTTTTGAAGATATCACACACCGTCATTAACCACCGCTGCGTGTTAGACCGTTCCAATGTTTACTCTGCGCGCGACACTCCCTAATCATCAATGATAGGTGTTAAACCACTTGATGTGAGAAGGCCGCTATGCCGCTTAGTTTGACGTTAAAGGCTGGTTGAGCCTCGTTCGCCTTGTCACTGAATGAAAAGCAGCGCAACGGGCCAACCGACTCAAATGCCGGTTGACGACCCGTTGCTATTGTCCAATGGCGTACTGCGCGTTTTTTTGGGGGCGCTATTTTGCCAATTGTTTAACTAAATAATCTTTTGCTTGAGTAAAGCCTTGCTGCGCCGCTTGGTTGGCAATCTTGGCCGCTTGTTTGAAGTCTTGCGCTTTGAGCGCTGAATCGATTTGAGATTGATAAAGTTCCCATTGGTCTTGCGCTTGCGGAGAGGCGGCGCGTGTTGTTTCTGTTACGCTGCCTTCGCCAGTTTGAGCGCTCAATTCATTGAGTAGTGTCAATATCGCATTGTTATGTAAAGCGCTAGCGGTGATATCGATCACGCCAAACGGTTGGAACTTCGCGGTCAGCGGCAGCTGTTTATTTCCGATGACATGCTGCGACTCTGCGTAAACTTTTTCTTGAGGCGTGCGGCTTAGCTCAGTGCCCAACTGGGTCGGGTCGGCCGTAATAATAAGATATTTCGCACCATTAAGCTGTGGGTTGATAGTCATGACGTTTTCAATACGCTCATGGCCGCGCATCCCCGTTGTATGATAGGTAAAATCGTCGGCGGAGTATTCGGAAAGAGGTTGCCAATGCTGATCGTAAACGAGCACATTCACCGCAAATAATGCATCGTTATTAACGTAAGAGCGAACCAATAGTGAGATAGGATCTTTAGAGGTGATTTGGTAGCTCATGACGGGGAGCGGTTGGGCGGCTCCTTTATAAGATGGAAATAACACGGCGCTGCTTAAACTCGGTAAGCTTGCATCCATTACCATTTGCTGGTGGAAGGGCAGTGATAGGGATGTGAGTGGCAATGCGTTTAATGTCACGCAGCAGGATGGCTCTTGAAAATCGGTGTTGAAGGTGTGCTCAGGCACGCTACTGCATGCGCCCAAAAACAGTGTGACGGTGAGTGTTGCTAGCAATTTTAGTTTCATCTGCGTAATCCTTGATGGGGTGAACAGACGATTCACCCCATGGTATTTAAAAAGAGTGCTCAGTGTGGGTTACCACCAGGTTTCGACATTAAAGCCAAAGGTCACTTCATCGACGTTTTTCGTGCTCATGCCTTGTGCGTGACCGTAGACTTCGCCGCCACGGCTCCACTCATCGCTTTTCTCTGAGTAAGTGACGAACACACGCAGTGAGGGACGCGCCCAGACTCCTTTGCCTGCTTGGAACATTTGTGCCATGGTCACTTTAAACATGTCGTTGGTGCCCGCTCCATTTTGAGCTTCAACCGATTCATAGCCGACTTCAAGTGCCGTCGCGATGAATTCCGTCCAGCTGTATTGAGGACGAGCGCCAACGCTAAACCATTTTTCACCTTCATTATTATCAAGGTGATTGTCTTGGTAAGCGATGGAATACATCACTTGAAAATCGTCACTCACGTTCAGATCGCCCGAGTTGAAAATACGCCAACTGTTGCCATCGTGCTCAACTCCAGTACTGTAATTACGATTCGAGCCACCTTCGGCACTCATCAAACCACCAGCAAGCGCGTCGGTACCATATTGGAAAGCGAAAGTGTTTGAACCGTAGTCCCACGCTTGACGATAAAGGGCAGAGAACATCGCGCCAGAAGTGGTGATGTTATTGTCCTCATAACTGGAGTTTTGAGTGAACACATAGTTTAAACCCAGCGTCAGGTCGGCGCGCTCGCTCAGTTTGATGTCGCTTAAACGAGCGTCGATATTATGGAGACTGCGTCCATCGGCGCTTGAATCGGGGGCCATCCACGCGATATGGCCTTTGGCAAAACCCAGATCCCAGTTTTCAATACCAATACCGGTACTTGAGGTATCCCAGTATTTAATATCGATCATGTGGACTTCATGACGGCGGTAAAAACGCTTACCCGCCCAGACGGTAGCGTCCTCTTGGCCTGCAAAGAGCCCATGACCTGCTGACCACATTTGGATTAAGCTGACATCCCCCCAGCTTTCACCGCTGCCAAGGTAAAGAGTGGTGTCAAAATAGGCGTCGTTTTGTTGCCAAACATCGGCTTTGACGCCCGCTTCCCACCAATTCATTTCGTTACCCAACCGGTAGTTACCGTAACCTTGGCCGGCACGAATGACATCATTGCGTTCGCCTTTTCCATCATTATGTTCATCGTTATCAGTGTAGATATTGCCCCATTTGGCATAGCCAAAGTAAGTCACGTTATCTACCGCTGCAGTCGCAGCAAGTGGTGTCAGGGCGAGGGTTAATCCCAGTGCACTGATCAGCGTCTTTTGTTTCATGAAAGAGTCTCCATTCTATTTTATGGATTTATTGTTATTGGTCTGAGTCGCCACTCGCTGCGCAGTGTAAATAATAGTGGAAACGTTTTCATGATGAGGTTGGCATTTTTGTCGTCACTCATGATTTTATGTGATTTTATGTGGAATTCATCACTAAAATTATGCGTTTTAGGTGGTTGTTTGCTGATTTGTTACTGAATGTAAATGGTAACGTTTACCTTTATAGGCGGGAGGATAAGACTTGCGGTTCATTTGCATTTAACGCTTGGCTTTTTTTGAGGGGGGAGTAAATTGAGTATTTATGGTGTTATTTCAATAGGTTCGTTTGGCTGGCACACACCGTAGCAGGAGGTATCGTTTTATGAGAGATAGCAATAAGCGGATGGTCTGGATTGAGTCTAATGCACTCCATACTCGCAAAAGTCCGTTGCCCATCGCCGTGTCTAGAATTGAAAATATACGAGTCAAAGAGTACAACATAACGGAAACCTTTAAGCGCTCAGCGCTGATTGCCCTAGTATTCAGCTTTCCTTTCATCGGTATAGTGTTAAGTGTTTCTCACTATCTTTTAACGTTAATGCTCAGTGGTTCTTTTATTGCGCCCGTGTTAAGCGTTCCTTTTTTATTTTTTAAGCTAATTTTAATCGCTTTGATTTTTGCATTGATATTTGGTGTGGCTTACCTAAGGACAAAAAAATATGAATTGCTAGTGACACTGTTTAATAACTCAGATATCGGCAGTGTAGAGTCTGGAGTCTGTCTTTCTAACGACCGTGACGAATTCGATGATGTGGTGACTCAGATAAAAGCGCGACAGAATTCTTAGAGAAAAGGGGGATTCTACGACAATCAGCATGACTGATTTTCATCAGCAACTGTTGATATCTCGCGCTCTATCACGCTTTAAATAAGGATATTCGCGTTAGAATGGTTCAATAAAAACGGGATTCATCCTCTTTTTAGTCTCCCGTTCTTTGCATAGGCGTCCTATGGTCTATGTTTAGATTCAATAACATTGATAAGGAAGTGACCATGAGTGACATTTTTAATGTGAAAAATACGATCTCAATCGATGGCAAGGAGCATACTTACTACAGTTTGCCAAAACTGACCGATACCTATAACAACATCAGTAGCTTGCCATATTGCATGAAAATCGTCTTAGAAAACCTATTGCGTAACGAAGACGGTGGTCAGTCTGTGGGCAAAAACCACATTGAAGCGGTCGCCAATTGGGATGCAGGTGCCGAAGCGTCACAAGAGATCGCATTTATGCCAGCGCGTGTCGTGCTGCAAGATTTTACTGGGGTGCCATCGGTGGTGGATCTGGCCGCGATGCGTGATGCCGTGGTCGCGCTTGGTGGTAAAGCGGAGCAAATCAATCCATTTATCCCGAGTGAGTTGGTTGTCGACCACTCGGTACAAGTCGATGCTTATGGCCGCGGCGATTCGCTCGACTTAAATGAAAAAATCGAATTTAAGCGTAACCAAGAGCGTTATGAGTTTTTGCATTGGGGTCGGCATGCCTTTGAAAACTTCGTTGTTGTGCCACCTGCGACGGGGATTGTGCATCAGGTCAATCTGGAATATCTCGCACGCGTAGTCATGGCAACCGAGGTCGATGGCCAGTTGACGGCTTACCCTGATACGGTGTTTGGTACTGACAGTCATACAACAATGATCAATGGTATTGGCGTGCTTGGCTGGGGGGTTGGTGGTATCGAAGCTGAAGCCGCAATGCTCGGTCAACCGTCTTCCATGCTCATTCCACAAGTCGTTGGGTTTGAGTTGACCGGTGAGTTGACAGAAGGCGTGACCGCGACCGATTTGGTATTGCGTGTGGTTGAAATGCTACGTGCGCACGGTGTGGTTGGAAAATTCGTTGAGTTCTACGGTGAAGGCTTGCACAGCATGCCGCTGGCCGATCGCGCCACCATTGCCAATATGGCACCAGAATATGGCGCGACTTGTGGCATTTTCCCAATTGATCAAATGGCGATTGATTATCTGCGCCTGTCCGGTCGTGACGAAGCCCAAATTGAGCTGGTTGAACAATACGCCAAAGCACAAGGTTTGTGGCATGATGCCGACACGCCTGCGGCAACTTATTCTAGTAAACTTGAGCTGAATTTATCGTCGGTACAACCCGCACTCGCTGGGCCTAACTTACCACAGCAACGCATCAATCTCGCAGATATGCATGAGAAGTTCAGCGAAACCGTGGCGAAGATGGCCAAAAACCGCGACGCTGAGAGTGATGCCAAGGGGCGTTTTGACCAAGAAGGCGGTGAGAAAGAGCAGGCCAGTCAATTAGCGGCTCAACCCAAAATAGATGTCGATACTCAAACAGAACACAGTAAAACCCATCAACCGGTAAATACGGTGTTCTCTAGCGTCAATATTGATAACAAAGCGCATAAATTACGTGATGGCTCCGTGGTCATTGCGGCGATCACCTCTTGTACCAATACCTCCAACCCTGCGGTGATGATTGGGGCTGGGCTGGTGGCCAAAAAAGCGGCGGCAAAAGGTCTCAAAGCCAAACCATGGGTGAAAACCTCTCTCGCGCCTGGGTCTAAAGTGGTCACAGATTATCTCGAAAAAACGCACCTGATGGAGGAGCTGGAAAAAACCGGTTTTTATTTGGTTGGTTACGGCTGTACCACGTGTATTGGTAACTCAGGGCCACTGCCTGATGCAATTGAAAAAGGCATAGAAGAAAACGACTTAGTGGCGGCGGCGGTGTTATCCGGGAACCGTAATTTTGAAGGACGCATTCATTCACACGTCAAAGCCAGCTATTTGGCGTCACCCCCGCTGGTCGTCGCCTATGCGTTAGCAGGGACGGTGGATATCGACCTGACCACCCATCCTATTGGCGAAGATCAAAACGGGGAGGATGTGTACCTGAAAGATATCTGGCCAACGTCGGATGAAATCAATGAGCTAATCGCCAACAACATCGACGCCGATATGTTCCGTAAGAACTACGGCGAAGTGTTCGCAGGGAGCCAAGCCTGGAATGACATTAGCTCAGCGGACAGTCAGCTCTATCCGTGGAGCGAGGAATCGACCTACATTAAAAACCCACCGTTCTTTGATGGTATGTCCATCGAGCCAGAAGGGATCCCTGATATTGAAGGTGCGCGCATCTTAGGCTTGTTCGGCGACTCTATTACTACCGATCACATCTCGCCTGCGGGTAACATCGCTCCTGATTCCCCCGCGGGTCAGTATTTACAAGAACGGGGTGTGAAGAAAGCGGACTTTAATAGCTATGGTTCGCGCCGTGGTAACGATGCCGTCATGACTCGTGGCACCTTTGCCAATATCCGTATCAAAAATACCATGATGGGCGGTAAAGAAGGGGGTTATACCTATTACTTCAAAGGTGACAACGCCAAGATAGAAGATGGCGAAGCGATGCCAATCTACGATGCGGCGATGAAATACAAAGCAGACGAACGTCCTCTAGTGATCCTTGGCGGTGCTGAGTATGGCTCAGGGTCTAGCCGCGACTGGGCGGCGAAAGGGACCAGCTTGCTGGGCGTAAAAGCGGTACTGACCAGCTCGTTTGAGCGTATTCACCGCTCGAACCTTGTGGGGATGGGCGTGTTGCCGTTGACCTTTAAAAACGGTGAAAACGCCGCGAGTTACCAGCTTGATGGCTCAGAAGTGCTTAGCATTACCGGGCTTGATAATGGTGAAAGTCAGACCGCAACCGTCACGGCCACACGTGCTGATGGTTCCTCTGAAGTCTTTGAGGTGAATGTGATGCTACAGACGCCAAAAGAGCGCGAGTATGTGCGTCATGGTGGCGTATTGCATTATGTGCTACGTCAATTGGCACGCGAGCATCAAGGCGCCGCGTAAAGCCGTCAATGATCTTACTATGCGTAAAGCCCAATCCCAGTAAAGGGTTGGGCTTTTTTGTTATCATGAGTGTTCTGTTGTCGTGCTCCGAGAAATTCAGACAGTGATAGCAAGAAACGAGAGGATGTCGTGGCCCATGACTGGGATCCATTCGATGTTGGGGTGGTTAGGCCCCGGAATATTGGAGGTAGTGTGTTTATTAAGGAAGCATCAGAGCGTTCAGGTGCGACTCAAAGGGCAATTAGATTGTATGAATCTTTGGGATTGCTGACTGTTGCCCGTTCAGGAAAGTATCGAGTGTATACCCCCACAAATATTCAGTTGATTAAAGTAATCAAAGAAGCACAGACGCTGGGGATACGCCTTTCTGAATTGGTTGCTCTTAAAGGCAGCCAAGAGGACTTTGATTGGCAGAGCGTGTTAGATTTTCTAAAAGACAAGCAACATGAGGTTGAAGGCCAGATTAACCAGTTGGAAAGACAAAAAGAGCGCATTGAGCAATATCGAGAATCGATAGATTTGTGCCTTCGCGGGGTTGACTCTGACCTATAGGTCAGACTGTAGACTGTCTTTTTTTCAGCGTGGACAGTCATCAAATGAAGAAAGTATTAGTGATTAACGCCAATCCCAAGAAGAACAGTTTTTGTGGGGCTTTATCGGGTTATTATGTACAGGCGGCGATTGATAAGCATGAAGTAAAACAAATTCACCTCAGCGACATGCATTTCGAAACCAGCTTAGATGCGGGTTACGAGACTGAAACCGCCTTGGAGCCCGACTTAGTGCGGTTTCAAGAACTCATCACATGGTCTGAACATATCGTGATTATCACGCCTGTCTGGTGGGGCTCGGTTCCTGCAAAATTTAAAGGGTTAGTAGACCGAGTATTTTTGCCGAATTTTGCATTTCGCTACGTTAAGGGGAAAGCGATGCCTGACAAGTTGTTAGTCGGGCGCAGTGCCGAGATCATTGTGACGTTAGATACACCGCCACTGTGGTATAAGTACATTCAAGGCAATATTATTTATAAACAATTAAAAATCGCCATACTCGACTTTGCTGGGATTAAAAATCGCAAGACCACCTATTTGGGACCGATTATCGGCTCAACAGTTCAAAAAAGAAAGGAATGGCTCGATAAAGTCTCAGCACTCGCCAAGCAGATTTGAGTGTTGACGGGACACATTGAATGAACGGATATCGCGAGTTCGAGAATCGCGCCGCATAACTGGCGTTATTGGTGCTCACTGCTGGATGTGTGAGTTTCAGGTAATATTCGCCACGAGATATGGTATTCACGAGAAATTATTAAGGAAAGGAATATAGTGTCAGGAATCACAGAGTTAGATGAATTATTGCGTTCCATGCGGCCCAAGCTGATTGAAGGGGAGTTCGTATTTTGTACGGTGTCAGGCCATATTGCGGATTATGTTGAGTTAGCCCCATTAGCCCCATTAGCGCTATTTAGGGAGTCTGAAGGTCTTACGCTCGTCCTTGATAAGTCAGTTGCGGAATCTGCAGGATTATCGTTTGAAGGCGTGTACCGTCAAATTACGCTGACGGTACATTCTAGTTTGGAAGCGGTCGGTTTGACGGCCGCTGTCGCCAAGCAATTAGCGTCACAAGGGATTAGCACCAATGTGATTGCGGCGTATTACCATGATCATATTTTTGTGCCAGCAAACAAAGCATCTGCGGCGTTGTCAGCGCTGGAGGCGTTTCATAGCGATGAATGCTAGGCAATCAGGCCTTTTTTGAACATCGCGCCTTATTCACTCCCCCGAGCGGTAAAACTCGGGGGAAGCTCGTTAAGATGTGATGTCGAAGTAGTGTTTGGCGTTGTGATAACAGATGTTTTGCAGCATGGTGCCAATGTAATTGATGTCATTGGGCAGTTCGCCCGCTTCTATCCATTGGCCGAGTAAGTTGGCAAGGATCCGCCGGAAATATTCGTGGCGCGTGTACGATAAAAAGCTACGCGAGTCAGTCAGCATGCCCACAAATTGACTCAGTAATCCGAGTTGAGACAGTTGTGTTAGCTGACGTTGCATGCCATCTTTTTGATCATTGAACCACCACCCCGAGCCAAATTGAATTTTACCGGCGATACCGCCGCCCTGAAAGTTACCTGCCATGGTCGCAATGACTTCGTTATCTCTGGGGTTTAAACAATAGAGTATGGTTTTGGGTAATTCGTTGGTTTTATCCATGTCATTGAGTAGGCGCGAGAGCGGATAAGCGATTAAGCGATCGCCAATGGAATCATAGCCACTGTCAGGGCCGAGCTTTTCAAACATGCGGGTATTATTATTGCGTATTGCGCCAATATGCATTTGCATGACCCAGTGGCGTTTGGCGTATTGTTTACCGAGCCAAACTTGTACTGCGGTGCTAAATTGGGCGATTTCTTGTTCACTCAATGGCTGTTCATTACGGCGTTTTTCCATAATGGTAGTCAACGTCGCCTCGCTGGGGATCTCATGATAACGCACGATTTCAATCCCATGGTCAGCCGCGACACAGCCGTGTTCGGCGAAGTGATCCAAGCGTATTTCCAGTGCTTGCAGTAGCGTCGGAAAGTTATGGATGGCCATGTCTGTGGTATGACTTAATGCGATGAGGTAATCGTTAAAGCCCGGTTGTTCAATTTTAAACACCTTATCAGGCCGCCAACTGGGTTTGACGTCAATCTTAAAGGTGGGATCGCTGGCAATCGCGGCATGGTGAGCGAGTGAGTCGATAGGATCGTCCGTGGTTCCCACCATGGTCACGTTCATTTGCTGCATAATGCCACGGGCAGAAAACTCAGGCTGAGAGAGCTGTTCTTGAGTCTGGTGCCAGATTTTATCCGCAGAGTCGGGGGTGAGCAGGGTATCGGTGATCCCAAACGGACGCTTGAGTTCCAGTGCTGTCCAGTGAAACAGAGGATTACCCATGGTGAGTGGAACCGTTTTTGCCCACGCATCGAACTTCTCTCGTTCAGAGGCGTGACCCGTAATCCGCGCTTCATCAATGCCGGCAGTGCGCATGGCGCGCCATTTATAGTGATCACCCGCAAGCCAAATTTGGGTTAGGTTATCAAATTGTCTGTCATGATGAATGTCGGCCGGCGGCAAATGGCAGTGATAATCGTAAATGGGTTGCTGGGCGGCAAAGTCATGAAAGAGACGCTTGCCCGTTTCGTTATGCAACATAAAATCGTCAGTTAAAAAGGGAATCATAGAGCCTCCGCAAGGTGTGCAATGGTCTGTTTCGCGCCATGGTCGATTAAGGATTGATAGGCTTGACTGACCGCGTCCAGAACGCTTGGGTGATGTCCGATGTCGCGCGGGAATATCGCGTCTAGAGCCAAGACATGAGGAATTACATCAACGCCCGTACCGTATTGTTGATAGATCTGATTGAGGCGGTCTTTTAAGGGATCGACGACGTCAATGGTGTTGCCACGGTCATCGGTCGCGGTGGTATAACGAATCCAAGCCGCGATGCCTGTTGCCAGCAGACGGATGTCGTTATGCTGGTCCAAGTGATAGCGCAGACTGTTGACCAAGCGATAGGCGATTTTTTGGCTACCATCCATGGCAATTTGCTGGGTACGATGATAAATACTGCGATTGCAGAATCGCTCAAGCAGTTGCTCGGCGTACGCGTTGAGGTCTAGCTCTGCCGTGACCGTCAGTGTCGGTGCTTGTACGTTCAGCATCAGCGCTTGTACACATCGGTAGATATCGGGGTTGTCCATGCAATCGGCAATGTATTGGTAACCCGCGAGCACACCCAGGTAGGCGAGAAAGGAATGACTGCCATTGAGCATGCGCAGTTTCATGGCTTCATAAACCGTGACATCGTCAACAAATTGCGCGCCGACCTTATCCCAGTCAGGACGTCCTTGCACAAAGTCATCTTCAATCACCCATTGCTTAAACGATTCGCAAGCAATGGCACACGGGTCATAGACACCGATCGCGCGTTCGACGAGGTGCAAACTGTCTTGGGTGGCCGCTGGAACAATGCGGTCAACCATGGTGCAGGGAAAGCTGGCATGTTGCTCAATCCACTGCGCCAGTTGGGGATCGATGGCCTTGGCGTACTGAAGAACGGCATGACGTAACACGTGTCCGTTTCCTTGAATGTTGTCGCAAGAGAGAACCGTGTAAGCCTCTAGACCTAATTGGCGCCGGTGAGCCAGTCCTTCGACGATGTAACCTATCGCTGAATCAGGGTCGTGCGGTGACTGTAAATCGTGCGCAATGGCGGCATTGGCGAGATCCAATTCACCGGAGGCGGCATCAATGCAGTAGCCTTTTTCAGTAATGGTCAGAGATACGATGCGCGTATCAACGTTGGCTAATTGCTCAATAATCGCCTGTGTTCCATCGCGCTTTTTACTCACTGACTTGACGATGGTTCCCACACACTGGGCGCTTTGTTGCTGATTATACTGCTCGAGCACTGTGTACAATTCATCTTGATTGGCGAGATCACTAAACAAAGGGTCGCCACTGAATAAAGACACTTCACAGATCCCCCAGTCACAGGAGGTTTGCTCAGCCAATAAGTGGGTGTACAACGCTTGATGAGCACGATGAAAGGCGCCGCAGCCAATGTGGACAATGTGAGGCTTCAACTTAGAACGATCGTAGCGAGGCCGTTGAACGAGCGGGTTGAGTGAGGTATTGGCAATGGTATTCATAGGTCATCTCGTAGTGGGTAGCGTAGGGATTGGCTGTAGTCGGTTTGTTGATTAACGACGAGGTAGCGCTGTTCCTGTTTGGCGAGCCGGATATTAAGGCAGTGATAGCTCGGTTGATAGGTTCCCTCAGTATGAAGCGTCACGTCGATCCGATCGGCGAACGATTGCACGGTAATATGCACTGTCAGGTGATGCCCATCGAGATAGCGAGTTGATTCGCCGTCGTCATCAAAAAGCGTGTCGCTAAAGCAATGTTGGCCTTTCGCCGGAAAGATCCACAGCGCGCGTTGATGATCCTTTTGGGTGTTCATCACGCTCGTATCCGGATTCATGGCGAGGATGGAGCCCGCTTTGACCAACAACGGCAGTTGTTCGAGTGGGGCAGGCACCGTGATGGTTTGCCCAGCGCTAAACCATTGATGGGTATAAAAGTCATACCAACCTAAGTGATTATTAGGTAGATACACCGTTCTTTCTCGCTGATCTGGGTGGACCACCGAGGCAACCAAGAGATTGGGGCCTAAAAGAAAATCATCGTTTTCTGCGAGTGTCTGCTCATCGTGTTCGTGGTCAAGAAACGTTGGGCGTAGCATTGGTTGATTGTCATGATGGGCTCTCCATAACAAGGTATAGAGATACGGCATCAGTTGGTAGCGCTGTTGTATGGTCGCGCGAATAATGTCGGTGACCTCAGGGTACATCCAAGGTTCATTGACGGTACCATCATCATTCCAAGAATGAATGGTGAAGCGTGGATGCATAATGCCATTTTGTACCCAGCGAACAAACAACTCAGGATCCGGTTTATCCCCTGAAAAGCCCCCCACATCGTGGCCGACATTGTATAAGCCGGATAAGCTCATGCCTAAGCCCATTTTGATGTTATAGCGCAAACTGTTCCAATTGGTGCGGTTATCGCCACTCCACGTCTGCACGTAGCGGTTCATTCCCGGACATCCAGAGCGCGAAATTAAATAAGGCCGTAGATGCGGGGCGAAATCGGTTTGCGCTTCATAAGAGGCTTTCATCATCAGCAAGGGTTGCAGAGGACGAATGAGGCGGATCGGTATGGTGTTGCCAAACCCATCGCAGCGGGCATCGCGATCCCAGATCTCGTATTCGTTATTGTCATTCCATGTGGAGTCGATACCGTTTTCCAATAACTGTGTTGTGACCTGATCTTTCCACCATTGAATGGTCTTGGGATTGGTAAAATCGAGATGCGATCCTTCATCATCCCAAAAAACCGACATCTCTGGTGTATCGGATTGGGAATCTTGAACGAATAATTGTTGGTTTTTGGCGTCTTGATATAACGGATGGTTATGCAGCAAACACGGTTTGATGTTCGCGGCGAGTTTCATATTGTGAGAATGAAAATACGCAGACATACCTTGTGGATCCGGTACTTTACTGGTGTTCCAATGAAAGACATAGCGCTTGTCTTCAATGGACGTATACCCCGAAGACAGTTGGAATGAATCACAAGGCAGCTGGTGGTCATGGCATTGTTCAACAAACCCCTCAAGCAGCTCTTGTGCATTGGGGGAATCGGTATAACGCATTGTAGAGCCGCTATAGCCCAAGCTCCATTTCGGGCCGAATAACGTGCCGCCAGTCATCGCTGTAAAGGCTTGTGTGACCTCTAAGAGACGAGGCCCGAGAATAAAGTAGAAATCTAGATCACCATCTTCTGCGCGATAACTGCGATACGGCGCATGGTAGTTGTCTAGCTCATTGCCTAAATCAAACCAGCATGAGGCGAGGTTGTCATAAAATAAGCCATAACTGATCCCAGTCTCCGTACGCGTGATATAAAACGGAATATGTTTGTAAAGCGGATCGGTGGTTTGCGCGTTATAGCCCATCGCATCGAGATTACGCATTTCAAAGCGGCGATTTTTTCGATTGAGCGAGCCGGTTTTTTCTCCCAAGCCGTAATAGTTTTCACCGGGATCACGATGCATAAAGTGGGCGATGTCTTCACGCTGTGGAGAAAGCTGATAGGCGCCGGTTTTACGATCCTGAGCGATCCCCCTCTGGCAGGATAGTTGTCACTGTTAAAATTTAACCAGTTAGGGGCGGTAACAGAGTAAATCATGTCTCGTTATCCGCAGGAAAGAAAAGACGCTATATTGAAAAAACTATTACCTCCATACTCTCGCTCAGTGGCGGAAGTCGCAAAAGAAGAAGGCATCAGTGAAGCAACCCTGTATAATTGGCGTAACGCATTAAGACAGTCAGGAGCCGTTGTGCCAGATAGTAATACTTCCTCCGATCAGTGGTCAGCGCAAACTAAGTTAGCTGTGGTTGCTGAAACCTTTTCCATGACAGAGCATGAGCTAAGTCAGTATTGTCGTGAAAAGGGGCTTTATCCTGAGCAGCTCAAAGAGTGGCGCAGCGAATGTATGCACGGCTTCATGACTCAAAAAGAACGAGAAGCGGAAGCCAAGAAACAGGCAAAAGCGGACAAACATGAAATAAAAGAGTTGAAGAAAGAACTCCGTTACAAAGAAAAAGCGCTGGCAGAAACCACCGCGCTTCTGGTGCTGAGAAAAAAGCTCAGAGCCTTTTACGGGGAAGAGCCCGAGGACGATTAACCTCAACCGATGAAAGGCAAAGCTTGGTTGCACTCATCCATGAGGCTCGCCAAAACGGCTGTCGATTAGAGAGTGCCTGTCATGAAGCTGAGATCGATTTACGGACTTACCGTCGCTGCTATCAGAGCGGTGAAATACAGGAAGATCAACGGCCGATAGCGACACGACCAGAGCCAGTAAACAAGCTCTCAAAGCAAGAAAGACAGTTGATCGTTGAAGTCAGTAACGCGCCTGAATACGCGAGTCTACCACCGAGTCAAATCGTCCCAACCTTACTGGATAAAGGTGAATATATCGCATCGGAATCGAGTTTTTATCGGGTTTTGAAAGCAGAAGGTCAACTTAACCGTCGAGGTCGCCAACGTAGTCGAAAAAAGTCATCGAGACCAACAAGTTACACCGCTACAGGGCCGAATCAGGTTTTCACTTGGGATATTACGTACATGCCGTCTGGGGTTCGTGGTCAGCATTATTATCTGTACATGATCGAAGATATTTATAGCCGAAAAATCGTTGGGTATGACGTCTATGACCGAGAGTGCGGAGAGTTGGCCGCTCAGTTACTGCAACGAACCTTGATGCGAGAGCAATGCTTCAATCAGTCTCTGGTTTTGCATTCAGATAATGGCGCTCCAATGAAATCATTGATGTTCAAAGCCAAGATGGAAGAGCTGGGCATTATCTCATCCTACAGTCGCCCACGAGTCAGCGATGACAATCCGTATGTGGAATCCTTATTCCGCACATTGAAATACGTGCCGAATTGGCCATCGAAAGGCTTTAGTGGTCTAGACATATGTCGAGCTTGGGTAGCAGACTTCGTTGTCTGGTATAACACAGAACACAAACATAGCCGCTTAAACTTTGTCACACCGTCAGAGCGCCATAGTGGAAAAGACAAACAGATCTTGGAGCATCGGGCAAAGGTGTTGATAGAACATCGTCAGAAAAGACCAGAACGCTGGTCAGGGAAAATTAGGAACTGTGAGCCGATCGGAGAGGTTCATCTGAACCCAGAAAAAAAAGCTGCTTGATAATTAAGCAAGTAGTGACAACTAGCTTGAAAAACGCCGCCAGTTAAGGTTCAAAAGGGGCAAACCCTCTAGCTTTTTTGGTGCCGTTGGCGTTGGACGTTATAACAGATGGAAAATTGTGGTGCCAACGTGGCACCACTTTGCATGTTAATTAGATTGTGCTTTGTGAAGGCGTGTCGCGGCAAAAATATGAATAATGAGCAACAGACCAATAAATCCTGTGATCACCAATAAACCGGCTTTGAGCGCGGCAAGATTATAGCTGTGGTCGTTGGCCAAATTTTGAATATAAAATGCGGCGCACAGCGCCGTACCTAGCGCAATGGAGGTTTGCTGAATGGTCGTCATGAAGGCGCTGCCGACACCAGCAAATTTCGCGGGCATATCTGATAAGCCAATCCGCAAGGAACTGTTGACGCCAAACGAATTACCGACACCAATGATTAACATAGGCGCAAGCATCGTCCACGGCGTTAAGCTATCACGATAGATCGACATCAATTCGTATAACATTATGTAACCAATCATATTGAAGAGGCAACCGCAGGCGATAATACCGGTAAAGCCGAACCGAGTCATACGTTTAGCGAGTTTGCCGACATACAAAGAGCCGGCAAAATAGGCGATACCTAAACCGATAAACGCATTGCCAGAATCGAATGACGAAAAATGAAAGCCAGATTGTAGCGTTAGGGCGACAACAAACATAAAGCCACCGTAAGAGGCGACTTGTAGCATTAAGCTCACACAGCCAAGCACAACTTTGGGGCGAGTAAAGAGCGACGGTGGCATCAATGGCGTATCACCTTGTGACTCTTTGCGTCCTTCAAGGTGCCACAGTGCGATCATCAAGGGGATACACACGGCAAGCATTGCCCAAATCACAGCGTTCCAATCATATAATGGCCCCGCGGAAATCGATGTCAGGAGTAAGGTGACGATAATGCCCAGTAATGTGGTTCCTAGCCAATCGATTCCAGGGCTTGACTCTTCTTTGGTTTCCGGTATCCAGCGCTGTCCGCTATATAAAATGAGGGCACAAATGGGGAGGTTAATATAGAACACGCTGCGCCAGCCCAGCCCTAAAATATCAGCCGATACCAGCCAACCTCCGAGAATTTGTCCGATAATGAATGACAACCCGCCGACCGAACCATAAATACCGATCGCTTTTGAGTGTCTCTCGCCATGTAACGTGACATGAATGGTGGCGAGAATCTGTGGCATGAGCAGTGCTGCGGAGATACCTTGCAGAATTCGCGCCCCAATTAAGGTATAGATATTGGGAGCTAAGCCGCAGAAAAACGAGGCGACAGCAAAACTGGCGATCCCCGATAGAAACAGTTTTTTCCTGCCATAGCGATCGCCAAGACGACCACTCATGGCTAAGCTCACGGCAAAGGCGAGTCCGTACAGGGAAACGATCAGTCCTAATTGCGTTTTATTGGCGTGTAAGGAGTCGCTAATGGCATCGAGAGCGACATTGACAATAGAGAAATCCATTTGTGGCATCAGTTGTCCTGCGACTAGGAGGATTAACCCTGCTGCAGTGAGATCCTTGGTGGTTCGAGTATTTTGAGTCATGACTTTACCAAATACAGTGAAACGTCTTCGTTACGCGAGAGTAGAGGTGGATGCCGCTAAACCTAACAGCTATCGGGTTTAAAGGCTAGTAAGATAGAAGGGGAACGGATAATTCCTTATACCCTAACGTACGTCGAATAAAAAACGGCCTGTGATAGGCCGTTTTTCCTAGAAAACCAATGAACTTGGTGATCATTAGCGATCAAGCGGCTGTGAATAATCGACTAACCGATCAATGCGGCCATTGTCCATAAACGCCGCCGAATCACACATATAATCGATGGTATTCGAATCGTGACTGACCATGATCATGGTTAAGCCATGACCGCTTTTTAACTCATTGAGCAAGTTCAGGATTTCCGCTTGTACTGACATATCCAATGCAGAGGTGGGCTCATCGAGCAACAACAGCTTGGGTTCTAACAGTAGCGCCCGCACAATGGCAACACGTTGGCGTTGTCCACCGGAGAGTTGGTGTGGATAGCGGCTCATCATGTCGCTTGTCAGGCCGACTTGACGAAAGCCTTCTGCGATTCGATCATCAATATCGGACACTCCAAGGCGGCGTAACGGCTCGGCCAGGGTGCGACGCAGTCGATGCTTCGGATGGAGTGATGCATACGGGTCTTGGAAGACCATTTGCACCGCTTGGCGCAGGTGCCCCGTGAGTCCTTTTTCCGGTTGGAGTGGCGTATCCAATAAGGTGATGTTGCCCGTCCAATGAGGATTAAGGCCCGCCAGCACCCAAAGCAGTGTCGATTTCCCGCAGCCGGAAGGGCCGACCAAACCGAAGCACTCTCCCTCAGGAATGTCCAAATTAATGTCATGCACCACGGTATTGCTATGGTGTCCTTGCACATGGCTTACTGAGACATTGTCTAATTTAAGCAGCGTCATTATTGCCCTCCAAAGCGGCGCGATCGAGTACGGGAAGTGGTTGTCCCCGCTTTGAATAGTGTGGCTGACAAGACCAAAGCGTCTTGGTGTAGGGGTGGGTCGCATCTGCCAGTTCATTGGCTTGCAGTCTGTCTAGTACCTGCCCTTTGTACATCACGAGCACACGTTCACAGTATTGCGCGACTTGTTGTAGATCATGGCTGATGAGCAGCAAGCCCATGTCACGTTCATCCACCAATTTGGTAATAAGCGCCAACACTTGATCACGCATCGCGTGGTCTAACGCTGAGGTCGGTTCGTCAGCGATGAGCAGTTTGGGATCATTGATCAATGCAATGGCCAGCATGACACGTTGCCCCATACCACCAGAAAGTTGGTGAGGATATTGGCGACGTAACTGGCTTGGATTCGGTAATCCGACGGCATCAAGCATATGTTCGACTTTTTCAATGCGGGCTTTGCGATTGAGTTTGGTGTGCAACGTAAGCGGTTCTTCGACTTGCATCCCGATGGTACGTGACGGATTCAATGCATATTTGGGATCTTGCAGAACCATGGCAACATCGCTACCGCGCACTTGGCACCACTGTTTGGCGGAGAACTCTTGAATCGGTTGACCTAAGAGTTCCAATTGCGTCGCACTGGCATGGCAAGCGCTCGGTAACAATCCCATGAGCGTGCGTGCAGTCAACGATTTGCCTGAGCCAGATTCGCCCACTAAGGCGACGCGCTCCCGTCCCATTGTAAAGCTGAGATCGGAGACTAATGACTGTCCGTTATCGAGCTGGATGGTCAGTCCTTCGACTGAAATCAGAGCGTTATTTTGCATGACGAGGATCCATTTTATCGCGTAGGCCATCGCCTAATAGGTTGAATGCCAAGCTGGCAAAGAGAATCGCCACACCCGGTACGGCGGCCACCCACCATTGATCGAAAATGACGCGACTGCCGCTGGCGACCATTGAGCCCCATTCAGCGGCGGGCGGTTGAATGCCCATGCCTAAAAAGCCTAAACCGGCGGCAGAGAGAATGATGCCCCCCAAGTTGAGTGCCGCGCGTACGATGGCACTAGGCAAACACAAGGGAAGAATGTGTCCTGTGATTAACGCAAGGCCACCAATGCCTTGCATTTTGGCAGCGGCAAGGTAGTCACTGCGGCGCAGCGCTAAGGTTTCTGTTCTTGCTTGACGGGCAAAAGAAGGCCAACTGGTGAGAGCCAACGCTAATGCGCCGTTCATTAGGCTTGGGCCCATGATAGACACCAATGCGAGCGCGATGACTAAGCTGGGCAACGACATGATAATGTCGGTAAAGCGCATTAAGAGGCGCTCAGTCCAGCCACCGAAATAGCCAGCACAAATGCCAATGGCTAAGCCAACGGGCACGGTAATGATCACCACCAGTGAGACTAAGATCAGAGTCGGGCGCGAGCCGTACAATACGCGAGCGAGTAGGTCACGACCAAAGCGGTCGGTTCCAAACCAATGCTCGGCACTAGGCGCGGCAAGGCGCTGCGCCATATTTTGCGCATTGGGGTCATAATGAGTCAGCAGTGGTGCACCGATGGCGATGAGCAAAAGCACACCAACCAATACGAGACCAACGTTTAAGGTATTGAGCCACTGAGGCCAGTGAGAACGTGTCGGCTTTTCGGCCGCAAGAGGAATTTGTTTCATTTACGAGTCCTCGGATCGACCCAACGGGTCAGTGCGTCAGCTAAGGCATTGAGCGTTACAAAACACGTACCAATCAATAAAGTGGCACCTAATACAGCCGGTGTATCTGAGGCAAATAGGGCACTGGTTAAGTAACGACCTAATCCAGGCCACGCAAAGACGGTTTCTGTCAGCACCGCCCCTTCCAGCAAACTGGTGTAGCTGAGTGCTAAAATCGTGATCAAGGTGCCCAGCACATTGGGAAAAATATGGGATAAAAGAATGCGGCAACGTGTCGCTCCTTTCGCTTGCGCGAGGATCACATATTCTTTATTGCTTTCTTCCAACATGACGGCACGTAATAAACGAGTGATCGATGCCATGGACAGCAGCGCTAAAACGGTAACAGGAAGCCACAAGTGGCCAATTGCATTCCAGATGATGTCACTATCACCGGTACGGAAAGCATCAAACAGGACAAAGCCACTGTTATATTCCATGGTGTAAGTGTAAACATCATCTAAGCGCCCTGGGCCTGCTGACCAACCCAGGGTGGCATAAAAGAGCAGTAAGCCTAATAAGCCTAGCCAGAATACAGGTACTGAATATCCGAGTAATGAAATAAAGCGGGCCGCATGATCGAGCACACTTCCTGGTTTATACACGGCTAAAGACGCGAGAAGAATGCCGAATAAGGCGCCAAAAAACATCGCTAACGTCGCCAGCTCAATGGTCGCAGGAAACGCCTGTGCCAAATCATGAACCACTGGTTGCTGGGTAATCTGTGAGATGCCTAGATCACCATGTAGCAACTGATTGACATAGGATAAAAATTGAATGGGTAACGGTTTATCCAGCCCTAATTGCTCGCGGGCTTGTTGATAGGTCGCTTCACTGGCGTGATCGCCCACCATCTGCAAAGCCGGGTCAATCGGCGCAGAGCGAGAGAGGATAAACGTAAATATTAGTAGCCCAAATAGGGTGAACATTAAGGATAAAAACCCGCCAAGCAAAGGTTGCAGGCGGGTTATCCAAAACCGGCGCCATGCGCCGGTTGAAGAGGTCAAAGTACTCATTATTCTGCTTTTGATACGTCTTTATAGAAAACCATCTCTGGCGTAATACCTTGCACATACCCTTGTACATTGTCGCGGATTGCGACGAGCTTTTTATTCTGTAATCCAACCACAAATGGGGAAGATTCACGAACCTTACGTTGCAGCTCTTGATAAAGCTCAATACGTTTGTGGCTATCGGTTTCTGCGCGCGCTTTCAGTGTTAATTTATTCAGCTCAGGCGTTTTCCAATTCGCACGCCATGCTAAGGTTTTGCTGCCATTTTCTGGGTTATAAGCAAAGGCCGACGCATTGGTGTTTGGATCGAAATAGTCTGGTCCCCAAGAGGTCAGTGTCGCTTGATATTTATGCGACTTCACATTGGTCGCCACTTGGCTACTTACACCAGGAATTAACTCGACATTGATACCCGCACGTTTAAAGCTGGCTTGTAGCGCTTGGGCAATGTCTAAATACGGAGGCTGGTTAGACACAACCAACTTAAAGTGTGGGTTTTTAATGCCCGCTTCTTTTAAAATTTGTTGCGCTTTCTTTGGATCATACTTGAACGGCTGATCAGTGAGTGCGCCATTAAATCCAACCGGCAAGAAGTTTTGTTGAACGGCAAATTGACCTTTCATCAAATCTTGGGCAATACCTTTGTAGTCAAACGCATAGCGCGCCGCTTTCCAAAAAGCAGGTTTGCCAATATCCGGGTTGTTCTTGTTCTCGGCATTGAACATCAAGTAGTACAAAGAGGCATACGGCAGTTTGAGCGTTTTCACACCGGGTTTATCTTGCAATGAGAAGAACTGGTCGGTGCCAAGGTTACGCACGATATCCGCATCGCCTTTTTCTAGCAGTAATTGACGAGTGGCCGCATCGGGAACGTTTTTAAGCAGCACATATTTTAATTTCGGTGCGCCGGCTGGCGATGAGTCGTTTGCTTCCATCATCAAAATTTGATGCGCAACGTATTTGCGAATTTTGAAGGGACCGCTACCCGCAGAATGACTATTTAACCATTCATGACCGAAATCGTCATTTTTGGCATGGGGAGCCACGGTTTTTTCATCAATGATAGATGCCGCCGGTGCTGACAATAGGCTCAGTACGAAAGAAGGGCCAACGTTGACATCCCATGTGATTTTAACTTGGTTATCAGACACTTTTGTGATGTGACTGTTGACATTGCTTTTATCCCAGCCAAGCTGCGTCAATATAAAAGAAGGCGCAAGATTAAGTTTGACGACGCGGCTTAAGCTGTAAATAACATCTTCTGGGCGAACGGGATTGCCACTCGCAAAGGTCGCCCCTTCCTTCAATGTGAAAGTCAAACTGTGTTGCTCAGACTTCCAAGATGCCGCCAATGTCGGTTGCAGCTCCTGAGGATTTTTTGGGTTCGATTGTACCAAGCGTTGGTATAGGTTATTGAAGCTTTGTACTGAGGAAAGCTCAAAGCCTTGCGCAGGATCCAAACTGGTTACGTCATCTAACGATTGTGCGACGACAAGAGTATTGTCAGGCGTTTTTGCGAAAGTAGGGCCCGCGACGCCTAGGCTTAAAAGTAAGCTGGTTGCTAATAGAGTCTGTTTGACTTTCATGAGAGATTCCAATTGTTGTTATATTATCTCGTCCGGTCGAGACAAATATCATGCTTTATTTTGTTACTGATGAAATTATAGGAATCCCTGTGTGAGGACAAGCGAGTTTTGGCGTGACCCTTATAACAAAAAAGTATGACTTTAATCTTTTGGTAATATATCTAGTTGCTTTGCCAAGGGAAATGCCGGGCGGGCATTTCCCTTACATTATGCGTCATGATGCTATGCATCACGCGAATCGAACACTAATACTGGTTGATTGATATCAACGTGCGCCGTCATGCGGCGTGACGTGAACTCATTGAAGGTGCTTTGGCGAATGGTATCGACAAAATACCAAGTTGCGTTGGCACGATTGGGCGTAACCGTTAACAGTAAATAGCCTCGATCACGCATATTGGCGTACTGCAACCCATCAATCAAGTTGGTGACGGCTTGCTCATAGGTCGGTGCATCGATGGGTGCAAATCCGAGATATTGCTCCATTCCCGGCGAAGACACCGAGCTGGTAGCGAATTCAACCGCCACTGATTTACCATTGGCATCGGTCAGATTGTTGGCCCAGGCATTATGCGTATCACCCGCCAATACGATGGCATTACTGTTGAGTTCACTAAGCGTGTTTAAAATGACGTCTCGGTCGTGTCCATAGCCGTCCCATGCGTCTAGATTGTAGGGAATACTCGGCAATTGCAAAAGACGCATTACCTTGGCGGTCAGCTCATCACGTGACGACGTAACGTAATCTATCTCTTGTTGTGTTAAAGAGGGATCGTTGTTGTCAACGCGTTGAACGAGCACCGCTAGAGCGGCGAGGCGTGCGTAATCACTGATCGACATCTGTGAGGTGGCAATCGCTGCCGGTAATTGCATTCTTCCCATCAGAATTTGCTGACCAATCACTTGCCAACGACTCGTCGACGTTTGTAGCTGGTTCTGCAACCATGCCAATTGCGTTTGACCTAACAGCGTTCGGTTTTCATCGTTGATGGCTGCCGATAAAGCGTCTATATCTAGCTGACCGGTGCCATCGATAAAGTCTTTATAGTTCAGCTGTTTATCACGGGCGAGAAGACGGGTATCCAACATGTGCACATCCAATAAATCGCCGAACTGAAAGCTGCGATATATGTCGTCATGATTGCCTTCGCTCCATGGACGAATGGGTAACCATTCAAAGTACGCTTGAGTGGCGGCGTCTTTACGGGCATCAAAATCCCCTTCGCCTTCATTGTGATTTTCCGCGCCATTTTTCCACGTGTCGTTGGCCACCTCATGGTCATCCCAGATCGCAATAAACGGCACTTTGGCGTGTACATCCTGTAAGTTAGGGTCAGTATGATATTGCGCATAGCGCGTACGATAATCACTCAGGCTCAGTAACTCTGTTGCTGGTAATACTTCTCGGCCCATCTGCTCGGCATTTTGGCTGGCGTAGCCACCGCGTCCATATTCGTATATGTAATCACCAAGGTGCAGCAATGCGTCAAGATCATCGCGCTGCGCGGCTAAGGCATACACATTGAAAAAGCCTGCGGGATAATTGGAGCAAGACATTACGGCTAGGTTCACTGACTCGACATGACTTTTAGGCAAGGTTTTGGTTTGCCCAATTCTGGACGTTTGCTCTTTGGTCATAAAGCGATAGTAATAGGGCGTTCCGGATTCTAGTCCAATGGCATCAACTTTTACTGTGTAGTCACGATCCGCATTGGTGACGGTATCTCCTGACGTGACTAACTGAGTAAATTGGGGATCGATGGCGACTTCCCACGCCACGGTGACATTACCCTCGGTTTGTGGCGTCACTCGTGTCCATAAAATCACGGAGTCAGTCGCGGGATCGCCACTGGCAACACCATGCTCAAAGGTGGCGGGAACACTGTCATTGCTGTTGTGTTTACATCCCATTAATCCATAAGATACCACGGCGGCACCAAAGCCCTGGGCAGATAATTTTAAAAAGCGACGTCGCGACAAAGTATGCGTCATTTGGAACGTTCCTTGTTTATCAAATGATGAGAATGGGCATTGTCTGTGGGCGATATGACGGTGAGATGACGTATCGATGAACTATTTTTAACTGTCTGTATTTTAGTTATTTTCTCGATGTTTTCTTGCTATTGGCGCTCGGTTTTTTCGGCGTCGTGCTACAAGATAGTGCTACTCCATTTGTATTGTTATGTTATATTGTAACAATTGTTGTGTGGAGAGAATTGAGAAACGAATGAGTACAAAGAATCGTAAGCTGCCTGTTACTGTATTATCCGGTTTTCTCGGTGCCGGAAAAACCACTGTGCTGCGTCATCTGTTGTGTAATCGAGCGAATAAAAAAGTGGCCGTCATTGTGAATGATATGAGTGAAATCAACATTGATAGTATGACGATTTCGCAAGAGGTGACCTTGAGCCGCAGTGAAGAAACGTTGATCTCACTGAGTAATGGTTGCATCTGTTGTACATTGCGCGAGGATCTCCTCAAGGAAGTCAGTCAACTGGCGAAGACAGGGAAATTCGATTATTTAGTGATTGAATCGACGGGCATTGCCGAGCCTCTGCCTATTGCTGAAACCTTTACTTTTACCGATGATCAAGGTGTCTCGTTGTCGGATATTGCCGAGCTCGATACCATGGTAACGGTCGTCGATGGCGTCAATTTTCTACGCGATTATGACGAAGCGCTTGATTTACAAGACACGCAAGAAGCCATCGATGAAGAGGACGAGCGCTGCGTCACCGACCTATTGATAGAGCAGGTGGAATTTGCCGATGTGATTGCGATCAGTAAAACCGATGTGATTGACGAGCACGAGGTGCAACGTTTAACTCGGGTATTGCGCCGCTTGAATGCGCACGCCAAGATTTTGCCTATTGCTCATGGGCATATCGACTTAGATGAGGTCATAGGGACGCAACGCTTTAATTTTGCTACTGCGGAACAATCGCCAGGCTGGTTAAGCGTGCTACGTGGTGAGCAGCATTCTGAAGCGGATGAATACGGCATATCAAGCTTCACATTCACCGCAAGACGTCCCTTTCATCCTCAACGCTTTTTTACCGCCCTTCACTCGTTGGATGATTATGGCAAGTTGTTACGCTCGAAAGGGTTTTTCTGGTTAGCCAGTCGCCCGGATTTTGCGGGAAGCTGGAGTCAAGCGGGGGGTGTCGCAAGGCATGGTTTTGGTGGCGTCTTTTGGCACTCCGTCGATAAGGCTGAATGGCCAACCGATCGACAAAGTGTTGCTGATATTGAGGCAATGTGGGTCGCGCCTTATGGCGACAAACGCCAAGAGTTGGTGTTTATTGGTCAAGGGCTCGCCCAAGAAGCGCTCATGGAGCAGCTCAACCACTGTTTATTAAGTGATGATGAGTTGGCTCTGGGTGAGGATGTTTGGCGTCAGTGGCCGGATCCGTTCCCTGAGTGGGAAGAAAGTGCGTAAGCGTTGCGTTTTTGGTACTGGGAGAGGCTGACCGCCCCGCATCGTCATACTCTGTGGGGCGTTTTGCTAATGCGAACAATACCCTTAACGTAAGTCGTATTGGTAAAAGACCAAATCCAGCCATTGTTCAAATTTCTGAGCGCAACGTTGTATGGTGCCACTGTAGCGAAAGCCGATTTGCTCATGCAAGCGCATGCTTGCGTGATTATTGCCATCAATCTCGGCGACTAACGTGACAAAGTCGGCCTGTTTTGCTGCACTCACTAAAGTGTTTAATAATTGTTTACCGATCCCTTTGCCTTGCGATGCGGGGTGAATATAAATGCTATGCATCACGGTGTGACGATACGCGGGGTCGGGGCGGAATGGCTCCAACGCGGCATAGCCGAGAACCTGATCTTCTTCTTCAAACACGAATATAGGCATGCCGGCATGGGCTAAACGTTCAAACCAAGTGAATCGCTGCTCTATGGTGTAAGGCGCGTCATCATAAGTCGCGGTGGTATGCTCGACGGCGTGGTTATAAATGCTCACCATCGCTGCAACATCTTGGAGTGTGGCCTGTCTTATCAATTCTGTTCCCTCAAACTGATCCTAATGACGTGATTGGCGGATAGCATGGTGACGTCATATTGCCATGAAAACCATACATTAAAGCGTTCTTAAGCCTAAGAAACAACAACGGCGTTATATAAGCATGACTCTTAGGCTGGCGCAACTGAAAACCTTGTGTGAATTAGGCATTCAATCCGTTACCCATCGCACCGAAATCGACATTAGTAGCTATACAAACAAGATATTTGTATAACTTAGGTGTATGCTTGTTGCATATAATGAACGATGGCGGGGTGGATGACAGGGGATGACACAATCACTTTGTCATCTGCTCATTAGCCATCAATCATCCGCCAATACAATAAGGAGTTACAATGAATTATCTCGTCAGTGCTTATCACATATCGCTTATCGGTATTTGGATAGTGCTAGCCACATGGATGGTACAGTGGGCGGTCGCGACATTTGCGAAGGGCTCACAAAAAGACGCGATTCCTGGAAAAATTGACAGCGACCTCAGTCATGATTCCTTTGTTTTTCGTGCTCACCGCACCTTTATGAACTCGATAGAAAACGTGCCTGCCATGCTCGGCTTGTCGTTTTTAGCGATCTTCAGTGGTGCGACGCCGTATTGGTGCGGCATCTGGATTTGTGTTTTCGCCGTAGCTCGTATTATCCACATGGCGTTGTACTATGCGATTGCGACTGAAAAAAATCCGAGCCCACGTTCGTATTTTTTCCTTGTTGGGGTAGTGGCGATGGTCGCAATGCTCATTTTGACCTTCCAAGCCGTTATTTAACCTTGATAACACCAAGGTTAATGGTCATAAAAATTGTTATAACATCACATAGTTATGTGTTTTTTCTGTTAAAACTGTTGGTTCGTGCAGTTTTGTGCATGTTACACGGACGAATAGGCAAGACGTTTTCGCAAAAAGTAGGGTAGGCTAACTTCACTATTTACACAGTAGTTGGCTTAAATATTTTTGGAAGAAATAAGGATAGATGTTTATGAAAACAGTAGGTTATGCCGCTCATTCAGCAGATTCAGATCTCGTTCCTTATCATTTTGAACGACGAGAGCTGCGCGCCAATGACGTTGCCATTGAAATCACGTATTGTGGTGTTTGCCACTCCGATTTGCACACAGTGAATGGCGACTGGGGCCCTCAGCCTTATCCATTAGTTCCAGGCCATGAAATTGTTGGTATCGTTAAATCTATCGGTACTGACGTGAAACATTATAAAGTGGGTGACCACGTTGCGGTTGGCTGTATGGTGGATAGCTGTCAAGAGTGCGACCAGTGTCATCGCGGTGAAGAGCAATACTGTCGCCACGGTCTTACCGGTACTTACGGTTCACCGGATCGCATTGATGGTACAACAACTCAAGGTGGTTATTCTAAACACATCGTCGTCCGTGAAGAATTTGTGTTACGCATTCCTGAAAATATGGACACGTCACGTGCTGCACCGATTTTATGTGCCGGGATTACGACCTTTTCGCCATTGCGTGAATGGAACGTGAAACCGGGTTCTCGTGTCGGTGTGATTGGTCTTGGCGGTCTAGGCCATATGGCGGTGAAACTTGCGGTAGCGATGGGTGCTGAAGTGACGGTGATCAGTCGTTCTAAACGCAAAGAAGGCGAAGCTCAAGAGCTGGGAGCGAAAGGTATTCTTGCTTCTTCTGACGAAGATGAAATGAAAAACTACGCCAACGCGTTTGATTTAATCATTGATACGGTTCCTCAGAAACATGACATCGTACCGTACATGTCGCTGCTGGATGTGGATGGCACGCTTGTGATTGTTGGACAAGTCGGCCCGCTGGAAGAAGTGGTTACCTATCCAATGGTATTGGGTCGTCGTCGTGTGGCCGGTTCATTGATTGGTGGTATCGAGCAGACACAAGAAGTCTTGGATTTCTGTGCAGAACACAACATTTATCCAGAGTGTGAAATGATTGAGATGGATGAAATCAACGGGGCATTTGAACGTCTTGCTGAGGGCGATCTTTCTCACCGCTTTGTTATCAACATGACATCATTTAATGCAGACTAGTCACCCTATGCGGCGTTGTTTTCGTCGCTGATTGACAGTAAATGCTTTACTATGAACACACACCGAGTTATCGGTGTGTGTTTTTTTATGCATTACTGTCATGTTTTATAATGGAGAATCCAGCCCCCATGTCTGCCACCTTTTACCTTATGCGCCACGGACAAACCCTATTTAATCAGCGTCGAAAAATCCAAGGATGGTGTGATTCACCATTGACAGAGAAGGGCATTGCCCAAGCTAAAATGGCAGCCCAATTTTTTGATAATATAGCCTTAGACCATGCCTACAGTTCGTCTTCGGAGAGAGCTTGCGATACCCTCGAAATTGCCACTCATTCGCGCCTGCGTTACACACGCCTTAAGGGACTGAAAGAAATTAACTTTGGCCTGTACGAGTCGGAAAGTGAAGATCTGCATCCCAATTACGAGATGCGTGAAGATTACTATCTGCAATTTGGTGGGGAATCTAAACCGCAAGTGCGTCAACGTATGGTGGAAACTTGCACCGCTATCATGGAATCCGCCAATCATCACTGTGTATTAGCCGTGTCCCACTCCGGGTCGTGCAAACAGTTTTTGATGCACTGGCACGCTGATCATGCGCAGGTGTTAAAAAATGGCATTCCTAATTGTGCCATTTTTGAATATACCTATGCCGACGGTATTTTCGAGTTTGTGCAAATGATTGACGTGACGCGGTAACTAAAATAGCGGGATGTCGTAGTGAGAACAATAGAGCGCGCTTTGATAAAACTGCATCGGATAGAATGGCCTACTCTTGTGTTGATGGTGTATCACCTTGATGATGGTTGGCGCTGACTGCGCGCGACAATCAGGGCATACACTGAGTGATGATACCGAGATGTCTCAGGAAGAGACAGACCATGCAAGGAGGCTGTATGTCAGTACAGGAAGAACATCCGATCGCGCGTCCCGGGCTTTTATTAGCCATATTACCGATTGCGATTACCATCGCTTTATTGGGTATCCAACTGTTTTATTTTGGGGATTTTACCCCGCATACCCCGCTTGCCATTGGCATCGTGATAACCTGTGCGATTGCATGGTGTCGCGGCTATCGCTGGAAGCATATGGAAAAAGGCTTATTTCATGTGATTCAGGTGGCGACATCTGCCATCGTCATCATGCTGATCATTGGAATGATCATCGGCAGCTGGATTGCCAGTGGCACGGTTCCCATGATGATTTATTACGGATTTCAAGTCTTAACGCCCAAGACTTTCCTCGCGGCCGCAATGATTCTGTGTGCGATTATCTCCGTCTCGCTCGGAACGTCATGGACGACGGTCGCAACGGTCGGTTTGGCGCTCATGGGCGTCGGTGAAGGGTTTGGGATTCCCACCTATTGGACCGCAGGGGCGGTCGTCTCTGGGGCGTTTTTTGGGGATAAAATGTCGCCGTTGTCCGATACCACCAACTTAGCTCCGGCAGTGACTGGTACCCACCTGTTTGACCACATTCGTAATATGCTTCCGACGACCGTTCCAGCATTGTGCATTGCCTTTGCCGTCTATGCGGTGGTAGGGGTGACAGTGATTGATACCACGCAGGTCGATCACATTAAAATTCAAGCCATGACAGACGCATTAAGTCAGCACTTTCTCTTTAATGGATGGGTATTAATGCCCGCAATCGTGGTGTTTACCTTGGCGATTCTCAAGATGCCCGCCATCCCTAGCTTGATGACCAGCGTACTGGTCAGCTTAGGCATTGCCATTTTTGTGCAAGGTGTCCCAGTGCATGAAGCGCTCGGTTTTTTACAAAACGGTTTCAGTATCAACACGGGTAATAGCAATGCGGATGCGTTACTCAACCGAGGTGGTATACAGTCCATGGCATGGATTTTAACCTTGGTTCTCATTGCGCTGGCGCTCGGCGGCGTTCTGGAACAGACACGGTGTTTGGAAACCATTGTGTTGAGCATTATGAATCGGGTGCGCACCATTTTTGGGTTGCAGGTGGCGTCTACATTGACCGCGGCAGGTACCAACTTGGTGGCGGGCGACCCTTATTTATCCATTGCTCTACCGGGTAGAATGTACAGCCAAGCCTATCGCGGAATGGGTTACTCAACTTTGTGTCTATCTCGTTCAGTGGAAGAAGGTGGGACTCTTTTGTCGCCGTTGATTCCATGGAATGCTGGTGGCGCTTTGGTTATTCAAGCGCTGGGTTTGGGGATTGCGGAGGGAAATACGGAAAACCTGCTTTATATTGTGTGTGCGGTCGCATGTTGGATGTCGCCAGTATTGGGCATTTGTTATGCCTACTTTGGCAAGTTCTGCCCGCAAGCATCGGCTAAAGAGCGTCAGCAGTGGCGCGATAATCACGAATTGATTATGACGATGTCACCGCAAACGCAAAGCGAGGCAGAGACCAGTGCTCAGAAACTCCCGCCACTGCCCAGCTGAACAATGAGTATCAGTCAGACTCTGTCCATAGGATGTGACGTGCCCTCTAGCATATTGCGTTTACTCCGTCGTGGGAAAGCAAGGGGCAAGGGCGCGTTCTCATCCTTTTTCTGTGGAATCTAATTAGCGATATTTTTGTAAATAAAAAGGCGTTAAATTATGCGCTACCAAAGAAGTTATTGGTTTTATGTGCCTTTTTTACGGGAACAAACGCTCAAGTAATAAGCAAGCATGATAGTCTAGACGTTACGTTTTTCACGTGTTAATTAGACAAGGAGTTGTCATGCTGGATTCGGGAATAGCGAAATCCGTGATCGACCATGCTTTATTTCTAGGCGCTGATTTTGCTGAGTTATTCGTTGAGAATAAGCAAACCAGTCTCGTTGAGCTGTCGTCGTCCGAGGTTTCTGACATAAGCAGTAATATTGATAGCGGTATTGGTGTGCGCTTGTTTTTTGGTCATAACGTATTATATGGATTTACTTACAGTAGTGATGAACAGGCTTTAAAAAAGGTCGTGGATGTGTTGACCGCCAGAAGTGCGCGCGAGCAAATGGTAACGCCACACCCTTTACAACCTGTGGTGTATTCTGATCGACACCCCTGTCACAGACCATTAAGTCACTCTCCTTATTTATCCGAAAAAGTGTCCTTTCTCAATGATATGGATAGCGCTATTCGCGCTCAGAGCCCGCTGATCAATCAATTCATTGGCCGCGTGGTGCAGCAAGAACAGAATGTCATTATTTATAATTCAGAAGGACTGCATATTGAAGACACTCGGCATTGGTGTCGTGTCGTGGTTCAAGCCATCGCAGAGAAAAATGGCCAGCAAACTAAGGGCACAAAAAGTCCTGGCGCACTGTGTGGGTGGGAATTGATTGAGAACATCGACCAACAGGAAATGACACAAGCGGTGACCGAGAGTGCGATAAGAAAGCTGGATGCGGCGGTGTGTCCATCTGGCGAGTTGCCGGTGGTACTGGGTAACGGGTTTGGCGGCGTCATCTTCCATGAGGCATGCGGTCATTTATTAGAAACAACCGCAGTGGAAAAACAAGCCTCCGTTTTTTACGACAAAATGGGCGAGATGATCGCCAATCCTGTGGTCAATGCCGTTGATGATGGTACGCCCGCTAATCAATGGGGATCGCTCAATATTGACGATGAAGGAATGCCCGTTCAGCGCACACAATTGATTAAAGATGGCCGCTTAACTGGATTTATGGTCGATAAAATGGGCAGCATGAAAACCGGTTATGAACGTACGGGGTCGGGCCGTCGGGAAAGCTATAAGTACGCGCCAGCGTCAAGGATGCGCAACACTTATATCGAACCTGGCAATGCCGAATTTGACGATATGATTGGCAGCATTGACTATGGCATCTATGCCGTACAAATGGGCGGGGGGTCGGTACAACCCGGAACTGGGGAGTTTAACTTTGCCGTCAGTGATGCGTTTTTGATTGAAAATGGCAAAATCACACAGCCATTGAAGTCGGCGACCTTAATTGGCACCGGGCCCAAAGTTTTGCAAAACATTAGTATGGTCGGCAAGGATCTCGCATTGGCCGCTGGCATGTGTGGGTCTATAAGTGGCGCCGTTCCTGCCTCAGTCGGGCAGCCAAGTCTTAAAGTCGATCGCATTCTTGTCGGAGGAGGGAACCAATGAGTCAACACGAGACGATTCACCAAGCAATGGACGTACTGCTGGAAGAAGCGAGGAAACACGGCGCGGAGGCGGATATCGTCGTTCAAAGCCAAGAGGCGTTCGACCTCAGTAGTTATCAAGAAAAGATCGATCGCTATGAGGTGGCGAATACGCGTAAAGTAGGCATTCGCATTGTCAAAGACCAAAAAGTGGCGGCTGGATGTTCAGAATCGTTCGAAGTGAACGATCTTAAGCGAATGGTGAATACCCTGCTGGAAAGCTTGCCCTATACCAAAACCTCTGAGCATCAACGGATAGTGTGTACTAAGCCAGAAAAAATCGAGTTAGAGGAAGCGATTAACCAACCGGATGACGTGGATATTGAAGCCAAAGTGAACTTGGTTTTGTCCGTTGAAGAGGCATTGCGCCAACAGCGCCATGTTGACAATATTACTGCAAACTATTACAGCGAAGCGACGATTCAATATCACGTGGCGAATACCCTCGGGGTTTCTCGTGAGCATCACGAGCGCCAGTTATGTTATGGCGCAGAAGTGCTGTGTGCTCATGATGAGAAACAATCGATGCACTACAGCAGCTCGTTGGCACGCCACTTTGATGATTTGGATACAGAATTTGTCATTCGCCACAGTACAGAAGTCGCCCGTGATTTATTGGACGGTGCGCCCGTTGCAACGGGGCATTATGACATTATTTTCTCGGTAGAAGAATTAGGTGGCGTCTTCTCTGCATTCGCAGGGGCTTTCTCCGGTAAAGTGGCAATGCAGGGACTCAGTCCACTGACAAAGCGCATTGGACAGCAAGTGGGGTACGATGGACTGACGTTACGCGATGCGCCTTTCCAACCTGGGGGCATGCATATAAAGGCCTTCGACAGTGAAGGATTTACGACACGCAATACGACATTGATACAAAATGGGGTGCTCCTTTCACTGCTTCATAACAGTGAAACGGCAAGCTATTTTCATACCGAAACGACGGCAAATGCCGAGCGTATGACATCGTTAGGTATCGAAGCTTCGCATATTGTCATTGACGCTGGCCATCACTCGTTGAGTGATGTGCAATCAGGTGAGTATTTGGAGTTGGTTCAGTTACACGGTGTCCATTCAGGTGCTGATCTTGTGACGGGGGATTTTTCTTTTGGTGCCAGCGGATTTTTATGCCGAGATGGTGAGCGCATTCAACCCGTGCGTGGAGTGACGGTGGCAGGCAATTTCTATGCGATGTTACAGAACATTGTTGCGATAGGTCAGGAAGTCGAGTTTGATTTCTTGCGAGCTTTTTATGCCCCTAAAGTCCGCTTTGCCTCTTTGAGTATTGCGGGTAAATAACGTCCAGCGCTCATTGCTTGGGATGAGTCTAGGCTAAAGCCGTCCAGCATGGGCGGCTTTTTTGTTACGGACAGTGTGAAACGATGGCACTCGCGGGATGCGTTATTGATGATTGAAAATGAGGGATTTCGCAACGAATTGCATGAATAAGAAAAAGCCAGTCACGGTATGACTGGCTTTTTTATGGGGAAAGTGGTGGAGCACTTATTTAGACTTGGGTGCGATCCACGCATTGCGGTCAATATCCAAATCTGGGAATTCATTTGGATTAAAGACAGGCTCGTCAATGCCTTGTTTAAGTTGCTTGCGGTAGTCTTGCAACATTCTCATCGCCGTTGGGAAAAGCATAATCAACGCAAGTAAGTTGATGATGGCAAGGACACCCATTAATGGATCTGAGAAGAAGAACACGGACGTTGCCCCAGGAGCAATCGCGCCAATAAACACAATCGCAATAACGGCTAAACGCAATACATGTACGTAAGCTTTATTTTTTGACATAAAGCTTAGGGCATTTTCACCTAAGTAATAGTTGTAAACGACTGAACTGAATGAGAACAGTAGGATTGCAACGGTAAGGTAATATTTCGCCCAAACACCCAGGTGCGACACAAGCGATTGCTGCGTGAGAACGACGCCATCAATATTTTCTGCACCAGGTACATACACGGTACCCAATAAGATAATCATCGCCGTACAAGTACAGACAACGATCGTATCAATGAATACTGATAAAGATTGCGCAATACCTTGGCTAATTGGGTGCGGTACATCGGCGGTCGCGGCTACGTTCGGCGCTGAGCCCAAGCCTGCTTCGTTCGAGAACAGACCTCGACGCAGACCTTGAGCAATAGCGGCACCCATACCACCACTGACGGCTTCTTCGAAACCGAAGGCATTTTTAACGATGCTGGTCAGTACTTCCGGCACGTGACCAATATTCATGATAATCACAAGCGCTGCGAGTAGGACATAACCCACGGCCATGATAGGAACAATGACGTCGGCCACTTTGGCAATACGTTTAATACCGCCGTAGATGATGTAAGCCACCACAATAGCAAGGAAGAACGCCGTATATTCACGACCAATGCCTAAACTGTCTTGGATAGCGCCCGCTACTGTGTTTCCTTGGAAAGCGTTAAAACCTAGTGCAAAAGAGGCAATTAAACAGATGGCATAGGCAATGGCTAACCAACGATAGTTATTTCCTAAACCGTGAATAATGGAAAATGCCGCACCACCACGGAAATCTTTACCGTCTTTGCGTTTGAACAGCTGCGCCAGAGTACACTCGACTAAGCTTGTTGCCATGCCAACTAAGGCAATCGCCCACATCCAAAAGACGGCACCTGGACCACCTAATGTGATCGCAACGGCGACACCGGCGATATTACCACCACCGACACGGCCGCCGATTGACAGTAATAATGCTTCGCGACCAGAGATAGAATCTTTTGCCTTCTTATCCTTTTGCGACAACACATTAAACATACGTTTGAAAAAGCGGAACTGAACGAAGTTGGTCACGATCGTAAAGAACACGCCAAATATTACTAAGAACGGTATCAGTGACGCACCCCATGTTAGGTCACCGATTACTCCGAAAAAGGATTGTAAAAATTCCATTTGGTCTCCTCAAATTTATAAAAACTGTTTACGACACATCAAATACGGTTAGTTAGTATCGATATTATGCTGCAGTTGTAATTTCTCTAATCGACTGATATGAAATAAAAACTCACTATGTAACGTTTTGTTTCTAGCAAACAGTGAGAGAATCATACTGAAAAGTGCGTTTTTTTAAATGTAAATTTGGTCTCAAATGTTAAACAAAGGTAAATCCGGTGGTTTACTTCACATTTTTATTCATTTGCGTACGTCATTGTATTCATATGAAGAATAGCGATGCGATCTTGCTTGTCTTAATTGTGAGACAGGCTGGACATAATTGCGGTCCAATCGTCTTCTCGCGCGATCTGAGTCACCTAAATGACCATTAATATTAAGCATTAAATATTTAGAGCTATGCTGAAAAGGTATAGAACTATAATTCATCAAAGGTATACCGATGATTCGTACACCAACTTAATATTTTGCGAGAGTGCGGGAGAAGAGTATGGCAATAGGATTACATGTCTTATACATAGATGATGATCCTTTGATGTTAAAGGCAACCGCTCGAATGATTCGTCGTATTCAACCAGAGTGGTCAATTACGACCGTGAGTGATTCAGTGCATTGGGCCGAGAACCTCGCTTGTGAACCGTTATTGATTATCTCCGATTTATTAATGCCGCAAATACGAGGAGATTCACTCCTCATTGATGCAAAACAGCGTTTCCCTTTGGCTCTGAGGTGTTTAGTCACAGGAAATACCAACCAGGATGCGACCAGTGCATTGCATGATTACTCACATTTCGTGTTGCCCAAGCCGTTTTCGGAGGGGGATCTGGCCTCTGTATTGGCCGCCGCTTATCGCCTTAATTCCCCGCCATTTTCTCCTGAGTGCTTAAATAAACTGAATAAAATTAGTGCTTATATCCCCGTCATGCCAAAAGTGGTGAAGGACGTCCAAACACTGATGCAAAGTGAAGACGGGGATTTAAAAAAACTGGCTGAGATTATCAAGCAAGAGCCCTCTCTCACGGCACGGGTGATTCAATTAGCGAACTCTGCGTATTTTGGTTTTAGCAGCTCAACCTTGTTTCTCGAAGTGGCGATCAGCCGGCTTGGCAGCCGTATGATTGAGGCCATTACGTTATGCATGCTAAATACCGATCATAGCGGTCATTTGACGGATGAGCAGCACCAGATGATCGTCAATGAGTATCTAGAGGCATCACAAAAGGCGAAAAGCCTAACGCATGCGCTGCATTTATCACGAGAAGAGCAAGAAATGGCATTCATGATGACTTTGATGGTCTCGATCGGGGCTTTAACCATTGCGCAATCAGGATGCGATACAGATCACAATCCATTAGAGAGCCGTCATTTGGATGGTTCGCTCAACGACATTTTACTGATTACTGCCTACGTATTAACGCTTTGGGGGTATTCTGAAGAAATTACGCGTAAGATTTTAACTATCAGTTTTTCTTTGACTAATCTTAAAGAAGATAGAATAACAAATTGTGTATCTATCGCCTTTTTCATTCAGTTTGTAATGAATAAAGATGGTGTAACTCCGGAACAATTATTGGCACGCGTTCCTAGTGAGTATAAAAGCGCTATCACCAATGTATTGCAACTAAGTAGCCAATGAGGGTAAGCGTATGACCATTGCCGTGACAGTTTGTGATGATTCTAAGTTATCGAGAAAAGCCGTCATTAGAGCTCTTCCTGAAGATTGGGATATCGAGTTAACCGAAGCAACCAACGGCGAAGAGGCGGTTGAGTGTTATCGAGCGGGAAAGGCCGATGTTATGTTTCTGGACTTGATTATGCCAGTGATGGACGGGTTTGAAGTATTAAAAACGTTAAAAGCAGAAAGTGCACGTAATTATGTGTTTGTTATCAGTGCTGATATTCAGCCGGAATCGCAACGTCTCGTCAATGAGCTAGGCGCAGTTCGGTTCTTACAAAAGCCACTTGATATGAACTTACTCCGTTCCGTATTACATGAGGTAGGCTTGTTATGAGCAAAGAATTAAGCGCAGATCACACCGACACATTGAAAGAGCTATTGAACATTTCTATGGGGCAAGCGGCCGCGAAACTCGCTCGCTTACTTAATTTGCATGTAACTCTTACGGTTCCCGACATAAAATTCGTGGATAAAGCCGAGCTCGATAAAATTGAAGGGATGGAAGAGCTTTATCATTTTACACGACAGTCTTTTTACGGCGGTATGTCTGGGGAACTTGTCACGTTATTGTCCAAAAAAGGTGGGCGTGCCATCGCAGCTGAAATGAATCAGCTTGATTCTCAGCAAGCGGAAAATATGTCGAATATTCTGATCGATGACTGTTTGCTCGATATATCGAATATATTAAGTGGGGCGAGTTTAAAGGGTCTATGCCAACAAATTGATTTGAATTTGAAAATTCAACCGCCGTCAATCTTTAAACCGTCAGAGCAACAGCATCGTTTATCGGAATGGAAGACACCGATTTTAATGGAGGTGGATTTCATTATTGAAGTCGCCGAATTTCAAACCAAAACCATCATTTTATTTGCAGACAACGGGCTGGACCAAGTGCTTGTTCAGTTAGACGAATTGTTATAATGACTCAAAGGATAGGCGAATGAAAGCCAAACTCATGTTATCTGATTTATTGAATCAGTTATCCTTTGCTTTGTGTATTGTGCGGCGTGATTATCGCATCATGACAGCCAATGAATATTTTCAAACACGCGCAAAGGTTAACTGTGAGAATTTTGTCGGACAAAATATTCTTGAGCTTTTTCCTGACTCAGCGACGTTTTTAAAACGGAAAATTGATACGGCGTTTGTCATTGAATCCTCGAGTTTCTCTTCTTGGGAGCAACAGCCACATTTTCTCCCTTTTAAGAGTTCTCGGCCAGTTTCTGGTAAAGAGGATGACATGTATCAAGATATTGAAGTCATCCCTATTCACAATGACGATGGCTCACTCGAGCACGTGTGCGTGTGTGTTTATGATGTCACGACGCAGGCTTCACAGCAAAAAGCGTTGAAGTCGATGTCTGAGCTGTTAGAAGACAACAATCAAAACCTGAATGACACGTTAAAACAACTGAAAGATACCCAAGTTCAATTACTCCAGTCGGAAAAATTAGCGTCGATTGGACAACTATCGGCTGGGATCGCCCATGAAATTAATAATCCCATTGGTTTCATTACCTCCAACGTTCAAACCTTACAAGACTACTTTAGTAAGATCGTCAATTACTTCACGGATGTTGAACAATTACTGCAAGCGAACGTGAGCGAACAAGTTGTTCAAGACATTCAGAAAACGAAGGCGAAGTACCAGCTCGATTTTATCTTAGAAGATGTTGAAGATTTGATTAAAGAGTCACTAGAAGGCGCGGATCGCGTTGTTGCGATTGTGAAAAATCTTAAGGATTTCTCCCATCTTGATAACGCCGAGTGGAATCATTCCAATTTGGTTCAGGGTATGGAATCGACCCTGAAGATCATCAATAACGAAATTAAGTACAGCATCGAAGTTGAACGCAAATACGATGACGATTTTCCTTTAGTGTTATGCCAGCCAATGCAGCTTAATCAAGTGTTTCTTAATATTTTAGTCAATGCCAGCCAAGCGATTGATGGGGATGGCAAGATCATTGTTGAGATGAAACGAAGTGGCGATGATTGGGTGAGCATTGCCATTTGTGATACAGGGTGTGGTATACCGGAAGAAAAGTTAAATCGTATTTTTGAACCGTTTTTCACCACCAAACCAGTCGGTTCAGGCACAGGACTCGGTTTGTCCGTTTCTTATGGCATTATTAATGCCCATAAAGGAACGATTGACGTAACCAGCAAAGAAGGCGAAGGCACATGCTTTACTATTCTACTACCAACGGAAGGCCCGAATAGTATCCTTGAATCTTCCCAAGACTAGTGGGGATCAGCTGATGTATTACGAAAAAATTTTATTAGTGGATGATGAGCTACCGATTCTCAAATCACTGATTCGCACCTTGCGTATGGAGTTTGCTGAAATTTATAGCACAACGCATGTCGATGAAGCGATTGAGATCGTCAAGCAGCATCGCATTAGCCTCGTTATTTCTGATTTTCGCATGCCGAAAATGAACGGTGTTGAGCTATTGATGAAGCTCAAAGCGATTAATCCTCAGTTGTCGACGATTATGTTGTCTGGTCAAGCTGAACTCAGTGATGTCAGTAGAGCCTTGAATGTGGGCGCTCTGCATAAGTTCATCACCAAGCCTTGGGACTCGGTCGAACTGATTAAAGAAATTCATCACGCCCTAGAGAGCCAAGCCGATTTTGCGCATCAAGATATCTTGACTCAGTGTCAGTTACCCAATCGACTCAATGAACAATTACAAAAACTCTCTGACGCTCAACACTCGCTTCCCATGTTACTGTTGACGATAGATTTGCGTAATACCGCAACGCTCAATACCACCTATGGCGTCACCGCCGTGAATACGGTTATCGAAGAAGTGGCAGCGCAACTCAAGCAACATATCGCTTTGGATATCTATCGAGATGAGGACAAATTCTTCATCGTGTTAGATTGTGCGCCTGAAAGTGTCGACTTGCTTACCGATGTGCTCAGTCAGATTCATCTTGCTTGGCAAAATTTTGCTAAGCCAGACTCGCCTTATGGGTTTAATTTGTATATCAGCGAATTTAAAAGCTGGGACTCACTCAGTTCTGAGGCCGTGAATGAGCGCAAGTGTTATTTAGATAAGATTGGTGACTCGCCGTATTTTTGGCAAGGACAAGAACACGAAACACAGTCCGAATTAAAGCATTTAGTGCATTTGTTGCTCAATGAGGACGCTCAACCCTTTGTCGCCTTCTTTCAACCACAAATTAATGTAGAAACCAATACCATTGATGGGTGTGAGGCGTTAGTGCGTCGTCAGAATGAATTCGGCAGCTACGAAGCTCCGATGACATTCATTCCTTTGTTGACCAAATATAACTTTATTGATGACATGACGTTATCCATTTTTCAGCAAAGCATCGCGATGATAAATTGGCTCGAAGAAAAAGGCCGAACTGACATTCGTTGCGCTATTAATGTTGTCTCTAGCCAAGTAGAAAAGGGACTGATTCATCGTTTCTTAGAACGTTTCGCCGGTGAGAATGCTAAGGCTTTATTACGTCTAGATATAGAAATGACCGATACTCAATTGATCCAGAGTTATGAGAAAACTCGAGCCGAGATGAAGAGGCTTTCAGAATTTGGTGTCCGGCTCTCGATCGATGATTTCGGAACGGGATTTTCTGGGTTCGAAATGATTTCTGAGCTGCCCTTTGATGTGTTGAAAGTCGACGGCCGATTTATCCGTGCGCTGGGCCAATCAGCCGCTGACAATGCCATTTTTCATTCCATTGTCGAAAGTGCCAATTCATTGAATATGGGCGTCATTGCAGAATGTGTCGAAGATGAGACCCAGCTAGAAATATTGCGCGAACATGGCTGTCAGCATGTTCAAGGTTATTTGTTCAGTCCACCCTTATCAAAGGAGGCGTTTATCAAATATGTTAAGGATTATCAGCCGCAGGAGAGTAAATGATGACTGACTCAAAAATCACGCCTGACTCACCTGATACGCCCGTTGAAGAGGTGAGTGAGGCGGTCGAAACACCAGATACTGACTCGCAAAGGCTATCCCTTCTGCTTCTCGATGATGAAGCCGACATTGTTAAAACGTTGACACGAGTGTTGCGGCTTGATTATGACGTTGTCTCGTTTAATGAAGGTGAAGATGCGCTCGAGTATTTAAGTGATCACCCTGTCGCTATCATTATTTCTGATATGCGCATGCCCCAAATGGATGGAGCGAAGTTTTTATCCATCGCGAAAGAAATTTGCCCTGGCTCAGTGCGCATTTTATTGACCGGGTACAGTGATATGGAATCCACCATTCGTGCGGTTAATGAAGGGGGAATACATACATATTTATCAAAGCCTTGGGATAATCAATCCTTAAAGCTGACCGTTGCGAAAGCGGCAGAATTTTATGTATTACGCAAACAGCATGATCAATTGCTGGTCACACTCGAAGAAAAAAACGTCGAGCTTAAAAGCTTCAATCAACGTTTGGAAGAAAAAGTCTTGCAACGCACCCAAGCGTTAAAAGAAGCAAACAGTTCACTAGAAAAAGTGCTCAAAGCAAGAAATCAAACGTTTAATGATATTTTAGCGACGTTAAAAGCGATCATTGAATACAGTAGTGGTATGCCAGCTAACCACAGCGAACGGGTGGCAGAACAATCGAAAGTCGTCGCCAAGAAATTGGGTTTATCGGATGCGGAGATAAACCAAGTGTATCTTTGTGCGCTGTTGCACGAGATTGGTTTGGCCGCTAGAAAAGATAGCAAACCGACGTTGATGAAACGCAATGCTGGTATTCCGAGTACGCCCGATGCGAACTCGGTGTTAGGCGCGGAAATTGTAGGACGCATCAAGCGTTTTGCCCCGTTGATGTCGGTCATTAAACATCAGGATGAAAACTACAATGGGACCGGTGGTCCGTCTCATTTGAAAGGGGATGATATTCCGATTGGTTCGCGTATTATTCGTGTCCTTAAAAATTACGACTATTTTGTTGCCGCCGAAAATAACCGCAATCGCATGACCGCGACCAGTGCTCGACGTTTTTTAACCGACTACAGTGGTGTGCTGTATGATCCGAATGTGGTCAAAGCGTTCTTAGCTGTGATGAGTGATGTCGATCAGGCTGATGGTTTGGAACGGTGTGTCAGTGTCAATGAAGTGAAAGTGGGCACTGTGGTTAAGCGTGATGTGTATTTATCCAATGGCAGCCTAATGTTGACAGCGGGGCAAGAAATCAGTGAAGCCTTGCTTGAAAAGCTAAAACGCATCGAAAAAGACACTCAGTATCCTCTCGCCATTTTCATCTAACCGTCCGTGAATAGGCATTGCCTATTCATATTTAACTCGTCGGGAATGTCAGAGTCACCTCGGCTCCCGACGTCCAATTCTTAATTTCTATATTACCCCGTAAATGTTTGATGATGTCGTACGCGTACGTTAATCCCAATCCCATGCCTTCACCGACGGGAAGTGTGGTATAGAATGGGTCAAATAAATGCTTCATATTGAGCTCTGAGAGGCCCGGCCCGGTATCTTTGATCGAGAGTAGAATGTGTTTATCGAGCACTTGGCTGGAAATAATAACCCGCTTCTGACCCTCTACAACCTGTTGGCAGGCTTGAAAGGCATTTTGTAGAATTTCTTTAAGGAGGCGGTCCAGCTCATTAGGAATGCCGAGGATACGCGGCAAGACGTGCAGCTCTGGTGATAACACGAGTTCAATAGACTCGTCATGGTAGGTATGATCAATGGCTCGGTCTAGGCTGGGGAAGATATCAATGGGCTCAATGCCCTCGCGATTATTATGGCGTTCATTCGAGTAGTACTGCAATGCGGTGACGATACTATGAATACGGTCAATACATTTGACTGAATCGGTGAGAGAGTCGAGGATATCCTCATCAATAAAGCTGAAGTCGTTTAATTTTAACCATTGGTTTAGCGACTGGGTGTGTTTGTTATCGATATACTGATCAATCAAATCTTGCTGGCGCTTAAAACGTTCTTTATACAATTCTATGTAACTTTGACAAACGGTTAAATTGCCACTGATCACGCCTGCAGGGTTATTAATTTCATGAGCAAATCCAGATGCCATGATCCCCAGAGAGGCCATTTTTTCGCTTTCTATCAGCTGGTGTTGCGTGGTGATCAGCTCTTCATTGGCATCGGAAAGCTGTTGATTCACAGTGAGAAATTGCGATGTTCTTGCTTTCACTTTTTCTTCAAGTGAATTATTCATCTCTTGTAACTGTGCTTGATAATGCGCATTTTGCTCGGTGGTGTTTTTCAGTTGCGCGATCATCTGATTAAAGGCAAGTGTTAACTTAGAGACTTCATCATTGCCTTCTTGAGGGATATCCACATCCAAATCGCCTTGCGCGATTTTTGTTGTAGCAGCACTGAGTTTTGCCAATCGTTTAGTGAGGAAATACCCCAAAATATAAGAGAAAATAGCGACAAAGATAATATCCAATGCCACAATGATCACCGCCCATCTTGCCGCATTTGCGATGGTTTGGTTGATCTCTTTCATGCTAAAGCCGATCCAAATCGTACCAAAAGTGACCCCGGATTCTTCAATACGACGCGAAACATCATAAACAGAATCGGTGACCGCTTCCGCGTTCGCTTCCAACATACCTGGTGTAAAGCGACTCGGATAGTCGCCATCTTCGGCTAGGATCATGCCTGAGGTATTGAGGACCGCGATGTACTTCACGCCCTTGCTTTTCATCAAGGTTTCGGTGTAATGATTCAAAGTGGCCAAATCTGAACTTAAGACTGGGCTGGTAATGGCTCGAGTGTATAAATCCAAGGTTGATGAGACTCGTTGTTCCATTGCGTCATAACTGGTTTGATATAAATAGCATATGGTTATCGTGACCAACACCGAGAGCGTGACGATCTCGATAAGTGCGATACCTGCAATGGTTTTAAAACGTAAAGACAATGATTTCATAGCCATTAATATTATTGAATTCCAGGCAAGTTAGTTGACGACAGAGTACGAATCGAGTCCCAATCCCCATGTTGTGCGGAGACCAAAGGCGACAGTCCTAATGTGGTTAACTGATTGAGGCCTTCGACAGTATCAGACAATTGCAATAACGCCTTTTGAATTTCAGTCACGGTATCCGTTGATAACCGAGTATTATGAGCAAAAACGTACGTTGGGTAGTCTCGACTGGTCCACAAAACACGTAAATTTTCTTTGAGTTGCTCTGATGACGATTCCCATGTGGCTTGTATGCCAGCGCCGGCAGGGTAAAAGCCCTTGTTGACATTGAGATAGACGGATTCATCGGAAGATACGTAGCGTGAATAAACCTTGATGCCAGCCGCCTTGAGCTCTTGTTGGGTGATCCACGTTGACGCGGAGAGCTCTGAAGAACGAAAAGCAAGTGTCATGTATTTTAAATCCGTGAGCGTCTGAATGTCACTGTTTTTATTGACCACAATGAGTCCATTGATGGGGGAATCTGAGGCTTTTACAAAGGCCTCGTACTGCGTCTTTTTCGGCAGATTGATATATTGAAACGGCGTCATAAAGGCAATGTCATAATCCCCCAACAATAAATACTGTTCAAACGTGGGGACATCTTTCGCTGTACGAAATTGGATGTCGAGTGATGTCATGGACGAGAGTGAATGAAGAACCGGAGCCCATTTATGTGCTAATTCGACAGCCGAGTGTTGTGGTACGATACCAAAGGTAATCGGTTGAGCCCATCCATAACGACACAGAATGAGTGTTAGGCACACAACGCACAACGTCTGTTTCATTTAGCTCTCCCATCAGGCTGAAAAAATACGGTTACTATGTGAATAACAGTTAGGGAACAACAGTAAGCATAATGCAGTTTGAGCATTTGGCTCGTGACATCATCAAGGTTACGCTCATTTTTTCATAAACTTTAGAGCCGGTACTAAATTACAGTTTTGTTATTTCAGTGTAGTAAAAATCAGCAAGCGCGCTTGATAAAGTTGCAAAAACCTAGGGGCTTGAACCCGGTTCACACAAAATCATGAGATTCACTGAACGTTACCGCTAGACTTTAGTGGAACAATAACGGGCTTGAGGGCAAGTCTGTAAAAAGGATCACAGAAGCGTCAGCCAAATCACGATTGTGACAAGGTTCATGGTAGCCTAACATCGAGAACAATGCGGTATGACCCGCTAGAGTGGTCACTCTGTCGGCTTTGTGCAAGGCAAAACGACGCAAGTAGAGATTGAAAGGAGTACATTGCATGTCAGTTAAAGCGATTGCTGTCGACATGGACGGAACGTTTCTAAATTCGCATCATGATTATGATCGAGAGCGCTTTCGTGATTTATATCAGAGGTTAACCGAACAAGGCATTGAGTTCATTGTTGCCAGTGGTAATCAATATTATCAGTTAGCCAGTCACTTTCCCGAGATTCGTGATGACATTTCTTACGTCGCCGAGAACGGTGCACTAATTTATCTCCATGGTCGGGAATTATTTCATGGTGAAATGAGCCAGGATGCACTCACGAAAGTCTACGATTTATTAGATGACGACCCGTCAATCGAGTATGTGGCATGTGGCCTCAATAGTGCTTATATGTCGCCGCGCATTTCCGCCGAGTTTGCTGAAATTGCCAAGGAGCACTATCAACGGTTAGAGCGCGTTCACAATGTTCGTGAGGTGGAGGATGTGATTTTTAAATTTTCCATCAAAACCACGGTGGAACATGCTGAGATATTAGTGGTTGAACTGGCTGAGCAATTAGGTGAGGTGGTTCATACGGTAACCAGTGGTTTCGGATTCATTGATTTGATTATTCCGGGTTTACACAAAGCCAATGGATTGCAAAAAGTGTTGGATGAAATGGGGATTTCTCCCCAAGATTGTGTGGCCATTGGGGACAGCTTGAATGACAAAGAAATGCTGGAACTGGTTGGGTACTCGGTTGCCATGAGTAATGCCAACGACACAGTGAAATCCGTGAGCCGCTTCAGTACCGAATCGAATGATGAATCTGGGGCGCAAAATGTGATTGAACGCGTATTACAAAAAGAACCTCCGTTCGTTTGAGATTGTCGTCAATGACGAGGAAGTCGCGCTCAGCGGCCGTAACGATACCATCCACAAGGGTGGTATTTTTTTATCGGTTGGTGACTTCCATGTCTTTATTGTTGTTTCGCCCACCGTGCTTTTTTGTGCAATGTATTTCACAAAGTGTTATCTACATCAATTTTATGCATTTTATCGGTGAATTACTCGGTTGCCTGCCAATGAATGGCATATGCTTCTTATGATCATATCTGCATTACTAACCCGTTGTTTTAACGAGTTCTAATACGTAATGGTTAACGTTCATAGCTGGTCGCACTGCGCAGTCGGCTACGAATAATGAGTCATAAGGGGGAGCATGGTGAAACACCGTTTACGTCGAAGTGTCATTGGAATTGTCAGTCTTTGGGCATGGATGTCAGGAACCGCGGCCTACGCAGAAAGTGAAACGCTCTATCAAGTTGGCGACACGTTACAATGGGCCATTCCGGTCGGAGCTGGCTTTATTGCGGCAGGTAAGTTGGATGGAGAAGGGCTTGGCCAATTGGTGGAGGGCGCATTATGGACTTCAGTGACGACGCACGTGTTAAAAGTGGAAATTAACGCAACACGCCCCAACGGGCATGATTACAGCATGCCATCGGCCCACACGTCAGGTGCGGCACAAGGCGCGGCTTTTCTGCAATTTCGCTACGGTTGGCGTTACGGCGTGCCCGCTTATATGTTAACCGGCTTAGTCGGTTACTCACGCGTCGACAATAACTACCACTATTGGCGAGATGTCGTCGCAGGCGCTGCATTAGCCACAACGATTCAATACCTGATTACCGAACAAGGCGTCAGTGTGCAGAATTTAGCCATTACCCCTGTGATCAGCGATGAGCAGTTTGGGGTATATGCTTCAATGAAATTTTAATCGTCGATTTCGAGTCGAAAATGATGTGACAAGGAGACAGTTTAATGAAAGCTCGATTGTATGTGTTAGCCCTCAGTTTAGGAGCGTTATCATTTCCTACCATGGCGGATTCTTGGTTTTATGGTGGTGCCAGTGCTGGTGTGTCTGAATATAAACATGAAAATGCATTGGCGCATACCTTTTACCTCGGTACTAACATTATTCCTTGGATTGGTATTGAGGGCGGCTATGCCGACTTTGGCCGCTATAAACTCGAAGGCGGGCATGTGGAATTGGATTCGGTCTATGGTGCGATAAAACCGCATGTGGATTTTGGTCCGTTAGAGCTATACGCCAAAGGGGGAGTCCAGTCTTGGGTTCGCGAAGGTTTCGATGACACGCGGATAGAAGACGATGATGATCTCGATAGCTTTTGGGGGATCGGGGCGAATTACTCGTTCATGGGGCCGATTTCTCTTGGCCTTGAATATTCGAACTATAAAATAGGCAATGACAGCGTATCGATGCTCAATGCCACCGCGAGCATTAGCCTATTCTAGGTTCGTGACTCGAACGAGTTTATTAGTTTTAACGAATAAGGCACCCAGTTAAGGTTGCCATTTGGGGGCCTTTTTACGCACACGCGCAACGTGAACTAAGCCACTGAGTTTGAGGAAAGGTTTGATGATAAGCTGAGCACTGCCGACAATAAACAACCAAGTACCACTGGCTTCTAGTTGGGAATTTAAAAAGAAAAAAGAGCCGATTAAGAACCAAATGGCAATCAACAAATCGTTTAACGCGCCCAGCGCTTGGTAACGTTGTTGAATAATAATATGTTCACGTCCTAGATCAATCTCATAAGAGTTGGTTTTATCTTGCATTCGCCGCTCCTTGTTTTGATTATTTACACTAACATAAATAAGGGAGCGGGATACAGCGGCGCAGGCGAATTAAGAAACGAATGTGGGCACCGTCTCATTATCGCGCAGGGTTAAGACTTCAAAACCAGTGTCGGTCACTAATACAGTGTGTTCAAACTGTGCCGAAAGTTGATGGTCTTGCGTCACGACAGTCCAGCCATCCTCAAGCGTACGAACTTGAGCGTTGCCCTGATTGATGATGGGCTCAACGGTGAATACCATTCCTTCTTGTAACACAACCCCATGTTTTGGTAATCCGACCGATAAAATTTGTGGAGGCTCATGCAATTGTTTACCCACGCCGTGACCACAAAACTCCCGTACGACACTGCAACCTTGCTGCATTGCATACTGGTGAATCGCGTAGCCTAAATCCCCGCTGTGTGCTCCTGGCGCGATTTGTTGAATGCCTTGCCACATTGCGTGATAGGCCGTATCAACGAGCGTTTGTGAGGAGCGCGGTGCTTGCGGCATGACATACATTTTGCTGGAATCGACGATGAAATCGTCTTTTTTAAGCGTAATATCAATGTTGACGATGTCAGTGTCGGTAATGTGGGTGTGCTCGCAGGGCATACCATGACACGCCACGTGATTCGGTGACACATTGATACTGAACGGATACCCGTAAGCGCCTAACGATGCGGGAATCGCCTGTAAGGTATCACGAATGTACTCGTCCACTTGTTGATTGAGCCAAAGAGTGGAGACACCTGGGGTGATCCAAGTATCTAACATGGTAAATACCGTGGCGAGTAAGCGACCATTTCGTCGCATAATGTCAATTTCGTAAGGGGTCTTTATCGGAGTTGGTGCTCGGCCGTTCATGCATCACCCTTCTTTGACGTGATAATCACTGATGATTTTAGTGTAAAATCATTTCACAGCAAAGTGTAGTGATTTTTCTTACATTTAACCTAATATCAGTGCAGTTAACTGCACTTTTTGTAGGGGTATCAAGGAGGCGTTATGCGTCAGTCAGCAAGGATCGAATTACCGTGTTGTCGCCATTGCTGTTTAAATGATGACGATATCTGTATTGGGTGTTGGCGGACATTGTCTGAAATCTTGATGTGGAATCATGCCGATGATACGCAGCGCGCTGAGATTTTGGCGCTTTGCCAGCAGCGTTCACAGCAACAGAGCCGCCCCGATAATAACAAGCCATGATATTTTTGCGTGATTTTTACACTGTCTAATATTGGTTAGAAAGTCTCATTATTTTTTGGTAACAGGCTCATTTATGAGTGATACGTCAGTAACAGGTAAAGCTATCAACAGACTGATGTAAGCGTTCGGTGAGGCCGTCATTTGCAGGGTGACCAATCGTGCTGCTGCTGGCGGCCAGCATTCGCGCAGAACGCGTCAGTACGATAGAGTAAAGATGGGTGGGAGAGTATCACTCCTTAATATCCATTAACTGTGTTGATGATTATGCGTTTATATACTTTAGATAGTCTAAAAGCCGTTGCGGCCTTTTTTGTCATCACGTTGCATGTTGGCTTGTATCGCGATCTCTCGTCGTTCTATGGTGAAGTGATTCGTTTGACCGGTCGCTGGGCGGTGCCTTTTTTCTTCATGTCGACCGGGTATTTCATTGGTGTCAAACAGTTAGAAGCTCGTATGCCGCAACATGCGGTAAAAATCGCTAAAATCTTTGTCATTACCTCGCTCATCTATATCCCATATTCATACTTTAAGCATGACTTCAGTCTTGAGCATATTGCGGCACGAGTGACCTCGGATACGATCATCATGTCAGGCATGTCGTTCCACTTATGGTATTTGTCCTCGTTAATTTTTGGTTTAGTGACGTTTTATCTGCTTCACCATCGTTTAAGTCACCAAAGTATGCTTGTGCTCAGTGCGCTGATTGTCGGCGGCTATTTTATTGTGGATCTCTACCCCTCGATCACCGAGCATGAAAACTGGGTTCGTCATATGATTTCTCTGCCTTGTTTATTCTTTGGCTATCGTTTGAGCCAAGTGAAGGTCGAGTCCATCTCATTACCGTTAACGAGTGGGGTGGCCTTACTCAGTTTAGCGGGTATCTATCTTCTGCCGTATTGGCTTGATGGCGACCATACGCGTGACATCATGTTGCGTCAGTTTCCTATCTTCGTCATCCCGTTCTGTATCGCATTGCTGCTCGTTGCCATCAAACTCAATGCGAAAGACAACCCGGTTGCCAAAGTGGGGCGTGATTACTCATTGATGATTTATACCTGTCATCCGATTTTTATGTACGTCATTGGCAAGGCCTTAGCGGTACACGATATGGATAGCGACATTATGATTGCGTTGCTTACGTTTATTGTGGTGACGGGATTTGCGATTGGATTAAAAACAATGTGTCGACCCGCGTATCGAGTTCTTAATGGTGGGGCAATAAAGGCGCGGTCATAAACCAAAACATCGACATTCCTGATCCAATGATAGGGATGTCGATGTCATGTATTCATGTACCACAAATGGATATAACAGAATGAGCCGAGATTAGCCTTCCATCATGGTGGTGCGTTTCATCATGCCTTTGACGACTTGTTTGCTCTTATGTTTGGCTAACGGGCGCAACAGCATGCGGGTGATGGCTTTCAAGCTCATATCACGTGGGCCAAAACCATCAATCAAGACTGGCGTTAAACTGCCGTCCACTTCTTTACGCATCAGAATATTTTGGATGCCATCATCATGGAGTAACACACCGTACGTCAGCACTTGCTTTTGAAGATCCATTACATAAGCAAGCGCTTGTTCAATGGATAGCACCCCATCTCGAATATAGTCTTCGAGGCTTTTTGACACAGAGCCATCATGATCTTTGACGATTTCGGTGACAACCCCTTTACCTAAGTTCGTATCAATCGTGCCTTCGTAATGCGAAATGAAATCCAACGGTTGCTTACGATGGTTTTTAAAGAAGACGATTTCGGTAATATTACGGTCTTTATCTGGATTATGATTGACCTTAATGCATAAATTATCCGCACTTGGGTGTTGATACACGGTGCGACAACTGCCTTCTGCCAGGTATAATTTTTCACTAAGCGTTACGTACATAAATGCCACTGTATAGTTATCATTGAGTAATATTGGTGAAGGAGTCTTTGAACAACGGAGGTATGCTTGCGCTGAGTTGTTCTCTTCACTAAGCCTTTATGTGATGTGCTGACGATGCGAATATACTACTAACGCAGTATCCCATCACTTGCCTATTGTAACGAAAATAAGACAGTAAAGTGAAGCTTTTCTTAAGCATTTCTTAAGCTTTTTGTGAAACAGCTTACTTTTAAAACGATTTCAATCGGTTGCGATTTTCCCTTGGGTTTATTGAGATTGCACCTAAGACAGGGGGGCTTTGAGTGTGAAATACGCTGGTGGTTTGGCAGGAAAGGGGACGATCTTCTACGCGTTAGGTGAAGAGATGCCCCCTTATTCAGCGGTCTGAAGCTTATCTGTATAAGAGGGCGTCTATTATTGAGGTGTTAAGGGGTCACTTGTTGATATTCAAACGATTCTTCGGTGTTCTTCTCTTGAAGCGGGTCACCGGAAAGCTGCTTAATCAACTGCTTGGCCAAAATCGCATAGACAAACATCATCGGTAGCCCAGCGACGACACACAACGATTTGATCGTATCAATGCCGCCTCCGCATAAGAACACGCTGAAGCTAATCAGCGCGATAGCGCCTGCCCACAACAGTTTGACTCGGTTATCCGGATCGCCATTCAATGACAGTTGATTGGTGGTTAGCATGGCCGTTGCCACACTCGCACTCGACATCGTGGTGAGCATCAAGAAGAACTCAATGATCAAGAACACGGTTAAAGTGATGTTCTTTGCTGGCAACGTTTGGATAAGTGATACCACGGCAAAAGACAGCCCCCCTTCGCTCATCCAAGTTTGTACTGGGTATCCGCCAAAGAGCTGTGCCCAAACCGCATACCCCCCAAAAATAGAGATAAAGAACGCGCAGCCGAAAGACCCCATGAAAATGGTATACAAAATGACTTCACGTATCGTGCGGCCTCTGGAAATACGGGTAATAAACAATCCCATCATGATGAGATAGGCGTAGTACCAAAACCAGTAATACTGAGTCCAGCTCTGCGGAAAGCCACTGCGCTGTACCGGGTCGGTCCACAGGGACATACGGAAAAAGTTATCCAACATGACCCCAAGAGAATCCGTGACGTTGTTTAAAATGAAGGGGGTATTCGTGGCAAATAGCACGAGCAACGCGAAGCTAATGGCGGCGACGACAGTGTAATCAGAAATGCGATTAATGCCTTTGTTAAAGCCGAGCAGCATCACGGCAAATAACACCACCACAAACAGTAAAATAATGCTGCCTTGCAGCAACAAATTGTTCTCAACCGCAAACAGTTCAGAGACCCCAGAGCTTAGTAAACTCACCGTTAACGCCAAGGAACTGGCGAAAGCCGCTAAAGTGCCGAATATGGCAATCAGGTCGATACTTTTAGCCACGAGAGGGTGCTTACCTAATACCGGTTCACACAGCGTGGAAAGTTTTAAGGTGCGCTTTTTTTGGATATAAAACGCATATGAAAACGGAATCGCAGGAAAGCAGTAAATCGCCCAGCCTGTAATGCCCCAGTGGAACATCGAATAGGTAACAGACCAAGCCGCGGCGGCATAACTGTTGGCCGATGCAAATAAAGGCGGCGATTGCAGATCATACATGGGCTCACCGATGCCCCAATAGATGAGTGAGGCGCCCACACCTGCGGTAAAAATCATGCCGCCATAGGAAAAGTTGGAATATTCAGGTTTATCATCACCGAGGCGAATCGTCCCATATTTCGAGCACGCAAGCCAGAAGAGAAAAAACACTAAGGCTAAACTCCCCAACTGGACTAACCAACCGAACCAAGTGGTAACAAACGTCATGGCATTTCCCGCCATGGTTTGCGACAGCTCGGGGAAGAGCGACGAGACAATCAGTACCAACAATACCATCAAGATCGCAGGGATGGTGAGTCCAAAATTGAGGTTATTCAACGTTATCTCTCCATTGGGATAATGCTTGAATGTGGCGCGGCTCAATGCCACAGCAGCCACCGATAATACTGGCGCCTAACTGGTGCCAACGTTTCGCAAACGTTAGGTATTCTTGCGGCGATACATCGCGAACTGTTTGCAGCGTGCTATTGGCTTGATGAGTGGCTTGAATGGGCGTGAAACTGTTGGCGAATACACCAATGGTGAGTGTTTTACCCGTACGTTCAAGTACTTGATTTACATCTGCAATCGCTTGTTCAATGACTTCGGGAACTGAACAATTAAAAAAGATACCGGTTGCATGAGTGCGTAATACGGCCTCAACCGCCTCGGTAACCAGCTCGCCTGAACGAAGGCGTGACGTTTGGTCAGTGTCATCGCTCAAAGTGAAAGAAAGATACGTTGGCTTATCGGTTTGAGCCAATACTTCAGCAATCACTTCCACCTCGGCCAAACTCGCGATGGTTTCAGCCAGCCAGACATCAACATGCTTGTCTTGAGCATCAAATAGCGTCTGACTGATCTCGCGTGCTCGTTCGGCGTTAAAAAGATCCGGACGATAAGAGCCAAAAGCGGGCGGGATTGATCCAGCTACCAATACGTGATGGTCAGCGTGGCAAGCCACTTCCTGAGCGAGGCAGGCCGCTTTTTCGGCCAGCTGAGCGCCTTGCTCAGCAAACAGCGCTTCTCCTAAATGGAAAGGCACACATGCATAGCTATTGACGGTGATCATTTGCGCGCCAGCGTCAATAAAGCCTTGGTGAGCCAGCTTCACATGGTTGGGCGACTCAATGAGTGCTTGGGCGCTCCACAGGGGTTGAGAAAAAGGCGCACCAATGCGTTTGAGCTCACGCCCCATACCACCATCAAGAATTGTAATACCTGTCATTTTAGACTTCCATACTGCTAAACATCCATAAAAGCATTTAACCACAGATAGTAAGAAATCCTATTGAGAATGCTTCATTATCAACATGAAAAAAATTCATGTTGATAGTCGCTATATTTTTGAAGTGTTGTGGGAATTAATGTGGTGTACGTAATAAGCTACGAAAATAGAAACGGATTGAGTATGATTGACTCACGTATTTCTACCTCTCATTACATAACAATCGTCTTTACTCGGTTCTTCGAATGATGCCGGAGTCAAATACTTCTATGACTCTAAAGCCGGAGAGCGACGAGAACGGGCTTTTATACTAATCAAAGATGCACTAGGTAAAAATGTATAACAAGAAATGATAATGGATGCATATAACGTCAGGCACTGGCGGATCCCCTCATAATTCCCCCAACCCACAGGTATGCGTAAGGCGTTGATATTCGACCATTGCCCAATGATATTGGGACTCTTGTATTCGGTATCTTCGGTGGCAACGTACTTCCTTACCAAGTCTAGGAATGGAGAGCACACGGCGATGCTTGATGGTGTTGGCTTGGAAGTCATAATGCCATTTGGCTTGCATGGCGATTAAGCCATTCCACCACATGATGATTTCGGCCATCAATGCCATGAGCAACAAGATATCAATACGTTTGGTGCAACGTGTTCGGTTATGGCGAAGCGCCAACCCGTAGGCTGGACTTTTTAGATCTCGGAACGACTCTTCAATTTGCATTCTTTTGGCGTACAAACGGGTAATTTTAATGCCGTTAAGTACATGGTTGGGGATGTTAGTGACCAGAAGCCAAGGCTCTTTCGCTCCTTTATGGAACACTTTTCCAGCCGAGTGTTTCTGACAGGTTCGACTATGCCGATGGGCTTTTCTGCCTTTGGGATGACTCTTGTATAAGTAAGCAAAGCACTGAAGCGGTGAGCGCTTAGCCAGTTGGCTTTCTCCTAAAAACAGCGGCTTATCAGTCGCTTGAGGGTAAAAGGCTTTATTCCATTGCCAAGCGCTCTCGCCACACTTAATCGAGACTTCGCCCCGTACACGCCCAAGCCAGAACCAACCTTTGTTGGCGACTTGCCTGAACCACGTATTTCTAAAGCCAGCGTCGGAGATAATGATAGGGGTGCAACCTTGGGGGAGCAAGGATTGAAGCTTATCGAGAAAGTGCTGATGGCTCTTGGGTGAGTTGTAGTTTTTGTACTCAAATGCCTGTTCATAAAGCGTGACGGCGCGACCTTTAACGGATATCGAAGCTCGCAATGTCATATAGCGCAGTTGCTCACGAACATCCGACCAATCAACCAGTAGTACAGGAAAAGGATTGGCTCGGGTAATAAGGGACGCATGCCATTTATATATGGACTCTTTTTCACGATGTAGACTGCGATTACCAAGCAATCGGTCAATACGTTTGATGGCATGTTTCACCGTGGTATCAGTGTCGAGAGCTCGTCCAATTTTAGTGAGGGTGAGATCAGAGCCGCCCAGTACCGCTCTGGTTGCAAGCATAAGAGATCTAAGTCGTTTTTTGTGAATACCAGGGCATTGGTTTTCAAGAGTTTGCTGTAGAATTTGAACATCGCGCATCGTTAGGGCTCCCTATTAAATTCATTGAATCAAGTGTGTTTTTGGCGAAATTCATTAGATCAGAATGAGCGATGTGCGTCTACTCATTGTTTTATATAGAAATTATGAGGGGATTCGTAAGCGTCAGGCATTCTTGTTATGAAGTGACTTGTACTTTGTAAAAGCGGATGCACCATTGATTCGGGCATAGGAGTAATATTTGAATTTTTGCGAAGAATTTACGTGTTCTAAGTATATTTTTACTGCGGTCTGTATAGATGATGGAGCCGCATTATTCGATGCGGTAAGTTCTGATAAATTTCCTTCAGCTCTGCCTCTGGCAAAAATAGCCACTTTAGATGAAGCAAGGCAATGGTGTTCTGACCGCGCATCAGACTGGAATGCTGGAACGTATTTTGTTTGGACTTGCCGACGTCAGGGCGATTTGGCAACGATAGGTCAAGTAACCTTATACCCACAATCAAATTGTTTAGCTTTAGCGTATTGGGTTAATCCTAAATATTGGGGTAGAGGTATGGCAGTTGAAATATGTCAGTCCTTAATTTTCCAAATAAGTCGCTCAGGTTACCGCGGGAATATTTGGGCTGGTGTTCATAGCTGGAACAAGCGAAGTGAAGCCGTTTTACGCAAACTTGGCTTTACAAAACTCACAAATGCCAAAGAATTAGGTATATATGAGTTTAACTTGGCTATCGTGAGCTAACAACACGCGCCAATGAATGAATTTACATCGGCCACTTTTGGTTTTTATCAGCTTTTAGTGCCTATAGTAGAGCAACATTGAGCTTAACATTAGCATTCAAAGAGGAATTAATGGAATTAGTACAAGCTGCTGGTGATAAATATTGGGAAATAGCGTCAATGTTTCTAACTCAAACGGTCGAACGATGTAACAGAAATGGTTTACCTTTATGGACTCATAGCCAAGTTCGTATTTCTTCGTTGAAATCAGTGTATCCAAGTGAAAGTCTTTATCTCTTGAAAACTGCCGATAAGTTTATTGGTTGCGCCCGATTTCAGATAATAAGTGCGACATTCATGGAAATATGTAGAAGAGGAAGCCAACTGCTGAAAGTGGTACGCTCTTCTCGCCAAAGAAACAAGCAGTACTACCATGAATTATCAACAGTTGACCGAAGGCAGAAGATACCAGATTTCTGCTCTTTTGGAACGGGGAATTTCGGTTCCTGAAATAGCTAAAACAGTTCAGTGCCACCGCTCGACGGTATACCGTGAGCTTAAACGCGGTCGGAAGGGAGAGCATTATTGCCCTAACGAAGCCCAGATGTCGTCTACCAAAAAGCGCAAAACAGCACGTAAATACCGAATACCAAAGGAACGTGTCGATTTTATCCGCCTTCTTTTAGAAACAGATTGGAGTCCAGAGCAGATTTCTAATGTATTAACGAAAATTGGTGCATCTGTCAGTCATGAGTGGATCTATCGCTTTGTTGCTCAAGATAAACGCTTGGGCGGTAAGTTATATCGTCACTTGAGACAAGGTCATAAGCGGTATCGCCGAGGTAAACAAGAGAAAGCTCCAGCGATAAAAAATGCCGTTTCGATTGATGATAGACCAAGCATCGTTGACAGTAAGGAGCGGTTTGGTGACTGGGAAATCGACACTGTGCTAGGTAAGCATGGTACAGGTGCAATGGTGACTATTTTAGAGCGTAAGACTCGATTTTACGTGGTAAAGAAAGTGCCATCTAAGTCAGCGGATGATGTCACCAAAGCGACAATAGAGCTACTGAAGCCCTATAAGAAACATGTCCATACCATTACGGCAGATAACGGGCGAGAGTTTGCAGGTCATGAAACCATCGCAAAAGAATTAAAGGCTGATGTGTACTTTGCTCATCCGTACAGTTCTTGGGAGCGTGGTGCTAATGAGAATGCGAACGGTCTTTTAAGGCAATATGTGAAGAAAGGAACCGATCTAACGACAGTGACGGACATCGATATAGAGTTCGCTTTATCGCGGATAAATTACCGTCCGAGAAAGTGTTTAGGCTTCAAGCAGGCAGCCATTATATTTGAGGAGATGGCTTTAGCTTCTTGATATTGGAGAGTGTCGCACTTCGCAGTTGAATTCGGGCGTCTTTGTTAGCTTTGAAACTGATAATTTTTGGTCAGGAATGGATACAACTAATAGTCTCTTTTTTCATAAATTGGCTATTGGTGATGAACATAATGGGTTGGGATTTGGTGCAAGAGCTTTGAATGCTCTTTTAGAGCTAGCGAAAGATAATGGCTGTATTTGGCTAAGGTGTGATTGTCACGGTGGTCGAAAGCGTTTAAGGGTATTTTACGAACAATTTGGTTTTGAGCTTGTAGATAGGCAAGAGATGTTTGGCTTTGACGTTGCTCGATACCAAATGCGAACAAGCTGTCTAAGTAGATTCGGCACGCGTGGTGTTGTTGGTTTGTTAGGTTTATGATTTCCACTTCATTAGATGATAACTTTCCGCACCATTCTCCACCGTTTCGGCGATTGTAAAGCCTTGCGATAAATAAAAGTCAGTGGCATTACCATTTTGGCTAAGGCACTTGAGACTCAAATTTGGATATTTTTGTTTAGCGAGGTCTAGTAGTTTTAACCCCATACCGCCTCGTAAGTTATGAGGACTTACAAACAGGTGGTGGATGAAGTTTTCAGGCGCCCAAATTGAGATAAAACCGACGACTTCGCTTGAATCGATGACGACCCAAATACTTTCGCCGTCTGTATCCCGTTCAAAATCTGACAAGTCAAATTCACCTGTCCTCAACCACGTAAATGTTGCTAGTCGTGACTCTAAATAAAGCTTCTTTACAGCATTTAAATGATGAAATTGAAATTTTTTTATTTCCATAAGCTTATCAAAAAACCTAACGCTTTCTATACGGCAAAAAGCCGCTTTTCATAGCTCTATAATGGATGCTTTCTTTTTGACTATCAATAATCAATAGATTGCTGAACGCAGTAAGTTGTATGGCGGTCTTTGAGTAGGAACATGAGTGTATCACGTGTACATATCATGCCAAAAAAGTTTTCAGAACGAAAAAGCCCGAGCTCTTGTCTATCAAGGGCTCGGGCTTTCTAAATGTGGCGGAGAGATAGGGATTTGAACCCTAGAACCGCTATTAACGGTTGCCGGTTTTCAAGACCGGTGCTTTCGACCACTCAGCCATCTCTCCATGGGGCGTATATTATGTATTTCTCAGGGGGTTGTAAAGTGAAAAGCAGAGTCGGGCGTTTAAGTGCCGATTATTTCAACATAATCACGCCCTGACACGGAGTTGACATGGGATTGATGTGATTTTTACAGTAAAACGTATTTTTTATTAAACTTTCGTTTCATCTCGCTTATTAATAAAATAATGTTTTATTGATAACCTTTTGTTTTTTAAAATTAAAACAGTGTTCAGAATACGACTGTTCGCCCGAAAGTTATTGCGAAAAAATGAGATCTAGGACAAAATTACTCCATCGCATTTATTCCGAGTAGAGAATGAGGTTTTGATGAAAGTCGCGGATCTTTTGAAGCATCGTGCTGAAAACTTAGTGAAGCACACTGAATTCAAGCAATGGATGTCACCGTCAGTACGAGAGTATTGGGGAGAGTTTCTAAATAAAGCCAATAATCGTCCTTTGTTTGCCTGGGTTAGAGAATTTAGCCAACCTGCAAACGAAGAATCTGATCCGATTGTGATGAAGCCTGAAACTCAAGCCGTTTATGATGAGTTATCAACACAAATTGGTGAAGTGATTCACACGGGTGAATGGATGACGATTGATCAGGACAAAATCAATCAATTTGGCGAAGTCACGGAAGATATGCAATGGATTCATACGAATCCAGAGAAAGCCTCGGAACAGTCTCCTTTTAAAACAACCATTGCACATGGGTTCTTAACATTGGCTATGTTACCCAAGTTAACGGATAGCGTGGATCCTGAAAATCCACAATTCCCAACGGCGCGTATGGTGGTCAATATTGGGTTGAATTCGGTAAGATTTCCTTACCCAGTTAAATCTGGTAGTCGAGTACGAGCAGTGAGCACATTATCAAAGGTGACACCAATTCGTAAAGGCTTAGAAATTGAACGTGAAATTAAAGTTCAAATCGAAGGTATACGCCGCCCAGGTTGTGTGGTCACGTCAGTGATTCAATTACACTTTTAATGGCGTTTGCCCATCGAGAGTTTAAAAAGGAGAGCAATGATGCTCTCCTTTTTTATTGTCTCAAGAATGGTCAATCTCAACATCTTTGGGTATGAATCATTCAGCCGTGACGGTTTTTTGGTAGCCATATTTCGATAAGACGCGTTTGGCTTCTTTGCTATGGGTGTACTCAAGAAATTCTTTGACCCATTTTGAATCTTGCTTTGGGTAGTGCAGCATCAAAAAAGGCCGCGACAGTGGGTAATCGCGTTTGGCAATGTTTTCTGGGCTACTCGCAATATGGTCGATGGTCATGGCGTTGATGGAATGGTCGACTGCGCCCGTCGACACATAGCCAATGGCATGTGCATTATTATGAACGATGGATTTCATCATGGCAGGGCTATCAACCACCAGTGCTGTTGGGGTCATGGTCGATACTTGATGTTCGTTGAGCACCTTGTTGAGACCCATCAAGGTTTCAAAACTGTAGCGTGAATCTGAATCGGGCTCGCGGGTGATCACCGCGATGGGCTGATCGGCGCCGCCAAGTTGTTTCCAATTGCGAATATCACCACGATAGATATCGAATAGCTCGCGGCGTGATAAGTTTTTTACTGGGTTATTCAAGTTAGCAATAACGGCTAAGCCATCAATGGCTAACGTTTCGACCTTCAGTTGGGATTCCTGCTCAGAGAGCGCTAAATAGTGGGAGCTGAGAGCAATATCTGCGACGCCTTTTTTCAGCATGGTCATTCCAGCCACCGAGTTAATGCCTTGGACATCGACCCTCACTTGTGGGTGAGTCGTTTGAAACTGCGTCGCCAATACGTCCATCACCTCTGCAACCGATGAGGATCCTGAAATTTGGATGTCTTGCTGAGGCGCGGCCAAAGTGGGAAAAGACAAAAGTACAGCAAGGGTCGTTATGTAAATGCGTAACATACAGTGGCTCCTACTGATTTAGTTCATCGTCGACTATGGATTTTATTGTCATATATATAGTGTAGGATACTATTTTGAGACAGGGGCATGGGTTTTCTTTGCGATTATCGGGCTAGGTTACGGATCACGCTATTGATGTATGCTATTAGTGGGGTTCATACTAAGATGAGTCAGTAAGAGCTGAGTGAGAGTGGGGTAACTATGTCGGTGATTAATTTACTGCAACACCAACTTGAGAAATCCGCCGAGGTGGCGTGTCATCGGCGTAATCAGAATTTACCGTTTGATGTGGGAACGGCAAGCTACGAGAGAATCGAGCAAGGGGTACAATTCGTTCAGCATCATTACAAACTCGATTCCACTCACAGTGATTACAGCAGTATCGTCGCGAAAATTGTGTATCAAGTCGAGCCATGTCATTGGTCGCTGTCGCTGTTACAGCAAGAGCAAGGGGTGGAAATGTGGGTACCGTACCCGCACTTATCGGGCAGTCATCCTTTATCCGATTTAATCGAAATTGTTGTTATGGATCCGCGGCATATCATTTGGTTTGAGCAATAAAAAAAGCATTCATTGCTGAATGCTTTTTACTTCATATTCGCGAGCCAATCCGCTGGTTCGCGTTATTCTGCGCTTTGCGTGTTGTTTGCGCTTTCTGGCTGCTCGGTTTCTGCTGGCGCGTCAGCAAAGACTTGTACTGGCTTTGCCACAATGCTGCGGTTTTCTTGGTTCACTTCGGTCAGTTGTACCTCAAGAACATCGCCCAGCCTGAAGACTACTTCTTTATCGACAGACACAGTGCCATTGTCACCGTTGCATTCTAAGCGTTGCTTATTGGCTAGGATCAATGAGCTTGGGACAAATGCCATAGCACCGTTTTCAAGTAAACGAACGCGCATGCCAGCGCGGTTGATATCGAAAATTTCACCTTGATAAACCGTCGCGTTCTCAGGTTCGTTTGCCAATGTCCGTGCGTATAGCCAATCACCGACATTACGCTCTGCCATTTTGTGGTGCTTACGATGGAGTGCCAGCTCTTCACCAACGGTATCATCCGGTTGTTGAACCGGCTCTTTGCCAAGAATCATCGCTTTGAGAAGACGATGGTTGATCATATCACCGTACTTACGGATCGGCGATGTCCATGTGGCGTACACATCTAAGCCCATTGCGAAATGAGGAAGCGGTTGGTTGCCAATTTCACTGTAGCTTTGGAATTTGCGAATGCGGTTATCCAAGTAAGATGTGTCTTGATCGGCTAACCAACGGCGTAGGGCTGCAAAACCTTCTACCGTATTTAAGCTTTCAGCAGTGGCGTTAGGCGCGCCGTGTTCGTTCATTAACTCGACTACTTCTGCCAGCTTTTCCTCTTTAAAACCAGCATGGGTATTAAATACGCCAGTCGAGAAGTGTTGGCTCAAGGCTTTACCCGCACAGATGTTGGCGGTGATCATGGCTTCTTCGACCAAGCGGTTGGCGCTGCGACGCATGTCAGCATGAATGGCGACTACGTCATTATCGTCACTCAGTTCAAAGCGGTAATCTGGTCGATCAGGGAACACAACGGCGTTCTCTTGACGCCAAGTAGCACGTGCTTTCGAGAAGTCATACAGATCAGAGACGACTTGAGCGATCGTTTCAGACGGTTGCCATTCATCACAGTGGCCGTTTTCAAGCCAATCAGATACGTTGTCATAGGCTAAACGAGCATGAGATTGGATGTTGGCCGCAAAGAAGCGAATGTCATCGCCAATTACGCCATCAGCACTGACCGTTACACTGCAACATACGGTTGGGCGTACTTCGCCTTCCATGAGTGAGCACAGCTCATCAGCCAAATCACGCGGTAACATTGGAATGTTACGACCCGGCAGATAAATGGTAAAGCCACGCTCACGGGCGACCGTATCCATGGTGTCATCGGGGGTGATGTAGGCCGTTGGATCGGCAATCGCGATGGTCAGTGAAAAGCGGCCATCGTCATGCTTTTGAGCATAAAGCGCATCATCCATGTCTTTGGTTGATGCCCCATCAATCGTCACAAATGGGATGTCGGTAAGATCTTCACGCACGAGATCCGCATCGTCTTTTAGTGACCATTCGTCAATGCCCGCTGGCTCTGAGTTAGGGAGATCATTTTTTGCCAGTGTTACCCACCAAGGCGCGATTTTGTCATCAGCATCGGTGACTTTCTTTGAAATCTCGACAAAGAAACCATTATCGCCTTTCAAAGGGTGACGAACTAAATGCGCCACAACCCAATCGCCTTCTTTGAAGTCTGTTGGGTTTAACCCTTTACGAGTACGCGCTTTCAACGATTGCTTTTTCAACTGAGGGTGGTCTGGCACAACGTTCAATTTGTCTTTGAACATTTTGATACGGCCGATGAAGCGCTCCAGTGATGGCTCAAGTAGCTCTTGTGGCTCAGCCACTTCACGTTCTTTCTCGGTACGGATGATCGCCATTACTTTGTCGCCATGCAGGCATTTTTTCATGTAAGGTGGCGGAATAAAGAAACTGTTTTTGCTGTCCACTTCGAGAAAGCCAAATCCTTTATCCGTTGCTTTGATGGTACCTTCTTTTTTCGGAAGGTTCTCTTGGATGTCCTGCTTTAATTGGGCAAGCAATGGGTTGTCTTGAAACATTATTTACTCTTATTGGTTGGTACTCATTCCATATAAGGAAGAGGTATCCAAAAAATTCACTTAAAAACCGATGGGTTAGTAAGAATAAAAGTTAACTTAAAATACTGTGCTGAGCTGTGCGCATTGGTTGCGCTGGCCTCATTCGTCGCCCAGTACGTGATACATAAAACTGACGGTAATGTTACTAGTTAATCATAAAAAAGTATATCGTTGGATTTGCGTCTGAGCGGTGCTATGAATGGTCATTGATGAGTCTGGCTGACACAGGCTCACCGTCGGTCTGCTGCTGTGAGGAGAGCATCGAAAGCGTAAGCGCGAGTTGTTGGGTGTATATCAAGTGGAACCGCATAAATTGAGGGTTAGCGGCGAGCAGGGGATGGGTTAGTGACTGAACATACGGCGCTTTTTATTGAGGTAAGTTTTATTTTTTGTTAATAAGTTATGAGTAATCGAAGGATAGTTATTGTTATTCAGTGCCTTATGGCTATTATAAAACCGTAATGAGTGTTTTTTATACATTTAAAGTGGTAATTTCATTCAACAAGGTAATTCTTGTCGTTTTATCCACGTTGTTCTCACGAAGGTTGGCGAGAAATATGCACAAACTCAAGTCGGCGAGGAGGAACTCAAATCGATGGCATACTCGATAACGAATGGAAGCTTAAATGTAACTCATCACTATAACTCTATGAATTAACATACCTAATTCCATATATTTTATAATGAATTAAAAAAGACGCAGTAACTCTAACTGGTTAAATTTAAATCAAGTATGGCTATTGGATGAGAATAAATCGGAAAAAACATTCACTTCGTAGTATAATCGCTCTTCATGCTCTTACGGCCACGTCAGAGCATTAGGAGCGCTAGATTTCGAACCGTTATGTTAAATTTTCATCATATGAATGAAATATTTGTGATGAATTTCAATTTTTCCTAGCTTTTTTTATATATTTAGTGAATAATCCGCTCCCCTATGTATGTCCCAAGTGGCTTGATGCGTTTTAATAACTATCCGCATCTGAAAGGAATCAGCAATTTTTGGATTGGTTGGAAATGGTAAAGCTCATGGGACCTTGGTTTATTTTATTATTATGGGAATCCCATGCAAGAAACCGTCATTCATTTTAGTGACTTAGCACTTAACAGTGCAATTTTATCAGCCCTAACAGATATGGGCTTTGAGAAACCAACACCAATTCAAGCAGCGTCAATTCCTGTTCTGATTGAAGGCCGCGATGCCTTAGGTAAAGCACAAACAGGTACAGGTAAAACAGCAGCATTTTCCCTTCCGTTGTTAAACAAGATTGATTTATCTCAGCGTAAACCTCAAGCGATTTTAATGGCTCCAACTCGTGAGCTCGCTATTCAGGTGGCGGCTGAGGTTAAAAACTTAGGTCGTAATATCAAAGGCCTTAAAGTGCTAGAAATCTACGGTGGTGCGTCTATCTCAGACCAAATCCGAGCTCTTAAATCGGGTGCGCACATCGTGGTTGGTACACCTGGCCGTGTGAAAGATTTGATTACTCGCGATCGCCTTCATCTTGATGAATGTCATACCTTCGTTCTTGACGAAGCGGATGAGATGCTGAAAATGGGCTTCGTGGACGATGTAACTTGGATCATGGAAAAATCGCCAGAGACTGCGCAACGCGTATTGTTCTCTGCAACCATGCCGCCAATGGTAAAAACCATTGTTGACCGTTACCTACGTAATCCTGCACGCATTGACGTTGCCGGTACTAACCAGACTGTTGACAAAGTTGAACAGCAGTTTTGGGTAGTGAAAGGTGTTGAAAAAGACGAAGCGATGGCACGTCTTCTAGAAACAGAAGAAACGGATGCCTCAATTGTCTTCGTACGTACTCGTCAAGATACTGAACGTCTAGCCGATTGGTTAAGTGCTCGTGGTTTCAAAGCCGCTGCATTACACGGTGATATTCCACAATCTTTACGTGAGCGTACTGTTGACCACATCAAACGCGGTGTGATTGATATCCTAGTTGCGACCGACGTTGTCGCTCGTGGTCTTGATGTTCCACGTATTAATCATGTATTTAACTACGATATTCCGTTTGATGTTGAATCTTACATTCACCGTATCGGTCGTACTGGTCGTGCTGGACGTAAAGGTAAGGCGATCCTATTGGTTCGTACCAACCAAATTCGCATGCTGCGTACCATCGAACGTGTCACGCGTTCTTCTATGGAAGAAATTCAATTGCCACATCGTGACAAAGTGGCAGAATCGCGCTTGTCTAAATTGGCTGAAGAGTTACGCGCTGAAAAAGAACATAAAGCACTCGAGAAATTCTCTGACTTGATCGAGAAGCTACAAACCACGCTTGAAATCGATGCGACGACATTGGCTGCGATGTTATTGAAACGTCAACAAGGCAAACGTCCATTGTTCTACGTCGGTGAAGACCCAATGCTTGAAGCCATTGAGCGTGATAAAGCGCGTCGCCGTGAGCGTCGTGATACGCGTGAGACCAACAATGCAGATTGGGAAACATACCAATTACAAGTGGGTCGTGAACAAGGCGTTCAAGTTAAAGACATCGTTGGTGCACTTGCTAATGAACTAGGCCTAACGAAAGGGTCTATCGGTGCTATCAAACTAGCGCCAGAGCATACGTTTGTTCAGTTACCTAAGACAATGTCTGCTGAAACAGGTAAGAAATTGCGCAAACTGCGTATTCGCCAAAAAGAAGTGAATGCGGTTGTTTCTGACTTTGATGACTTCCGTGAAAACCGTGGTCGTCGTGATGGCGGTGGCCGTCGTGACGGTGGCAACTTCCGTGGTAACGGTGGCCGTGGTGGTAATGGTCGTGGTAACGGTGAACGCCGTTTCGACCGTAATCGTGGCGGTGATCATCGTGGTAACCACCGTGGTGAACGTGTGAACAAAAGCCGTAGCAGCGACTGATCGCGCTAAGTGATAATAGAAACCCATAGTGTTCGCACTATGGTTTTTTTTTATGTGTAAATTCAATGGGTCAGTATTTTATCGAGCCACTTTAGTTCGATGTGAATAAATGATGATTAGATCGGCATTTAATTATGGAAATATAGAAATATCGTAGATTTAGGCGGCAAGGTTCCTTATTATGGGAGTTCAAGTAGAGCGTAATGCGTCACAGTAGGGCGAGGAAGTCCACTCTAGGCATTGTGGAATTGATGAGGAAGCGTAGAACGTGAAGCTACAGCAATTAAAGTATCTCAAAGCAGTAAAGGATAACAATCTCAATATATCGGCGGCGTCTGAGTCGTTATATACCACTCAGCCCGGCGTGAGTAAGCAGATTTTATTGTTTGAGCAGGAAATGGGGGTGCGGATTTTCGAACGCCATGGTAAGCATTTACAACGTGTGACGGATATCGGTGAGAAAATTTTCCTAGAAGTCGAAAAAATGTTGATTTTGGAAAATAAAATCAAATCTCTTGCCTCAGAGTATGTGGATCCAGGCAAAGGTTCGTTTAATATTTACACCACGCACACCATCGCCAGTTATTTACTTCCCCACAGTGTTGCTGAGTTTACGAAACGCTACCCTAACGTGAACTTTAACCTTTTTCCGACGATTCCGTCTGACAGCCGTGGGGGGATCAGCAAAGGTCATACCGACTTTTCCATCGTCGCACAGGTTGTTGCTCCTGATTCGGACCTGATTGTCTTGCCTGCTTACTTATGGCGCATGGGGATGGTCGTCCATAAAGATCACCCATTGGCGAAAGTGCGTCAACCGACCGCTGAGCAAATCGCGCAACATCCTTTATTATCTTATGAGCCGGGCGCAACTGGGCGCGAGTGTCTCGACAAAGCGATGCGCGAAGCGGGCTGTGAACCGAAGTATTTTATGAGTGCGATGGACGCGGACGTCATCAAACGCTACGTGAATTTGAACTTTGGTGTCGGGATTATCTCGAACCTCGCGGCCACCGATATTACCAATACGGATCTCGTGTATATCAATCTCGATCATCTATTGGACCCCTGTAAGGCGTGGATTTGTTTCAGTAAAGACGTCATTTTACATAATTATATGTATGACTTTTTGGGATCGTTCTCACCCCATCTCACCAAACAATTGATGGAAGAAGTGATTGCCAATAGTGCGCCCTCACGCATTAATACATTGTTCAAAGAGATTGAATTACCCGTCTACTAATGCACGGTCATTGTCTATGGCAGACGATAGAGCAATAGCGTGATCGACTGTGATCTGTTATTGCTCGTCTTCACGGAATTGTTCCCGTTTTTCTAACCAATAGCGCTGTATAAAGTGCGTGTCGACACCTTGTAAACGCATCCGCTGCTCTAGGTAGTGTAAACGTTTGGCGGCGTCTTTTATCTCTGGCGAGTGTGGATCGCTGTGCTCGATAAGGTCGCATAAGGTGAGGGCTTCTTTGCGCTGTTGCAGTTCGGGCGGTAAAAAGCCGGCATTTTTAAGGACGCGGTAGCCCATGCGTAAGTGCTCAGGTACATCACTATCATCGTCGATATTCAATGGTTGCCCCTTGCCGGGTAAATCATCGAAGGCTCCGTTCTCCAGTGCTTCTTGAATACGCTGCTCTGCTAATCGCTCTATCAATAACGTCATCATCGTTCTCCTTCAGAGCAAAGTGTAAAATAGAATCCTTACAGACGTCTAGATCTCATAAAAAAACCGCTCAATGAGTAATGCCGATCAGTTAAGAAATTTTTGAGATCATTTGACCGATCTTTAAAAGGCTTCAAAATCCGATATTAGTGATTTAATATCGGATTTTTTTTATGCGTTTTGAAAGTGAATTAGCCACAGCCTTTAAGTCCTGTAATACCTTCCATACTTTTGAAAAGTATGCTGAGTTACTATCGCCAGAGCTTATTCAGCAAGGCTTTAAACAAGCTGGAGTCGCCACGTTGAGAAAGCGCCGACTACCACTCGAAACGGTTCTATGGTCCATCATCGGCATGGCACTATATCGTCAGAAGTCTGTCTGGGATATTGCAACTCAGATGGATATTATGCTGCCAGATAAAAAGCCTTTGGTTGCCCCAAGTGCTTTGGTTCAAGCAAGGCAACGTTTGGGGGCTGATGCCGTAAAAGAGGTATTTAAAGCCGTCGCTCAACACGGCTATGAAACGAATTCGTTTGAGCAATGGGGAGGGCTGAATTTATTCGCCGTTGATGGCGTTGTATGGCGAACTGCAGACACGTTAGAAAATCATCAAGTCTTTGAAACTCAAAGTAATCAACATCGTGAAAATACTTACCCTCAAATTAGAATGGTCTGTCATATGGAGTTGACAAGCCATCAGCTCATTAACAGTGCTTTTTCTGGTTATCGAACGAGTGAAATGGTGCTCGCAGAACAGCTCATTGATAGTACGCCAGATCATTCATTAACCTTGTTCGATAAAGGTTATTACTCATTGGGGTTACTTAACCGATGGTCTCAAACAGGGACAGAGCGGCATTGGCTAATCCCCGCGCGAAAGGACTTAAACTATGAAGTGCTGCATCGGTCGGGAAAAAATGACTATCGTGTTCGCCTGAAAACGACGCCTCAGTCTCGCAAAAAGTTCGATGAGTTACCGGAATTTATCGAGGCTCGTTTAGTGAGTAAAACCATTAAGGGAAAAGAGTATCGAATCCTCACCTCTATGGTCGATGAATTACGTTTCCCGAGCGACGAAATGGTTGAGTTATATCGTTACCGGTGGGAAATAGAACTGGGGTATAGAGAAATGAAGCAGTCTCTGTTAAACAGCCAATATACACTGAGAAGTAAAAGACCGGACATGATAGAGCAAGAGCTATGGGGAGTGTTGCTCTGTTACAACCTCATACGATTAGGGATGACAGCGGCCGCTAAAAAACTGGATAGTGTTTGGCCAAATCAACTCAGTTTTACCAGTTGTTCAATGGCTATCACTCAGTTTTTTGCAACTTTACCGCTGACAAGTCCGGGAAATATCCCAAAACATTATGAGTCCTTATTGGAACAAATGGGCTATTTTAAACTTCCACCAAGGCGAGAAGACCGAACTTACCCAAGGTGGGTAAAACCAAAACCTCGGAAATATCCGTATAAAAAGAAAAATGCCAATCAGCTTAACTGACTGGCATTACGCTCAATGAGCGGTTTTTTTGTTTCATAACACGGCCTATGGCGCGCAACCATTGTTACTGCTTGAGTTGATATACACAATATGTGAACCGGGATCATATTGTGCGGTATCAATGGAAGGGTGAGCTTTTAAGTAGTCATACAAAACCACCGAATCGACATTACCGGTTGGTTGATAATTCAATTTAGGGTAGCCATCGCCGCCGTTCGCATTGTAGTCAGGTACGGTAAAGGTATACGTGTTTTGAGCATCATAACTTTTACCATCTATCGCATGAATGTCGACGGATTGATTCGCACAATCGACGGTCATATCAATGCCATCGAACTGGGCGTAGCCGCCGGAATCTTGTTGAATCGTGGCCACTTTGCTGAGGTAGTCTTCCAGTTTGGAGCCTTTCATGGTATTTAACGCGACTTGGTTACTAAATGGCTGCACGGTTAAAACGTCATTGTAAGTGATGTCTCCCTTCTCAATGGACGCACGTAAACCGCCACCATTGACGATGCCAAAGTCAGCGATGCCAGTGGATTGGGCGCGAGCCACTAAGACGCCAAGGTTGGTTTGCTTGAATCGGACACTGGAGCGCTCGCCATCAAGTTTACCATTCGTACTGGAGAGTTTTTCACTGAGTTTTTGTTCGCCTTGTTTTTGAAACACTTCTAATCGTTCAAACAGCGCCGTATCTTCAGGAATGTAGGTTTGTGCAAACTCATCGGTACGCTCGCCTTTGTCATCAAGCTTGCGCAGGTTGACGGGCACCAATGCATAAGAAGCGAGGTGCAGCTCATTGTTGTAGTATTCAAAGTCAGCACGACCGACGTATTTTCCCCATTCATAGGCTTGCATGATCCATGCCCCATTCTGGCGATCTGGCATGCACGCATCACCAGGTTTAAACACGGCGTATTCTTTATCGTTGGTGCCCGCTTTCATACAGACTGGGTTTTGCGAATGCCCACCGATAATGCCGTCTAATTCTCCGGGAGCCATGTTGCGTGCAAGTGTGACATCGCCGGGGGCATTGGCACCATGCATTGCATTGAGATAGTGGCCCATATGCGTCACAGCAAAGACCAGATCGGCTTTTTTGTTAGCGTCTAATTCTTGGATAACCGATTTGAGTTCGGTGGTTGGATTACGAAACTCAATCGATTGGATATATTGAGGGTTTGCGATTTTCGCTGTGTCTTGCGTGGTTAATCCGACAATAGCGATGTTTAATCCTTGTACTTTGAAAATCTTATACGGTTCAAAGTAGCGCTTATTTGTCGACTTATCGTAAATGTTGGCCGCTAGCATTGGGAAGTTTGCCCAATTTCGCTGCTTTTCTAGAACATCTAAACTGTTGTCAAACTCATGGTTACCGACCGCCATGGCATCGTAGGCGATATCATTCATACCGATAAAATCAGGCTCCGCATCAAGAAGAGCCGACTGAGGAACGCCAGTATTAATATCACCACCGGAGAAAACCAGCGTCGAACCGCCACTTTCTGCGACTTCATTGCGAATGCGATTAATTAATGTCTTACGCGCTGACATGCCGTATTCTTCGTGGTCATTTTTCCAGAAGCGACCGTGGTTATCGTTCGTATGTAGAATGGTAAATTTGATACAAGAGTCGGCTTGTTCACAGTTCGCGGCTTGCTCGGTGGTTTGGTTGCATCCCGCGAGTGAAAAGGCGATGGTTATCCCAAGTATTAGGCGATTGAGAGTCATGGAAAATCCCTTTGCAATATTGAAGCGCCTAATTTAAACGAGATAAGTGATGTTTTGTTGACATACTTTGACACAAATTTACATCATGTACTGTTTTATGATTATGATCACATTTATATGATGTTAAATGAAACATAACGCATATAATGTGCCTGTTTTATCACAGAGATGTCAGTGCTTCTAATGCGGCTTTGGCAGCCAGTCTCTCGCCATCCATCATAACCGTGTCTTCATCAGCATACTGTTGGATTCCGTCTTTCACATCGTGATCATACAACACGACATTGTTAAGAATCGCGGCGACTTGCACTCCACGCAGGCGGCCAACGGTTAACAGCGCTGCGGTTTCCATATCCGCGGCTAAGATACCGTATTGATTCCAGTAGTGGCAGACGGTGAGTTCATCATCGCGATAAAAGCTGTCATGTGAACGTACAACCCCAAAGTGGCTCGGGCGATCGAGTGTTTTCACGAAGCTTTCAATGCGGTTCAGTAAACGAAAATCTGCGTAGGCTGGGTAGACGTTATCGACATAACTTTGTGAGCCACCGTCATCACGGACCGCACCTTCCGCAATCACCAGATCGCCTAAACCAATATTGGGTTGTATGGCACCTGCAGAGCCGACCCGAATAATGGATTTAGCCCCGCAAAGAATGAGTTCTTCTAAAGCAATTAATGTTGATGGGGCGCCAATCCCGGTGCTGCAAACGGTGATCAACTTATTGCGATACGTGCCTTGGTAGATACGAAACTCGCGATGTTCTGATATCGCTTCGGCATCTTGTAACAGTGATGCGATGCGATTAACGCGGTCCGGCTCCCCGCAGACAATCACCAAAGGTGACACTGAATCGATGGCGATGTGAGGTTGCATGCTCATAAAATGTCCTTATTGTTGATTTGCTTCGGCGTTACTGGAGGCGGTCTTCACCCACTCACGTGTGCCGTTTAAAGCAATAAAGAGTAAAATGACGTATTCGATAGCAAGCGCATAGACTCCTTGTGCGGCGTACACCCCGATACTGATTACATTGACCACAACCCAGAGAATCCAGTTTTCAACGTACTTCCGTGTCATCAAAATTTGCGCCACGATGGATAACACCGTTAAGGTTGAGTCCCAAAATGGAAAGGCATCAGGCGATAAAGTCGGCAGGGTTAAGCGGGCACCAAAGACGTTCATTGTGTTGATGGTGAAGTTGGCAAGCAGCGCAAAAAAGCGGTCAATATACATGGTCATGAGTGCGATACTGATGACCGACAGTACGGCGACGACGGTTTGTTTGCTCGGAGTCATCCAACGGACTGATAAGGTCTCACCGTTATCATCTGTACGAGTCCATGCGTACCACCCATACACATTGGCGGCAAAGAAAAACACTTGCAGCAGTAAAATACCATAGAGTTGGATTTGATAAAAAATGATGGCAAATAAGGTCACGTTGAGCAGACCAAATGGGTAGTTAATGGTTTTTTCTTTGCTTGCAAACCAAATACACAATAAACCAAATAACGTACCGATGGCTTCAATCCATGACATATCGTACCCACTGCCGAGTGGGATGGTCACTAGGGTGTTGTGAATATCGAACAGCTCAAAAACGGTCATAAGGTCATCCTTAACACATAATAGAGTGTCATTATGCTACTGGTTGAACGATTTCTGCAAGGCATCGATTTCAGGAATCGGTCTGAATACGCCGCGTGGTCAACGATAGTCAATGAAAGGCGCTTAGTTTGACGATTATAAGAGGATAAATGCCGTATAACGGTTTAAACTTGCAGAATATGTTTGTACACTTCGTGCAAAATCATAATGAGAGTAATTCATGTCAGAACCCGATCAAGTTGCATTACACGACGATGACGAAATTGAAATTGAAGCCATCGGTGTCGAAGTTTCAGAACAACCTATCGAACTGTATAAAGTATTGAAGATCGCCGATGCGGTCAGCGGTGGGGGAGAAGCGAAATACGCGATCTCTGATGGATTCGTTGCGGTCAATGGCGAGCTAGAAACACGCAAACGTCGCAAACTGTATGACGGTGATCTGGTCGAATTTAATCAAGAGTTCTATCTCGTGATTTGTGATGCGCCAGTGACCGATCCTGCAGTCAAAGAGAAGGCGAAAGAGAAAGCCAAAGCTCAGCAAAAAGCGGATCAAAAAGCGAAGAAAGCGGCCAAGCAACAAGCCGTAAAAGAGCAGCGCGCAGAGCAAAAGTCCAATGCTAAAAGTGGGCTGTCTGCAAAAGCGGAGCCAATGAAGCCTAAGGCGACACCGGAGCAAGACGAGCCTGCGAAAGAAAACGAGTCTGAGCAAACACCGTCAACTGGACGAAATTCTATTCGTTTCTTCTAGTGGATCTTCATTACCTTAGATGAACGTTCATCGATGAAAAAGGGGAGAGAAAGTCTGACTTTCTCTCCCCTTATCGTTATTCTGTTCTAGAGCTCGTCGTTATCAAGATACGTTCTCCCCTCTAACGCGTAAGGATCATCGTCGAAAGGATGAGCCATACGACCTCGTAAATACTCTAATTTTTGTTCTAATTTAGCAACTTGTTCGTAGTTGCCTTCAGAACAAGCCACGTAAATGTCATGTTCGATACTATCAATGCGGTCTTGAATGTTCATGTTCGCTCCTTTCATTGATCAGTGGTGGACAGACACACCATGTTCACTAACAGTGTAGTGAATGTGGCAAATTGATCAAACATGCATGTGTCGCATGACGACAATCAATGCATCAGCGTTGTTCGTTTGGCGGTTGAAATCAATCTCACTGATGTTGGTTTACGTGAGTACGTCATCAGGACATTCAGCAATACGCAACCCACTCCAATCAAAGGAGATAAGCCGATCTCCGAAATAAGGTGGCTGCTTATCACGCACAAAAGGACCACCATATTCACGGTGAAGAGGACTGTTACGCCACGCTGAATGATTTTTTGACTAATGGTTTCTTGCAATGTCATGTTCTCATGACAATGTGGACAGACTAACTGATGAGCGGACGAACGTCGGCGCAGTTCGTTATGACTCAGAGAAAACTCTTGATAACACTGTTCACAAATCACATCGATAGGTTGGGAAGGAAAGGGCATGGTGTCTCCGAACAGTGTGAGGAAAAGCGGCTATTGTAATACCAATGATTGAATAAAAAATAACCAGAAGTGGGTATATTGATGGTATGAATAGAATGAGTCAGTGATGTTGTGTGAGCTTTGGGCGCCGCTGTGTGCTCAGCGAATAAAAAAGCCAGCGAAAGCTGACTTTTTTATTGATAGGGATTCGAGCTGTTCGGTCACTCACCCGCGAGCAAGACATCTTGCTCGGCGTTGTCTCGCTGCTGTTTCGTCAGGGTGAAGTATAGATAACCGACTCCCATTAATAGACAAAACAAAAGGGCAATTTCACGGTTAAACCAAACCATGGCAATTAAGCACAGTACCGCGAGGCCAAGGGCGATGGCGGGGACGATAGGATAAAACGGTGCACGGTAAGTCCGTTGTAAGTCGGGCTCTGTTTTACGCAGTTTGAATAAGCTTAGCATGCTCATGATATACATGACGATTGCACCAAAGACGGCCAAGGTTATCATCGCCGCAGTGAGTCCCATGCCTTGCAGTTCCACAATGCCATCACTGTAAATGGCAATGATACCAATGACGCCCCCTGCAATGGTGGCTCGATATGGGGTATTAAAACGTGACAGTTTGCTTAAGCTCTTTGGCAGGTAGCCCGCACGGGAGAGCGCAAAAAATTGTCGTGAGTAACCCAGAATGATGCCATGGAAACTGGCAATTAAACCAAATAAGCCAATCCACACCAGCATATGGAGCCAATTTGAGTGCTCTCCCACCACCATTTTCATGGCTTGTGGTAAGGGATCATTAATCCCAGAGAGTTTGCTCCAATCTCCCGAGCCTCCGGCAAAAATCATCACGCCAAAGGCGAGAAAAACCAAGGTAATGATGCCACTTAAATACGCTTTAGGGATGGTACGTTTGGGATCCTTGGCCTCTTCCGCAGCCATCGCTGCGCCTTCAATGGCAAGGAAAAACCAAATCGCAAACGGAATGGCAGCAAAAATCGCCGATACGGTTCCCAGACTAAAATGATCGCTTCCCGCCCAGCCATTGGCCACAAAGTTGCTCAGGCTAAACCCTGGCGAGACAACGCCCATGAAAATAAGCAATTCGCCAACTGCCAATACGGTGACACACAGCTCAAACATGGCGGCTAATTTGACCCCTAGAATATTAAGCAGCATGAAGATCAGATAGGCGCCCAATGCCGCAAGTTTCGGATCCAACTGAGGATATTGTACGTTGAGATAGGCTCCGATGGCTAAAGCAATGGCTGGCGGCGCAAAGACAAATTCGATTAATGTGGCGAAGCCTGCGATGAGTCCGCCAGTTTCGCCATAAGCGCGCCGGCTATACGCGAATGGACCGCCAGCATGTGGAATGGCGGTGGTCAACTCGGTAAAACTGAAGATAAAGCAGGTGTACATCAAAGCCACTATGACGGTGGTCACGAGAAATCCTAGTGTCCCTGAAACGCCCCATCCGTAACTCCATCCAAAATATTCACCGGATATTACGAGCCCAACGGCGATTCCCCACAAGGATATCGCTCCGAGTGATTTCTGTAATTTGGCGGTCATATCGATCTCCTGAAAACAATTGAGGGTGACGCACGTCCGTGTTCCACCTTACGCATCAAATCCGCCGTCCTTGTTGGATCTCGCGGACTGACTTGTTCATTCTTACTTACGCAGTGCTAGCGAAACTCATACCGATTTTAAGAACGTGAACAATATTCAGTGTCGAAGAGTGGTTCTCATCTTATTTGCCACATTTTTATCTACCGTGTCATATCATGAGGTCGCTAAAAAGAGAGATACACTGATTTGTTTCCTCTCGCCATTTGACGTGGAGGGGGGAGATTGAACCAAGTTGACACGCTATGGCAGTGCTGTGCACTTTCACTGTGCACGTTTTACTGTGTTAGGTATGAGAGTGAGTGTTCGGGAAAAGTAGGAATAGTAGATATAAAAAAGCCCTAACAATTAGGGCTTTTAGTATCCACAATGATTACCGCAGAGAAAAAGGAGTATAAAAGGACTGAGGTAATGGGTGCAGAGTGTTTAGCGTATCATACGTCCGATGCGTCGAACTTTTCCGCCTAATTCCACCAACTTACGTTGCGTTTCAGACAACATTTGCGGCTGATGCTCAGCAATGAGTCGATAGAGGTGATATAACGATACTTTACGCGCGATACGCCAAATCGGACTCCATGAGCGACGACGTAACGTGGCACGTTCAAAATCCACTAACCCTAAGGTTCCATTTTCATCAACAACAATATCGCGGATCGGCATTGAATGACGAGCAACTCCCGCATTAAGCATATTATTCACGATAGTAGTTAACGTGATGATTTGTTCCGGTGATAGAGTATGTGCAGACTCACCCGATAAGCGAGACATACGGATCACGTGTTTTTGGTCATCCACACCGTATAGGACAGGGATGCCGGCGATACCTTGCAATCTTGACAATGCTTCTTTTTCGATTGCGTAGCGTCGAGGAGTGCTAGATTTTGGTTTGAAAAATTTTGTGACGATATCATCCCCAATTTTTAACAGCATTTTATTGGTTTCGTATACGCCATCGATAACGCATTTATCGATTGTTAATTGAGAGTGTTGCATAGTCGAATAGCCTTATTTAAGAGTGCTTTTTCATCTAAAAAGCCTAATCCACATAATGATGGATTGGATACTTTACCAAGCAGTATGATGGTTTCACCTTATAAATAGACAACGTTGCTGCATCGTCGCGGTGCTCAATACATCGCTTCAATGCGGGATTCGATATTAGTTCGAATTTTGTGATGTTGATCTTACTCCTTTATGGGTAAGAGATCTATTCGTATACATTTATTTACAATCAAATGAGAGGCGACTGCAGAATATGTTGCATAGTACTAACAAACTTACTGATAAAGAGGCCCTGGGGCGCTGATTTTTATCAAAAAATTGCATTTTTCGGGATGTTAATCGCGGGTTAATCGTGTGACAGACGGCGTTTACGGGCCAATCACATGATGGATTGGGTGCATTTTTGGGCGTAAAAAAGCCGAGTGACGCGTGTCATGTTCTGAGTATTTTATGGACGCATTCTGACTCGTAAATCGTATCGATAGAGGACTCATCAAGTCGATGAATTGCTTACTGTTTCGCCAGAATAAATCATAACAATAATGGGTGTCTTGCGCCCAAGCGTGTTAGCATACCGTTTTCATATTGATTGAGCTTAAATAGGGATAATATGTTCGCCGCATTCATTTCTGCGATTTTACCTGTTTTGATTATCGCATTAGTCGGTACGCTGTTAAGTAAAAAGACTCAGTATTTAGATGATCCGAACTTACCTAAGCTGATTGTTAATGTTGGGATGCCCGCACTTCTTATGCATTCCATGCTGGGCGATCATATTGATTTCATGGGGATGGGAAAGTTAGTCATCGCGGCCGCTGCTGCATTAGGGGCGATGGTGGTCCTATCACTGGTGGTACTTAAAGTCATGAAACTGCCCGCACGCTATTACTTACCGGTATTGGTGAATCCTAATACTGGGAATTTGGGCATCCCGATCGCTTATGCGTTGCTCGGCGAGCAAGGATTAGCAGGGGCGGTGATTATTTCATCCATCATTGAAATCAGTCATTTTACGCTGGGCATCGGTATGATGTCCGGCAGCTTTAATGCGCGTCGTTTGCTGGCGAACCCACCAGTGATTTCGCTGATCGTCGGGGCCCTAATCATGGGAAGCGGCATGCCAATTCCGGCTTTTATGTTAACGGTATTTGATATGCTCGGCAGTATTACTGTGCCGATTATGTTACTGATGCTAGGGCGGTCGCTCGCGCATATGAAAGTGCATGAGGCAAAATGGGGACGTTTGATCTTTTTGGCGTGTTACCGACCGATTATGGGAATGTCGATGGCATGGCTAGCGGCTGTGGCTCTCGGATTATCGCCCTTACATACGGCGAACTTACTGATTGCGTTTTGTATGCCAGTGGCGGTGCTGAATTATATTTTTGCCACGCGTTATAAAGGCCCAGTGAACGATGTTGCTGGACTGACATTTTTGACGTTACCGACCGCGTTGTGCGCGCTCGTCATCATTAAAATGTTTGTCATGAACTAATGAATTAGACGTAATTGAGTAGAGACCAGAATTATGATGAATCATCCGGCGCGTGCGTTTGCACAACATTACCATGGTGAGCAACGCTATGGATGTGATCCTTACGTTTACCATTTGGATATGGTGGCCTTGTTGTGTCTGCCTTATGGAAGCGATGCCGTGACTGTTGCCTATCTTCACGATGTGATTGAAGACACGCAGGCCAGTGTGTCGTTAGTCGCGGAGCACTTTGGTGAATACATTGCCGCGTGTGTTGCCATTCTTACTGATGAACCGGGCGACAATCGAGCGATCAAAAAAGCACGTACGTATCATAAAATGGCGCAAGTGAGCGGCCGATTAGAGCTGGCGTTGTTGGTGAAAGCCGCTGATCGCTTAGCCAACCTTCGTATGTGCAGTGTGACGCAAGACCAAGAAAAAATCGCGACCTATCAGCGTGAACATGCGCAATTTGTCGCCTCAGTCTATCGGCCTGATTTATGTGAACACCTGTGGGATCAGATTCATATTGTCATGACTCATTTGCCCAAGATGTCGTAAACGCGTTTTAACGCTATAAAATTCATCAAAATATGTCGATTTTATACACGTATTGAAATTATCTTGAACGAGAGCAGTAATAAGGGTCGCAAAATAAGCAGTGAACCGTTAGACTCTGCACCAACTTTATTCTCCTCCCCATCGAGAGCAGTGATGCTATCAACGCATCAATGTGCGTCACCTCTGATCTCTTGTTGGGCATGTGTACATCGAACAGGGTTGCTTTAATTCCATGAATAACCGTCATGCTACCTCAAAATTATGCCGTAATATTTTGCTTGTAGGGCTAGTAAGCGCAGGATTAACCGCGTGTAATCAACCTCCTGAAATGCAGAAGATCCAAGGTTTTGCTCAAGGCACCAGTTACCATATTAGTTACTGGACCACCAAAGATATCGATAAGAAAACCATCAAGAAACAATTTCAAACTAAGCTCGATATGATCGATGAAGAGCTTTCTACCTATCGCGATGATTCTTACATTTCACGTTTCAATCAGAAAAAAAACACCAACTGGCAGCCAGCATCTAAAGACTTCATCCATTTAATTGATTTATCACGCGTCATTAATCGTGATACTCAAGGCTGTTACGATCCAACGGTGTCACCGTTATTCCAATTATGGGGTTTTCAAAAAGGAACCTTAGTTGTACCTACCGCGGAGCAAATCACCGAGGTTAAAAAGCAAATGGGATTGGATAAAATTCAAGTGGATCACAGTGGCATGCGGATACGTAAAACATTGCCAAATGTTCAACTTGATTTCTCGTCAATGGGAGAAGGTTATACCATCAAGCAATTGAGTCATATTTTAGAGTCGGATGGTATTACTAACTATCTTGTCGAATTTGGCGGTGATATGAAGATCCGTGGTCACAAGCCCGATGGACAGAAGTGGCGTGTGGCGATTGAACGTCCTATTCCGTTAGAAGATGGAATCAAGCCTTATAAAATCGTCACAATTAATGACGAGAAAGGGGTGACGTTGAATACGTCAGGAACCTACCATCACTCCTTTGATAAAGATGGTAAAGAATACCCGCATATTTTGGATCCTCGTACTGGCTCACCTGTGACGCACGATTTGTCTTCTGCGTCTATTTTTAGTGATGATGCTGAAATCGGAGATGCATGGGCAACGGCGATGCTATGTTTAGGCCCGAAAGTGGGTAAAGCGGTCGCGTTGCGTAAAAACCTCGAGGTGTTTTTCATTCGTGGTACTGAGAAAGACGCGAAGAGTTTCTCTAGCGAAGCGCTGCTCAAGTCTCAGCGCGTGAGTTTTTCTCAAGACGAGCCGAATTAAGCGTAACTTCTTCAATACGCTAAAACACACAAAAAGCCCGCCTATGATAGCGGGCTTTTTTAGCGGTGAACTGGGCTTAGGGCATGTTAATGAACATTGAAGATCGGCGAGACGCCAAAACCGCTTTGATGAAACAGGACATAGCTGACCAACATTAATGTCGCCCCAGAAAGAAGACGCAATGTGGGGGCAATCCACGGAAAGTGTTGCTGATCGTCTTTGAGGTAGCGCTGTACAAATTGACGCCCTGACACGGTGGCTAAGGCAATAGCTGAAGTGGTACATGCGGTGCCTACCGACATGATGACCGCGCTGAATACTCCCACCCAGTATTGATGCGCTAAGTTGGCAAAGAACAATACCAAGATGGTCCCAGTGCAGGGCCGGATACCAATACTCATAATGATGGCGACATATTCGCGCACACTTTTCGCGCGATTGATCTCGTTTGGCGTAGCAATATGTTTATGACCGCAACTGCAACTGCAACTGCCGTCTTCGTGGATATGATGTTCATGTTCATGTTCATGATGGTGCTCATGATGGTGCGTCGTGTCATGGGGCGAATGGTCATGATGGCGATGACTTGTTCGCCATTGCTTATAGAAGTAGCGCATTCCTTGATAGAAAATGATGGCGCCAATCAGTAATACACCGACATAACTGAGGGAGAAAATTTGGCCGACAAACGCGTTCACATGACGCATGGTCTGCTTGAGCACAAATAAAAATACCGACACCACACCAATGGCAACCAACGCTTGAACAAGCGCTGACACCACCGTTATCATCAATCCCATTTTGACTTTGGCGGGATTGGTCGCAAGATACGTGCTGACAATGAGCTTACCGTGTCCTGGGCCTAATGAATGAAAAATGCCATAGAGAAAACTCACTTCAATCAGAGAATACATGGCGGTGCGGCTTTGCACGGAATCGTAGATTAAATCACTCAATTGGTCGACCGAGGAGCGTTGCCATTGAACACTCATGATCAAAATATGTGGCCACATAATATAGATAAAATGGATCAGAATCGCGAGGGTTGTGGTCACGACAGCAAGAGTCACGGTACGGCTGAGCGTTAAATACCGTTTTTTTTGTGGCGGCGTCATGGTGTCTATTGCAGCAGTGCTAGGCGAAGGCGGCTCATGAGTGTGCGACATTGGTAACGTCCTCTCAGTGGCAAGTCAGTGTGAGTTTTTGGGTGAAAAGCTGTCCCAACGTATTATCGGGGTCGGCATCGGCGGGCAAATTACTCGCGTAAGCCACCTCTTTGGGAGTGGGATTAGGGGCAAGAATTTTATATTGGCAATGCTGCTCTAAAGCGGGAGAAAGTTGAATGTTCTTTCGGCCTTTCCAAGACATGTCCACATAATACGTTGGATCAAAAATGAGGAGATTCAAGGGAGCGTTGGTGAACTTAAACGGCTGTGTTAGAGGCAAGTCGAAGGTTAGCGTGGCTTTACCTCGATGTGAGGTCAACACGGCGTTTCGCGCAGTTTTATACCGTATCGGTGTGGTTTTATGTTGATAAAAATAGGTAAAGTAGTGAGTGCTGAGCATATTTTTGATCATATTGTCAGCCAGTTTCTGCATGGTTGCCGCGCGATGAGCCTTGGACATATCTTCGCCATCAAAGAGATAGGCGGTCGTCATCGGATCAAATTCCCAAATCATGGAAAACCCGGTGATGGCTTGGTCAGTACCGTTGATTTTTGTGGTCATATCTACCCATGAGTGGGGATGAGCATGCGCATTACTCGGAACAAAAGCCAATAACCCGAGCAAGGACAACCAAGAGCGAGAGAGAAACATTTTGGGCGCGACAGCGCGTAATCTGGGCCAGTCAAACAACACGATAACTCTTATATAGTAGTAGCATTTAGGGAAGTCCGGACGTTATAACATATTTCTGTGTAAAAGACAGTCAAGCAAGTGTCATCCTGCTTATCTGTAATCGGAACGGAAGAAAAAGCGTTTCACGTTGGATTACAGGGTGAAATAGGGGTAAGGTATCGATATTAAAGGAATGTTTTAAGCAGAGGTAGAAAGCAATGGAGTGGTTACCGACCGACGATAAAGAGTTCGCACGAACCCTGACCTTGGCGAATATGCAAGGGTATTATGACCAGTATGGCATCACTTGGGATGATCACATTTTTGATGCTTCATGGCAGAGTTTTGATAATTTTGAAATTTATCAGAGTGGCCAGCGCGTAGGCGTCATTCGTTTTAGCCATGATGACAATGCGGTTTACATTCGAGATTTACAGATCGGTGAGAAGTATCGTAATCAGGGAGTAGGTGCTGCAACCCTCAAGTTTGCTAAGCGTTATTGCCAACAAGCGAAGAGAGCAGAATTGCGGTTGCGAGTCTTCGCGAACAATCCAGCGAAAGCGTTATATGAGCGTCTTGGATTTTCGGTCACAGGGCGTGATGAGTCTTTGATAACAATGGCAACCGTGATATCGCCTGAATGACAAAGCCAGCCCTGAGGCTGGCTTTGTTGTATTTGTGTCACAAGCGTTTATTCTTGCGCTGCTTTTACGCGAATCTTACTTTTTTGGACCGTGGACATATTCAGAGCGTTCATGGCACGCTGAGCATCATCGATGTCAGGCATTTCAACAAAGCCGAAGCCTTTAGATTGCCCCGTTTCTGCATCCAAGACTAAATTGCAGTGAGTGACATCGCCGTATTCTGAAAACAAGACACGGACATCATGCTCGGAGAGCGTACGCGCTAAATTGCGAACAAGAAGTTTCATAGAAAACCGTTTTATGAGTAAATTACCGCGTCATTATGTCACTTCAGCTTGATAAAAGCGACCGCTTATCACGGTATTGCTCGTTAAGCAGGATAACGTTGGTCAATGATGAGAGTAATGGGTCGTTGGCACAGCACGAAAACGTGATGTCTACCCCAAATTAGCCGCACCTAATGTTAGCGAGTCTTATAAAGTTGCAACTAATATTGAGTGGCGCTATGCTATGGTTTTTGTCATAACATGGGGAAATGAGGGGTGAACGACATTCAAACGATGCGCGCACAGTCAGAAGAAGTGTCGGAATGGCTGCGTATTTTAGCTCATCCTGAGCGTTTGATGGTGGTCTATCAATTGACCTCTGGCGAACTGGGCGTAGGAGATTTGCTGAAATATTCCAATCTGAGTCAATCGGCTTTTTCTCAGCATCTTACTGTCTTACGCAATCATCATATCATTCAAGCTCGTAAGGATTCCCAGAAGGTGTTCTATTCCTTAGTGGATCATCGAGTGACCGATATCGTCAATACCTTAAAACGCGTCTTTTTATAACCTTTCAGCGCGTGAATGTGTGACCGTTGCATACATTCACGCTTGCGACGTATCCATATTTATTCGTTTTCTTAATTCGCAGTTAATCGAGTGACGATCGGGCAATGATCGGATAAATGATGTTTAAGCACATCATCGCGAGCGAACGGTTGTTGCTCAGCGGTGCGCATTACAATATTACGACTATGGATAATGTGATCAATTAAGCGTCGAAACGTCACCGTCCGTGTTGGTTTCGATGCGGAGCGAGCAATGCAGCGCGATGCAGTATAACGGGTTGATAGCACGGGGTGGGGCGTAATGTCAGCCGTCATGGTGTTCCATAACCAATCGTTAGGGTAAGCCAATTGATGATTCATATCGCCGAGGATGACATAGGCTTGGTTTTGTTGAACGCGTTGTTGTACCCATTGGTTGAGCGCTTGACCTTGTTTTTTCAGCAGTCGACAACTCCGCTGCTTTGCATGATACGCCGTTTTACAACCGGCTTTTAAATGCACCGATAGCATATGAATTTTCTGTTTAGGAAGCGTCAGGATCACATAGGTCGCAAATCGTAATTTACTGTGGTGGCGATCCGGCAATAAATCCACATCGCTTGGATCCTCCGTTGCAATTGAGCGATGGACGGCGATCCCTGTGTATTGATTGACATTAGGAAACTGGTGGGTGTTGGCATACCGTGCTTGGCGGCGATCAGAGAAGTAAATACGATAGTCTTTGCCAATGACACGCTGCAATGCTTCCGGGCTGTCCACTTCTTGAAAGGCGAATACATCTGGGGTCGTGCGATTCAGTTCTGTTTGCATTGCGGTGTAGTCGCTTTGCGTTCGTGGCGGTCCAAATGGCGAGGGCGTTAGCGTGAGCCATTCCATATTCCACGTCATGACGGTAAGCGGCTGCGCCTTGGCGACCGTTGCATCAGCAAATATCGCGATAATACCGATAAACCAACCAAAAAGTATTTTCATTCTAATTCTCAATAATGTTGACTGTGATGAACGTAACGACTGAATTATATACTCACCAATAGCGGGTGAAAAATTTTCGATCCATCAGTCATTATTGGCGATGTCTTGTGCGCGTGCAGAACCTTTTTGATCTACATCAACAACGACCTCATGAGATCAGCGTCTAATGTTTTCCCTACATATAGTATCAAGAGTGCGAAATAATACCACATCCTGTAATGGGTGCGATTATCGCATTCGAAAAAGGAGAACACAGTGGCACCCACAGTCATCAAACGAGACGGATCACAAGCACGCTTTGACCCCATCCGCATTCAAACCGCCGTTACCAGTGCTGCCAGTAGCGTGACACCTGAGATCACCGAGTATGCCGCGCTGGTGGCGAAACGCGTGACGGAGCAATGCGCAACGTACCAGCGGATTGCGATCAGGGATATTCAAACAAGAGTGGAAAATGAATTGATGCAAGGACCGCATAAAGTGCTTGCCAGAGCGTATATTGAATATCGACATGACCGTGATGTGGCACGTGAAAAGCAGAGTGCGTTGAATCGAGAAATCGAAGGGTTAATTCAAGAAAGCAATGCCGAATTATTAAACGAAAATGCCAATAAAGATGGCAAGGTGATTCCTACACAGCGCGATTTATTGGCGGGTATTGTGGCAAAGCATTATGCCAAAGCGCACATCCTTCCTCGTGACGTTGTCACTGCTCATGAGCGTGGTGAGATCCATTATCATGACTTAGACTATGCGCCGTTTTTCCCAATGTTTAACTGTATGTTAATCGACTTAAAAGGCATGTTGACCGGTGGTTTTAAAATGGGCAACGCGGAAATAGAAACACCGAAGTCGATTTCGACTGCGACAGCCGTGACTGCACAGATCATCGCCCAAGTTGCCAGCCATATCTATGGCGGCACGACCATTAATGGCATTGATGAAATTTTAGAGCCCTATGTGAAAGCCAGTTATCAAAAACATTTGAATGTGGCGATTGAATGGGACATCCCACACCCGGAACGTTTTGCTGAGTCACGCACAGAGAAAGAATGTTTTGATGCCTTTCAATCGCTGGAGTATGAAGTTAATACGCTGCATACCGCGAATGGGCAAACCCCGTTTGTTACATTGGGGTTTGGACTTGGAACGTCGTGGTCAGCAAGGCTCATCCAACAGTCTATTTTGAAAAACCGGATTGCTGGGCTCGGTAAAAATCGTAAGACGGCGGTGTTTCCAAAATTGGTGTTTGCGATTAAACCAGGGGTCAATCAGCGCTTCGGTGATTGCAACTACGACATCAAACAATTGGCGCTTGAGTGTGCCAGTAAGCGTATGTATCCCGATATCCTCAATTACGATCGCGTAGTTGAAGTGACAGGGTCGTTTAAAACGCCAATGGGGTGCCGCAGTTTTCTCAATCTGTATGAAGAACATGGCAAACAAATTCATGATGGACGTAATAACTTAGGGGTGGTGAGTGTGAACCTGCCACACATCGCCCTCAAGGCCAAAGGCGACATCACGCGGTTTTATGAGTTACTGGATGAGACGCTTGTGATCGCGCGTCGCGCATTAGATTCGCGTATTGCACGGCTTGAGAATGTGAAAGCCCGCGTCGCCCCTATCTTATACATGGAAGGCGCTTGTGGGGTTCGGCTGAACGCCGATGATCCGATTGCTGACATCTTTAAGCACGGACGAGCGTCGATTTCTTTGGGTTACATCGGGGTGTATGAAGCCATCAATGCCTTGTTTGGTACTGATGCCCATATCTACGACGATGGCACGCTACGTCAAGAAGGGGTTCGTATTGTACAACACCTACGTCAAGCCGTTGATACGTGGAAGCAAGAAACTGGGTATGCCTTTAGTTTGTATGCCACACCAAGTGAAAATTTATGCCATCGTTTTTGTTCATTGGATGCGAAAACCTTCGGGGTTGTGGACGGTGTGACCGACAAAGGCTATTACACGAACAGTTTCCATCTCGATGTGGAAAAAAGCGTGAATCCGTACGATAAAATTGATTTCGAAATGCCATATCCCGCACTCTCAAGCGGCGGTTTTATCTGTTATGGGGAATTTCCCAATATGCAGCGTAATATCGAAGCGTTAGAAAATGTCTGGGACTACAGCTATAGTAAAGTGCCTTATTATGGCACCAATACGCCAATCGATGAGTGCTATGAATGCGGCTTTACTGGAGAGTTCAATTGCACCAGCAAAGGGTTTGTGTGCCCGAAATGCGGTAATCACGATACGGAAAAAGTCTCAGTGATCCGTCGAGTATGCGGTTACCTAGGCAGCCCTGATGCGCGTCCATTTAACTTGGGTAAGCAGCAAGAGGTTCAGCGCCGCGTGAAGCATCTATAGAATGAACTATCATCAATATCATCCAGTGGATGTGGTGAACGGTGAAGGCACGCGTTGCACTTTGTTTGTGGCAGGGTGCGAACATCACTGTAAAGGCTGTTATAACCAATCCACTTGGCGAGTCGACTCAGGACATGTGTATACGCAGGCCTTGGAAGATCGCATCATTGCCGATCTGATGGATACGCGAATCAAACGGCGTGGTTTGTCGCTGTCGGGGGGGGATCCACTACATCCTGCTAACTTAGCGGTAATTGAACGTCTCGTCACTCGCGTGAAACATCAATGTCCAGAGAAAGACATCTGGCTGTGGACCGGGTACACACTCAATCAACTGAGCGAAGCCCAGCGCGCCATCACAGATCAAATTGATGTGTTAATTGATGGCAAGTTCGAACAAAGCCAATACGATCCTGAGCTATTGTGGCGGGGCAGTGCTAACCAAATCATTCATCGATTTGACTTAAGTAAGAGCTAGCGGGGGATTACTGCCCCGTTCTGCGCTCACATTACGCTCCTTTGAGGGGGCGCATCTTTAGCATAGGGTCTTACCGTTGTTGAGTGGTTTAAGCTGATGGAAGCAATCCACTAGCTCGTCGACGATAGGATTGTCTTTTGCGAAAGGATGACGGTGCAAGGCTATCTCTGTTGAGGGTAAGTCTGGTAAACCGATGTCGGCGTTTAGTGTGACCATACCGGGCACCAGCATGGACGGGGTTAAAATGGTGACCGCCAGCCCCGCTTTCACCACCGAACTTAGCCCAGATAAGCTGGCGCTTGTATAAGCTGCACGCCAGCGAATTCCCGCACTGTTTAGTGCTTCAATACCGCGCTGACGAAAAATGCACATCCCATCTCTTGACAATGCTAACGGTAACTCGGCCCTCTTATTGATGTCGAATCCTTCTGCCGCCGCCCAAACGGTTTTTTCATGATATAGAACTGTGCCACCGGGTGTATAAGGTTGGCGAGTTGTGATCGCTAAATCGAGCGTATTGGCATGCAGCTTATCGAGTAATTCAACGCTTAACCCACAATGCACTTGCAACTCGACGTCAGGAAACCTCTTTTCGAAATTGGATAACATGCTGGGAATATAAACCAAGTAATCATCGGGGATACCTAAGCGTATGGTACCCTCTAGACGATGATCACACAGGTCTTGCCATGCCAGAGTATTTTGATTGAGTAACCTCCGTGCATGCACGAGTAATTTGCGTCCTGCTAGTGTTGGCTCAGGCATACGCTGATGTTTTTCAAGCAAAGCTGAACCAACGAAGGTTTCAAGTCGTTTGATATGGGCGCTGACTGTGGATTGCGCCAAATGCAGTTCTTCGGCCGCCCAGGTAAAACTCTGACTATCAATCACCTGAACGAATGTTTTGAGCAACACTAAGTCCAACGGGCGATGGTTTGCATTCTTTATTATCACGTTTCGTAATACTCTTATTAAGATTTATCGTTTTCATAATATAGCGCCCTGCCTCACAATACCACCCATCAAAATCGACGGCTTTTACTATCAATGTCTATGTTCGTTTGTCGATCACAGTGGCATTAATCACTCCCATTTAAGCGATGCATCATCGGATTAGTTGTCCTGTGTCGTGACTCTCAGCTCATAGTCAAATCAGCCTTCGGTCTCCATTCTCTTATCATGAGGTCAATGAAATCTTCTAATTATGAGTATTACGACGGAAAACAATCACCCTAAAATAGCCGGTATTAATCCGCCCGTGTTTTATCCATCAGCCAGTCTTATCGTCCTGTTTGTGTTATTTACTATATTAATGCCAGAAACGGCAGGCCAATGGTTTGGTTCATTACAAGCTTGGATCATTGATACATTTGGCTGGTTCTATCTGCTTTCGATGGGTATTTTTCTCATCATAACCCTAGTGTTAGCATTTAGCCGTTATGGCAGCATTAAACTTGGACCAGATCATAGCCAGCCGGAATACAGTTATATGTCATGGTTTGCCATGCTGTTTTCTGCGGGTATGGGGATTGGATTAATCTTTTACGGCGTTGCCGAGCCCGTATTCCATTATGCTAACCCACCGACAGGCGACCCTTCGACTGTTGAAGCAGCACGTCATGCAATGACGCTGACTTTCTTCCACTGGGGAGTTCATGCTTGGGGTGTATACGCTATCGTTGCGCTGGCATTAGGTTACTTTAGCTTCCGCCATGGTTTGCCACTGCGTATTAGTTCGGCGCTATATCCAGTTATTGGGAATCGTATTTATGGTCCTATTGGCTATGTAGTCGACATTCTTGCGGTATTTGGCACCATGTTTGGTATCGCGACGTCACTCGGCCTTGGTGTCTTGCAAATCAACTCTGGATTAAATTATCTATTTGATATTCCAATGACAACTGGGGTTCAATTGGTATTGATTGCCATTGTGACAACCATGGCGAGTATTTCAGTGTGCCTTGGATTAGATAGTGGTATTCGCCGTCTGTCCGAGTGGAACCTGAACCTAGCGGTTGTACTATTGGTTTTTGTGGCGATTGCCGGACCAACCTTATTCATTTTCCAATCGTTAGCGCAAAACATCGATAGTTATGTCTCATCAATTGTCGACATGACATTCAATAGCTTTGCTTACATTAACAGTGATAAAACACAGTCATTCTTAGGCGGTTGGACCTTGTTCTACTGGGCATGATTTATTGCGTGGTCTCCGTTTGTTGGTATGTTCGTCGCTCGTATTTCTCGCGGCCGTACGATTAAAGAATTTGTGCTTGGTGTATTATTTGTGCCGGTATTAGTCACCATTATTTGGTTAACCGTATTTGGTGATACCGCATTGCATGGCATCATGACAGGAACAATGCCAAACCTTGTTGATCAAGTGTTTGCGGATACGCCAACCTCATTATTCCGTTTTCTTGATACCTTGCCTTTAGCAAGCATTTCATCGGTTATTGCAACCTTGTTGATTTTCACATTCTTTGTCACATCGTCAGATTCTGGCTCTTTGGTGATTGATACCTTAACAGCTAAAGATGGTGATGAAACACCAGTGAAACAACGTATCTTCTGGTCTGTTTCAGAAGGGCTTGTCGCAGCAGCGTTGGTGATTGCTGGAGGCCAAGACGTGTTAGCGGCATTGCAAGCGGCCTCGCTGGCTTCTGCGTTGCCATTTGCACCGATTTTACTACTGGTTGGATTTGGGTTATTTAAATCTTTGCGTTTGGAAATGATCAAAAAAGATAGCATGCAGCATCTTAACCAATCCACGCCAAGTAGCTTAGCACGTATCCAAGAAACCAGTTGGGAGCAACAATTAGAGCAATTGATCTCTCTGCCGCAAAAACCGCAAGCAATGGACTTTTTACAAAATAATGTGGTCAGTGCAATGCGTGATGTCGCTGGCGTCTTTGAGAAAAAAGGATTGAACACTAAAGTACACGTTGAAGATAGCCACTGCTATCTAGCGGTTGACCATGGCGATGAGCGTAATTTCTTATATGGCGCTTGGGTACGTGAAACGAGTTCCCCTTCTTTCATTGGCGAGCGCAGTAAGAATAAACCAAGCACACAGTGCTGCATTAAAGTGTATCTTCGTGAAGGTTCGCTACAATACGATATTTGTGGTTATAGCCACAATCAATTGATTGCCGATATTATTGACCACTATGAAAAGCATCTGTATTTCTTGAATCAGCTACGCTAAAGAAAGAAATCAGGGAGTATCATGCAAGGTTAAATAGTACGTCATCATGCTTGCGATATCCCCTAACTTTTTATTAGGGGATGTCGCGCTTTTACATACTGAGCGAGATCACGGATCAGTATTAGGATTAAAATCCCCGTTTTTTCCAAAATTGATCGGCGTCGTTTGCCATGACTGTAAACGTCTTTTCCGCAATGACTTTACCCTGCATCTCCATCACCATATGCCATTTGCCCAAATTACTCTCTAAGCCATTGATAGGGCAATGCAGTTGAATCGTGTCGCCTAAATAGAAATCCCAATCGTTACTGCGAACATACACTTCGCCATCAAACGGGGCGAGAATTTGTCCTTTTTTATTTACCACGCCAGGATGGTGAATACAGAACGTCAGCAGTTCGCCTTTGGCTTTTTTGATGTTGACGGTAAAACCAAATTCAATGTCTTCCTTGGCCGGAATAATTTGCGTGAATTCACGAATTTTGGGAAGTGCTTTGGATTTTTCATCCCAATGAGAGTATATGCCATAAGAAGAGATACTGATGACTGGGGTTCGTTTTGCCACGCGTCGTGTCCTGTAGGTGAAGTTGTGGTCGGATTTTACGTAAATACCCGTTAGGCTTCAAATTAAATGCAAGGCGAAGGGATAGAACAGAGTGAATGGCGCTGGGCAGACGCGAATAATCAGTCTGTAGCCCATAAAACCCGCATCACAAGCTCGCCCCCAAATTGTCATAATGAGGCGGTATCTTAGGTGAATAGGGTGCATTCTATCCGCTTTTCTTGCAGATAATAGGCCTTCATGAACCGTGTTTATGGTAAGTGGCTAGGGCGGTTTAACGGTATGATTGGCTCATTGCCGAGTGAGTTAAATCATACGAAAATTCTATCTTTTTGAGGGTAATTTTTAGAGAAAGGTATGTCTTAGTTATTATTATTTATTGCAAAAGAGGCAGTTATGCTGCTAATATCTTGAAAATACAATTAGAGCACTAATCATTTTTTTTCGCTTTTTTCTTGTTTTTCGCTTTTCAAAGGCATGAAGGGCTATAACCATTAGGGTATTATTATGGACGAGGATGCATATAAGCAGCACAATGATAAAGATGTATATAAAAAGTACAGCATAGACACGACGGATTATGAGGTCGGTCAGGATAACGTTCAGAAATGGGGGTTTGACGTACATAACCCTGTTTTTGGTATCAGCGCTGGACTTATTTTATTATTTTTAGGTTCGCTACTTTTTGTTGATCCAAGCGTTGCAAAAGACACGCTGAACGCGGTGAAAAACAGCATCATTGACCAGTTCGATGGGTTGTTCATGTGGTCCGCTAACTTTTTTGTTTTATTTACTTTTGCGATTATGTTATCGCCACTAGGCAAGATTCGCATTGGTGGCAAAGACTCTGTTGCTGACCACTCTCGTGGTTCTTGGCTGGCGATGCTGTTTGCTGCCGGGATGGGGATTGGCTTGTTGTTTTGGGGGGTTGCAGAGCCTACCGCTTATTACACCGATTGGTTCGGAACCCCTCTCAACGTGCCACCAATGACACCGGAAGCGAAGTCTCTTGCCTTGGGGGCGACGATCTTCCACTGGGGGATTCATGGTTGGGCTATCTATGCAATCGTTGCGCTGTCACTGGCCTTTTTTGCTTACAATAAAGGTTTACCTCTTTCCATGCGCTCTGTGTTTTATCCGATTTTTGGTGATAGAGCGTGGGGTTGGTTGGGACACATCATCGATATCATGGCCGTATTGGCGACGTTATTTGGTCTAGCCACGTCTTTAGGGCTGGGTGCTCAGCAAGCCACAAGTGGTATCAACTACGTCTTTGGTACCGACGGTGGATTTGGTATGCAATTGGTGGTCATTGTTTTTGTGACTTTGATTGCCATTATTTCAGTGGTTCGCGGCATTGACGGCGGAGTAAAACTGCTGAGTAACATCAATATGGTCTTCGCGTTCTTATTGCTCATTTTCGTTACGATTGTATGCTTTAATACCGCGATCAAGTCCGTTCCTGAAACCTTGATGGCGTATATTGAAAATATTATTCCGTTGAGTAATCCGCATGGCCGTGAAGATGAAACATGGATGCATGGTTGGACGGTATTCTACTGGGCTTGGTGGATTTCATGGTCACCATTTGTCGGTATGTTTATTGCCCGCGTTTCTAAGGGCCGTACCGTGCGAGAGTTTTTGTTCGCAGTCGTGTTTATTCCAACATTAGTCACTATTGTTTGGATGGGGATTTTTGGCGGTATCGCTTTGGATCAAGTGATCAATAAAGTAGGAGCACTAGGAACGAATGGTCTGACTGATATTTCTCTTACCTTGTTCCAAGTATACGACCAACTGCCATATGGTCACATTATCTCTGTTGTGTCGATTGTGCTTATTTTGGTGTTTTTCATTACATCATCGGATTCTGGCTCATTGGTTATCGATAGCATTACCGCTGGTGGTAAAATTGATGCTCCCATACCGCAGCGTATTTTCTGGGCGTCGATTGAAGGTGCAATTGCCGCGATGATGCTTTGGATCGGTGGTACTGATGCCTTGCAAGCTTTGCAATCGGGCGTGGTAACGACGGCTTTACCATTCAACTTTATTTTGCTCTTGATGTGTTTTAGCTTAGTAAGAGGGTTGAGAACCGAGCTGCATCTTTACACTAAGTAGTAGCGAAGACGATTCCTCGACGAAAAAGACCAGCCTTTGCTGGTCTTTTTTTTGGTCATGCAGTCTGCTGTGATAGCGATGCTGTCATCACTCAATAGGGTCGGTATCTCCATTCATGAGTGAAGAGCCGCCTTACTTATAATTTCAATGCGTTTTTGATCGTGAAAAAGAGATCCGTTTGGTCGGACAATCCGACCACATTGTCAGCTTGAGGGCCATATGCGGCGATGCGCAATTGCGTCCCTGTATGTCCTTGACTGCTCGTTTCTGAGTTACCATAACTGACTGACATCACCGTATGATCATGTGTCATTAGCGCTTCCGATAACCTTGGTGTTTTTGCATCTGGGTACACAATTTGAGAAGAATGGGCATGGTCGGCAGTGACAATCACTAAGGTATGGCCGTCTTGCTTGGCGAAAGCAAGGGCTTGTTGAACCGCTTCATCCAGATCGACTGTTTCGCCAATTTGCCCGCAAGGATTCGCCGCATGGTCTTGTTTGTCAATTGATGCCCCTTCAACCTGTAAAAAGAAGCCTTTATCATTTTCTTTCAAGAGATCAATGGCTTTTTGGGTCATCCGCGCCAGTGTAGGAATATCGGCAGTGCGTTGTGGATTGGTTTGACATGTGACGGGTGGCTGTTTCAGATTGCCGTGATAACTGGCTTTTGGGCCAGTCCAGCGCACGGGCATATTGCCGGGTGCAAACAACCCTAGTACTGGCTGGGATGGGGTGGCGGTGTGTAAGGCGTCCAATTCTTTAGCATTTCGTACAATCTGATAGCCTTTTGCTTGCGCTTGCTGCATTAAGGTTTTGCCGCGCCACTCTCCGGATTGGGCTTGTTCTGCGAAGGTTGCCGCGCCGCCACCGAGAGTAACATCCGCACGCGTGTTGATGAGTTGTTCTGTAATCGACCCCATCCCGCCGTTTGATAGTAAGGCTTGTGGACAACGTTCACTTGTTACTTTCGGCCCATAGCATTTTCGTTGTGAGATATGTGCGTATTCAGCGGCGGGTGTGGCATCTTGAATTTCAGCAGTGCTGACATTGCCAGTTGCCAGTCCGCTTTGTTTTGCTATTTCAAGCAAAGATCGATGAGGCTGGCCGTATACGTCGACTCCTAGAGCGCCGTTATACGTTTTTGTTCCGGTCGACCAGGCCGTGCCTGATGCCGCTGAATCTGTGACATAATTGGGTTTATGCGTTTTTTTATCGAGTGAATAGTGGGTGTATTGACCAGTAAAAGGCAGCATATCAATGCCACTAAAAAAGCCACTTGCCCCTTTGGCGTAATTACGAGCAATGGTAATTTCTGAATCTCCCATGCCATCGCCAATCAATAATATAACGTTTCTCACATCCCTGTCAGTCAGTGCCTGTTGCAATGGTTGATTGATGTCTTGATGCAAACGTCGCGCTCCGCCGAAAGCCGTGAGATCACCCGTTGCTGCGCGTTGAGTCCATGCGAGATCATCATGGGCGGAAGTATGATCCGCACAGCCGGATAAGGCTAATGTCGTACTTACGGCTAGCCCGATTAGAGAGAGTTTCATTCCTTGATTCCTTTATGCATAGTATGAATGAGTGGAGAATTAAGCATAAAAATCAATTATTTCATTATGATGACTGTGGCATATAAAAGGGTGCAAATAGGAGACGGTAAGTCGGGAGTTGCGAACTAAAGAGCCCTAGAAGGTATTGCATAGGATGCTATTTGAGGTGAGAGTAGTGCGAGTTTTCTGCACCATGATGAGCCGTTCCAGCTTGGTTTTATCCGCTTTTGCGTATTTCTAACACGAAACTAAACACTTAGTAACAAATGGCAAAGACATGACGTCATTTATTTACCTTTAATATAGTATTATAGAGATTACGTTCCGCCTGTGTTTGTTGAGTTTTCTTATAAGATGAAAGATGTGGGGTTCACACACCAAACACAACAGGCGACGTCTCTCCAGTCTCGCCTAGTTATCCGATTATGAGGGACTCTCTGTATAGTATATGAATAAAGGAATACACGGCCTGTGATAGATAAAGTAATACATGATTTTCTTATTATTTGGGCTACCGTTGATCCCATCGGTACCATGGCATTGTTTGTGAGTTTAACCGCAACCATGCCGGCGAAAGAGCGAAGAAAAACCGCTTATCGAACCATTTTTTATGCGGTGGTGATCTTAGTTGGGGCCATTGGTGTTGGTCAGTTGCTTTTGGGCGCGATGGGCATTAGCTTAATTTCATTTCAGGTAGCTGGGGGGATTATTTTATTCTTATTCGGTTTGCAGATGATTTTTGCCGATGGCAAGAAAGAGGAAACCGGAGAGCCAATGCATGACATCTCTATCTTTCCTTTAGCGGTTCCCGCGACGGCATCACCAGGGGCCATTCTCGCGGTCATTCTCATCACAGATAACAATGTCTACACGATTCAACAACAAGCGATCACCTCGTTGACGATGTTAGCCGTCTTAGCGTCGACGTTGCTGTTGTTGTTGTTTTCCGGAGGAATCCTTCGTGTTATCGGCAATGGTGGCGCATCCTTGTTAACCCGTATTATGGGGATGATTCTAGCGGCGCTCTCTGTAGAATTCGTGATGGACGCACTCGGTATGGCCAATTTAGGCAGTTAATTCTAGTCATTCGGTAAGAAAAGATGGCAAGCAAACGTCGTCGTCCGCTCTGTGTATTGATTGGCGGATAAGACGTGTTAACGCTTGGCAAGCAATAGAGTCTAGTGACGCCGATGGGATAGGGAACATCATTACAGTGTCACTTTTTTGATGTGGTACGACTCAATAGAGTTGGGCGCTGCTTTCAGATATAATGCTTTGTTTCAAAGGGAGCGCCATCATGGAGATGCTCATTATTTCATCTGAACAGCAAATGCGTTTGATCATGTTGTTCAGCCGCCATTTAGCTAAGCAATCAGATAAAGCGTTAATTAAAGAGTTAGATGCTCATCCGATTGCTTCTACCGCTTATCTTGCATTTAAAGCGGCCACCGATCTACGTGTTGAGCGCATTGCTCTTCCTGTGGGGGACGATAAAAACGCGGCGTTAGAAGGGGGCGATTTTTTATACCGTTATTTGGCGAGAGGATACATTTGTTTGGGAGAGCACAAAGGGGAACCTAAACCCAGTCTTGCCGCATGGGGTGTTCGTTCAATCCGTAAGTTACCCAAAGTTGGTTTTGGATTATAAGTTGTCGCGTTATTGTCTTTGTGTCATGTTTTCCCACAATGAAACACCGGATCTGTTATAAGATCCGGTGTGGATTATCCGACTGTTTCCAATTATTTGGAAACAGTCAGAGAGCGGGTTATTGATTCCGCTTATTCAGCAGGAGGACCCGCTGGCGTGCTCACTGGTGGGTAAGCATTTTGCAGTAGATATTGGAATCCTTCTGAGTACCAACGTCCCGCATGTGGGGCTTCATCCATGGCGCCAGTTGGATAAGCCGCGGCATTACTCATTTTGTCTGGATCGCACATTGGATCATACTGTTTAGCTGGATCATCTGGGTCCGGTTGGAAGTCGGGCTCAGACATACCATCAGATTCACTTGGTGGTTTTACCCACACGAAGGCATCGACACCGTTATAAGGGTCAGCCCATGGTTTGTAGCCAATACCACTTGGTTGGTTACACCAGTTACCACGGTGGTAACGACGGTCAATCCTTGATTCATCAACATAGGTGTTTTTATCCGATGAAGAACTGACTTGAGTGGGTCGTTCAGGACCGCCCCAGCCGTTACGACCAGTATCGATCAACATGCCGATGGTGGTGGGAGCGCCTTTGGCTATCATGCGTTTACGGAACTCAATCGCATAGCCTTTTTCGTCAAAGTTCGGGTTCCACTCATAGAAATCGGCACTGCGAATCGGGCCTCCGCCGACATTCTTGTCTGGATTTGGAAGGTAAGTTTCAACCAATGGACTGTAGTTCGCGGTATTGGTTACAAAACCTGCAACACTGTCCCATTCTGCGTCGGTGCCTTTAATCACGTTGGCAATCAATGTAATCGCCGGATCAAAGTTACTATCCCAGCCGAGCCAACCTGAGTGAGCTGCATCGATGTAGGAATACACGTTTTTGATTGGCGAGAACTTATTCAGGGCGTAAGTGATCCCTTCACGATAGCCACCTGGGCCATTGGCTTCGGCACATTTTGGAATGTCCAAATTGGTGACAAGGTTGGGTAAAGAGTCGATCTCGATAACGGCCGCAATGCGGATGCTCTGATACTTAGGATCGGCAAAGATTTCGGCAATTGGGTTGATAAACTCGTTTTTATAGCGAACCATGTCGCCTTCCGAAATGAGCAATTCACCATTCGAGGCCACCGCTTTACAGTCTCGATTAGGCAAATCATAGACCACCACAGTGAACAGGTTTGCACCTTGTTCAAGCGCTTTATCTAAGTGTGCCCGCAGCCCCATTTTGGTGTCTGTCCCTTCAATTGCACCAATGCGATCTAGCCAAACCCCGGTGTTTTGGTCTGCGATGGCACTACCGCCTGGTTCGGCTTCTGCTTTGCTTGACCACTCTGGGTTCACGTACCATTTGGCATCACGGAATGGGTTGTCTACACGTTCAACTGTTGGTGGGACATCCTCATCGGTAACATTGACTGTTTTGACGAGTTTATGGGTATCGATACTGTCGGTGACAATGAGTGAAACGGTATATTGACCCGCATCGGCATAGGTGTGTGATGTACTGACACCTGACCCGGTTGCTCCATCACCGAAGTCCTAGATATAGGTAAGGACATCGTTGTCCGCATCCGTTGAGGCAGATGCATCAAAGTTAACCAACAACGGTGCTTGTCCGGAGGCGGGGGTGACGGTCATCGCTGCCACTGGTGGAGTGTTGCCCGATTCAGTGGTGACATTAATCACGGCTGTTGCCGTATCCACACCCGTGCCATCATCCACCGTCAGTTTGGCCGTGTATTCGCCCGGTTCGGTATAGGTATGTGTCACGTCTTTACCTGCGGCGGTTTCACCATCACCAAAATCCCAAATATAAGTGAGTGGATCGCCATCGGCATCGCTTGAACGTCCAGCACTGAAGCTGACTTCTAGCGGTGCAATCCCAGAGACAGGGGTTGCGTCAGCGACCGCGTCAGGTAAATTATTGCTCGATGGAGGGGTGTCAGTGCCGCTACAGGTTGACCCCATGAGTTCAACATTGGCTGCACTCACACCATTGCGAGTTCCCATAAAGTTAACGGCTAAGCTTTGGCCTGCTTTGATGGTTCCATTCCACTCTGTATTTTGAATGTAATAAGGGTTACTGCCTGAAAGTGTTCCACTCCAAGATTGTGTGACAGCTATCCCTGCGGGGAACTTCATGCCAATCTGCCAATCATTGATATCGGTGTTCTCGTCGTTAGTGATAGTGACCACACCTTGAAATCCTTTATCCCATTCATTGGTTAATGAATACGAACAGGAAGCGGCTTGCGCACCAATGGACGATATTGCTGCGCCTATTGCAAAGACAAGCGGCAATAGCCGGATCTGTTTCTTCCCTTTTCTCATTTCTAGTCTCCTAACATTGGATTTAATATCATCTCTTAATCTTCCCAATTAAGATGGTGACTACGTTATGGATTGAAGTACGGTTTACATGAATAAACACACTGCTTATTATTCATACTATTTGGGTCTAGGTGGCGCTCATATCTGCGTCAAGAAATAGCGACTAAATAAAATAGACAAAGCGATTTATTGTGAAGTCCTTCCACTAAACAAAGAGGGTAACCCCGATTTCAGATAATAAGTGCGACATTCATGGAAATATGTAGAAGAGGAAGCCAACTGCTGAAAGTGGTACGCTCTTCTCGCCAAAGAAACAAGCAGTACTACCATGAATTATCAACAGTTGACCGAAGGCAGAAGATACCAGATTTCTGCTCTTTTGGAACGGGGAATTTCGGTTCCTGAAATAGCTAAAACAGTTCAGTGCCACCGCTCGACGGTATACCGTGAGCTTAAACGCGGTCGGAAGGGAGAGCATTATTGCCCTAACGAAGCCCAGATGTCGTCTACCAAAAAGCGCAAAACAGCACGTAAATACCGAATACCAAAGGAACGTGTCGATTTTATCCGCCTTCTTTTAGAAACAGATTGGAGTCCAGAGCAGATTTCTAATGTATTAACGAAAATTGGTGCATCTGTCAGTCATGAGTGGATCTATCGCTTTGTTGCTCAAGATAAACGCTTGGGCGGTAAGTTATATCGTCACTTGAGACAAGGTCATAAGCGGTATCGCCGAGGTAAACAAGAGAAAGCTCCAGCGATAAAAAATGCCGTTTCGATTGATGATAGACCAAGCATCGTTGACAGTAAGGAGCGGTTTGGTGACTGGGAAATCGACACTGTGCTAGGTAAGCATGGTACAGGTGCAATGGTGACTATTTTAGAGCGTAAGACTCGATTTTACGTGGTAAAGAAAGTGCCATCTAAGTCAGCGGATGATGTCACCAAAGCGACAATAGAGCTACTGAAGCCCTATAAGAAACATGTCCATACCATTACGGCAGATAACGGGCGAGAGTTTGCAGGTCATGAAACCATCGCAAAAGAATTAAAGGCTGATGTGTACTTTGCTCATCCGTACAGTTCTTGGGAGCGTGGTGCTAATGAGAATGCGAACGGTCTTTTAAGGCAATATGTGAAGAAAGGAACCGATCTAACGACAGTGACGGACATCGATATAGAGTTCGCTTTATCGCGGATAAATTACCGTCCGAGAAAGTGTTTAGGCTTCAAGCAGGCAGCCATTATATTTGAGGAGATGGCTTTAGCTTCTTGATATTGGAGAGTGTCGCACTTCGCAGTTGAATTCGGGGGCGTTGAAATGGCCTCTATGAAGAGATGTATTTAAATAATATTCATCACTTCATTAGCATGACGTAAAAATAGAATAATCGTCAGTTAAGCGCGTCGCGTAATTGAATACTTTTTAAGTGATCTCGTTAACTAATTTGCTAAATTTATGTCGGCATTTTCACGCTAATCTAAAACGTAGTCTTTTACTTTAAAAGTGCAAGATTGATACTTTTCTCATCCATTAGCATTTTATTATCTTTGATCCTTGCCACTTCTTTTAGAGGCACATTAATCTCAACACAATATTCATTGAGGTATGCATCACAATATAGAGGCGACACAAAACTGATTGTGGATGTGAAAGGCAAATAATTCTCTATTTCCGAGGAAGAATTGAAATAACGCACGCAGAAAAGAATGTCAGCATTCAGACATTGTATATCTGTGACCAGAGTAATGTGCTAAATCCTGAGCAAACGAGTATACATTTGAAACACCTGAAAATATTACATCAATAACTCACTAATATATTGACGATAAAAAGTTAATCTCATGCCTAAAATCCCCCAAAACATCCATTAAAAAACTGAAAAATAACCATATTTTTATTAAAACAAGCACACCACGCTCCTCCATCAAGCATTGCCTTGCTTCTTGTTTTTTGAAATATTCTTGAAATTCTTGAAAGATGGAAATATCAGCTATAGCTCGTGACAGCGCTTCCAAATATTTGTAATTCACGTTAAACAACATAATGTATTTCTGATGTTTGGTTGTTAAAAAAGTGGCATTTCACGATTTGTTTAAAATATTACATTGTAATACAAAGATTTAAAGCCAATCACTAAATAAAATAAACCTTATATTAAAAATAAGTCATTGATAAAATTAAAGTATATTAAACCCGAATTCAACTGCGAAGTGCGACACTCTCCAATATCAAGAAGCTAAAGCCATCTCCTCAAATATAATGGCTGCCTGCTTGAAGCCTAAACACTTTCTCGGACGGTAATTTATCCGCGATAAAGCGAACTCTATATCGATGTCCGTCACTGTCGTTAGATCGGTTCCTTTCTTCACATATTGCCTTAAAAGACCGTTCGCATTCTCATTAGCACCACGCTCCCAAGAACTGTACGGATGAGCAAAGTACACATCAGCCTTTAATTCTTTTGCGATGGTTTCATGACCTGCAAACTCTCGCCCGTTATCTGCCGTAATGGTATGGACATGTTTCTTATAGGGCTTCAGTAGCTCTATTGTCGCTTTGGTGACATCATCCGCTGACTTAGATGGCACTTTCTTTACCACGTAAAATCGAGTCTTACGCTCTAAAATAGTCACCATTGCACCTGTACCATGCTTACCTAGCACAGTGTCGATTTCCCAGTCACCAAACCGCTCCTTACTGTCAACGATGCTTGGTCTATCATCAATCGAAACGGCATTTTTTATCGCTGGAGCTTTCTCTTGTTTACCTCGGCGATACCGCTTATGACCTTGTCTCAAGTGACGATATAACTTACCGCCCAAGCGTTTATCTTGAGCAACAAAGCGATAGATCCACTCATGACTGACAGATGCACCAATTTTCGTTAATACATTAGAAATCTGCTCTGGACTCCAATCTGTTTCTAAAAGAAGGCGGATAAAATCGACACGTTCCTTTGGTATTCGGTATTTACGTGCTGTTTTGCGCTTTTTGGTAGACGACATCTGGGCTTCGTTAGGGCAATAATGCTCTCCCTTCCGACCGCGTTTAAGCTCACGGTATACCGTCGAGCGGTGGCACTGAACTGTTTTAGCTATTTCAGGAACCGAAATTCCCCGTTCCAAAAGAGCAGAAATCTGGTATCTTCTGCCTTCGGTCAACTGTTGATAATTCATGGTAGTACTGCTTGTTTCTTTGGCGAGAAGAGCGTACCACTTTCAGCAGTTGGCTTCCTCTTCTACATATTTCCATGAATGTCGCACTTATTATCTGAAATCGGGCCTAATCCAAACTCATAGGATATTATTACTTTGTAAAAGGAATCCACAATGAATATAAAGTGTCTATCTAAGACCATGTATGCCAAGGCATCGGCAGCCATGGTTCTTGGAGTACTTGCAAGCAGTATGACTGTACCTAACTTCGCGCAGGCAGCAAACCCTGTTGTATCACATGTTTATACCGCTGATCCTGCCGCTCGTGTGTTTAATGGGCGAGTCTATGTGGTCACCACGCACGACCAAGATACTCAAACCGATTATAGCCAATTGAAAGATTACTATTTATTTTCTTCCGATGACATGGTGAATTGGCAAGACCATGGCATTATTTGGAATTCTAAAACCAATACCAGTTGGGCTAATTTGGCTTACGCCCCTGATTTTATCGAGCGGAATGGAAAATACTATCTGTATTTTCCTGATGGTGGCGGCTCAATTGGTGTCGCGGTTGCTGATAAGCCTGAAGGCCCTTATATCGATCCACTTGGTCGGCCACTGGTTGATAGCAGCACACCCAATGGCGCCGTTCAGTGGATATTCGATCCCGGCGTGTTTATCGATGATGATGGTCAAGCCTATTTGTACTTTGGTGGCGGTGGTGAAGGCAATGCCCGTGTGATCAAATTAAATGATGACATGATTAGCACCAGTGGCAGCGCGATATCCATCGATGTTCCGAATTTCTTTGAAGCGCTTTACATGCATAAGCATAACGGTACGTACTACTTATCGTATTCTTCCGACACCAGTTCGGGCATGAAAATTAATTATATGACCAGCAACAATCCGACCACAGGGTTTACCTATCGAGGTACGATTTTGCCCAACCCATGGGAAAATAATTCCAATAACAATCATGCCTCCATTGTCGATTATAAAGGGAAAAGTTACATTTTTTATCATAATCGGGTGGTCGCTAACGAGCGTGGCGCAAGTACATTTCAGCGCTCAGTCAACGTCGATCGTTTGGAGTACAACAGTGATGGCAGCATAAAACAAGTCAATGCTGGACGAGCTGGCGCTCCTCAACTGAAAACCGTCAATGCGTTTAATATCAATCAAGCTGAGATGTTTGATGAAGAAAGCGGCATTGAAACGGAGAAGGCGTCTGATGGTACTTTGAACATTATGATGGGCACAGGAGATTGGATAAAAGTCTCGGGTGTGAATTTTGGTAACGGGGCCCAAGAACTGAAATTGCGCGCAGCAACCGACACTGGCTCCAGTGTCGACGTGATTCTGGATAGTCTCAATAACGCGCCGGTCGCAACCATTAATATTAATGACACTGGTGGCTGGCAAACTTGGCAAACTCAACTTAATGCATTAAACACGACGATAAGTGGTGTGCATGATGTGTATTTGCGTGCCAATGGCTGGCATAACTTAAATTGGTATCAATTTAACGGCAGTGGTGGCAATGCGGGCAGTAGCTCATTATCGGTTGAGCTAGAGTCTTTCGCTGGGCAAAGTGGGTTTAGTCCTTTGAGTGTGAAATCAGAAGGAGGAGCATCCAACGGGCGATACATTGAATGGCCTAACAACGGCACTAATCAAGTCTTAAGTAGCCCTTCTAACTCTGCGAGTGGACAGGTAGCAATCACATTCCGCGTGTCTCAAAAAACGGATATCGGTTTTGAAATGCTTGCGTCATTAGCTGCTGGTTACGATGATTCGTTTTACTATCGGTTAGATTCCGGAAGTTGGATCACTCAAAATAACCTTGCCACTAATGGATGGGATAAAATTGCTCTGCAGACGTTCAATAATGTTGCGGCTGGCGATCATACACTCAGGATTTTACGACGTGAGGATGGCGCGAAATTAGATAAAGTGACTTTGAATGCTGCTAACGGCAATATTCGTTTGCTGACCAGTGATGGTGGGGCAGGTGATGGCGGTCAGTATCAAGTCCCTGATAACAACTTTGCCGACAATGGTGGTGCCGAAGGCAGCTTAATGAATTGGTCTAAAACGGCCGGCTCTATTCGTTTAAGCAATGCACAAAGTCACAGTGGTTCATCAAGTGTATTGATTACGGGGCGCACGGCAAATTGGCATGGTATGACCTTTAATGTCGGCTCATTAGTGAATGGTAATCAATATGATGTCGCGGTATGGGTTAAATTAGCCGCAGGCTCAGCGGATACGCCTATCACGTTGACAGCGAAACGCCAAGAAGACGGCGATAGCTCAACTTATAATGAGTATGAACAGGTGGCGACGGCGGTTGCCTCGGCGAATCGCTGGACCTTATTACAAGGTTTTTATACCCAAAGCGGCACGCCATTTGAGCACTTTATTATCGAATCTGACAATGAAACGGTGAGTTTTTATGCGGATGATTTTTCAATTGGTGGCGACACTGATGGGGCGAATCAAACGTGTGATCTGCAATCAAGCTTTAGCTGGACATCAACTGGCCCCTTGATTTCTCCGCAACGACGTAATTGGGCGTCAATTAAAGACCCAACCATTGTGCGCTACAACAATAAATATCACGTATTTGCGACGGTATTTGATACGGCGAAAAACAACTGGGGTGGTGTGTATTTAAACTTTAGTGATTGGAACCAAGCCGGTTCTGCCAATCAAGTTGATATGAGCACCACTCGTGCAGGCAATACGGTGGCCCCTCAAGTCTTCTTCTTTGAGCCGGAAAATAGATGGTACATGATCTACCAATGGGGCGCGAAATATTCCACTAACACGGACATCAGTAATCCAGCGGGTTGGACTACGCCTAAACCGTTGTTACGTAATGGGTTGAGTAATGGTATCGATTATTGGGTCATCTGTGACGATAACTATTGCCATTTATTCTTCTCTGGTAATGACGGCAAGTTGTATCGTTCAAAAGTCTCGATTGGTAACTTCCCGAACTTTTCCGGTTATGAAGTCGTTATGCAAGATAGCGTTGCGAGATTGTTTGAAGCGTCCAACGTTTACAAAGTTGAAGGCACCAATAAATACTTATTATTAGTAGAAGCTTATGCTCCTCGTTACTTCCGGTCTTGGACGGCGACGAGTTTAGACGGTCCTTGGACACCGTTAGCTGATACTAAATCCAATCCTTTTGCAGGCGCGGCCAATGTTGCATTCCCTAGTGGTAAATGGACGGATGATATTAGTCACGGTGAGATGATCCGTTCAGGATACGATCAAACCCTTAAGATTAATGCGTGTAATATGCAGTATTTGTATCAAGGGCAAAATCCAAACTCCGGCGTATCAGACTACAATCGCTTACCGTATAAATTGGGATTGATCAGCGCCAATTAGTCAGGCAGTTAGCCATCGCTACCTGAGAACGGGTAGCGATGGATATCGTAATGATGTGGTGGTGAATGTAGGCCGCCACATTCAATCTTACAACACACTATTAAGATGATGATTATGAACTTTATAAAAAGATCGGGCTTCACCGCGCTGCTTGCTTTATTGTCGATGTCTGCTGTGGCAGCACCGGATCCCAACTTTCATGTGTATTTGATGGTGGGTCAATCAAATATGGAAGGCGCGTCACCTGTCGAGCCTCAAGACCGTGTCACGAATCCCCGAGTCATGGTTCTGCAAGACGAATCGTGTGGCGGCATCGGATACTATGGTCAATGGCGTGTGGCCTCTCCACCGCTGGTCCGTTGTTCTGGTGCATTAGGACCTGGTGATAATTTCGGTAAAATCATGGCCAACAATTCTGATTCTAATGTCACAATTGGGTTAGTGGGCGCGGCACATGGTGGACAAAAAATAGAATATTTTCTGAAAAATTGTCGTGATTTTAACGCATGTACTCCGAGCTTTGGTTCGACACCGAATAACCTTATTGGTGGCTATCAATGGTTGCTTGATTTGGCCCGCAAAGCTCAGCAGAGAGGGGTAATAAAAGGCATTATTTTCCATCAAGGTGAAAGTAATACTGGGGATCCGGCTTGGCCTGGACGTGTTAAGCAATTAGTGACCGATATTCGTAACGATTTGGGCATTGGTAATGTTCCTTTTATTGCCGGAGAGCTTCCTTACCCAGCTTGCTGCTCTAGCCATAATCGTTTAATCGCGCAATTGCCTTCATTAATTACCAACGCCCATGTTGTCAGTGCAGCCGGTTTGAATATTCACGATCAGTATCATTTCGATTCGGCTGGCGCGCGTGAAATGGGGCGGCGTTATGCAACCAAAATGTTACAGTTGGTGGACACGAGTGCCGGGGATAATGATGGGACAGGCAATCACACTATCGTTGTTCGGTTAAGCGGCGTGGTTGGCGATGAAAGCGTTAATCTGCAAGTCGGTGGGACCACAGTAAAAAGCTGGACCGCGACAAATACAATGACAGATTATACGATACACACCGATGCCACCGGTGATATTCGTGTGGGCTTTACTAATGATGGCGGGAATCGCGATGTGCAAGTTGATTATATTGTCGTTAATGGTGCGGTTCGCCAAGCTGAAGATCAATACGATAACTCAGGAGCATGGGGCAATGGCACTTGTGGGGGCGGAACATTTTCTGAATGGCTGAACTGCAACGGCTCCATAGGCTTTGGCGCACTATAATCCCCGTGGCGATACCTATATAAGATGACGGTGAGCGAACTTTGGGCTATTGCCACTCTATGACACAGGTAATAGGTGATACTATTACCTGTTTTTATTTCTAGTCTGTTTTGCACGATAAGTTGAGTATTTTTCCCCAATCTTTGGTTGTTAAGCCAAGTGAATGGTGAGTGATACTATGCTGCGAATAAACGGTTTATTCGCTGGACTAAGCGGTTGAGCGCGCGGCTTTTTAGAGGCTGGCTCTTACCTCTCGCTTTCCATCGATGGATTCATTTATTGTGGTGACCGCAGACAATGTCGCCATCTCTTGAGAAGTATAATAAGGAACGTTTATGAATAAGTCTGAAGTCCGTTGGGGGATTGCTGGTGTGGGTCATATTGCTCATCGTTTTGTCAACGATCTGGTGAATCATTGTCCTAACGCTCTTTTTTATGGCGCTGCGGCTCGTCATAGTGCACGTGCTAAAACATTTGTTGAGCAGTTTGATGGGCAAGTAAGCTATGACTCTTATGTCTCATTAGCACACGATCCCAATATCGACGTTGTCTACATTGCCACTATTCATCCCGCTCATAAACCGTTGATCGAGCTGTACTTAAATCACGGTAAGCATGTACTGGTTGAAAAACCTGCATTAACCAATGTTGCTGACTGGGACGCGATGATGTCTCTTGCTGAACAAAAAGGCCTGCTGCTGATTGAAGCAATGAAAACACTGACATTTCCTGCTTATCGTGCGCTGCGCCAATGGATTCAAGATAAGCAATTAGTGATTGATCATGTTGAGGCCGCGTTCGGTGGTGTGGTACCCGTTGATGATAACAGTCGTTTGTTTGACGCTCATTTATGCGGAGGGGCCTCATTGGATGTCGGTGTGTATCCGCTGTGGCTATATGCCGACCTATGCGAGTGTTTAGGTCAGCCTATGGGGACGTTAACCACGGAATTTATGCAAGATAATCCCCAATCACAAGTCGATGACACGGCGATTTATCACTTTTCTGGTGCCGTTAGTGGCAAAATTGGCGGTTCGATTACGAGAGAACTGTCTAAAGTGGCCACTCTGACTGGCCCAGACTTGACGATTACGATTGCAGAAAAATGGTGGAATCCAAAAAATATTACCATTCATTATCAAGGTGAAGAGCATCGTATTGATACATCACCTTGTGGTGGCGGCTTTGAGCATGAAATTATCCATATGACCGACTTAATCCGTCAGCAAGCCACGAGCTCAGATATCATCAAAAAGCGTGTCGGTCGTCAGGTGATTGCCTGTGTTGAAGCGGCTTTGAGTGCGAATGGGTTTACGCATTTGACGCAGATTAATGGTGTGGCAACACAATGAGAACAAGGGGATTCGTCCCATTTGTTCAAAGCTTAAGCATTCTTGACGTTCTATGGTTAAAAAGATCAAATTTAGTTTGGCTTTTATCCGAGCAATGCTAAATTGAGCATTATTATTGAAGACACAAGGCAGTGATTTTATATGTTCTCCCATTTACCGACTCCGGTACTCGATACGATTATTTCGTTATCCGCAGCTTATCAAGTTGATCCTCGTGAAGAAAAAGTCGATTTAGGTATTGGTGTCTACAAGAATAGTCAAGGGCTTACGCCGATCATGAACGCCGTCAGTGCCGCGCAAACCCGAGTGACTGCTGAGCAAACCACCAAGGCGTATGTCGGTATCGCGGGCTGTGAACGCTTTAATCAAAGTATGACAGATTTAATCTTACCGCAGCCCTCAGTGCAGGCTCGTGTCGCTACGATTCAAACTCCTGGCGCCAGTGGTGGCTTACGTATGTTTGCCGATCTGATCAAATTTGCTGAGCCGGAAGCGACCGTATGGTTATCAAATCCCAGTTATGTCAATCATGCTCCCATCATGGAAGCGGCAGGATTAAAGGTGGAGTACTATGCTTACTTTAACTCTGAAACAAAAACTGTGGATACCGAGGCATTATTAGCCGATCTTGCAAACGTTGGCCCTAAGGATGTGGTACTGCTTCATGGGTGCTGTCATAACCCGACTGGAGCGGATATGGACTTTGCAACTTGGCAAGCGGTTACTCAGTTAGCACAAGCGCAAGGCTTTACTCCATTCGTGGATGCGGCGTATCTTGGTTTTGGCGACAGTCTTGAACAAGACAGTGCCGGATTGCGTTACATGGCCGAGCATGTCGACGAAATGATGCTGACGGTTTCTTGCTCTAAAAACTTTGGTTTGTACCGCGAACGCACGGGTGCCGCCATGGTGATTGCCAAAACCGCTGAACATGCCGCGAATGCAAAAGGGAAATTATTGAATTTAGCTCGCGCTTCTTACACGATGCCGCCAGACCATGGTGCGGCCCTTGTCAGAACGGTGTTACAGGATGATGAACTGAAAGCCAGCTGGATGACAGAGCTTAGTGAAATGCAGCATCGTTTGTTAAGCCTTCGTCAAAGTTTGTGTAAAGAGTTGAGAAATAAACTGAATACTTCACAATTCGACTTTATCGAACAGCACAAAGGGATGTTTTCGGTGTTAGGATTAACGCCAGAACAAATGTCTCGCTTGCGCGAGGAGTTCGCAATTTATGGTGTGACAGATGGTCGTATCAATATTGCTGGACTGACAGAAGATGCAATCCCTTACGTTGCTGATTCAATTATAAAAGTGTGTTAAGTCTTAACCATCTAATTAGGTGAATGAATGAAACAACAATGGAAAATCTTAGTACCTCTGATGTTGAGCGGCGGGCTAATGGCATGTACCACCACAGCAACTCAATCTCCAAATTCAGATGACAGTACTCAAAAAACTGCTGTTGAGATCGAGAAACATAAAACCACAGCACCGAGTGAAAAACAGGATGTGGTAGAGAGTAAAAAGAAACAGGACGCTGTTGTTAAAGATAAGAAAACGACATCCCACACGAGCACGAAGCCGCAGGTTGTAAGACCGAAAGTGGAAGGCAAAAAGCTCAGTGACGGTAAACTTATCCTGGGTTCGAAAGAATGGGTTCATTTACCGAATCTGAAAGAAAATCTTGATGCACGTGTCGATACGGGTGCGACCACCTCTTCATTGAGTGCAGTCGATGTGAAACCGTTTGAGCGCGATGGGAAAGATTGGGTTAAATTCAAACTTGAGCACAATGGTATTAAGAGTGAAGAAGTCAGTTTACCCGTTGATCGCTGGGTAAGAATCAAACAGGCGAATACTGAAAAAGGTGAACGCCGCGCCGTTGTGCGTATGTGGGTCGAAATTGGTGATCTTAAAGAGAAAACCGAATTTACATTGGCGGACCGTACTCATCTGTCGTACCCATTACTGTTAGGCCGTAGTTTCTTCAAAGATGTTGCAGTTGTCGATGTCGGCCGTACTTATGTACAGGGCAAAAACTTAGAGAACGATGATAAGAAAAAAACAGTGGAATAATTGCTCTTAGCAAGTCTCTTAAACCGATTAAAAAGTCAGCGTATTATCGCTGACTTTTTTTATTTTTATGACTATTCAAGTAATAGTGACGGGGTCATACGTTGACTTAGAGGAACCTTTGACACTGTGTTTGCTGAGAACTTTTCATGTAAATTCTTTCCGCGATTATAAACGTCTTTTGCTGTAATGAATCGTTAACTAATGTCGTAAATTTGCGGTTATGGTTAAAAACTATCCGATCGGGTTATTCTTGCAGCAAGGCTCTCATGGTAATGTTAACTCGCTTTTTAGCCTTCTTGGTGGTTATTCAGCTCATCGTGTCATTGATGTGTGATGGAAGTAGGCATTGTTGCGTTGCCTTAATGCAGCAAAGTGAAAACGTTCATATCAATCAATCGGTTAAACTCCGTTATCGAAAGGTCTAGCTATGAAATCTATCGCGATTGCTCAATTGTTTGTTGGTTTATCATGGTTTATATCAGCCCCCAATGCGTTGGCGAACGCTGAGATGACCGAGCCATCAATGACGGAGAACGCGGTATGCATGAATATCAGTTGCGAAGTCGATACGCTTTTCATATACGATGCTAATCGATTGAAAAGTGGCTTGCCTCAAGAGTTATCGAATGATGTGGCGGTGCTTGCGACTCAGAGTAAACGCTCTGAAGCGATAGGGTTGAGTGACAGCCTCAACGAGTCTTCGCGTGTTAGCTTTGCTGATGAAGAAGAGCCGAGCAATTCGTACATGGCTACCATTGATATTGAATCCAAATCGCTTCTGCTGACTGTTAATCTCATTATGTAATTTTTCTCGACATCATTTATACGGCATCAATGTGTGGTTTGCGCATTGGTGCCGTTTTCATTTTTAGCGTCCAGATTATCACGGACGTCTCTTTTATCCCTGTTTTGAAATGACTGATAAGTACGCCATGTTAACAGGGCGTGCTGTGCGTTAGAGAGCCATATTGAGAAGGGAATGTTAAGAAGGAAGAGCGAGCAATAAAAAACCGATGCGCTTGGCATCGGTTTTTTAAGGGGTAAGAGAGACATACATACGCCTCTCTCACCATTTGTGTACAACGTTTTATAGTAGGTTGCTTTCTACTTTAGGCACGGGTTTGATGGCGGAGTAGATAACCGCTGTCACGACAGTACCAACCACAATGGAGATGAGGTATAGCAATGCGTGTGAAATCGCACCAGGAATCAATAGAACAAAGAGACCACCATGTGGTGCCATCAATTTAATATTGAAGTACATTGATAGAGCACCTGTAATTGCACCACCAATCATACATGATGGAATGACGCGTACCGGATCTTTCGCTGCAAAGGGAATCGCACCTTCAGAAATAAAGCACAGGCCTAACACAAACGCAGCTTTACCACCTTCTCGTTCTGCTGTCACAAACTTACGACGTGCAACGAAGGTCGCAAGACCCATCGCGAGTGGCGGAACCATACCTGCGGCCATGATTGCAGCCATTGGTAGGTATTGTTGAGATGCAAGTAGACCCACACCAAACGTGTATGCGGCTTTGTTCACTGGACCACCAAGGTCGAAACACATCATCGCGCCTAAAATAATACCAAGTACGACGGCGTTTGCTTCACCCATGTTGTTCAAGAAGTTGGTCATCGCCGTCATGATTGCTGCGACAGGTGTGCCGACAACATAAATCATGACAAGACCCGTGAACAAACTTGCCACAAATGGAATGATCAAAATGGGTTTCAAGGATTCCATTGAAGTTGGAATCGGTAGTTTATCCGCGATCAGTTTGGCAGAGTAACCAGCGATGAAACCAGCAAGAATACCACCCAGGAAGCCCGCACCTAATGTGCTTGCTAACATACCACCGATAAGACCTGGCGCTAAACCTGGACGGTCAGCAATCGAGAAGGCGATGAAGCCCGCAAGTACAGGAATCATCAGCTTGAATGCCGCGCCACCACCAATGTTCATCAGTGCTGCTGGCAACGTGCCTTCTTGTTCAAATGCTTTAATACCGAACACGAAAGAAAGGGCGATTAATAGACCACCAGCAACGACGACTGGCAACATGTGTGATACACCAGTCATTAGGTGCTTGTACACGCCTTTCTTCTCTTCTTGTTGGCCACTACTTTCTTCTGTAGAGCCAGCGCCGCTTTGTTGGTACACAGATGCGGTCGCAAACGCGTTATTGATTTCTTGTTCCGTTTTCTTCAGTGCCGCACCAGTACTGGTACGATACAGTTTTTTACCGACAAAACGATCAAGAGATACATCGATATCACAGGCGATGATCACGACATCTGCTTGGGAAATCTGTTCGGCTGTAAGTTGGTTTTTCGCGCCCACTGAGCCACGTGTTTCAACATGAATCTCATGCCCAAGACGTTTGGCTTCTTCTGTTAGGGCATCGGCGGCCATAAAGGTATGCGCGACACCAGTAGGACACGCTGTAATCGCAACGATTTTCTTACTACCCGCCGTTTCACCTGCAGAGGAGACAGTTTCAGCGGCTTTGGTGACTTTGTCTGCGGTCAGTTCGGTTGCTTGCTCTGTCGCGGTTTTTAGGTACGCGGCAGCATCTGCCATGCATGCTGTAATGTCGCTTTGGTAGACTTTCTTACCAACGAAACGAGACGTATCAATATCCGTATTCGCGGCAATAATAACCACGTCCGCTGCGTCAATATCCGCTTGTGATAGAGGGGCGGCGTCAATCACCGAACTTTGGCATTCAACTTTTGCAGTCCAGTTTAGTGATTGAGCGGCTTGCTCTAGCAAGCCAGCGGCTATGATGCTGTTCGCCACACCACTTGGGCAGGCTGTAATAATGGCAATATTCATAGTGATGACCTTTTGTCTTATTCAGTAAGTGTACTTACTGGTTTTAATTGGATTTTTTCTTGTAGGGTTTTCAGTGCTTGTACGTCATCCATACCCACGCCCACTTGGGACACGGCTAATGCAGACAGCGCAGTAGCAAAACGAACGAGTTCAGATTTCTCCATTTCTTGCATATGTCCCCAGCACATACCCGCCACCAGCGTATCGCCAGCACCGACAGTACTCACAACATTCATGCGTGGTGGTTGAGCATGAAGCCATTCACCTTGGTTAAACCACATGGTGCCATTCGCACCCATTGAGACCACAATATTCTCAATGCCTTTGTCAGCCAGCTCTTCTGCAGCAACGCGGCATTCTGCTGGTGTATGCAGTTCGCGGCCAACAAATTGTGCCAATTCTTCATCGTTAGGTTTGATCAACCATGGGTGAGCATTGAGGCCCTGTGCTAATGCGGCACGGCTGCTATCAAACAAGACTTTTTTGCCCATTTGATGCAGTTTTTCAATCCATGCAGCACATTGCTCGGCAGAGACGCCCACTGGCAAGCTGCCCGCAATCACAAAGAAATCATGATCGTCGGCTAAACGCATTAGCGTGTCTTCAAAAGCAGCAATGGCTTCCTCATTGACGTGAATGCCTGGGAAGTTGATATCGCTGACTTCGCCATTGGCTTCCACCAATTTCACGTTAATACGAGTCGAACCTGCAATACGTACAAATTCATCGTGTGCGCCCATTTCGCTAAATAACTGTGCGAACATTTCTTGGTTATCAGCCCCTAAGAAACCCGTAACAGTAACATCGGCTCCCAAATCGCTAAGAACTTTGGCAACATTGACACCCTTACCTGCGGCATGGAGATCACTGTCTTTGACTAAGCTCACCGAGCCAACATTCACGGTATCAAGGCTACCGGTCAAATCTAATGCTGGGTTAAGCGTGATCGTGACTACTTTTTTCGTCATAACGATTTCCTTAGCTTTCGCCTAGACCAGAGTCGATTGCCGCGCCAATGGCTGCCAATGCTTCTGAGGCATCCGCACCTTCTGCTGTAAATTGAAGCTGGTGGCCTTTTTTGACACCAAGTGCAATCACTTTCATTAAGCTTTTTGCGTTCACTGAACGGCCATCGCCATCGAGGTTGACGACCTTGATCGTTGCGTCGAATTTTTTCGCTTCTGCCACCAACATCGCGCCAGGGCGGGCGTGCAAACCGTGTGAATTTTTAATCGTAAAGACTTGAGTATTGTCATCGCTGGAAGCGCTTGAGACTTCTTCGCCACTTAAGAGCGCCACCACATTTTGTGCGGAATCCGCACTGACAAGATCGGCTTGCTGCTGTTTGAAGACGAGCGTCGCGATGTTGTTCATGAGACTTTGGTGGGCGCCGTTGCAGCCCGCGACGGCAATCAGCGCTTTCACCGCTTGACCATCGAATTGGCAGTCAGCATTGGTTGAGACAAACGACAGACCTGTGCGCTGCACGCCTTTGCTGCTGCTGACCAGCCATAGACCGTTGCCCAATGATGTTGGCGCTTTCGTCACTAGCTCTGCCACGAAGTCGGCATTGGCATTGCCTTTATTTTTCAGCAATCCACCGGCAACGGCACTGAGTTGCACCATGTCTGTTGCTGGGAATTGGATTTGTACCAATGACGCATCCAAATCTGCGTCAAATTGCACATCACCGTTTAAAATCGCGATAATGTCTTCTTCAGTCTTCGCTGCTTTTAGGCTCTCTTCAACGCCATCTGACGCAAGCACTTTGGTTAATTGCTTTAAAATCCCTAAGTGTTCGTCAGATTTCGCCGCGATACCAATCGCAACGTAAACAGTATTGCCGTCAGCCCAATCGACACCATTAGGAAAATGGTGAATGGCCACGCCAGTACTGTGAACAAGGTCACGGGTATCTGTCGTTCCGTGTGGAATGGCAATCCCATTCCCTAAGAACGTAGAATTCTGACCTTCCCGGTTCAACATTCCTTCTACATAACCGTCCGCGACATAACCGTGAGCAGTTAAGTCTTCAGCGATCGCTCGAATCGCAGCAAGCTTGTCACTCTGTGCTTGGCCAAGTTTGATATCTTGCGTAGTAAGTTGCAGCATGTTTGCCCCTTTATATAGCCTTGCGGCTTTATTGTTGTCACCACATTTCTATGTTGTGGTATTTCGTTTGTGCTTTATTATCGAACAGCTGAATCGGTTCAGTAAAGCAATCAAAAAGTTCAGCGAAGCCATTTTTTATCAAAAATCAATGTTGTTTCACAGAATCAAAAATAGTCTATAAAACGGAATAGGTCGATTATATTATAGCTTTACTGAACTCTTTCGCGTGCTATACTGAATCGATTCAGCAAAGAATGCAACTGCAAAAAGTAAGAGGTCGCGATTTTTATGATCCTACGCACATTGACAGTAAAAACGTTTAAAATGAGATCGAAACTATGACCCTAGATAAGATCGCCAAGTTGGCTGGTGTATCGAAGACAACGGCAAGTTATGTCATTAATGGTAAAGCAAAGAAATACCGGATTAGTGAAAAAACACAGAAGAAAGTATTGGATATTGTCGCTCTGCACAATTATCGTCCTGATCATGCTGCCTCGGCATTAAGGGCGGGGAGCAGCCGCTCGTTTGGTTTGATCATTCCGGATTTAGAAAATACCAGTTACGCCAAACTGGCCAAGCTGCTTGAACAAAACTCTCGTCAAGCGGGTTATCAAATACTCATTGCGTGCTCGGATGATAATCCTGATACTGAGCGAGAAGTGGCGAGCACTTTAGTCAGCCGCCGCATCGAAGCCTTGTTTGTCGCCAGTACCATGCCGAACGCCAGCGATTTCTATCAAACGCTGCAAGAGTCTGGCACACCGGTTATCGCAATTGACCGACCGCTCGATGATGAATACTTTGCTTGTGTCATCAGCGAGGATTTTAATTCGGCACTCGAACTGACACGCTCAGTCGTGGATGATGAGGTACGCAGTATTGGCTTGATTGGCGCTCTGCCAGAATTGAACGTCTCGCAGGAGCGTCAACTGGGGTTTGAAGATGCCATCGCGCCATACGGATTAGTGCCATTATTGGGCTATGGAGAACACTTCCATCGCAATGATGCGCGTGCGGTATTTACCCGTTGGCTGGAGGCCGGATGTGTGCCTGATGCCGTGGTGGCCACTTCGTATACCTTGTTAGAAGGCATATTAGATGTGTTGCTTGAATATCCAGAGGTCATGCAGCGTATTCGTTTGGCGACCTTTGGTGACAATCGCTTACTCAATTTTTTACCGACCAAAGTGAACTCGATGCCCCAGCAATTTGAGTTAATTGCGGATAGCGCTTTGGAGTTAGCGTTGAATGCGTCGGCGAAACGGTGTCAGCCCGGCATCGAATTCATACCACGTAAACTTCGCGTGCGTTATCAGCGGTGACCGACTTGATGGTCTCGGCTATTCTCTGCCCAAATTGTCGATGAATGGTCCGAGTGGCAGTCGCAGTCGGGGCCGGACTTAGGGTATACTGAGTGCCATTCCTTTTGCGCAAAACAACAGGGCACTCATGAAGTTTTTGCATACCTCCGATTGGCACCTTGGTCGTCAGTTTCACAATGTTTCTTTGCTGGACGATCAAGCGGCAATCTTAAATCAAATTGTCCAATATATCGCGGAACACCCCGTTGATGCCTTGCTCATCGCTGGAGATATTTATGATCGTTCTGTACCGCCAGCCAATGCGATTGAGTTGCTCGATCACGTATTAACCACGCTGTGTCAGGATATGGGCGTGCCAGTGATTATGATACCTGGCAATCATGATGGCGCGGCACGTCTTGCCTTTGGTGCGCGCCACATGCGTGATGCAGGTTTGCATATCATTGCCAATTTTGAGCAGATGTTAGAACCTGTGGTGTTGTCCTCGAACGACGCGGGTGAGGTGGCCTTCTATGGTATGCCATACCACGATCCGGAAGTGGTTCGCCATGCCTATCAAGAAGCGGTTCACAGTCACGATGAAGCGCACCAGTTATTGTGTGAAAAAATCACCAAGACATTCGATCCGTCACAACACCATGTTTTATTGAGTCACTGTTTTGTTGATGGTGCGATGGAATCGGAGTCTGAACGGCCGTTATCGATTGGCGGCTCTGATCGCGTTAACCATGAGCACTTTCTACCGTTTGATTATGTGGCATTAGGCCATCTGCATCAGCCACAGAAAAAGGGGCGTGATTCTATCCGTTATTCCGGCTCTTTAATGAAATACAGTTTTTCCGAGCAACATCAGAAAAAAGGGATGACATTGGTGACGTTTGATCAGCAAGGTTTTGTCAGTAGTGAATCCATTCCGCTAATTTCTCCGCATGACATGCGCATTATTGAAGGGGAGCTTGAAGAGATTATTGCTAAGGCGGCTGATGATCCTCGCCCCAATGATTACCTTTTAGTGCGTCTAACTGATAAGCATGCGATTCTCGACCCAATGGAAAAACTGCGTCAGGTCTACCCGAATGTATTGCATATTGAAAAACCTGGTATGTTGATTGGCATGGATCAGCCAGTCGCGAGCCAGCGTTTAAAGCGCAGTGAAGTGGATATGTTTGCGGATTTTTTTCAGGAAGCCCAGCAAAGCGAGCTGACGCCAGCGCAATCTGAGGCGATTGCTGCCGTGGTTCAAGAATTAAAGCAAGGAGACCGTGAATAAATGCGTCCTATTTCTTTGACATTGCAAGCCTTTGGTCCATTTGCCGATCAGCAAACCATCGAATTTGATCGATTTGGGGCTGCGCCGTTATTTCTGATCAACGGGGCGACAGGGGCAGGCAAAAGTTCGATCCTCGATGCGATTTGTTATGCACTTTACGGGGAAACCACGGGTAGTGAACGCACGGGCGATCAAATGCGTTGTGACTACGCCGACCCTAATGTACTCACTTTTGTTCGATTTTCGTTCTCTTTGGGAGATACTCACTATGAGGTGGAGCGTTACCCAGAGCAATTGGTGCCCAAAAAGCGCGGAGAAGGGTTTACCCGTAAAACTCATAGCGCGACATTGGTGCGCCGCGTTGGCGAGCAAGACACACTGTTGGCAAATAAACCCACGCCAGTGAGGCGAAGCGTTGAAGAGCTATTAGGGTTAGAAGTGAATCAATTCCGTCAGGTGATGGTGATCCCACAAGGGAAATTCCGCGATCTACTGATTGCCAATTCTAAAGACCGCGAAGCGATATTTGGTCAGTTATTTCAAACTCACATTTATACGCAAATTGAGCGTGCGCTGTTTGAGCGCGCGTCGGGAATACGCAAAGAAAAAGACGAGTTTGATAATCAAATCAAAGGGGCACTCAATGTGGCGTCATTGGACAACGAAGCGGAGCTTGAGGAAGCGATCGCCGAGTTGACTCCATTATTAGCCGAAAGCCAAACCGCGTATAATATCGCCCAACAGCAGCGCGATAACGCCAAACAAGCTTTGCAAGAAGCTCAGCAACTTAGCCAACAATTCAAACAGTTAGAAGTGCTTAAACAGGCGTTAAATGAATTAAACACACAGAAAGCCAGCATCGAGAGTCAGCGTCAGCAAGTGGCGTATGCCGAGCAAGCGGCTCAATTGGACGTCGCGTATTCTCAATATCAAGATGCACGGACCCAAACGACGCGAAGTCAGCAACAACATGCTCAAGCCCAGCAGGCGGTGAATGATGCCAATCAAGCACTGACGCAAGCACAAGCGCATTACGATGAGGTACAAGCGCGGCAAGCAGATCTGCCAGCATTAACGCAAGAGCAATACGATTTGCAAGGGATGGAACACAATGTCCGGCAGATCGAAACTCAGCAACAAGCGCTGAATCAAGCTCAACATGAGTTGCACCGTCACCAGCAACAACGACAAGAAGCGGAGCGGGCGACTGCTGAGAGTGAACAGCAATTGATTCATCAACGCCAGCAGTGGGAGCAAGCCGCTCAACAACGCGCTGGCTTAGATGGTCACAAATTGGCATTAACGCAATGTGTGGAACGAATCAATAAGCGCCTTTCTGAGCAACAGTTGCTGCGGCAACGTCATGATAAGCAGCAAGCGATGCAGGCGCGTCAGGATGAATACACGGCAGCCAAACAAGCGAGTCAAGCCGCGTCTCAGCACGCTGACGAGCTTGAGCTGCGTTGGCACCAAAACCAAGCTGCTATCTTAGCCGCGCGGTTGCAAACGGGTGAGGCATGTCCGGTATGCGGCAGCCATGAGCACCCGCATCCAGCGCAAAGCTTGGGTGACAGTGTCACAAAAGAGCAGGTGCAAACCGCAAGGCAGCAACAACGTTTTTGCCACCAGCAAGAATTGGCGGCCGCAACGGCTTATCAGCAAGCCAGTTCTGATCATCAGTATATCGAGCAGCAACTGACACAATTGCAGGATGAGTTAGAACAGCAAGCGGGGTTGGAGGAATTGCAGCAGCAGCGTCACGATCTGCAGGCCACGATCCAAAGGTTAGAACGCGTCAATCTTGATCACTATGCGGAGCAAGTCCGCCAAACTGAACACAGTCTCAGTCAGCATAAACAACGAGTTCAGCAGCTCAATCAGCAGGCAGAATCAGCACAGCAGCGTTTTACCCAATTAGAAACCGAGGTTAACCGTTTACAGGCTTCTTTACATCCTGATTGGAATACACTCGATAAAGTGCTAGCACGCAAGCAAACCGTTGAACAACAGATTAAAGAGTTAACCACGCAGCAGCAAGCGGCCGAACAGCGCTTGAATCAATCTAAATCGAGCGTAGCTGGCGCCAATGCTTCGGTCACCTCGGCCGCGGAACAGTTAGCGCAATGGCAGCAGTCTTTGGATACCACACATCAAGCGTGGTTAACCGCGCTGCAACACAGTCCATTCGCCGATGAGCCCGCCTACCAACAGGCGCGCTTAAGCAGTGAGCGCCGAGCGGCACTCACTCAAGCAGTCCATACGTTTGATGGACAATGGGCGCGGTTAACCGGGCAGCTCGAGAGCTTACAGACGCAGCTTGCTAAACAGGTCGTCCCCGATATGGCACCGCTTGAAGCGCGTTTGGATACCCGTCAAAGCGAAGTGACTGCCGCGTTTAATCAAGTGACTCAGCACTCTTCACGGATGGATAACTTACGCCAAGTGAAAGCCAAATTGGCCGATTTATATGCGCGTAACCAAGCGTTAGAGGCGAAATATCAGGTGTACGGTACATTAAGTGATATTGCGAATGGACGAACGGGGGCCAAAGTCAGCTTGCACCGTTTTGTCCTTGGCGTGCTGCTTGATGATGTACTGATTCAAGCTTCTCAACGTTTACAAGTCATGAGTCGTGGGCGATATCTGTTGAAGCGCAAGCAGGAGCGGGCCAAAGGGAATGCGGGATCCGGATTGGATCTGATGGTGGAAGATGGGTACACCGGAAAATGGCGTGATGTCGCGACTCTATCTGGCGGCGAGTCATTTATGGCGGCACTGTCATTGGCGTTGGGGGTGTCGGATGTGGTGCAATCCTACAGTGGTGGAGTGCGTCTAGATACGCTGTTCATTGATGAGGGCTTTGGAAGCTTGGATCCGGAGTCGCTGGATTTAGCCATTCAAACCTTGGTCGATTTGCAGCAGGGCGGACGGACGATAGGGATCATTTCTCATGTCAGTGAATTGAAAGAGCAGATTCCGTTGCGTTTGGACATTCATGCTGCACGTATGGGGAGCCAGATTCATCTCGTGTCATAGCAAAATGCTTAGGCTTTGAACGCAAAGGGCGTCGTTAACGCCCTTTGCTTAAAACCGTTATGGTTGTGGTGTGGAGTTGGTGTTTGCCGCGGTATTCGCTGGTGGTGTTTGCATCGATAACGCAAAATCTTGTTGTTGTAGCTTTTCTTTTTTCAAGGTGCGATGCAGAAGCTGACTGTATATCGGTTGACCTCCGAGCATCTGTGCAAAAATTACGGCGCCTAAACTGGTAATAATTAAAGGCAAAACAAGGTAGTAGTTGTTGGTCATTTCAATCACCAGCAAAATACCTGTCACTGGGGCGCGCACCGTCGCGGCGAACAAGGCTCCCATTCCGGCGATGGCAAACATGCCCGGTTCCATATCCATTCCCGGGAAAATGTTGTGCACAATAAGACCAAAGGCGTAACCAAATAAGGTACCGAGTGCCAGCATTGGGGCAAAAATACCGCCGGGGGCACCGGAACCAAAGCAAACGAGCGTTGTGACAATTCGACCGATGAATAATAACAGCAGAAATCCCGCCGCGTATCCACCCTCGGTAATATTCGGTATGAGCCAAATACCTCCGCCAGTAATTTGTGGCATATAAAGCAGCATTAAACCAAAACAACCGCCAATCGCGCCTCCAACCAATAAAAACCGCTTGCGGTTGTTATGATGTAATTTGGCGAAAAAGTCTTGTGACTTGGTAATTAAGCTATTAAAAATCACCCCGAAAATACCAAATAATATTCCCAGTAATAGAAATAAGCCAAGCGAGGTCAGCTCAGGTGCATGATACTGCGGCATGGTAATAACCGCTTCTTGGCCGTTGATGTAACGAAATACAATATTCGACATCACAGCGGAAATGATGACCGCTTTGATTGAAATCAGTGTATAGCGAAATTGTGGTCGCATCTCTTCAACCACAAACATAATACCAGCGAGAGGCGCATTAAAGGCGGCGGTTAACCCCCCTGCGGCGCCTGCCGCGAGAAGGGAATGGCGCGTATCCTGATTTCGCACACGGAAAATATCGGAAATCATACGCCCAATGGCGCCCCCCATATGTACGGTTGGGCCTTCGCGGCCAAGAACCATCCCCGAGCCGAGCGCGCCCATACCGCCAAAGAACTTCACGGGGAGCACACGCCACCAACGAACGGGACGCATACCGTCCATCGCCCCTTCAATTTCAGGGATACCTGAGCCGCCAGCTTCAGGACAAAAGCGATGTGTCAGGTAGTAGCCGATAATGGCGAGAATCGCACTGATGAGAAAAGCCGCGAGACCGAGGGGCAGCATGCTGACAATTTGATTCGACAACCATTCGGTACGACTATCAGACACCAAATGCACGGCGTGTTCAAAATAACTGCCTACAAGGCCCGATAATAAGCCGACCAGAACGGATAACAGTAAAACGGATATGGGTTTTTTATCGATAGAGAGAAATTGATTGATGGTATCTTTTGGAACTTTGTGTAATAAGCTGTGGGTTATCTCTCGGGCGGTCATTATCAGTTAAGCCTTTTGGTGTTGACGTGGTGAATACAGGGATTCAAATTCGATTATACGCCTGTCATGTCATTACCAAACAACGATATATGGAATGTTCGATTGCAATTTTGATGAAACAGACACGCTGTACGACAAGAAAAATAGGACCCTCGTATCAAATTAATCATTATTATCGGATGTAGCCGCCAAAATACCTTGCTTGTGATCAACGAAAGTAAACACAACGTAAAAATGTGCACTCAGTAGCACAATATGGTGCTTCGTTTTTGATTTCGTTATACTCGTCACATAAAGGAGAAAGCAATGACAAACAGAGTACCGACCAATATCATCACGGGTTTTTTGGGATCAGGCAAAACCACCACCATTCTACATCTGCTCAAACAAAAGCCAGCGCATGAAAAATGGGCCGTGCTCGTCAATGAGTTTGGAGAAATTGGCATTGATGGGGCAATGATGACCGAGCAGGGAGCATGGATAAAAGAAGTGCCCGGTGGTTGCCTGTGCTGCACCGCTGGGGTGCCAATGTCTGTCGCCATTACGGCCTTATTAAGAGAGAAGCCCGATCGACTGTTAATTGAACCGACGGGGTTGGGCCATCCTCAAGAAGTGATCGCGAAATTGGTTGCCGATCAGTACGTGCCCTATATCGATCTAAAAGCGACGATAGCTCTTGTTGATGCTCGCCATTTCGGCGATGAACGTTATACCCAGAATGAGACGTTCAATCAGCAATTACTGTGCGCAGATATTGTTATGATGAGTAAGGCTGATATGGCAAGCGATGCGGAGCATGGTCAGTTTGTTGATTGGGTTGCTCGGCAAGAGCCCGCCAAGTTATTCAGTGGTCAATTAGTTCATGGTAATTTAGCTTTGGAATTACTGGATCGGACACGAATAGAGGGCAGTGCATCCACGCAGATTGAAGCCCACCACCATCATCATGCGGCTGAGGAGCCACAGTTTGAGATTCCACCAGGCAAAGCATTTATTCGCCGTGAAAATCAGGCCAATGGATTTTACAGTTGTGGGTGGTTATTTGGGGCTGAATACGAATTTCCATTCGATGATATGTTTTCGGTCTTCAATGATCTCACGGCTGAGCGAGTCAAAGCCGTCGTGAATACGGAGCAAGGTTGCTACGCGTTTAATGCGTCTGAGGGAGTGGTATCCGTCAACGAATTGAGCTTGTCTGGCTTTGAAAGCCGTATTGAAGTCATCGATCGGCAATTGATGCCTTGGGATGAACTAGAAGGTTTATTAGTCCGCTTAGCAGGGATAGACAGCTAAACAAGGGCTTGACGAATGGACCTTGCCAGCGATAAGGGATGATCTATCTGAGTGGTTAGGCCGTCCGTGCCGCGAGAGATGACGCGACACGGACGATTTGGCTTAGCGCTTGTTACGCAAGTAACGTTTACGGCGCTCTTCTTTGATTCTGGCTTTATCTGCCGCTTTTTGCGCGGCATCGATTTCCACTTGCACCAATTCTTCAGTAATCATCTCTGGTCGTTCTAAAGTAATCTCACCTAAGGTACCTTGACGTAATTCATGCAGCAAAATTTCTGAGGCTTTGTGCAAGTCGACACGTCCACCCGCACGCAGTGCGCCACGTTTACGTCCAATGGCTTCCATCCATTCAATGTCGGATTGTGGTGTTTCGTCGAGTTGATAACGCTCCATTAAACGCTCTGGGTAATACTCGGCAAGGTACTCCACGGTATAAAATGCCACTTCATCATATTCCATCGCCGTATCTTTAATTGCCCCTGTGGCGGCCAGACGAAAGCCACTGTGCGGGTTTTCAACTTTTGGCCATAAAATACCTGGGGTATCGGATAAAACGATGCCATTTTGCAAATTGATACGCTGCTGGCGACGGGTCACAGCCGGTTGGTTACCAGTTTGTGCGATGATACGTCCTGCGAGACTATTAATAATGGTCGACTTGCCGACATTAGGAATCCCCATGATCATGGTGCGAATATTCTTGCCGACTTCTTCACGGTGTGGCGCCAATTTACGGCATAGCTCCATGATCTTATGCACTTCCGAGGATTGAGATGTTGTGATTGCCATGGCTTTGACGCCTTGCTCTTTCTCTAGGTGCTCAATCCATAGCTCTGTCGTGCTTGGATCGGCCAAATCACGTTTGTTCAATACTTTGACAACGGGCTTTTCGCCACGCAGTGAAGAGATCAGAGGGTTTTCACTGCTGAAGGGTATACGAGCATCCAAGACTTCAATGATGACATCGATTTGTGGAATGACTTCTTCGATTTCTTTGCGGGCTTTATGCATATGGCCAGGAAACCATTGAATTTTATTGCTAATCATTTGAAAGATATACCTTTTAATTCTTAAGGCTAAGCGACCAAGACATCAGATGGAAGACCTACTATGTGGGCCAAGTCTGGCTCGATTAGACAGGATGCCTCTCACCTATTGTCTGTCACGGCTGTCACAGCGGTTTTCGATGTGATCATGTTAACATTTTATGGTTAAGACGAACAATGTTACGCGCGTATTCCGCCAATTGTCTTCCTCATGCTCTTGGCGTTATTCCGAGGGTCGGATTGACGAATACAAAATCATAATACAAAACATGGGTAGAGTGAGTATGCCGATCAATAGAGCCCTAGACCGTTAACGAGAGGGGGAGCAGAGTGAAGCGTTATTTCTTGATGAACGGATAAAAAATGTAAATTTATTTGTGATAGAGCTAACAATACTATGTTCATCTATACTATTTATGTCTTAATCATGATAATAATCTCACATTATCATGACATTGACCCCAAAGTTAATGAGTTGGTTTTGAGGTTTTTATCAGTGTTGGGCGAAATATTAGCATCAAGCGCAATGATTTCGCCGTCACCATTCACAGTAAAATAATAAGGCCGATGTATGGCTTATTAGCGTAGAGAATGATTGTAAGGAGCGAGCTAAGCTATGAACTATGATGACCGTTTAGGTGGAGACTCACGTGGTGAGATATCTTCTGCGCTCGCTTTCGAGTCCAAAGCGCATGACGTTGCGCATCCGATGGATGCATTGTTACAAGCGACCCAAGAGTTGATCGTGATTGATCCCAACTTTTGTTTGGCGAAACCGACCATTGCTCATGTTATTTTGGAACGTTTACAAGTTTTGTCGACCGACGTTCAAAAGCTGATATTTATTACCAGTACAGAGACTGATGATGTTGAATAGTTTTATTATCAGAATTTTATGGAACGTTACCAGTTCTTACCTGTGATTGAGCTGTTAGTGGTTCCGCCAGGCGACATTGGGGCGGTGGATGAGTCTTGCTACTTGTTAGCGGGTAACATGGCTATGCAAATCCCGAATGGCGCTCTGTTAAACTTACAAACGCTGAATTCGTTAACGCTCACGTCGTGCTCTATGCAAACTTATCAAATGTTAGACCAGCGAATCAGGCCGCTCATTCAAGATAACTATAGCCAAATGGTGGCTTTCGAGAGTATTTATCTTAATTAAGCGGTGATGACGATGAGTCAACTGACTGAGCCGTTACAGATCGTCATTGAGCCGGCAACTCGCTCGCTGACCGTCGGAGATATCAGGGTATTTTTATCCGCAAAACTGTTGGCGTTGTATTGCTTTATCGCATTGCATGACAGTCGTCGGATTACGGTTGATTCTCGCTTTGTTTCTGACATCAATCACGCAATGCGTTACGTTAACTATGTGTGGCATTTGCGAGGTGATGTCCGTATCTATCAGACCTTTGGGCTGGAGGATGAATCCGATGTGCTTCATCGGTATTATCATAACTTACAGCCCATGACTGCCAAGTTTATCCAAGAGGTTCGTGCTCAAATTCACGCAACATTTCGCCGCGTACTTCCCCCCCATATCATGGATGCGATTAAAATTCATTCTGATGGTATGAAAGGACGTTGTACCTACCATATTGCTCACTCGTTAAAGATTGCTCTGGCCGATAATACGTCCGCCTCTCATCGGCGATGTTCCAATTGTATCGCATGTGAATAGTCTGTTGCAGGCGTATTCTAGATTGTCACAATTACCTAATAATAAATGAGAGTGCTCAACAATAGCAGTTGACGTTTGCGAATGTGAGGAGTAGTTTTTGTCGCATATGAACGTTCTGTTAGGTTTGTTCATGTGGCAATGTTGAGAGCATTACGTCAATCCATTGCTTACCACACATCACCAAATAGCGAGTCCAGCGAGTTGTCCCCGTTATTTTCTGATTAGTCAAATACTCCCATCTTTAGTGACATATTGATGGGATAGTTGTATCTATAATTTGGCGTTATCGTGCCGATTGATTCTTGTGCTGTGACATCATGGTGTTGAGCAGTACGTCAATCACAAAACAGAGTGTTTGCAGAATAATCGACCGATTGGCAAGTAACCGTAGTTGGCGTGTGAACGAGTATACGTTTATTTGGAACAGAGCCCATCAGAGGCTTTCAATCTAAATAGAACCGGTTTGACACAAGGTGAGTAATGCAGGTTGCCCACGTTGTGTAGCACGAGCGAGAAATAACATGAGTATAAAAGAATATAATGGTTCAGCAGGTGGCTGGGGCGCATTAAAAAGCACAACAAAGCATCTTTTGCAAAGTGAAAACGTCGCAAAAAACCTCGCTAACTTAATGAAAACGAACCAAAATAAAGGTTTTGATTGTCCTGGGTGTGCGTGGGGTGAAAAAGGGGTTCCTGGGCGTTTTCGTTTTTGTGAAAATGGCGCTAAGGCAGTAAACTGGGAAGCCACGTCGAAACGTGTTGACCGTGATTTCTTTAGTCAATATTCGGTCACTTGGTTAAATAAACAAACCGATTATTTTCTAGAATATCAGGGTCGGCTGAGTGAGCCGATGCGTTACAATGAAGAAACCGATCATTATGAGCCTATCACTTGGGACGATGCCTTTGCTCTGATTGCTCATCACCTTAACGCGCTTGATAATCCGAACCAAGCGGAGTTTTATACGTCTGGTCGTACTAGCAATGAAGCCGCCTTTATTTATCAACTTTTTGCTCGTCGTTTAGGGACCAATAACTTTCCTGATTGTTCAAACATGTGCCATGAAGCAACCAGTGTGGCGTTAGCGGGAACCATTGGCATCGGTAAAGGCACGACAAAAATTGATGATTTTGACGTGGCGGATGCCATATTTTTATTTGGACAGAACCCCGGCACCAATCACCCACGCATGCTTGAGACCTTATCCAGCGCTTATCGCCGCGGTGCCAAAGTGGTCGCGCTGAATAATTTGAGAGAACGAGGCTTGCAGCGTTTCACCAACCCTCAACATCCATTGGAAATGTTGAGTAATGGTTCGACGCCGACGACGAGCCATTATTTCATTCCCAAATTGGGCGGGGATATGGCGATTGTGCGTGGCATGGTGAAATCTTTGCTAGCTCGTCATGAAGACGCGCAAAAACACGGCGATTCCGTGTTTGACTTGGCGTTCATTGCTGAGCATACGCAGGGGATGGAAGCGTATTTAGAGGAAGTAAGAGCGACGTCTTGGGAGACCATTGTTGAGCAGTCTGGATTGTCATTAGATGATATCACTCAGCTGGCGGACATTTATCAAGCTGCTGAACGTGTCATTGTGACTTGGGCGATGGGGATCACCCAACATAAACATTCCGTCGCAACGATACAGGAATTGGTCAATCTTCAATTATTATTTGGCCAGATTGGCAAAGAAGGCGCGGGCTTGTGTCCTGTGCGTGGTCACTCCAATGTGCAAGGTGACCGCACGGTGGGCATCAATGAAAAACCGGGTCAAGCTTTCCTTGATAACTTTGAAGCAGTATTCGGTTTCAAACCCCCTCGGCAGCATGGGCACAATGTGGTCAATGCGATTGAAGCGATGCTACGCGGCGACAGTAAAGTGTTCATCGGTATGGGTGGTAACCTAGTTGCTGCAGCGCCCGATACTGAACGTGTTGCTCAAGCCATGCACCAATGCAACTTAACGGTGAATGTGGCAACAAAACTCAATCGCAGTCATGTCAATCCAGGCAAAGACTCGCTTATTTTACCGTGCTTTGGCCGGACGGATATCGATTTGCAAGCGTCTGGCGAGCAAAAAGTAACGGTGGAAGATTCGTTTTCTATGGTGCATTCCTCAAAAGGTCAAGTGAAACCGTTGAGTACAGACATGCGCTCTGAAGTCGCGATCATTGCCGGAATGGGAAGTGCGACGTTCGGAGCGATGGATCCGATTGAATGGCAAGCGCTGGCTGACAATTACGATCGCATTCGTGACCTCATGGAGGCCATGCTACCTGGTTTTACTGATGTCAACACCCGTATGGATGAACCAGGTGGTTTTTACTTGGGTAACTCGGCACGTGAATTAACCTGGAATACCGTGCAGGGTAAAGCACAAATCACCACCAATGCGTTACCAGAGTTCGTCACTGGGGTGGATACGCAAACCATGACGGATAAACGAGTGTTTGTATTACAAACCATGCGTTCTCATGATCAATACAACACCACTATTTACGGTATGGATGATCGTTATCGTGGGGTCTTTGGCGAACGTAATGTCGTTTTCATGAATGAAGAAGATATGCAAGAGCAAGGATTGAGCAAAGGGGATTTGATTGATCTCGAAACACTCTGGAATGATGATATTGAACGCCGTATTGAAGCATTCAAAGCAGTACCGTTTGATATCGCGAAAGGGAATGTTGCGGCGTATTTCCCTGAGGCCAACGCGCTCGTCCCTTTAGGAAGCAAAGGGGACTTGTGTGATACGCCGACGTCAAAATCCATCAATGTGTGTGTCAGCCGCACGCAAGCCGAACCTTGGCTAGCGACCAGCGCGTAGACGTTTCTCGTTTGATGTCACTGAATGCCTAATCTTTTTGAGATTAGGCATTTTTTATAAGTGAATCGCCTTGAACGAGGGTTTTGAGTATAATTCGCGTTTTTAGTGTTGAATTTTAAAGATGAATAAACAAACCCTACGCCAAGAGTTGTTACAACGTCTCGACTCTCAGCGCACGACAGCGTTAAACGCCGCAACAAGTGCTCATGATGCCGCAACCCATGAGCAGAGTGTGGCTGAGACCCAGTACGATACCATTGGGTTAGAGGCTGCGTATCTGGCACATGGGCAATCACAGCGTGTTATTGACTGTGATAGAACGATTCATCGAGTCAACGCATTAAATTTGCAAGATTTTAACAATGACGACTGCATTGAATACGGCGCATTAGTGACGCTCAGTAACCATAAAAACTATTGGTTATTACCTGTGTGTGGGGGCACATTACTGGACCATGGTCGCATTACCGTTATTACCCCTCAGGCCCCGCTAGGACAGATGTTAGACGGAGCTGAGTTCGATGAAATTCTTGCCAATGGATTATCCATTATTGAGATTCAGTGATGCGATTTAGCGCTCTCTTCCGCTAAAGCAACGCTATATTAGCAAGTTGTGGAAAATTCGTTACTTTCTGTTACAATGAAATGAGATGAATAACGGAACGAGGTTAACAATTAGCCTCGTTTTTGTATTGTCGTTACAATTTATATACAACTGAGATTAAGCAGTGATTGCGAAATACAGGGTGTGCTATGAGCAAGTATTATTCTAAACATGCGTCGTCTCACGATAAGACTCGACGTAATATTATCAAAGGGCTCGCTTCCACTAGCCTATTATCTTTTTTCCCAGCATTTAATGTCATGGCTGATGCGCTTGCTGATGATGTGCCTTCAGCGTTTGTGTCCGTGTCGAAAACCTTAACAGGACGCGCGTCTTTGCCTGACGTTCTCGTTGACCGTTTTTTTCATGCATTGCAAGCGGAACAATCAAATTTTTCTAATCAAGTCATGTCATTAGAAAAAGAACTAAGTCAATTAGATCCGAAAACCTATACCGAAAAACTGAGTCCAGAGGCACAAAAAACAGCCAAAACCATCTTATCCGCTTGGTACACGGGCATTGTGGGTGACGGTCCTGATGCTCAGGTCATCGCTTACCGCCATGCGCTAGAATTTTCCGCGGTTGATGATGTGCTTACACCGCGTAGCTACTGTCCGAATAAACCTGGCTTTTGGGCCGAGAAACCCGTGGAGAAACACGCATAATGACTATAAAAAAAGCCGATGTTGTCGTCGTTGGTTCTGGTGTTGCTGGTGGCTTAGTGGCAAACGAATTAGCGAAAGCGGGCAAATCCGTACTCATTTTGGAAGCCGGTCCGCGTTATTCTCGTGGTGAAATTGTTGAGCGTTTTCGTAATAAGCCGAATAAATCCGATTTCATGGCTCCGTATCCTTCCACGCCTTATGCGCCTCATCCTGAATTTAATCCTAATAATGGATATTTAATTCAAAAAGGTGAGCAACCATACGATGCACAGTATATTCGTGCGGTTGGCGGCACCACTTGGCACTGGGCGGCTTCTGCTTGGCGTTTTATCCCCAACGATTTTAAACTACAGTCTATTTATGGGATCGGACGTGATTGGCCATTAGAGTATAAAGATTTGGAGCGCTGGTATCAGCGCGCTGAAGAAGAGCTCGGGGTGTGGGGACCGAATGATGAAGAGCTAGGTTCACCGCGTTCTCACCCGTATCCGATGTCTCCGCTGCCGATCTCTTACAATGAGAAAGTGATTAAAGATCGTTTAAATAATCATGATTTTTATGTGGTTACGGAGCCGGTTGCTCGTAATAGTCGTCCTTATGATAATCGCCCGACGTGTTGTGGTAATAACAACTGTATGCCGATTTGTCCAATTGGCGCGATGTATAACGGCATTACGCATGTCGAGAAAGCCGAAGCGAATGGCGCCACCGTGATTGATCAAGCGGTGGTCTACAAAGTCGAGAAAGGGGCAAACAACAAAATTGTTGCCGTGCACTACTACACACCGGATGGTGAATCCGTGAAAGTGGAAGGTGACTACTTTGTACTGGCAGCGAACGGCATTGAAACACCAAAATTGATGCTGATGTCAGACGTGGGTAACAGCTCCGATATGGTGGGTCGTAATTTAATGGATCACCCAGGGACAGGCATTCGTTTTTATGCGAGTGAAAAACTGTGGCCAGGACGCGGTGCTCAAGAAATGACGTCGATTGTAGGCTGGCGAGATGGGGATTTCCGTTCTCAATATGCAGGTAAGAAACTGCACTTGTCGAATATGAACCGCACGGATCAAGTGACGTCAGAAATTTTAGCGCAAGATCAGTTACGTTTGGGCGACGTGTTGGATAATGAGATCCGTGATAAAGCGGCACGTTTTGTTCAATTTGATAGTTTTCATGAATTACTGCCTCATCCAGAGAACCGCATTGTTCCTAGTGCGAACCAGAAAGATGCGATGGGTATCGCCAAACCAGAATTCCACTATGCCATTGACGACTATGTTAAGCGTAGTGCGGTTCACACCCGTGACGCTTATACCAAAATTGCTAAGTTGATGGGCGGGACTGAGATTCAATATCGTGATGAATTCTCAAATAACCAGCACATTTGCGGTACGGTGTTGATGGGCTCTGATCCAAAAGACAGTGTGGTGGATAAAGATTGTCGTACCCACGACCATGATAACTTATTCATTGCAAGTTCAGGCACGATGCCAACGGTGGGCACAGTAAACTGTACGTTAACCATTGCCGCGTTATCGTTACGTATTGCTGATACCCTGATCAAGGAGGTGTAACATGCGCTACCGGAGTTATTTTATTGCGATCATTCTGGTCATATTTGTCTTTGTTGGGGCTATTGTCAGTGGCGTATGGCAACCAACCACTCATTCACCCGCTAATATTCAACAAGTGAAAACAACCGATTTTCCTGATGATATGAGCCGGGGAGAATACGTGGCAAAAATGTCGGATTGTACGGCATGTCACACCACGGATGCGAGCAAGCCGTTTGCGGGTGGTTTAGCTATGCCATTACCGATCGGAACGATCTATTCGACCAATATCACGCCTGATAAAGAAGACGGTATTGGCGATTATAGCTTAGCTGACTTTAAACGCGTACTGCGTGAGGGGATCCGTAAGGATGGTGGACATTTGTATCCAGCGATGCCATATACGGAATATTCTAAGCTGTCTGATGAAGATATTGCTGCTCTGTATCAGTACTTTATGAAGTCGGTGAAACCGATCCATGAACCCAACCGCGCCAATGATATTCCGGCAGTGTTATCTATGCGCTGGCCTCTATCTCTGTGGAATTGGATGTTCCACACACAAGGTGCATACCAGCGTCAACCCGATAAAAGTGACGCATGGAACCGTGGGGCTTACCTCGTGCAAGGTGCTGCACACTGTGGAACATGTCATACACCACGTGGCATTGCGATGCAAACCGTTGCCAATGATGAGAAAACAAAAGGCTTTTTATCAGGTGAAGATTTAGGTGGATGGCACGCGTTCAATATTACTAATGACAAACAACATGGCTTAGGAAATTGGACTCAGGCTGAAATCGTCCAGTATCTAAAAACAGGTTCGGTTGCAGGTAAAGCACAAGCGGCTGGCACCATGGGAGAGGCCGTTGAGCACAGTTTTCAATACTTGACCGATGACGATTTAAATGCGATTGCTACTTATCTACGTTCGGTTCCAGCGGTGAGTGAAGACGGACCCTCTCGCTTTACTCAAGGTAAGCCTGAATCGCAAGATCTGGATTTACGTGGCATACCATTAGAGGATGTTCCCGCTACTCAGCATGCACAATCTCTGTATATGGGCAATTGTGCCGCCTGTCATGGCGCAGATGGTGGTGGTTCGCCAGATGGTTACTATCCTTCGCTTTACCACAACAGTGTGGTGGGAAGTAATAAACCGAATAACCTTATTCAGGTCATTTTGAACGGTGTACATCGTAAAACTCAGTCTGCCGATGTGATGATGCCTGCGTTTGGTCGCCAATTATCCGATCAAGATGTGGCGGACATCGTTAACTTTGTGACAAAAACCTATGGTCAAAAAGAGGCGAAGGTGACGGCTGATAATGTGAAGATGTTACGTTCACAAACAGAAGCGACGCCTTAGTGGTTGACCTCTGACAGTGATAAATATGAGATAAGACTAAGAGTGAAGCGCAAGCTTCACTCTTTTTTTGTGTCAATGAATACGGCATCATCCCAGTTCATGATTTGTCCTTAGTAATGGGTCTTAATTGAGAGGCTTTAGCGCTTTGTCGGCAGGTAAACCGGCTAGACTGAGCATTAGCTCACGTAACACATTCTTATCCTTAGGTAAGTCATCAAATTCGGCGCGCACAATCATTCCTTCTAACAACATCATCATCGCCTCAGCTTGTCGCGAGGTGGTCTTCGTGTCAGTCGTCGCTATGCATTCTTGAATTAAGCCTTTTAACCATTGTTTATGATGTTTGGCGATATCAAGAATCTCTCTATCCGATGCTTTAAATTCTGCTACTGCATGCATGAACATACAGCCATGAAAGCGTGGACTTTCGAACCATGCTAAATGCCAATCGACTAGGGCATGGAGCTTGGCCTCTTTATCTGACGCTGCACGGATACAATCTGTTAATTGACGTTCAAAAACCTCATGCCGACGATGAAGCACCGCGGCGATCAGTTTATTTTTGCCCCTAAAGTGTCGATACATTGACGTTTTGGAAACGCCAGCGCTATCTCGAATCCAGTCAACACCTACCGCGGTGTAGCCATGCAAATTAAATAACTGTTCTGCCACGTCTAGAATCTGCTCTTGTTTACTCATTGGTTGCTCACTTGCTATTCCTGTCTGTGATAAAAAATGTTTGATCTATGTGAACAGATCTGTACTATAAATGCAAGTGTACAGATTTGTTCACTATTAACATTTAAATAATAGAGGAGAGTCATATGAATAAGTTGAAAGGCGGCGGCGCATTACCAGCTCGTGCATCATGGCGGCAATTAAGTAATGGATTAGTGGGAGGAACCGCAGGGATTTTCATGCTCTCGGTACTTGGCGAATACACAGGAGTGCCTTGGTTAATGGCGCCTTTTGGTGCTACGTGCGTGTTGTTATTCGCGGTGCCGGCCTCTCCGCTAGCACAACCTCGTAACGTGATTGGCGGTCATATAGTGACTGCATTCATTGGCATCCTAGTTTTGTATGTCGCAGGAAGCTCTTCGTTGGCATTGGCTGTCGGGATAGCCATCATGTTGATGCAGGCTTTACGTGTCGTTCACCCGCCAGCGGGTGCTAATCCGGTCGTGATCATTCTTGCTGGCAAAAGTGTGATAGGGCTGAGTTTTCTCATCACACCCGTGTTGATTGGTAGCGTGGGATTGGTGATTATAGCGTCAATCGTCAACAATATTGGCGTGACAACACCATGGCCGCTGTATTGGCATGGGATTAAGCGCAAGTCATAATGGGCACAGCGTGTTTGTGAGAAGACGATTCACTCACAAACACGTGTTCGATTAGGTGGGCAGGTGATACGGGTTCCATACCTGTGAGGTGATACTGACTTGATTTCGCCCGCGTTGTTTTGCCATATACAGCTCTTGGTCTGCGCGGCTTAAGATATGCTCAAGGGTATCTTGCGGGTTGAGTATCGCGACCCCGAAGCTTGCGGTAACAGTGACCATGCCTTTTTCAGTCCGTAGCGGCGTTTCTTCGAGTAGACGGCGATTCCTTTCGATTAATACCGCAGCATCGTCGAGCATAGTATGGGGAAGTAATATTGCGATTTCTTCGCCTCCCCATCGAGATACCAAATCGCCTTCGCGAAGGTGAGCGTTGAGAATGCTCGCAGTATGAATGAGCGCAGCGTCACCGACCGCATGACCGTAAGTATTATTAATGATTTTGAAGTGATCGAGAGCCATCATCACGCAGGTCAGTGGTGTATAGGCCCGATTTCAGATAATAAGTGCGACATTCATGGAAATATGTAGAAGAGGAAGCCAACTGCTGAAAGTGGTACGCTCTTCTCGCCAAAGAAACAAGCAGTACTACCATGAATTATCAACAGTTGACCGAAGGCAGAAGATACCAGATTTCTGCTCTTTTGGAACGGGGAATTTCGGTTCCTGAAATAGCTAAAACAGTTCAGTGCCACCGCTCGACGGTATACCGTGAGCTTAAACGCGGTCGGAAGGGAGAGCATTATTGCCCTAACGAAGCCCAGATGTCGTCTACCAAAAAGCGCAAAACAGCACGTAAATACCGAATACCAAAGGAACGTGTCGATTTTATCCGCCTTCTTTTAGAAACAGATTGGAGTCCAGAGCAGATTTCTAATGTATTAACGAAAATTGGTGCATCTGTCAGTCATGAGTGGATCTATCGCTTTGTTGCTCAAGATAAACGCTTGGGCGGTAAGTTATATCGTCACTTGAGACAAGGTCATAAGCGGTATCGCCGAGGTAAACAAGAGAAAGCTCCAGCGATAAAAAATGCCGTTTCGATTGATGATAGACCAAGCATCGTTGACAGTAAGGAGCGGTTTGGTGACTGGGAAATCGACACTGTGCTAGGTAAGCATGGTACAGGTGCAATGGTGACTATTTTAGAGCGTAAGACTCGATTTTACGTGGTAAAGAAAGTGCCATCTAAGTCAGCGGATGATGTCACCAAAGCGACAATAGAGCTACTGAAGCCCTATAAGAAACATGTCCATACCATTACGGCAGATAACGGGCGAGAGTTTGCAGGTCATGAAACCATCGCAAAAGAATTAAAGGCTGATGTGTACTTTGCTCATCCGTACAGTTCTTGGGAGCGTGGTGCTAATGAGAATGCGAACGGTCTTTTAAGGCAATATGTGAAGAAAGGAACCGATCTAACGACAGTGACGGACATCGATATAGAGTTCGCTTTATCGCGGATAAATTACCGTCCGAGAAAGTGTTTAGGCTTCAAGCAGGCAGCCATTATATTTGAGGAGATGGCTTTAGCTTCTTGATATTGGAGAGTGTCGCACTTCGCAGTTGAATTCGGGTTACTTCCTGTTAAATCTAACGGCGAACCATTGAAAGTAGAACCCACATCCGTTAACGAGGCATTACTTTTATACACTTTCACGACTTTGTATTGTTGACTGCTTTTCAATTGGTCGATATCAAATACGTTATAGTGTGATTGAATGGATCCCTCGTATCCCAAACCAAATGCATACATAAAACGATAAACCGGCGCTTTATAATCACCAGTAAATAGATTATTTACCACATGTACTTTCCCAAAACGCACGCGAGGTGTCCGTTGCGTCGTTTTACTAAAAATATTATCAGCTAATGTGACGCGTAAATGTCCTCGATCTTCAGAGGCATTATTTTTACTGTGACCAATCAACATCGTTTTATTATGATTGTTAAATACGGAATAAGAGACAGTCACAAAGTCACTGGCGCGTTTAATATCGAGCATGCCATCATGACGAACATATTCCCAACCGTTTTTTTCGCCATAATCAGCATCAGTAAACGAGCCATCGTCGAAGGTGACATGATCCACCCAGACATTCTTTGAATAAGCAATTGTCATACTGTCCCATTCCGCGTTCCAGCCGTCACCTTGCTCAAAATGAGGCGCTACATCGACCGGAGTTTCAATATTCACGTTACGAATGATGACATTATTCACGCGATTGATCACTAATGAGCCATTAATAAAGCCCGCATCGCCAGTAACACCGATAATGGTGGTATTCGATGGAATCGCTAGTTGCGAACGCTGCTTCTGGTCAGAAAAGCTGGTATACGGTTTACCACCACTGACATCAATGAGCCCTTTCACTTGGATAATGCGAGGTGTTCCTGCGTCCTGTTCGAGTGCACGCGTAAATTGACGGATATTAGAGACAATATAAATGTGTTGAGAGTCCGCACTCGCACCGCCAGTTGTGCCATTATTGAGCGTCGCAAATCCGATATTCGCAGGCTCCAAAGCGGTATTGGTTAGCAGTTGGTCGGCATGAACAGGCACAACGATTGCTGATAACACCGCAGCAACAGCGAGAGAAGAGAGGCTTTTTGAAAAAGTATTCATAACTATTTCCTTAAAATATTCGATACCACAGCGCAATGGCCTAGATGCAATTGACAATAATAGACTGAATGATGTGTGGTGATTTCAAGCGGTCTTTTTATCACTATATTTCATTGGGCGCACATAAAATAATGGATACTTTCAACAATTACTCGATCTCTGCCAAAGTTTGGGCGCTATTATAATTACCGTATCTCAACCGTTAAATACTCGTCCGATAGACTTCTTCTTCACTGCCATTATACGTATCATCCGCTCCTTCAGGCATTCATCAGTATCAACACAACTGGATTGAAAAATACACTGCACAATCACACCGTATAAAAAAGCCAGCGTATTATCGCTGGCTTTTCATGGCGTTTATTTTTACTGGCTTTCTCCAAAACCAATGTCTTGAATATTCACCTGAGTAACATGACCGTATTTTTTCGCGATGGGCGCAATTTTTTCTGCATTGCCCACTAATACAAATTGCAAATTATGTTTGGGAAAATATTGTTGAATAATTCGCTGAGTATCTTTCATCGTCAATCCATCAACACGGGATTGGAATTGATTGATGTCATCATCATTTAACCCATAGATAGATTCTTTAATTAAAAAGTCAGCTAACTCTGCATTGGTTTCATAGTCTCTTGGAAATTGGCCTTTTACGTACGCTTTGGCGGATGCCAGTGTTGTAGCATCCACCCCCTGTTCCCACAGACGTTGATAGGTTTTCATCGCAAGCGCAATGGCTTTTTCGGTAGAAGACGTTTTGGTAAACGATGATATCGTGAACCCCGAATTCAACTGCGAAGTGCGACATTCTCCAATATCAAGCAACCAAAGCCATTTCCTCAAATATAATGGCTGCCTGCTTGAAGCCTAAGCACTTTCTTGGACGATAGTTTATCCGAGATAAAGCGAACTCTATATCTATGTCAGTCACCGTCGTTAAGTCAGTTCCTTTCTTCACATATTGCCTTAAAAGACCGTTCGCATTCTCATTAGCACCACGCTCCCAAGAGCTATAAGGATGAGCAAAGTAGACATCAGCCTCTAATTCTTTTGCGATGGTTTCATGACCTGCAAACTCTCGTCCGTTATCTGCCGTAATGGTATGGACATGGTTCTTATAAGGCATGAGTAGCTCTATGGTGGCTTTGGTAACATCATTCGCTGACTTAGATGGCACTTTCTTTACTACGTAAAATCGTGTCTTACGCTCTAAAATAGTCACCATCGCACCTGTACCATGCTTACCTAGCACGGTGTCGATTTCCCAGTCACCAAACCGCTCCTTACCGTCAACGATGCTTGGTCTGTCATCAATCGAAACGGCATTCTTTATCGCTGGCGCTTTCTCTTTTTTACCGCGGCGATAACGCTTGTGTCCTTGCCTCAAGTGGCGATATAACTTACCGCCCATGCGTTTATCTTGTGCGACAAAGCGATAGACCCACTCGTGACTGACAGCGGCCCCAACTTTCGTTAATACATTGGAAATCTGCTCTGGACTCCAATCTGTTTCTAAAAGAAGACGGATAAAATCCACACGCTCCTTTGGTATGCGGTATTTACGCGCTGTTCTGCGCTTTTTAATCGACAACAGCTGGGCTTTATTTGGGCAATAAATGTTGCCTTTACGACCTCGCTTAAGCTCCCGATATACTGTCGAGCGGTGGCACTGAACGGTTTTAGCTATTTCAGAAACCGAAATTCCCCGTTCCAAAAGAGCAGAAATCTGGTATCTTCTGCCCTCGGTCAACTGCTGATAATTCATGGTAGTACTGCTTGTTTCTTTGGCGAGAAGAGCGTACCACTTTCAGCAGTTGGCTTCTTCTTCTACGCTTTCCATGAATGTCGCACTTATTATCTGAAATCGGGAATATTCCTAATGATGCCTCTTGGTCTATTCCATATAATTACACACTATATAGTACGCAAGGTTTAGGGCAATATCTTAAATCGACCGCGGGTGCGGGTAGACTCGCATTGTAATATGCAGTTTATCTTGAAAAGGGCACTTTAGGTGTCCTTTTTTATTGATTGAGAGTGAGCGCATGATATGCGCCGCTTTGACTGGCGAGGCGATGGTCATCACATCGTGTACGGTGCCAAGATGTCGTTGTTTGGTCTTTGCGGTATGATAACGGTTTGATTAATCCGGTTAACGCGTGTGTATGTTGATCTGCGAATACGGTCTTTCTCCTTAATACACACGGAACTCAATCGTGCTCACCTCGGTGTGATGAGTCAATGATTATCCTTGTGGATTGGTGAGAAGAGCATAGTAAAAATCCGGTCTTTTAGGTGGCACAATCATGTCGCAACGGCGCATAAGGAAGTAAGATGATCGTCATAGAAAAAATAACGCCCGCTACAATTGATGCGGTCAAGCAAGTTTGCGTAACGGATGAGCAGGTAGCATTTGCTTCGACGGCAGACGCGTTTCTCTCAGATACCAGTGACTCCTCCCACCTACATCTGATCAAATATGACGAGAGGGTCGTGGGGTTCTTTAAAATAGACACGGCCTACTCACACCAATATGAGTTTTGTCCTGCCGATGCCATTGGATTACGCTCTTTTGTCATAGATAGATCGCAACAAGGCAAAGGCATTGGAAAGCAGGCTGTTCGCGCATTATTTGCTTATTTACCTCACCACTATGTACGGTTTAATTGGATTTATCTGACGGTAAATGCTCGTAATCTAGGGGCGAAGGCGTGCTATGAAAAGGGCGGATTTGCAGAGACGGGTAAGCAATATCTCGGTGGATCTGCTGGACCTCAGTTCATTATGCGTGGCCGGATTGGTTGAGCAGGCCGTTATTATGGCTCGTGTTGCTCCTCTTTTCAGTGGTGCTTTTTTATTCATCTTTTTATTCGTATCTGAGGAAACGTTGTGATTCTCGACAGTATTCATCATGTGGCTATTATTTGTTCTAACTATGCGCGCTCGAAAGCGTTTTACACACAAGTGCTTGGACTGACGATTATTGCGGAAACCTATCGTGAGCATCGTGACTCGTATAAATTAGATTTAGCCTTACCCGATGGCAGTCAAATTGAATTATTTTCTTTTCCAAATCCTCCTAAGCGCGTAAATAATCCAGAGGCACAAGGCTTACGTCATTTGGCTTTTCGTGTCGATTCTGTCCAGACGATGGCGGAGCAATTGCAAGCCCAGGGGATCAATGTAGAGCCTATTAGGGTGGATGAACTGACGGGGAAAACGTTTACTTTTTTCAATGATCCCGACGGGTTACCGTTAGAGTTATATGAAAAGTAATCGCTATGATGGCATGAAGGCGACCAGGCAAGTCTGAATGGCTCATTGATTCGGAGGGCAAGTATGCCACAGATAAATAATCACGCAGAATACTATGACTCACAGTTTGAAAAGCTGAATTTGACTGAGAGTGCATTCAATGACGTTATGTTCGAAGATTGCGCATTCATAGAGTGCGATTTTTCGCAGGCCGCGTTTACCCATTGCAAATTCACTCATTGTACCTTTGAGCGATGTAATTTGAGCTTGCTTGATGTCTCAGCGACCAAACTGTTTGAATTGGATTTTATCGACTGTAAATTGCTTGGAATTGACTGGGTTAAAGCCATATGGGCATTTTACCATCGCGATTTTAATCTCAGTTTCGTGCGTTGCGTACTTAACGACTCCTCTTTTTTTGGCCTTACTCTACATGAGTTGGTATTGGATGCGTGTACCGTTCACAACGTCGATTTTCGTGAAGGCGACTATACGGACTCAGCGATGACCGACTGCGATTTTCGCCATAGTTTATTCATGCATACGAACCTGCAAAGTGTGGATTTTACTGATTCATTCAACTATGTCATTGATGTGTTAGAGAACAATGTAAAAAAAGCGACATTTTCGCGGCTCGAAGCTATGAGCTTGCTTGAGGGGTTAGGGATTGTTTTAGTGGATTAATACGTCACTACAACGAGATAAGAGGTAATCATGGAAACCGAACGTTTACTATTACGTCAGTGGACCGATCACGATAAGCGACCTTATGTTCGCTTGACCTCGGATTTGCAAGTGATGCGCTATTTTCCAGCGCCACTGAGTCGCGCGCAAAGCGATGAACAAGCTGAGCATATACAAACACTGATCGCTAAAAATGGCTGGGGTTTCTGGGCGGTGGAACTGAAGTCTACCGGAGAATTTATTGGTTTTGTCGGACTGCATTATCAAGATCAAGACAGTGGCTTGCCTCATGCGCCCATGTTTGAAATTGGATGGCGGCTGGACGCACGACATTGGAGACAGGGCTACGCCACGGAAGCGGCGCAACGCGCTTTATGGTTCGCGTTCGAAGAATTAAAAGCTGATAAGGTCTATGCGTTCACCGCTATACAAAATGTACCCTCTCAAGCTGTGATGAAGAAACTTGGAATGATCAATACTCATCACGACTTTGATCATCCTAAGCTCGCGCAAGATCATACTCTGGCGCGTCATTGCTTATACCATCTTTCTCGTGAGCGTTGGCAAGCTATCAACAAGAGAGGATGATGGAAGTATTTTTGGACATGCTTTATTGGCCATGTTTGGCCTTATAAAAGATTAGCGGCCTGCATCGTTGGGGGATTATTAAGCCGTGCGCTTAAAAACAATTGCGTATGAGAGTGATTCTCAATATCATAAGTAAATCTTCATTACTCAGTGGTAAGGTTTACCCATGCGCGTCGGTTATGGTTTTTGGTCTTGTTTACAGTTAGTTATCTCGGCTCGCGCCGTATCGCTGACAAAGACACGCAGTTGTATGGTCATGGCACTGTGCAGTGGCCTGATGAGTTTTTCGGCGTTTGCCGATACGGCGCCGATAGCACCAGAGCACGACTCTGACCGTGTTGCCCATCATCAACCCATGCGGGTGGTTACGTTATTCCAAGGCGCGACCGATTCGGCGGTTGCTCTGGGGATTCAACCTGTTGGCGTGGTCGATTCGTGGAGTGATGCGAAGACTTATCCTTATCTACGTTCTGCACTCAAAGGAGTGGAGCACGTGGGACTGGAAACCCAACCGAACCTCGAAGCGATTGCGGCGTTACATCCTGACCTCATCATTGGCACAACAGTGCGTCATGAAAAAATTCACTCTCAGTTATCTCACATTGCTAAGACAGTCTATACCGATAACGTGTACGACTTTCAGCAAACCTTAACACGTATTGCACACGCGACGGGGCGAGAGGGGAAAGCTCAGCAACTGTTGCGACATTGGCGAGCACGTGTGGCTAACGTTCGTCACGCTTTACAACGTCGCCAACCGCATTGGCCTATCCGCGCTTCTATCATTGATGTGCGACCTGACCATTTACGTTTGTATCTTGATAAAAGCTTTCCTGGCTCGATACTAAGTGCCATTGGTTTTACTTTTCCGACAATCTCAAATGCCGCTGGGTGGGGAGTGAAATTAAAATCAAAAGAATCCTTACCCGCCGTCAACGCGGATGTCTTCTTTGTCATCTTACATGCTGACACGCCAGCCGTTCAGCAAAACTACCAGCAATGGCGTCATCATCCGCTATGGAAAATGCTTTCGGCTCCGAAGCATGGGCAAGTCTCTCGTGTCAATCGCATCGATTGGTTATTTTCCGGGGGGATTTTAGGGGCGAATCGTCTGTTAGATGAACTCAGTCGCTTTTACCATTTGCCCCCTACCACCACACAGAGGTGATGATGCAAGCCCTCAATTCGCGCCGTTCTCGCTTGCTGCTGCTAGGTGTCATCTCCTGTGTGTTCCTATCCATCACGTGTTTTGCAAGCTTGGCCGCCGGTCAGTATTCGATTCCTATCAGCCATGTATGGGGAGCGCTGTGGTCTAATGATTCTCACTCGATCGAACATGTGATCGTGACCACCACGCGATTATCACGCACGGTGGTTGCATGCGCGGTTGGGGCAGGATTAGCGGTGGCTGGCGTTCTTATGCAGTCGTTGACGAGAAACCCGCTGGCATCACCAGCGATATTTGGCGTGAATGGTGGCGCCGTCTTTTTCATTGTATTGGTCACGCAATTTTTTGGCTTGGGAAATCTTAATGACGCTATCTGGATTGCATTTGCAGGGGCGGCATTCGCCGGGGCATTGGTGTATGGCATCGGAATGTTGGGACAGGATGGACTCTCACCGGTGCGAGTAGTATTAGCGGGGGCCGCTATCTCTGCGCTATTCATGTCGTTTACCCAAGGCATGCTGGTCCTTGGGCAAGAGGGCATCGATAGTGTTTTGTTCTGGGTCGCGGGCTCGGTTTCTGGGCGCGAGTTAAGCGTGGTATTGCCAGTGTTGCCCTATATTGGTGTGTCGATAGGCGTGGCATTATTACTATCACCTCACCTCAATATTTTGCTATCCGGCGATGCTATCGCAACAGGATTAGGACAAAACACCGCCTTACTCAAGGTCGCCGTCAGTCTTTTGGTGATTCTATTAGCTGGGGCGAGTGTGGCCATCGCAGGAAGTATCGGCTTTATAGGGTTGATTGTTCCGCATATGGTCAGACAGGTGGTTGGTCATCGGCATCAATGGTTATTAGCGTTTAGCGCGTTATGGGGGGCAAGTTTATTGTTGGTTGCGGATATTGCGAGTCGTTTGCTGTTGGCTCCACAAGAAATTCCGATTGGTGCCATGACGGCGATATTCGGGGCGCCGTTGTTTGTCTATCTCGCGCGCAAAGGTAACGCTCATGACTAAACGATGGTACGTACGCTTACCGGGCTGCTCGTTTTCAGTCACACCCAGTCTTGTTGTTAGGATGACGATGATCGTTTCGCTAACCTTGATCGTTATGGCGCTCAGTTTGTCGCTCGGCTCGCAACATCTGGGGTTACATCGCATTGTCTCATCGTTATTGAACGAGCAATCGAGCGATTCTTTTACCCTTAACACGCTGCGCTTACCTCGCATGTTGCTTGCGGCTTTAGTCGGAGCGGCATTAGGGGGCTCAGGTTTAGTGTTGCAGTCGATGATCCGTAACCCATTGGCTTCACCCGATATTATCGGTATTACCAGCGGGGCGTCCGCTGCTGCGGTTGGATTTCTTGCTTTTTTCAGTCGCTACTCAGTGTGGTTTGGTTGCCCGTCTTCGCCATTATCGGCGCATTTGTTACAAGCCTTGTGATCTCTCTTCTTGCTTGGAAAAACGGTGTGACACCAATGCGTTTAGTGTTGGTGGGGATTGGCGTCTCGGCTGCAATGGGAGCGGTGGTAACCCTGCTCATCGCCTTGAGTTCAGAATCCACGAGTATGACGGCCTATATTTGGTTAACCGGAAGCGTGTACGGAGCCGATTGGCATGATGTCACTCAGCTTTTCCCATGGGTGGCGGGCAGTTTAGGTGTCTCTCTGTATTTCTCTCGGCGAATGAACGCATTGGAATTAGGCGATCACACCGCGGTAGGGTTAGGCGTGTCGCTTCAGTTCACCCGCATGAGCCTGCTGTTCTTGAGTGTCTTAATGGCTGCGCCAGCGATAGCTTATGCGGGCGCGATCAGTTTTGTGGGGTTGATTGCCCCCCATATTGCTCGGCGCTTGGTTGATAGGCACTTTGCAGTATTACTACCGACAACGGCATTGATTGGTGCGTGTTTGGTGATGTTGGCGGATGTATGTGGGCGAACACTATTTCAACCATTGGATATCCCAGCCGGGGTATTTGTCTCAGCAATCGGCGCCCCTTTTTTTATTTTCTTACTCTATCGACAGCGGTTTTGATAGGAGTGACACAATGGAGCAAATAGCATGAGCTTTCAGACAACGTGTCAGCGGACAATGGGTGGGTCTCCTTCGCAGAGCAATCCAGAGCGTCGCTCTGAGCCGGAAAGGACATCGGATGCGCCACTAGTGACAGAAAAAGTGTCTCTCGGCTATGGAAAAACGACCATTATTGATGAGTTAGATCTGTCTATTTTGGCCAATCATATCACCGTGTTAGTGGGAGGGAATGGCTGTGGCAAATCCACATTATTGAAATCGTTGGCGCGTTTATTAGCCCCTCAGGCAGGACGTATCCTACTTTATAATGACGATCTTAATCGACAGTCAAGTAAAGACGTTGCACGGCGTATGGCTATTTTACCGCAAGGCCCAGTCGCACCAGAAGGATTATCGGTTGAGCAGTTAGTCAAGCAAGGGCGTTATCCTCATCAACATTGGCTACAGAATTGGCGTCCTGAAGATGAACGTTTGGTGGAAAAAGCGTTGCGAGATACCAACCTGTTAGCGTTGGCTGACCGGCCTGTGGAATCGTTGTCAGGTGGGCAACGGCAGCGTGCTTGGATTGCGATGGCGCTTGCTCAAGATACCGATATTTTATTACTCGATGAACCGACCACATATCTGGATCTGACTCATCAGATTGAAATTTTAGACCTGCTTTTTGAATTGAATCAAACGCAGCACACCACCATTGTGATGGTACTTCATGACCTCAATTTGGCGTGTCGCTATGCGCAGCAGATGATCGCTATCAAAGAGGGCAAGGTATTTTGCCAAGGTAAGCCAGAAGACATTCTTAATTTCGAGATGGTGGAAACGGTGTTTGGCATGCAATGTCACATTGGTGAAGATCCACTCTTTGGAACGCCCATGTGCATTCCTTATGGCAAAGGACGTCACATTCGTCGTGAAACGGAGGATTGGCGCCATGACCTTTGATAACCGGATCACTGTGAGCGATGAATACTCCCGCTTGCATAGGGATGTCGACCAAGGCACACATGCCTTAGGTAAGCGAGAATGGCAGCGCCTTAGTGAGTTTGGTTTAGCGGACTGCCATGGGCTCTCACCTTTCTGAATGGCCACCGAGCAACTGCTCGATGATACGCGGTGCTTAGAGGTGTTAGCCACCATTCAGGCCGAGCTTGGCGCGCCAGATTTAAAGGTGACGGCGTCTTTAGTCATTAAGCGGATAGGATTTCTTACCCTCGCTCCCATGCTGAGTGCCATGTCTTGGTATGATAAAGGCTTGGATATGACAATAAACAATTGCATCTTCGAATACCCACTTGAGCAGCAGCAATGGCAATCGCGGATGCCGCTTAAAAATTGTCGGGTGAACTCCCCCGGTTGCCAGCGTACGACATGGCGTGAAGCGCTTTTGACCGCTGCATTTGACCAGAATTTATCTTTGCTGGTGAAACAGTTTCATCGCTTAACGCGTGTACCTCAAGCGGTGCTCTGGGAAAATATCGCCATTCGGGTGTTTAGTATTTACGAGCGGCGCATTTTACCTGCGCTCACCGAGCCCACTCAACGAGCGGTCGCCGAAGCCGATTTTGCCTACTTATTACAGGCGGATACCACGCGGGTGTTTGGTCTGGATAAAAACCCGTTGACGCGCTATTTCTATGAATTATCTCAGCACAATGAGCACACCGTGCCAGTGAGGGTTCGGCGCACCTGTTGCTACTATTATAAGGTGACAGACCCAGCGAAATATTGCAGTACGTGTCCGCTAGTGGGTAAAAAGCCCAGTGCTCGAGGTGGATGTGGCTCCGGAAATAAAGGGAGATAATAACCTCGGACTGATGTACGAAAAAGCCATCTGAATCGGTATTCAAATGGCTTTTTTAGGTCTAAAGGAAGTCAGTTAGAAGGTCAGTCCATACCCCAAAGTGATCGTCCGGCCTCGACCTTTGAAATAAAAGTCATCATTTTTATACGCGCTTTGCGAATAGTAGGTAAAGTAGTCTTCGTTCAATAGGTTAGCGATGGAAAGCTTCAGTTGTCCCACTGGCAGTTGATACTGCATGGAGGCATCCACGAGCGTATAGCCATCAAAATCGAGTTCCTTATCATCAAATGAGCGATCAAAATTATGGTTTGCTTGCAGCAAGGTCGAGAAGGTATCGCTCCATTGCGCTGTCCATGCGATACGTAGGCGGTTGGGTGGAATATCCGCCCCAGTCAGTTTGGTATCTACTTTACCATCGCCATCCGTATCCGATTGCCCTTCTATGTATGAATAGCTGGTCTCTAACTGATGCTCAGCATTCAATTGATAGGTGAGGGAGGTTTCTACGCCTTTGATTTCTTTCCGCTCTCGTTTAACCGTATACAGCCCATTATTTTCGACTATCCGACTGCCTAACTTGGATTTGGATTCGTAGTAGCTGATTTCAAAATGCACCTGATCGTAATGAAAGCGCACACCCCCCTCATAGTTATCAGTAATAATGGGAGAGAGGTCAATCAAGTCGTTGACAGTTTGTCCGCTTTGGCTAACACCGCGCAGCACTCGACCGACGTCGGGCATACCAAACCCTTGTGAATAGTTCCCGAAAACATTCACGCTTGGCGTTAGCTTAAATACGGCTCCTGCATTGAAGACGGTTTCATGAAATGTTGGTGAGCCTCCTTCAACCGCCGTGTGATTGCGCGCTGCAACGGTTCGGTAATCCGGAATGTCTAATTTTGCGTGTTCATAGCGTGCACCAGACTGTAAAGTGAGGCGCTCAAACGGTTTGTATTCCAGTTGTACAAAAGGGGCGTAATTGTAATAGGTGGTTTCCGGGACATAAGTACGGCCTGTCAAGGTCAGCGTTTGACTGGTGGTATCTTTGAGAAGATCGAGTCCTCCGGTGACTTTTAATGGCTGTGCAAATACCTCGGATTTTGACAGAGTCAATTTTGCGCCGATTTTATCGGATTCATTTTGTGATTGATCATAGATGGTTTGCGACGTGTTGGTATCTTGGAAGCTTGATGAGGTGGTGGCGCCGTAGCGACCACGAAAACGTTGATAAAATGTTTGAGCTTTTAAGTCCATACCGGCTAAGTCGGTGTCGGTATACAGCAGATTATACGTGTCTACTTTATTAAAGGGGGCGCGGCCCGGTGGACGCTGTTTGATGGCTGAGGTGGCGATCCCATTACGACGGTCACCAGCGACGCCCATATAATTCATGTCACCTTTAATTTGGTAACGGTTAACTTCAAACTGTAAGTTTTGACTGGCACTCAGCCAATAGCCTAATTTTAAGAAAGCGTCATAGCTTTTGGAGTCCATGAGATCACCGCGCACCGTAGCGGCGCCGACATTGTCGCCCTCACTGTCTTTATACAGACCTTGAACATCGTCGGTTAAACCGAATAAATAGTCCCAGTTATCCTTGGACCCTTTGGCATTATAACTGGCTCGGTATGTCAGTGTGTCGCTCGTCGCATCAGTGGTTGGTGTGGTCAGTTGCAGATTCACATGCTGTTTTAACGGTTCACTCGTGTCGTTGGTTTTAGTAATGAAGTTAATGATGGCTCCCGTTGCGCCCATTCCATGAATGGCACTGGCCCCATGGAGTACTTCAATTCGTTCCACCATAGACAGGTCAATGGTATGCGCTGATCGGCTTCCTTCACGCAGAGGATTGGACTGTGGCACACCATCAATCATATAAAGAACGGCCCGCCCACGAAATGTTTGACTGCTGTTGTTTAATTTTTGGGTATTGGGTGAGTAGGCGGGGAGGAGATTGGATAACACTTGTGAACTATCCGCACTGATCGCGAGTTGTTGTTGAATTTGTTTTTGAGTGATAACGCTGATGACTTGTGAGGAATCTTGCCGAGTCGTGTTCATACGACTGGATTCGACCACATAGGTGTCTACCGCGTCATCCTCTGCGAATGCATAGACAGGGGATAGAGTCAGGATGGTGAGTGGGATAATCAGTTTACATTTGGGTTGTTGCATAGTGATAACCTTGGTCTGTCATTAATAAGGTCTCTATAGTAATGAAAATAGTTATCATTTTCATTACTATTTTATAAGAAAAGCCTATTATGATGACGGAGTTAAATGTTGATACGCTCACCGGTGACACATGGAGACATTTTTCCACAAAATGAACGGGGTACATTCACATCTTGAACGTGCGAATCACAGCAACGCTTGCTATTTCACCACTGACATGATTGTCTAATTAAGAATAACAATAAGGTACTTTCAGCAAATAAAGTCCATATAGGGATGCTCTCTCACCATGATGGTGAGTGGGACAGCCGTGATGCAGTTTCACATAGGTGTAAAGGATGACAATGACTCATAATCAGATTGTGCTGGTAACGGGCGGGGGACGTGGTATTGGCGTGGCTGCCGCGAGACTGTTTGCCTTACACGGATATTCCGTGTGCATTAATTACAAATCAAACGAAGTGGCGGCGACTCAAGTGGCTGACGATATTCGTTCGCAAGGCGGCCATTGTATTACAGTTCAAGCAGATGTTTCTCAAGAAAAAGAGGTATCACGTTTATTTTCGGCCGTGGATAACGAGCTTGGTAATATTACCGTATTGGTGAATAATGCGGGAATTCTTCTCCCACAATCGCGGTTAGAAGATATGACCGCCGAGCGGATCAATACCTTATTGACGACCAATGTCACCAGCTATTTTTTATGTTGCAAAGAAGCGATTAAGCGGATGTCTCAACGTTATGGTGGACTCGGCGGCACGATTGTCAATGTCTCTTCTGGGGCCGCGCGTACCGGTTCGCCTCACGAATACATTGATTATGCGGCAACCAAAGGCGCGATTGATACGTTAACCAAAGGCTTATCGCTTGAAGTGGCGGCCGAGGGGATTCGTGTCAATTGTGTTCGTCCTGGATTAATTCATACCGAGATGCATGCTGATGGTGGAGAGCCTGATCGAATTGCTCGGCTGCAAACTAAGATCCCCTTGCAACGCGGGGGGACGCCTGAAGAGGTTGCAGAAGCGATCTATTGGCTCGCCAGCGAAAAATCGTCTTTTTCTACCGGTAATTATTTGGATCTCTCTGGTGGTCTATAGTGTTAAGCGAGCATAGTCTTCCCCTCAATGCCATACCTATCGAGGGGCAGCGTTGTCGTTGATGTCTGCGTTGATGATGAGTGAGCGTGATCATCATCTTATTGATAAAAAACGTCGTTTAGCGGTTCGCTGAACGACGTGGAGTGAACAGAATGTCATTTCTGTGCGACTTGTCATATAAAAAAGTCATCTAGCACTTTAGGGTTATTCAATAGGTTTATTATTGATGATGGTCAAGGAGTGTGCGGATGGTGACATTGAATGATTCTTCTAACGTAATTTGGCACGGTTGGCGCCAAGTCGCCAGTGTTGCGACATTGGCTTTACTGCTGGTTTGCCAAAGCGCCATGGCTCGACAACAGATGCCTCAATCTCCGGATATCCTGTTTGGTCCTTTATTCGACGCGGTGCAACGCGCCCAACTGTTTAGCGATCAAAAAACGTTTGCCGATGCGGTGGCCAAACGTTCCCCACAATTGATTATTCGCGATTGGAAAAAGCAAAAAACCAAGCAAGGGTTTGATTTAAAAACCTTCGTGTTAGCGAATTTCACTTTACCCGAAACTCATTCTGCCTATGTTCCGCCCAAGGATCAGAACTTACGTGAACATATCGATGGCTTATGGAGTGAGTTGACGCGCAGTGCGCAAAAAGCGGGGCAATATGACTCATTGTTACCGATTCCCAAACCTTATGTTGTTCCCGGCGGGCGTTTTTGCGAAGTGTATTATTGGGACAGCTATTTTACTATGCTCGGATTGGCTGAAAGTGGCCACTGGTCGTTGATTAAAAATATGCTGGATAACTTTGCTTGGGAGTTGGATCAATATGGGCTCATCCCAAATGGCAATCGCAGTTATTACTTAAGCCGTTCGCAACCTCCTTTTTTCAGTTTAATGGTCTCTTTGTATGCAAAGCATCAAGGCGATCAAGTGTATGTGGACTATTTGGGACAATTGCAAACAGAGTACGATTATTGGATGGCGGGCGCTCAGCAATTAGCAAAAGGCCAAGCGAACAAGCGCGTAGTGAAACTTGCTGATGGTACGTTACTCAACCGATATTGGGATGCGCGTGATGTTCCGCGGCCGGAATCGTGGTTAGCTGATATTAAAACAGCCTCGCAAGTGCCAGCTAAAGATAAGCCAGCACTGTATCGAGAGCTGCGGTCAGGCGCTGCATCGGGCTGGGATTATAGTTCTCGATGGTTTCGCGATCCTCAGGATCTGAGTACGATCGAGGTGACTCATATTATCCCGGTCGATCTCAATAGCTTGCTATATCACTTGGAGCAAGTATTGGCCAAAGGGTATCAGTTAAAAGGCGATAAGCAATTAGCTGTGCATTATCGCCAGCTTGCGAAGACGCGAGCGAAAGCGATCAATACGTACTTGTATAATCGCAAACAAGGTTGGTATAGCGATTATGATTGGACGACAGGTCAGGTGCGCCAGCAACTGACCGCAGCCACTTTGTTCCCGTTATTTTTTAATCTTGCAACCAATAATCATGCGAATGCAACCGCGAAAGCGGTGTCATCACAGTTGGTGCATCCTGGCGGGTTAGCCACGACAACAGTGGAAACAGGTCAGCAGTGGGATGCACCGAATGGTTGGGCGCCACTGCAATGGATTGCCGTGGTGGGGTTAACCAACTACGATCATCCCGAATTGGCAAAACGCATCGCCATGGGATTTTTGAAAAACGTGCAAGCGACCTATGACAGTGAACATAAGCTGGTGGAAAAATACGTTGTTGAGGGCCGAAAACTTGGCGGCGGCGGCGGTGGCGAATACCCACTGCAAGATGGCTTTGGTTGGACCAATGGCGTCACGCTGATGTTACTTGACAAATATTGTCCAGCAAAACAAACCTGTGACAGTGTCCATGATGTGCCGCAAGCGGTAGAATGAGTATGGGCATCGCGTGTTCTCAGAAAGAGACATAGTTATCACCGCGACACTAGCCGAAAAGCTGGTGTTGCGGTGAAACGCTGAATCTCATTGATCGCGGCAGTGGATTGTCATTTTAGAATGAATCGTATTGAATGTTTTTTAAATTCTATGAATAGGTGAATACATGGATGTGTTCCTTCAACTGTGGGGAGGTCTGTTTTACCTCGTCAATAAAATTCTCTTTGCTATTGCTGAAGTACAGCGCTCGTCTCAACGCCAACGCCGTTTAAAAATCGTCGGCTGGAGTATTTATATTTTGGGTGTACCGCCATGGGTGATGATCTTGGTCGGACATGATAATTGGATCGCCGCTTCCATTGAGACAGGTGGTATTCCGGCGATGGCATTTGGGCTGTATGTGTTGATCAAGCAAGATGTCGTTCACTCTTTCTACGATAGGCTGACTTCGCTGATAACCTATTGCTTTATCATTTTGGGGGTCGGGTACAGTTTTTATGAATATGGCGGCATTACGTCAATTAACCAGTGGTTAGAGCTGGGGGTCATGGTTGGATTTTTATTAGGTGGTTATCTATTAGCTAAAGCTCGGATTGGCGGCTGGCTGTGTTTTGCTGTCATGAATCTCTCAATGGGCACGTTAATGTTGATCCAAGGAAAACCCATTCTCGCCATTCAACAAACCGCGTCTTTATGTTTTGTTTTGTTTGGGCTTGTCAGTATGTACCGAAACCAAAAAGTGCAGGCTGTAGCGTAACAGCGGCTCGAAGTACCATCGTCGGTGGGCGATAGATTGTCTAACGTTTATCGAAGAAATCTTTATTTCGAATATAGCGGCTCATCAAATGATAAGAGAAAGGGCGTAATAGCCAAGACAACAATGTCCGCCCTAAGCGAAAAACTGGCGGTGTATTGTGGTAAATCTTGCCATTATGGAGCCAGAGTAAGCGGCCTACATGCCAATAATACACAGGGATTGGCGGCAGAAAGGTGACAATGTCGAGATCGCAGCATATCCGGTATGTTTTATGATGTAAGCGATATAATCGGTGTAGGCGCCAGCCACCAATGGCCGGCTGACCAAAAGTAACGACGCGTTTAATGGTTTTTGGGTAACGGGTTTCTATCATATCCGCCAAGACACACCCCATGGCTCCGCCTGACGAATGTCCGGTGACCGTAATGCGTTTTCCTTCTTGAATCCGTGGGAGTAGGTAGTGCATCACTTGTTGGTAGACGGACATTTCTTCCGGATAAGACCGACCATTAGGACGGCTGGGCTGAGTCATTAAGTGGTGAAACCCCGCATGAATTGGATAAGGAAGGGGTAACGAAGGGCGACGAATCTTATGCATTGCTAAGCTCCATAGCCAGTCTGTGATTGAGTGAGAACCTTTAAAAATCACGATCACTTCTTCGTCTCGTTTGCTCCACAATATGCGCACCATGATTTTGCCATGCTGATTGTAGACAATTTGTTGACCTTTAGGATCAAAACCATACTGGGTATGCCTAAATATGCGTGGATAAGCGAGTTGGCATAGCACTGCATAGCGTTCATATTGATAGCGTTTTAGGCGTTTCAAAGCGACCACCGATGAGATAAATACCATCAGCAGTGTGGCAAATTTGTATGACGTTGCGATGACATCGGCCGGGCGTACCCCGCATGGTAGCCAGCGCGAGGTCCTTGAACGACTAGGGGATAAGTGGGATCAGATAAGAGCCGCTTGTTGGATTACAAGGGCATCACCATCGTCTAATCCCATTGCAGTACCGCATAAAGTTGAACGTATTTACGCACCAACTGTTGATTTCGCGAGCGCTTGAGTGGGTGACCATATTTTACATAGCAGGGCCGAATATCAAACATGCTATCCAAGGTTTGAGTCATTTGCGACTGGCTTTCGTATAAGGTAATGCCTTGCGTTTTATAGTCGTCGAGTTCGTCCGGTAATTGCCCAGTCCACCAATGTAACAGCTCACGGCTATTGTGGCTGCGACTGATCCAATGATCGGTTAAAACGAGTAGCAAGTCATTCGGTTGTAAGCCGTACCCGTATTCTTCTTTCCATACTGCGATTTCACGCATGAGCTTATTACGGCACGCTGAACTGGCGCTTGCCATATGATGGGTGATGAGCCAAACGGTCCCAATATCGCTACTGACACGATAATGGTGAGGATGATCGTGGCGATTTGCCGATTCTATAGCATCGAAATGACAGCTGTGTCCAAACTCGACAAGCGTGCGTGCTAGACGGCGCGCATAGGCCATTCCTAAATGATGATTACTCATGCCTTGATTGTGTATCGAGGGGTAATGCTTTTCACAGAGCTTTAGACAATCAACCTGAAATTCATTGATACTTTGCGTAACGATATCCAACAACAACGCAGATTACTCCTTGTAAACCCGTTAGCGACGATAAGCTTTAGAGACAATGGGGCGTGGCGAACCCGCTACGAGATGATGTAAAGACTATAAGCATAGCTGGTCATCGGTGCAATTCTAAAGTAGAAATAAGTGGAGGTTATCACGGATATCATTCACTTAGCTCTCACTCCTTACTCATAAATGGGCGCGTGCCATTAACACAACTCGTGACAGCGTCACCTTTATCAAGGTCGGAATAAAATGCTCTCCCTGCTGATGAGTATGACTGACAATCGCCAGTGCTAAATCAGGTTTTGCAAATTTTTTCAGTACCTTAGTCACAACTTTAGGCGGTGAAATCGTATGGTTTGTTGGGATTCTAACGAGATCGCGAAAAAATGACTCGAAGCCATTCATATAGAGGAAGTGTTCAATGTCACGTTCGGACAGTTCGGTTAAACGATGAGCTGGGGTTTCATGATGGAGCATTGACCGTACCGAGTGCGCGTATTTTTTTCCAGCTCCGTCGCCATCGGTAATCACATGCCATTCAATGCCAAATGCCTGTGCGACGTTTATCATTGAGCGTAAGCCTGATTGAGCAAACTCTACGATTTGAATGCCTTCTGCTGGCAAATTGTATTGCAGTTGTCTTGCAAACTCGCTAAACAGCCATACTTCCGTTTCTCCTTCGACTAATAACCAGCAGCGAGCAAACAATGCACCAGGCCGGTGGAAGCGTAAATGAAAGCCGATACGACGCAGTTCGTCGGACGAGAGCCCTTTGGTTGGCATGGTGCGAGCGACAGTACGTTCTTGCTGGCGTACCAACCGGCGAATCGACGCCAATGGCACGGCAGAGATTAAATCGGAACTGTTTGTGGTAAGAATTTTTTGCATCGGCAGACGGTTCAGCAGGCTCCAAGCACGAGCGAGGTGCGTTGGGTGTAATCTGCCTTCCGGATCATCAATGATCACAATTGGTCGGGCGCAGCGCCGCAATGGATGAGGCCCCTTGGCTTGCAGGTAGGTATTCATTAATCGTAAAAATAATAAATGGGTGTGGGGATTTTTGGTCTCTTTGACGATCTCGCTAAGCGATTGTCCTTGCGCTTCTGGTAAGCGGAAAACGGCACCTCTTGCCGAAGCGGAACGAAATGAGCTCGATGACTTAAAAGAGAAGTAATGTTCAACTAAGGCACTCATCGCTTGCATACTGGCGCGGATTTCCCCTTTATTGACATGACCCGGTGTGGCCATTAGCCGCCGACAGGTATTTTCCAAGCGTTTTTCAAATCGTGTGTTTCCAGAGAGTTCGGCTTGTTGCTGTTTTATCTCTTTTGGGAGACGGCGGGCATCAGTCAAGCGCAGTACCGGATGTAACCCCATCAGTTCTTGAGCAAATACCTCACTTTTGGTTAGAACCTTGATTCGTCCTTGGTTATCAAGAAAGTCGTAGCGAGTGGTAATCGAGCCATTGGGTTGTTGGGTGGCTGACAAACGATAGTAAATTCGATGTTGATCATCTGGACCACGACACCATAAAGGTTTGATCCGTCGATAGCGTCCTGCTTGTCGTTCTTTTTCATCGATGGAGGCAAAACATAAAACGATCTGGCAGTGGCGCGCAAGAGGTTGCGATTCAGCAACATCAACATGAAAGTCTTTGCGAGTGAGTTGATATAATTCGCGGCTGGGCGGTAGCATGATGGTGAGCGCATCAAGCAGGGAAGATTTCCCCCAGGTATTTTCCCCAATCAGAGTGGTCAGTTCATCAAAGGTTAAGGACAAACGTCGAATACCGCGGAAATTGGAGACTTCAATACGTTCTAAATGCATAAGCGCTACTCTCTATTGATAGGAATACGAGCACAAGTTTGCTGTATGTTGTCAGGCTAAGTGTAGGAAAAAACCGTCATTTCTGACACTGAGCACATCACAAACCCCAGTTTCTTATTCCTAAGGGGCATGGTGGTGTATTCGCAACGCTATAAAGTCGCGGTAATTTTGGTTATCCTATGACTCTCTAATACGGTGGCTTACTGAGTATTGACACATCACGCCGTTCAGAAAAAGGAGTCTTCTTCATCTATGAGCAAACAACGTCACGTTACTTCTATCACATTGGCCCACATTAATGACACACACTCGTACTTTGAACCGACTCCTTTACAGTTTACGTTGCCTACCCCTCAAGGTCGGTTACAGCCATACGTGAGTGCTGGTGGCTTTGCACGCATCGCCACACGCATCGCACAATTACGTGAGCAGGCGAGTCAACAGCATCGCGATTTCATTTTTCTCCACGCCGGAGATAGCTTTCAAGGCACGTTATATTTTTCTCTATTTAAAGGTAAAGCCAATGCGGAGCTTTTAAACGCCTTACAGATAGACGCCATGACGTTAGGCAATCATGAGCTCGATATGGGCAATGAGCCAGTAGCGGAGTTTGCTCAGGCGATTGATTTTCCATTATTGGCGGGTAACTGGGATTTATCGAGAGAAAACCGGTCGAAACCCGTACGTTTAGGGTCTAATGACAACGTTTACAGTTACGATCCGCATACACAGTGTGCGCGTTGGATTTTAAAAGGCGATGCTGCTAACCCAGTCGCAATTTTTGGGGTGTCGCTGGACAAAATGACGGACATTGCCAACCCAGACCAAGATACGCCATTTGTGAACGCCATTGAGGTGGTACGCAATACCATCGCAGCCATCCATGCCAGTGGCGTGCGGTCAATTATCGTGCTGAGTCATTTGGGCTATCATCAGGATCTGCAACTCGCCGAAGCCGTTGAAGGGATCGGTGTCATTGTGGGGGGACATAGCCATACCTTACAAGGTGACTTTAGTGAGTTGGGCTTTGAGAAAATGGATGAGTATGGTCGGCGCGTTGGTGATACCTATGTCGTCCAATCCGGCTGTCATGCCTTGGCGTTGGGGCATTGCCACATCGATTTTGATGAGCACGGGCACGTGGTTGGCTTCAATGGGAAAAACGAGCTTTTGATCGGACGTCGTCTGTTTATGGACGCAAGTTTAGACACGGAATTTGATGGTCAGCAGTATGCTATTTCGCGTCAGCGGGTCGATGAGCATCCGTATGTGGTGACGTGTGCCAAGCATCCTACGATTCAATCCATTTTATATGAACATTATTTACCCGAAGTCCGTCAACGTCAAAAGCAAATCGTGACCCAACTGGAACGGCCACTGCGTCATATTCGTATCCCTGATGAGCAAGGTGCCAGTGAGCTAGCTCCGCTAGTGGTTCAAGGGTTTTATGAAAGTATGCGTGAAGAGGGACATCCGGTAGAGTTTGCTCTCCATAATGCGGGAGGAATTCGCGCATCGGCCTCGGCAGGACCGTTAACCGTTGCCGATATCGTAGGCAACATATTGCCTTTTGTGATTCCTCTTGCCATTTATAAAGTAACCGGTCAAATATTGGCGGAGGTGTTGGAAGGGGCGATGAATAATGCTCTGAGCAATGGCGTTGTTGGGACTGGTACGGGTAGCTACCCGTATTTGCATCGTTGTCGATTTGAATATCATGGTGATGCACCATTGGGTCAGCGCATTCAAGGCCTTGAAATTTATCGAGATGTTGCATGGCAATGCGTGCATCCCGAGCAGGTGTACTGTGGCGTTTCTTCCAGTTATACAGTGAAAGGGAAAGAGGGCTACGATGCCTTTTTACGCATGACTCAGCCAGTGGTGTACAGCCCACAATCGATGTCAGACGCATTTTTAAAGTTCATGAGTCGGGCCGACACCACCTTAGGCAACAGAAAAACTCGAGCTTAATCTTAATTAGATATTAAATATCAAATGGTTACCTTAATTTTATTCATTGTGGCGTAGTTTTTGCTATTTCTCTAGACACTCGATCGTTAGGCCAAAGAATGCTATGCGATACGTCTCGTTTGGGGGAAGGCAATATGTGGACAAAAGACTGGTTTGATACATTAGTGATTGTGATTTGGGTGAGTGTCTGGGGTGTGATTGCGTATAGTGTTCCTTTTTCATTGTGAAGAAATGAACACTGACTCACTGCGTAGGTAGAAATGAGCCACCAATACATTGGTTAATCACGTCATTTTGTATTTTTATAAACGCTGAGCGATGATAACGATGAATAGTCATTCCCATTTTTCGTGATATTTAGCCGCGTGACAGGAATAATTATTCATCATTTTTATGGCTACATTCGCATAAAAAAAACTAATCCATTTTAATAAGAATTGTCAGTGTTACTTTGCTGTTATTTTGTATATCTTTGCCGCCATGAAGTGAATGACCTTAAAACAGGGGGCGATGATGTCACAAACAATGTCAATGAATACATTAGAGCATGCGTCTACGGATAACAAAACCTATTCGGTTAACTTCAAAGGATTGATTAAGCATTTGTTCGATATTGTAGTATCGAAAAAAGAAAGTACATCTTTTTACAATACTGCAGAGCTGTCTGACTACTTACGTCGAGATATTGGTTTACAGTAATGTGTTGAGCAAGTGTGAATAAAAAGCTGACAGTCATGTCAGCTTTTTTTTATCCATCGATAGCGGTCATTAGACCGGATTATTTCTTACGACAGAACTCAGCAATGATGTACATAGATTGGCCGTTGGCTTTGCCTGATACCAATTTAGGATCGTCAGAGACACTAATGCCACGTACCACGGTTCCTTGTTTAATAACTTGTGATGAACCTTTGATAGGTAAATCTTTAATGATCGTGACGTCATCGCCTTTTTTCAGCTCAACGCCGTTCACATCACGGGGTTTTTCAGCATCGTCATCCATGCCAATTTCTGCCCACTTTTGGGTCTCTTCTTCCATATACATCATGTCTAAGAGATCTTGCGCCCAGCCATTCTCTGATGATAACTGTTTAAGCTGACGCCAAGCGAGAACTTGAACCGCCGGTTCTTGACTCCACATGCTGTCGTTCAAACAACGCCAGTGATTCATATCCACAGTCTCTGGGTTTTCAATTTGTGAGCGACATGTTTCACAAAGCATCACCGCATGGTCTACGGTTACGTTTGTGTGTGGTGATACCACGTAAGGAGAAAGAGGAGCATCGGAATTACATAATTCACAATGAGCGTTGCAGCGTGCAAGTAAAGTAGCTTCAGTTGACATGATATCACCATTTATAAAATCATTAAGGCGCGTATTATCCATTTTATACACAAGATTTAAAGGGGTATTCGAGATATTAGGTAAATTAATCACGCTTTGAGCAGAATTTATCTCATAAAGGCCTAATTAGTGGCTTTAGTTACAACATAACTCCAATTAGCAATGCTAAAGTCATTCGAAAGCATGGCCTTTTCTATAAGTATTTGTTGTAATTGCAGAATAAAAATTAAGAAAAATGAGGTTAGGGTATGAAAATTTGGAAGAAGCCGATAAGTCTCGATATTTTGAATGCGACATCGGCCAATACGTTGATTGAGCATTTAAATATCGTTTATACCGAGATTGGTGATGACCGACTGTCTGCAACGATGCCAGTGTGTTCTTTCACTCATCAGCCGATGGGATTGCTCCATGGCGGGGCATCGGTCGTATTAGCGGAAACCTTGGGATCGGTGGCGGGTTTTTTCAGCGTTGATGAGAATAGCTATTGTGTCGGTATTGATATTAACGCCAACCATATGCGTGGCATGAGAAGTGGCACGGTGACGGGGACCGCGGTTGCCTTGCATCGTGGTGGAATGACTCAAGTTTGGCAAATCGATATCTGTGATGAACAAGGGCGTTTAGTGTGTGCCAGCCGTCTGACGTTAGCGGTCAAACGACATAAGAAAGAGGCGTAACCACAATGCGTGTTGAATTTTCTCAAGGCACGATCATTGTGACGCCTCATGAAATCGTGGTTCGTCTCACTCAGATGCCCGAGACCGTGTTACAAGCACAACAAGAGGCCGTAACGTTATTTGGCCAAACGGCAAATGTCATTATGGCGAATGTGGGTGGGGTAAAGTGGTCTTTAAAACTGGATACATTAGAACAGCTTACCCTGATAAGTGAGCAGTTAGGCTGTGAAATTCGCTAAATCTTGGGTGGGTGACTTGCATCTACTCGCAAAAATGAGGAAACTAAACTTTCTATAATTAGGTAATGAGTTTCCTCCCTTATGAGCAGTCCCCGATTACGTGTACAGTTTGAAACGCTCTTTGAACATTTTCATGGCGAAGATGCGGACACTCAACTCGATGATGTGACAAATATCTTGTGTTGCACACGTCGTAATGCGCGTATCGTTCTCAACAAACTGGAGGAAGAAGGCTGGATTGAGTGGCACCCGGCAGCGGGTCGTGGCAAGTTGTCCCAATTATTGTTTAAGCGCTCACGTGCGGATGTGAGTGAAAACCTCGCTCGGCGTTATCTGGATGAAGGCAAAGTTAGCCAAGCATTAAGTGTACTCGATCAAGATGCGAGTAAACTGACTCAGGTCATCCAAAGCTATTTGGGCGTTCAGCACTCTCACGGACTGCCTGTTATTCGCTTGCCATATTATCGGCCATTATCGATGCTCAACCCATTGAAATCGATGCGGCGCTCTGAACGTCATATCGTTAGGCAGGTCTTTAATGGGTTGACGCGGCTTGATGATGATGAAAACGTACAGCCCGATCTCGCCCACCATTGGGAGGCGATCACACCCGAGCATTGGCGTTTTTACCTGCGCCCAGGGGTACGCTTTCACAACGGTACATTGTTGACCACAGATATTGTGCAAGACAGTTTACGTCACCTGCGTTCATTTCATCTCTTTGCTCATATTGAGCGAATCAGCTCGCCTTCTGAGTGGGTGGTCGATATACAATTAGCACACGCAGACCATTATTTACCACTGTGGCTCTCAGAAACCTGTGCGAATATTGTTCTTCCTGAAGAACAACGGCAAGACGATTTTGATATCTACCCTGTTGGAACCGGTCCATATAAAGTCGTCATGAATGATGATAAGCGACTGATTTTACAAGCTTATGACGGATACTTCGGTTATCGGCCATTGCTTGATCGTGTTGAGGTCTGGGTTATCAGTGAAGTGCATTCATCGTTGGTGTTTCCGTCCATTGATATTCCAAGCCAGTTAGGACAGCGCATGTATTCTAAAGAGGACGTAGATCTAGACCCAGGATGCATGTATTTATTGTTAAATCGCCACAATGGGCTCGCTAAAAGTGATGATTGGGCGCAATATTTCTCTCATCGTTTGCGGGCATTGAACGTAATGCGCTTAATGCCAGAGTCCAGCATTATCGATATGGGATTGGTGCCTGCACATGGTCTTAAACCTGGATGGCATCACCAATTGCCCGCTAACGCGGAATGTGTTCTTCCTAGTAAAGCGCGTGTAAAAATCGCCTATCAAGCCAATCACCCTATGTTCCCGACCTTGGCGAACGTATTAAAATCGATTTTGGCTACCGACGGTGTGACTGTCGAGTTTGTGAAATACGAAACAGAATCCGAGTTGCTACTCGATGTGGATATTTGGTTACAGAGTACCGGTATCGCCAATCGTCGTGACGAGGCGCTTGCGGCATGGCTATTGGACGACTCTCACATACAGCAACTGAGTTCGCCAAAAGTGTTTGCTAAGTGGGTAGGGCAGATTGATGCTTGGCGTTGTGACCCGCAGCGTGAATTCCCTGGGCGAGAGTTAGGACAATCGCTCCTGAGTCATTATCAAATTGTGCCGATGTTCCATTGCTGGCTCGGTGTTTCTAAGGACCAATGTGGCGCTTTACAAAATGCGAAAAGCAATGCATTGGGGTGGTTTGATTTTAGTCGAGTATGGGTAAAACCTGAACGTAGCTAATTCAACGCTTAACGATAAATTGCTGTAAAAAACAGCAGGTTTTGCTATCATTGATTCAGCTATCAACGACTACTGAATAGGGGCTGGTTATGTCTTTGGGACTGATTGTATTTTTTATTGTTACCGGCGTTGTGATGATTTCTAAAGAAATCAAAAACAAGCGTTAAGATAAAACGGGAATTGAGCGTCAACTCACTGTTGTTCACAACCTTCTTTAGCGCTCACTCTGAGATAAAGCAAACCTCGATGGTTTGCTTTTTTATTGGTTTAATTATCTAATGCACTATAACTAAATCACATGGTGCAGATAAAACACTTAACCACCGCATATTACTGATTTTGATTCATATACACAGGTCACTATTTTTTGCTGCTATCTTTGCTTTTGTTTATTAGCCGTGTAAATTGTTATTTTAACCAGCCATTAACCTCCAATCTCCACAATTAACGCCATGATATTGTGGGGATAAGACGCCACTTTTGCATAAATAATAAAGGAATAACCATAGTGCAGAGTCCTATTACTCTTGAAGCTTTACACATCTTGGATGCGATCGATCGACGAGGAAGTTTCGCTGCGGCAGCCAATGAATTAAATCGAGCACCCAGCTCACTCAGTTATCAGATTCAAAAACTCGAGCAAGATTTGGATATCATGATCTTCGATCGCTCTGGTCATAAAGCGAATTTTACAGAAGCAGGGCAATTAATCCTCAAACATGGGCGTTTACTGTTGTCATCCACAGAAAAACTGGTGCACGATGCGACGGTCTTGGCCAATGGGTGGGAGTTGGATATGACCATCGCATTTGACGGTATTATTCCGGTAAAGAACTTCTTTCCTTTGGTTGATGACCTCAGTGTGGTCAGTAAAACGCGTTTACGCTTACAAGAAGAAATTCTCGCAGGATGCTGGGAATCCTTATCAACGGATCGTGCGGATTTGCTGGTATGCCCAAAAATAGAAACGCTGCCACAAGACGTGAAAGCTGAACACTTGGGCAAAATGCAGATAGCGTGGTACGCGGCGAGCGAACATTACGTGCATAAGCGCTCACCGGGTCCATTTGACGATGTGACCCGCCAGAAATATCGCATTGTCGCGATTGCCGATACCGCGCGCGATCAGCCTGCAATCAGTGTGAATATTCTGGAAAAACAGCCTCGCTTAACGGTCACGAATATGAGCGTTAAATGTGAAGCTTTGGTGGCCGGTCTAGGGATTGGAACGTTACCGGTTCAAGTCGCTCAACCGTTTGTTGATAGTGGGCAGCTCACGCTTATTGAAGGCAGCGAACCGAGAGAGTTAGAACTCATCATGGCGTGGCGACGTAATAAACTGGGTGAAGCCAAATCTTGGTGTATTCAATATTTGAAAAAACACTGGTCTTTACGTTAACGCGCTTGACTGTCTTGGAGTGGCAATTCGAGTTCTGCCACTCCATCTTCAAGGTATATTTCCACGGTAAATCCGCACCGTTTGGCTAACGCGATCATGCCCTGGTTAGAGGGCATTGTCATGCCGGATATTTTGGTCGTTCCTTTATCGCGACAATAGTGAATCGCTCGTTCCAATAATTGCCTGCCCAAACCTCGTCCTTTTAAGTCTGAGCGAATTAAAATAGCAAATTCCGCATTGGTATTCTCTGGATTAATCAGCGCACGTGAAACACCAATAATGTTGCCATTTTGCACCGCGACAAACGCCATTTCTCGGTCATAATCAATCTGTGTCATGTTGGCTAATGCTTCATGATTGAATTCACCGACCTCATTAAAGAAACGTTTGTAGAGATCATCTTTCGTGACATGCCGGATAAAGTCCGCGTGAAGCGGCTCATCTTCCGGCAGAATAGGACGAAATGTGACATTGTCACCTTTATTGTCTTGCCACTCACTGATCAGCTCAGTGGGATAAGGGCGAATGGCTAAGCGACTTTGAGCATCACCTGAAAACTCACATAAGGTTAAATCCACATCGAGTAACGTAAAGTGTTCATGTACCGCGAGGAGTGGATGAATATCTAGCACCTCAATTTGCGGGCACTCAATCACCATTTGAGAGAGCCGAACTAAGAATTGCGCTAACTTCGTTTGCTCAAACTGAGCATGCCCCTTTTGTAAGCGGATTTTGTTTTGCTTAAGAGCGCGAATGATCATATAGCGAGCCAGTGTGGTATTGAGGGGCGGTAATCCAGCAACCGCATCACTGTGCGCTCGCCAGTCAGAGCCTCCTTGGCCGAGTAAAATGACTGGCCCAAAAATAGGGTCTTGAATCACCTTGACCCTCAGTTCCTCTGCGCCAGTGGTTGGCGCCATGGCTTGCACCTGCAAACCTTGCAGCAGTGCACCAGGATAGGAGACCTCGGCTCGGTCAATGATCGCTTGCGCAGCACTGGCAACTTCTTGAGCGTTACGTAAGTTGAGCATCACGCCTTGAACGTCGGATTTATGCATAATATCTGGAGAATGCAGTTTTAACGCCACAGGATATCCGATTTGATTTGCCAAGTGGACGGCTTCGCTTGCATCAATGGCGATGTAGGTGGCAAGCACGTCAAATTGATAGGCGCGCAGTAGCGGCTTAATCTGATGAGTTTCTAAATGAACGCGAGGCGCCAGTCTTAATTTATCGTGAATCCATTGATGGGCTAATTGAAGGTGACCTCGTTGTAATGTCTCTGTGGTTGTTGGTGTTTCCATTAATTGTTTTTGGTTACGCCGATACTCGACCAAATGCATGAAGGCACTGACTGCGCTTTCAGGCGTGCGATAGGTTGGAATACCGGCTTGGGTGAAGCGATTCCTTGCACTATGTACCGATTGCTCGCCAGACCAATTGGTCAAGATATTAAATTTCTTGGCGCGGGCATCGTTGTGTATAAACTCGATGATTCCTTTCGCAGTCTCATCGGCATCAGCAATGGCTGAGGGGCTTAGCATGATCAAAATCGCATCAATGTTTTGACTGTCTAACAACGCATTCAATGTGACAATGTAACGCTCAGCATTCGCATCCCCAACAATATCAATCGGATTGTTACGCGACCAACTGGCGGGAAGAACACTGTTCAAACGTTCAATGATCGGGGGCTCAAGCTCAGCGAGCTTACCGCCACGCTCAAGGAGCGTATCCAGCGCCATAATGGCCGGCCCACCGCCGTTGGTCATAATGGCTAAGCGCTCGCCTCGTAGAGGGATTGTATGAGTTAGGGTTTCAACGGCAGCAAATAATTCATGCATGGTGTACACGCGCAGCATCCCAGCACGCTGTATTGCTGAGTCATACACGATATCAAACGATTCAAGCCCTCCAGTATGTTGATGGGTGGCGCGCGTTCCTGTTAACGTGCGGCCACTTTTCACGACCAAAATACGTCGGTTGCGCGCCGCGGCACGAGCAGCGGACATAAAACGCCGCGCATCACGAATGCTATCAATGTAGAGCAGTATCGCGCTCGTGTGACGCTCGACACTGAGATAATCTAACAGCTCTGGAAAATCCACATCACTGGCATTACCCAATGAGATGAAACTCGAGAAACCAATCCCTTTGTCATTGGCCCAATCAAGGATTGTTGTACACACGGCTGCCGACTGTGAGATAAAGGCAATACTGCCTTGCTGAGTGGTGGTGGGAGAAAATGAGCCATTAAAATTCACCCAAGGCAGAATCACGCCTAAACTGTTCGGGCCTAAGATACGCATGCCCGTTAGTTTCGCGATATGCTGACAACGCGCATTAATGGTTTCTCCATGTTCGTCACGACTGTACATATCCGAAGAAATAATAATGGTAAATTTCACGCCTTTATCGGCCAATTGTTGAATCAGCTCGATATTCCGTGACGCATGCGTGCAGAGAATAGCAATATCGGGTGTGAGAGGTAGCGTCTGAATGTCAGGATAAGCAAAGACACCACATACGGAAGAATACCTTGGATTCACAGGCATGATGACCCCATTAAATCCACCACTGAGTAAATTCTTCATCACGACGTGCCCAGCTCGATGTGCACGGGTCGATGCGCCGATCACGGCCACCGATTTTGGGTTGAGTAGGGCGGTTAATCGATTCATATCATTCATTACTCATCAGAACGTAAGTGCTGTTTTGCATCACTATTATAATGAATTGTGTCTTGTTCAGTGTATGATTAGTGTTTGAATGATCACAACTGCTGTGGATTAAGTCTATATTGTGTCATAAATCACAGGAAAGCATTGTATATTAGCAACATCAACTTGATTCTCGCCGCTCCTATCGGCATGATTTGAAGATACATCTATATAAAGAGTGTTAGAGATCCCATGAAAAAGATTATCATCATCGGCTTATCAGCTTTATTGTCTGCTTGTGCCACTGAACATTACGTTACCGATGTCACCTCACAGAGCCACCGGGAAGAATTTAAAATCGCCGACGTTACTCAGCCTCTCTCATCGAACCAAGATGAATTACAAGGTGTGTCTGAGCAAGACGCCGCACCTAAAGTGAGTCAAGCTCCGTCTAAAGCCAAAGCGCCACAAAAACCGAAACGCGCAATGACCAGTATTGTGCCTCCTTCGACGAAACAGCAACAAGCTCAAACGCGTTTTGGTTACACAATTCAAGTGGTTGCTGTCGGTGCGCAGCGCAAAGTTGACCGTTTTGTTAAAGAATTACCGAAGCAAGGTCAACCGATTTGGGAAAACTACAAAGAAGTGAATGGAACTAAATGGTTCTCTGTTCTTTATGGCGATTTTGCAACACGTGGACAAGCGAAAAAAGCCGTCGATTCACTCCCACAAGAGATTCTTAAACTCAAACCCTTCGTGAAGAGTATCGATTCCATTAAGAATTCGAAATTCCCAACCATGAATAAGCTGAATTAAGCGGTCAGACAAAAGGGGCATTTATGCCCCTTAATTGTCCGCGAAATAACCGGTTAAGCTAAAATTCAGTAAACAATGCATTAAGAACACTGTAAGTTGTTGGCTAATCGACTATTATAGTTGAAAACCTCATTAGGTCAGTCACGGATTAAAGAATGGCAAAAGCAACAATTTTATTACTGTGTGGTGGCGGCTCTTCCGAGCACGACGTCTCTCTTATTTCAGCCAATTACATCGAACAGCAGTTGCAACTCAATCATCACTTTGATGTGGTTCGGGTCGAGATAACATCACAAGGTTGGTATAACGCCGCGCAAGAATTGGTTACGCTGGATATCAATTCTGCTTCGTTGGTGAGCGTCTCGCAAACTCATACCATCGATTTCGTTGTTCCTTGTATTCATGGATTTCCCGGAGAAACCGGCGACATTCAATCGATGCTCGATCTGGCTCATATTCCGTATTTAGGCTGTGGCCCCGAAGCAAGCAGTAATAGTTTTAATAAAATCACATCCAAGCTTTGGTACGATGCGATTGGCATTCCTAATACGCCTTACTTATTTTTAACCAGCAATGATGCGGATGCAGTCACACGCACGCAGCAGGCGGTTGAACAATGGGGAGCGGTGTTTGTTAAGGCGGCAAGGCAAGGTTCATCGATAGGTTGTTACAAGGTCATATCTTTAGACGGTGTGGCTGAGGCGGTTGAACACGCGTTTCAGTTTTCTGAACAAGTGCTGGTTGAAAAAGCGGTGCAGCCTCGAGAACTTGAAGTGGCCGCGTATGAATATCAAAATGAGTTATTTATTACTCAGCCCGGCGAAGTCATTGCTCCGAATAATGCCTTTTATACCTACGAAGAAAAGTATGGGGCAGATAGCCACTCTTTGACCAAAGTCGAAGTGGATGATTTGACGGACGAACAACGCGACATCATCCGTGAATCTGCGAAAAAAGCCTTTGTACATATGAAGTTAAGACATCTTTCCCGGATCGACTTTTTCCTCACGCCAGACGGTGACGTCTACCTAAATGAAGTCAATACTTTCCCAGGTATGACGCCAATTTCGATGTTCCCTAAAATGCTTGAACACAATGGCCATGTGTTTGCTGATTTCTTGGGCCAACATATTCTGGACGCGATCAATCCCAAGGTTTGAACGATAAGAACTTAAGTTTTTCTTGCTCTGCCGTATGGGTCTGCCCAAGATACTGATACGGCATTGCAGCACTGAGCCACCGACCAAACGCTTGGATTTCTCGAGGTTTATAGCCTTGTTTTGACAGCTCTTTCACCGCGCCTATTCGCGTTGATTGCCCCGAAAATTTCAGACCAGGTTGTCCCAATCGCTCACCGGCATGACGCAATACGCGATAAATGGATGAATCATCCAGTGGTGCTGATGAGATATGCCCATGGCGGTTAATACCACGAAATAGCGGGCCAGTATCAAGACCGACTTGTTGCTGCCAACGCTGAAGCGCGATTTGCCCCTGTTCAGATAATTGATAATGAGTCTCACCAAGGATAATCATCAGTCGGTTGTCTTCATAGACGCATTGCGTAATATCCAATTGCTTGAGCTCACCACGCTTCAACGCACATTCAAACATCACATGGTAAATCGCAAGATCACGAATATCTTTAATCACATCACTGCGTATTAACGTTTGATGCAGATGGTGTAAATGCGTCGCGGTAAACGTTTCCGCTTGCTTACCATCGCCATGTTTGTCGATACGCAGTTGCATTAACAATTGTCGAATGGGTTGAGTTCGAGTGGGATCACTGTATCCGGACAATTTGTGAAGCGTACTAATAGTGATGGAATAACGACGTAGTGTTGAGAACTTCCGTGAACGGGCTTCTTTCTCAAAAAATAGGCGAATCGCCGTTGTAGAGGCGGGTAACGGACTCACTTGCTTTAACTGGCAAAACTCTAGAAACAAATTCCAATCTTTTACCATGGCAATGCAGGAACGTTTTGCATACCCATTTTGGGTAATATCTTGAAAATCCTCAACTGTTAGCGGATTTCTTAAAATAACTCGATTGCGGCGTACCTGCAGCGGATCTGTGAACTCTGGGGAATTTTTTTTCAATGAAAACACCATAAACTCGAAGTTTAGACACAAAGAGACTTGCTAAGCTAAAATATACAATTATTATTTATACTAACCAAATGAAACAAGAGTAGCGAGCGCTTATGGCTGTATCAATTTATCGAGGGATTCAATTGCAATCTACTTCTGATTCCACTGAAGTTTGGCAAGCCCGAATAAAAAAGCATGTTATCACGGGCAGTCTGGCTGCAGTAAAGAAAAGTATTGATTGGTGGTGCGATACCGCATCCTTAATTGATCCCAAGGAATTCGAATCCTTACAACCGAAAAAAGACGATTCCGCACACGCTGGCGCCCAAGAAAACTTTAACGGTTATACCATCAAAAATGACACTGGCGCGGCCAATGCTTGGTACTGCTTCTTCAATGGTCGTTTGATTAAAGGCTCCAAGCTTGCCATACAAAAACATATTGAAGCATATCTTATCGCGAAAAAGCGAGCAGAAGGCAAATAAGCACAACTCAATAAAGAAGTAGAATATTATGACATTAGTGTATTCAACCGACGTTGGTCGTATTCAACCAGAACCGGAAAAGAAAGCTCGACCTCAAGGAGACGGCATTGTTCGTATTCATCGTGAAACCAAAGGTCGTAAAGGAAAAGGTGTCTCGGTGGTCAAAGGTTTGGATATGGATGATGCGCCGTTGAAACTGCTAGCCGCTGAATTGAAAAAAGTGTGTGGCTGTGGTGGTTCGGTAAAGGACGGCAGTATTGAAATTCAAGGTGACATGCGCGATAAAATTAAAACGCACTTAGAAAAAAAAGGGCATACAGTTAAATTGGCCGGTGGTTAATCGATAACTCTGCACTCAAGATAGCATTGAAGCCATACTCTCAGAGATGGCTTTTTATTTGTGTACTCCCTCAGCTTATCACCTTTATTTCGTATTCTTTAGGCCAACTTTGCGCTAATTTAAAGTGCTATAAACGTACAATTATACAATGGAATGTTCATGACAACCTTACACTATATAATGGACCCGCAATGTGGTTGGTGTTATGCCGCAGCTCCTTTAATCCAAGCATTAGCGCGAGATCCTCGCTTCACCATCACGCTTCATGGTGGTGGATTATTCTCAGGGATAAATAAAAAACCGCTCCCAGAGGGTTTTAAACAGCAGATTATCGCCATGGATAAGCGAGTCACTCAGTTGACCGGACAAGTATTCAGCGATATTTACTACGAAAAATTACTCAATGATAAGCAACGCATTCTCGATTCAGACACGCCCATTACCGCATTATTAGCTGCAGAGGTCTTGTCGATGGATGCCGTCTGTTTTTTACATCGCATGCAATATTCACAATTTGTCGAAGGACGCTCGCTTGCCGATATTCAGCACCTTACTGACTTAGCCACTGAAATGGGGATCAACTCGGCCACGTTTATTGACACCTTTCGACGCCTGTTGGGCAATGAAACTCAGCGACATATCGAAAAATCGCAGCAATGGCTGCGTTCTGTTGGTGGGCAAGGCTTTCCAACCCTTCTTATTGAGCAGGGCGATGGCCTACTCAGGGTTTTAGACCATACTCGGTTTTATGGTCAGCCTGCTCAGTGGCTGGATTACGTCAGCGCCTATTTAAACTCATCGCAAAGTATTTGAACAAACTTGACATAAAACTTAAGTCAACTCTGTAGCATGACAGACAAGCTAGTGGATTATCGCAACTGCGGTAAACGGGCGATATCAGTAAGGTGCTGCTAAGGAAAATGGGCATGAAAATCGGGATTCTGGATGATTATCAAAATGTGGTGAAGGATTTACCATGCTTTACCACATTAGTAGACCACGAGGTCACTATTTTCAATGGGAGCGACTCAGAAGACGAACTCATTAAACAATTACACGACATTGAAGCGCTGGTCTTAATCCGAGAACGTACAGCAATTGATGCTAACTTATTATCCCAATTACCTAACTTAAAGGTTATCAGTCAGACTGGCAAGATCAGTCAACATATCGATATGACGGCTTGCAACCAATACGGCATCACCGTATTAGAAGGACGTGGCTCGCCCGTCGCTCCAGCAGAATTGTGTTGGGCGCTAATGATGGCTGCAACACGAATGATTCCTTCCTATTGCCACTATCTGAGTCAAGGTCATTGGCAACAGAACAATATGCAAAGGTTAGGGCGGACACTGGATGGGTTGCAGCTAGGCATATGGGGCTATGGAAAAATCGGCAAGCGCATTGCGAACTACGCACGCGCCTTTGGTATGACCGTTGTGATTTGGGGAAGTGAGCGGTCTCGGCACATCGCTCAACAAGATGGTTACCTTATCGCGCCATCTCGAGCGCATTTTTTTAGCGAGAGCGATATCATCTCATTACATCTGCGTCTTAATGATCAAACACGTCACACTGTCACAAAATCAGATTTGCAACTGATGAAGTCTGATTCATTGTTTGTTAATACGAGCCGAGCAGAGCTGGTTGAACCTAACGCACTCTATCATGAGCTACGTCATCATCCGACCAAACAAGCCGCTATCGACGTTTTTGATATTGAGCCTGCGACCCCTGAAAACGAATTGTTGTTATCTCTCTCCAATGTGACAGCCACTCCGCATTTAGGGTACGTTGAACGCAATAGTTACGAAATGTACTTCAAGATCGCGTTTGATAATCTCTTAACTTATATCCGTACTAATCTTATTTAAAGACAGTCAACGTAATTCGAATAGGAAACGATGTGGCCAGACTGAAATCCCTCATAATAGCCCGAATAAAAAAAACCGTAATGTGGCTGATGGCCATATTACTAGGCGCTTCAATTATACTTGCGCTGATTCTAAAGTTCGTCAATCCGCCAATTTGGGGGTGGGAGATCCACCGCACGCTATTTCCTATCGCTGGCTACCCGAATCATATTGAACATCAGTGGGTACCGATGAAGAAAATTTCTCCCGCCTTACCATTGGCGGTCATGGCCTCGGAAGACCAACGTTTTCCGGAGCATTGGGGAGTAGATTTTCATGCGCTATGGAAAGTCATCAATACCAGTGGGCCTGGAGGGCCTGATCGTGGCGCGAGCACCATTACTCAGCAAACCGCTAAAAATGTGTTTTTATTTCCGAGTCATACGTATGTTCGTAAAGCCTATGAATTATACATTGCTCTCGTACTGGAACTGATTTGGGGAAAGGAACGCATTATGGAGGTGTACCTCAATGTCATTGAATTTGGACCAGGTATTTATGGCGTACAAGCCGCCGCTCAACATTACTTTGGGATTAATGCCAGTCAAGTCAGTCGCTATCAAGCCGCGCAATTAGCCGTTGTATTACCCAATCCTTATGAGATTCATCCGGTGCCCATGACCGATTATGTTCATCAGCGCGTCAACTGGGTACTTGGACAAATGAGAAACTTGGGTCCAATAAGCTTAGAGTAGCCGCACTGTGTGTTAACGAATGTTGTAAAGACTAATAATCAGTTCAGTATCTGAAAAGATAACTAACTGATTATTAGGTATTTTATGGTAAATAGTTATGTTTAATACACGGCTCATCATAACCTTACTGTGCAAACGAATGGGAGAGGATACTGAATAAGCCATGACCGTGAGTCGAGCATCACTGTCATTACAATTTAACATAACACATATAATGCGCACTAAAAGTAAATGATGAGGCCGCTGGTGAATAAAGAGATTAGCTGAATCATTGAACCCGATTTGCTCTTACTCGATACCGACTGGCAACAGATTATCGAGGCTGGCAATCTAATCACGCACTGACTCATTAAAAGCTGTTGTATAAAAAATGATATCTACTGATACTGAAACGTTGTTACTGGTCATATACCGAGAGTCTTTGCTCGAGATTATTAAGTGACAGCGTATCTTTTTTCTGCCCACCAAACGAGCCACTTATCCATCATGGAATGCCAATAATACCATGATGGATGATAGTCATTATTTAGTGACGGCTAAGAAAAACACAAAGAATGCAAAGCCAAATGAGAGCGTCGCTGCCAAGCCAAGATAGTATAAGTAAGCAGATTTTTCAGTCATGAAGATACCTCATAATAAATGTAGTCATTCATTATAAGCGCTTTAATGAGTAAAGTATATTATAAAACACCTCGTTTTTATGATATTTACCACATTACCGAGCACTATGGAACGTTCCCATTCACCATAATGAGATTTCACTACAGAGCATCTGTAGAATGAATAATATGTGCATAAATACAACAATCGAGACGTAACTGTTTAACATAGGATCCAAAATTTGATTGTGTCGCTTAAGGAAACAATGGTTTCAAGTATGACACGTTTCAAATTTATAGATGATAGATATGTATAAACAACAATGCACATACTGCTTCAATACATCATTGGCTATAATCTAATCTTGCGCCACATAAATGGAATAACTGTGGATAAGTCATCATTATGTCACTTTCTCCACTTAGTGTAGCAAATAAATCCATGTGTTGACGTTTATCTTGTTCATCATTACGTGACAGCGTCATATGCGTCACAACAATGATGGCGTTAAAGCACAAGACTGACATAGAGGGAACGATCATGACACGACGTATAAAAACGTATTTAAGTACCATAACATCCCTACTCGCCTTGGTTCTTAGCGGCTATATCTATTTTGCTTCTTCTCAGCAATGGGCTCTGAACCTGTTTGTACTATTGGGATCGGCGATCATAATTCATCGCTATTGCTGCGCGTTTATGCCGAGAATGCAACATCGTTCCGGTGTAGAACAACATGATAAATAGTGACACTGTCGCGTCTATCGCGTTGTCAGTATATCGTTGAATGGGGACATCAATTAGTTATAGTGCACTAGGATTATGCCATTCAAAGTGACTTAATTGACATCGCTCAGATTACGGCGGGAAAATAGAGGTATTCACGTTTAGAAGTGATCGTGATGCATGGCGCGAAAAATAAAGCACCATGACGGTGCTTTGGGAATTACGACTGTGCTTTGTTGATTTTCTGAGCTTCTCGAATCTCGTTAGCGACTAACTTGATCGCTTCCCCAGAACTCATACCTTGGCGCATCATTTCTTGAATTTTCTCGACGGCTTCTTGTTGTTCAGCATGAGTCATCGTTGGTAGATCTTCAAACATTGTTTACTCCTTAGTTCGGAGACCGAATATAAAGTGAAATCTAATAACTAGCAAGGAAGTTTATGTAAGCGCCCATCGAATCTTCATTTGTGTAACTCGCCGCCACGTCCAATTGAAACAAACCCAGTGGCGCCAAACCAATGCCAGCAGTATAAGTCGGCTCTCGGCCAGAATAAGCAACATTCTTTTTATACCCGATCCGTAACTGCAACTGTCGTAGCAAATCAACCTCTGCCCCTACTCTGAGCATTTGTAGATTATCGTCAAATGCATCGTATCGTCCCAATTCATTCAGATCGTAATCGACACTCAAGGTAAAGAAGTCCGCAACAATACCTGCACCGATCGTATAAAGAGGACGCATTTTATAGGAGTACTGGAGTAATGAACCATCTGAGGCGGTGACGGATTGGGTTTCAATATCGTGAGGCACTAAGTTTGCAGCCGAAAAGCCGAGCCGATAAGGACCATAAAACCAAAGTGCACCGGCATCGAGGTTTATCATGTTATCGACACCACTATTTTTTGTGATGTCTTTTAAATCAAAATTATCAGGGGTTGCTTGATAGACATAGGTATACACGCGCTGCAATTTTGGCGATATACCAAATGCCATATGCTGTCCAAATACCGTACTATAGCGAGCCATCGCCACTCCAACTTCTGCGACCGCAACAGAGACAGAGTCAATAGTGGTATTACGAGCGCGTTGTAATGTGCAGGCGTTTTTATCGCTTGGCGTACCACACTCACCGACATCCGCCGTGACGTAAGTTTCTGAATAGGCTTTACCAAAAATATTCATTGATAAATAAGGATTGGGAACCCCTATCGCAAAAGCGCCACCCAGCTCACCATTGAACTCAGAATCATCCAATTGGTTAAGCGTGGCTATCCATTTCATCAATTTGCTCTTGAGTGACAGTGTCACCAGAGGCATCCAATAAATCTGCCAGCCGGTCAATCAAATCAAGCATTTGGTCTTGGTCATCATAAGTGACACCGACACTAGGTAAGATCATTCCTGCATCGTCGTTACGCCGGTAAATGGCCGTCAATGCAGGATTATAAAAAGGAGCCGTCAGATAGGAAGCTGATACAACACCCACACCTCCCATACCATCACCACGAGCTTCAATAGAGTATGGCGTGGCAGAAAAAGTCGGTGTTGTACACAATAATGAAAGGACTAACGCACTGTATTTAAATAATGATTGTTTATTCATACCAGTTAAACCAACAGAATGTTTTCTTCTTATCGGCTTAACAGAAATGAGCTTTAGTCTTTATTTCTCTTTATTAGGGACAGTATACGTTTTACTGATCACTTGTGAATTTTCTAGAATCAGAGGTCCTTGCCAACGTTGCTGCGTCATTGATATTGCCATGACGTAATTATTCGGTGGCAGGCTATCAATCGGTAGTGAGGTTGGGTAATCAGAATCGTACGAGTGTTTCCAAATAGGTTTATAATCGTCTTTGACATAATCATAGACCGTCACGCCCAATTTGGGTAACGGGCAATATTTATTCAACAAGGCATTTTTTTCGACCTTCCAGTGATCTTTCGACGCCCAGCGCACCGACTGTCGGGCTTTCTGTTTGCCTAAAATAATCCAAGTACTCCAAGATTCCTGATCACTTGCGGTAATATCTAAGCGATATAAACCAACAGAAAGTGCATTATTCAGGTTATAACGCTGTATATAGTGATGCGCATTGTTATTACTATCTTGAGTGGCTGGCGAATAATCGTTGATATCACTGGCTTTCACTTCTTTGAAGCTGGTATCGGATGAAATGGTTTTATCAACCCACTGAGTTAGCCGAATCGCACTGATCGGTTTCCCTGTGGAGGCTTCAATAATGGCTTGGTACACATCTCGGCCAGGACTTTGAATGTTCACTCTTCTCAGAGTGACGGCATTGATCCAGCTAGGAAACTGTTTGCTATCAAGCCCTTTACCGCAATCCGCTTCCAGTGCTTGCATCAGCAAATCATTCAAATGATCGCTAATATTTTTGTTTTTATCTAACTGCCATACTTCAACCATCGAGTCGAACATACTGGTTAAATCCCCTTCCAACAGATGTTGGTGTGCTTGGGTTAACGGTGTGTTCTCTTCAAACCAATCAGCATGAGCAAAGAAAGGCACGCATAAACACGTGCCTAATAAGAGCGCTTTCTTCATTATTTACGCTTTCATTTTATATCCGACACCGCGTAGCGTCTCGATATCTAAGCCTGGCAATTTCTGACGCAGCTGCAGAACATGTGTATCGACAGTACGCGTCGTTGGGAAGTGGTTATAACCCCAAACATGATCGAGTAACTCATCACGGGTAAAAACACGACCAAGGTTGCTGGCTAAGAATAACAACAAATCAAATTCGGTACGGGTTAAGGTAATCGATTCATCATGATAGAACACCTCACGTGTTGCTTTATCGATCACCAAGTGGTTGGTAACCACTTTATTATCATCGGCACCTTCTTCATCCGGAGCACGCATTTGTGCACGAATACGCGCGAATAATTCCGCTTCTGCAAAAGGTTTAGTGAGATAGTCGGTCGCTCCAGCATCCAAACCCGCAACTTTATCTTTGACTGTCACTAGAGCGGTTAACAAAATGACAGGTATATCTTTAATTTGTTTCCAGTCAGCAAGATGTTGAACTGAGTCACCATCGGGCAACTGGCGGTCTAAAACGACCAAGTCAGCGTGTTCCCAATGCGGTTTTACTTCAGCAATGGTTTCAGCGTGTAAACAGTTATATCCCGCTTGTTCCAAACTTACCAATAGGCCGTCTGCTAAATTTTTATCGTCTTCAACGAGAAGCAATGTCTGTTTCACAAGGTATCTCCAATATAAATGTTGTCGGTGGTCCAATAAGGCTCATCGTACCGCCCATTCTTCCAACCATTGATTCTACAATAGTCAATCCAAGTCCAAGACCGCTTTTACTCACAAATGGCTTACGCAATTGCCGCCAATCTTTATGGCTAAGTGAGCCTTGATCCGTCACTTTTATCGTGACTGAGTTATCTGCGGTAGTTACATCCAACGCAACAGGAGCAACGCCATATTTCACAGCATTACGAATCAGGTTATCAACACAGGTTCCTAACCAATATACATTCAGCTTTGCTGCGATATCATTATTTATTTCCAGCGCTATCGGCTCTGAGAACTCCTCTTCTAATTTAAACTCCAACCACTCAGCAACAGATGGAACCCATTGTGTTGATAATGGTTTATTGTCCGATTGTAAATAGTCTTTGCTTGCCTCGGCGAGCTGTCTCAAACGACGAGAGTCTTCACATAGACGTCGAAACTCATCATACACACTATGCGGTAGATGCTCGAACTCACGCCTAAAGCCTTCTACTGTTAAAGATAAGCTCGCAATTGGCGTACGTAGTTCATGCGTTAATATCTGCAGGATCAACATACGACTGCGCATTTCATTCCGCTTGGAATTCCAGCGATAAATCGCCCACCCTAATACCAATAGAATATTGGCAATCACTAACACAATCATACTGATACGCAGTAAGCTGGAGTGATCTTCAATGTCCCAGCAAATATTACCGCGTTGAACAAAGCATGCCGTGTTCGCACTGGTTAGGTTATAGGTTAAGCCTGCTTTTCTTGCATTCTGACTCCACTCTCCTAAATCGAACACATAATATTTGTCACCTTTTCTCAGCCAGAGTTCCTCATGCTCACTGAACATAAGCGATCCGTCGAGTAAGGCTTGCAGCGACTGATTATTCATAGACTGTAAACGTCCTAATAATGTATTTGTCGGTGCTTTTGGTCGTTCTTCAATATGCATGTATTGCTGTAACGCAGCAAACATATTCGTATGTTTCTGCACATACCGAGCAGCATAAGTTCCACCCCCCGGATGAATAAGCCCACTTCGAGCAAACCAGCTCGGCTTTAGTTTCGTCCCTTTACACATCGCTCGTGTGAAAGAAAGGGGTTCCGTCACTAATGGATTATACGGTAATTTACCACTACACGTGTTTGCTAAACGATACAACTGCTGCAGTGCGTTCAACGGATACTTTGTCGTTTGTGGTAACATCGTGCTAGGTCGAATCAACACATCGGGAAAATCACGATGCAACGTATTCAAGTCGTAGGACACTACCGCATCATCGTAATCAAACAGCGATACGAAAAGATCAATACGTTCTGGTAGCGAATCGGCGTGCGCTAAAGCAGAGAACATGGTTCCAATGACTACAAATGCTGTCGTAATCGCGTTTTTCAATAGAAATCTTTTATAAGTCATTAATTCAAAACTTCGGCAAAGTATTAACGATGCAATAAGCCTAAATGTTATATTTATGTCAATAATGGTTATCTTTCAGAAAAGGTCTTGCTGTTATACCATATCGCGACTATACAATATTGCGTTAATGGACCAATAACATACATTTTAAATACTTTTTTGTATACACCATCAGCGTATTTTGCGTGTCTCATTCATGCTATCAATGAAAACGAATTCATACAGTTGCACATCAGACTCAGCCTCATTGAGTCGTACACTGAATCATACCAAGTCTATTCATACTACACACAAATCAACTTAACATCATGACAGATTTTCAGAGCGAAGATACTCATTAGATACCAACCGACCTAAAGCAAAAAATCACCAGTACTCATCACAATGTATTGCCAACGGGAGGCGTTTGGGAGCGGCAATCAGGTACTGGCAACAACAGAAATACCACCGCGGCACTCATCTATAAACGTAGTAAGCCGCACACTAAAAAGCGCCTAACACGGCGCTTTTTTCTATAAAATACAATGATTAGGCGAAAATATTATCACCCATCTGGTCAATGAACATTTTCGCTTTACTTAGCATCAGTTCATTGGCTTCTTGTTCACTCGCTAAGACATCAGAGCGGATAAATCGGTGCTCTTTTTCTTCACCATCAATGGATTTGGTTATGCGACCGGCAACCCGAAACTGGCGGCCTTCCTCTAACGCTTCTTGATAGATAAAGTACCCTTGATACTCAACCGGTGTCACTTCTGGTTTGACGACTGCTTTTTTTTCACCAAATAAACGCGTAAATAATCCCACAATGATTCCTTAATCTACCATCTCTTTCGTTTTTAAAATTGGAGTTTCATACCATTCAAGCTCTTGATCCTCTGCAAACCAATCCCGCGATGGCATGACAACCGGATTGTTGTCACGACTCTGACGTCGGTCATGTATGATCATCGACTCCGCTGCCAATAATGCGGTTTTTGCACTTTCTTTCAAGATGACCAATCGCGCTTCTGTGAGCGCCGATAAAAAATCAATGTCATGTCGAATATAAACAGGCCGCAGTTGGTTAAGCGCGAGGCAAGCTACATCGGCTAGCTGCTCTTCGTGATAATACCATTGAAAATCCAACTCGACTAATGCTTGCCCAACTAAAATTTCCATATAATTATGAACGCCGGAATGAATGTTCATCTCGCTCCCTTCCATAGATGATATAAAGACACTGACATGTTAATTTTAGTCAACGCGAGGTCATTCAACCTATTTTTGTAACTATTCTCAAAAAAAAAGACAAAAATAAATGGTGACGTCCCCTTTCGATTCGCCAAGTTTCATAAGGCTATGGTAAGTTATTGATTAGAGTAGAGGAAGTAGAATTATCTTCCCACATAAACGCGTTTTATCGAATACACGAGATTGTCTCTAGCCACAATCTGATGGGATGAAATGCGACACAGTGACTATCACAAACATACTTAGTAGAATTATGGACGATTGTATACAGATTCATCGCGGTAGAATATTTCACTTTCCTCGGGTAACGAGATCCCCACAAAACGATTATCAGTATTATGATGATGGCATATTAATCACACGTGGTAGCCGTATTGAATATCTCAATACTTACGACCATTTTTTGCATCATCAAACTACGCTGAACCCAAATCACCACCCTGTGACTCATCATCATGGGCTTATCCTGCCTGGTTTAATCGACGCCCATGTTCATTATCCGCAAATGGAAATCATGGCCAGTTATGGCAAACAACTGCTTGATTGGTTAAAAACCTATACCTATCCGACTGAAAAGAAATATCAAGATAAAAACTATGCTAAAGCACAAGCGATCGATTTTCTCAACCAACTCTTTGCAAACGGTACGACTACCGCCAGTGTCTTTGCGGCCCGTTTCCCAGAATCAGTCGACGCTTTCTTTGAAGCCACCGAATTATATCAGGCTCGCATGATCTGCGGTAAAGTGATGATGGATAGATTTGCTTCGGATATGATGAGAGATAAACCAGCAGAAGCCGCCTATCAGACAGAAGCATTAATTGAACGTTGGCATAATAATGGGCGTCATTTATATGCTCTGTCGCCGCGCTATGCGGTGGCATGTACCCCCCAACTTCTTACCGAAATCACTCACATAGCCAAACGTCACCCCGATATTTTTATTCAAAGTCATTTAAGTGACAGTCTTGCTGAGGTAGAACTTGCCAAAAGTCTCTACCCGCAGCATCGAGACTATTTATCGATCTTCGAACAATCAGGGCTGATACGTGAACGTTCACTGCTCGGTCATTGCCTCTATTTTAGTGATGAAGAATTTAAGCGCATCGCTCAATCCGACGCAACGATTGTGAGTTGCCCCACTTCAAACTTCTTCTTAGGTAAGGGACTATTTCCCTACCAAAAAGTCAAAAACCTCGACGGCAATATCGCATTTGGCAGTGATATTGGCGCCGGAACTCGTCTGTCTTTATTTGAAAACCTAGCGGATGCGTACAAAGCATGTCAAATGCAAGCGCATTGCCTTAACCCCTTAGAATCCTTGTATCAATGTACACAAGGCACCGCGGTCTCGATGTCTCTTGAGGATAAGATTGGTAACCTAAACACAGGCACGGAAGCCGATTTCATCGTGATTAATGTCGATAATTTACCGATACTCAAACAACGAATCAGACACGTTGCCGATATAAAAAGCCGATTATTTGCGTTACTGCTCTTAGGGAACGAATCCGTCGTACAATCGACCTATGTTGCAGGTCAGCGAGTCTATGAACGCCATGCTGCACACTGATAGGAATGGACGGTTTGCTCGATAACCATGGAACAAACCGTCACGATTATTGCTTGAGTGACAAACCTTGAATCATGGCAACCAAAGTCTGCAAAGCGACACTCACATCGTCGACACTTACTTGCTCTGCTGGATGGTGACTGATGCCCTTTTCACAACGTACAAAGAGCATGCCAACCTCAGTAAGTGTTGCCATCGCCAGACCATCATGACCGGCACCGCTCGGCAACAGTAACGCCTCTTGTCCTGTCACACGATGAACCGCATCTGCCCACAATTGACTCAATCCCTCGCTACACAGAACCGCGGGAGCATCATAGATATTACTGACCTCTAACTGCAATTGACGATGCTTGGCAATACGTTCAAGTGCCACCATAATTTCTTGCGCAGCATGTTCTAACTTGTCTTGATTCTCACTACGGATATCTAACGTAAATTGCGTCTTGCCCGGAATGACATTGACCGCCCCCTGCGGGGTATGACACATACCAACGGTTGCGACCATATCATGCTTCCCTGCGTAATATTCAATGAACTGAATCATTTCCGCCGCGCCGCACAACGCATCTCGTCGCAACGACAGCGGCACTGTCCCCGCATGCCCCGCTGTTCCAGTTACGTTCAACTCATAACGCTTAGCTCCTGCAATACCGGACACCACTCCGACCGCACGGTTGTTGGCTTCTAACACCGGACCTTGCTCAATATGCACCTCTAAATAAGCGGAGACATCACTTGCACGCCGAGCAGCGGAGGCAATGTTTGCAGGATCGAGACCAAACTTGCGCATGGCATCGCCCATCGTCACCCCATCACGGTCCGTTACGGTAAGCCACTGTGATTGGTAGATACCAGCCACGGCGGAAGAGCCAATGAGTGTGGTATTAAAGCGTGTCCCTTCTTCATCAGCAAAAGCCACCACATCCACATGGAAAGGTAACGCGACCTCACGCAATTGGTCTAGCGCAGCAATGGCCAATAAAATGCCTAAATTACCATCATATTTCCCTGCATTAGTGACGGTGTCACTATGAGAGCCAATAATTAAGGTTGGCAAGGTGGGATTCGGCGACACTTTTCTACCCCACTGATTGCCGACGCTGTCTTCCCAACTCAATAGCCCAGCGTGTTCCATCCAGGCTTGTATTTGCTGGTGAGCTTGTTGGTGCTGCTCAGTTAAGTATGCACGTGTGATGCCATCATCATCGGCACTGAATGTCGCCAAGATATCAGCGTATTCCATAATCTGATGTGCGGCCAATAAAGCGCTATCCATGCTTTTCTTCCTTCTGTTAACGGACACCCATCCTAGCGATAAAATGCCATCGCGGCGCCAACCGCTTGGCCAACATCAATACGTGCTCGGTGGCGAATCAAAATGGATTCTAGCGCTGCCAGTGTGGTCAGTACGCACTCTTGATGAGCGTTATATCCCATGGTGCCAATCCGCCAAATTTTACCGTGGAGAGGGCCAAACGAGGTGCCAATTTCAATCCCAAAGCGGTTAAGAAGCTCTGAACGTACCTCATCGCCCTGCACGCCATCGGGGATATAAACGCCGACCACATTATTCATTTTCTGAGTTTGGTCGCCAAACAAGCGTAGCCCCATCGCCGATAACCCAGCGGCTAACGCCTCACCCGCTTGCTTATGTCGAGCGATCACCTTGTCTGGGCCTTCTTCTAAGAATAACCGCGCGCATTCTCGTGCGGCATACAACATTGACGTCGCCTCTGTATGATGATTCAAACGCTCTGGGCCCCAATAATCCATGATCATGGCTAAATCAAAATAATTCGATTGAATCATTAAGTCCCCCCCTTCTTTGTGATGCGCGGCACGAATACCGGCTTCAACGTGTTTACGACGATTAATGACTTCAGCACATTGATCACTCAATGTGATCGGCGATGAACCAGACGGCCCACCTAAACATTTTTGCAAACCGGCGGAGACAGCATCTAAATGCCATTCGTCCACTTTGAGTTCATTGCCGGCGATTGAGGCCGTCGCATCACAATAAAACAAGACACCGTAACGATGACACACCTCGCCAATCGCTTTCAGAGGTTGATTCATCGTCGTTGACGTATCCCCTTGCACGGTGGCCAAAAGCTTAGGCTGAAAACGTTTGATTTCGTCTTCCACTTGCTCAGCACTGCACACGTGTCCCCATTCAACGTTGATTGTCCGAATTTCAGCCCCAACACGCTGGGCGATTTCACATAGTAAATGACCAAACCGGCCAATCACCGGAATCAAGATTTTATCTCCCGGTTTCAATACGGACACTAAGACCGCCTCAATGCCCGAACGAGCAGTCCCGTCGACAAGTAAAGTTTGTTGATTATTGGTCTCAAAAACGCCGCGATATAAGCTCTGTACTTGATTCATATACTCCGTCATGACCGGATCGTACTGACCTATTAGCGATTGGGATATGGCCTGATGCACTCGTGGGTAGGCATTGATTGGACCGGGGCCCATTAATAAACGTTGTGGTGGATTCAGCGTTTCGAAAATTGATGTTTGATTATCCATGAAAGTCTCCCAGTAGGTAAGTTCCGTCACTGCGCGGATCACTTGTCGCTTGTGCAGTGCCATTGGCGCAGATCATGATGGCACCGGCATGCCCCATCACTTCATTGTTGTTTGGGACCACCGTTACGTCGTGGCCTCGTTTTTTTAAGCTAGCTCCTAAGGTATCGTACAGTCCTTGTTCTAAGCGTAAATTGTCTTTGGCGGTTCCCCATGTCCGGCCAAGTAACCATCTTGGTTTCGCCACCGCGTCTTGCAACGTCTCATTTTGGTAGACGTAACGGCTGAACAAACACCCTTGCGTCTGGGGTTGTCCTTCACCGCCCATTGTGCCGTACACCATACGTCGACCATCGTTCAGTTCGGCATAGGCTGGATTCAACGTATGAAACGGTTTCTTGCGCGGCGCCAAAACATTGTGATGGCGGTCATCTAATGAAAAGCTTTTCCCCCGACAATTCCATACGATGCCGGTTTGGGGTAAAACAACACCAGAACCAAACTCCCAATATAAGCTTTGGATGTAGCTCACCATGGTTCCATCTTTATCACAAGCCCCCATCCATACGGTATCCCCCGGCTTAGCCACATGTGGCCACGGTGCAGCTTGATTGCTATCGACCGCCTGTGCCAGCGCTTCAATGTGATCCGGGGCTAAGTAATCTTGCAATTCTTCGCTCATACACTGGGGATCGGTAATCAATCGATCTCGGATGATGAACGCCTGTTTTGTGGCTTCCACCAAACAGTGGACATGATCGATTTCTAGCATGTTGTCATTCACTAAGCGATCGTAAATGGCTAAAATTAATAGCGAAGCGAGTCCCTGTGTCGGTGCCCCTAAGTTATACAACTGACCTTTAGAAATCGAAGCCGTTAGTGGCTCACACCAGCGTGCTGCATATTCATGAAAATCACTCAATTGCAGTGGGCTGCCAACCGCTTGGAGATCGTCTGCCATGCGTTTGGCTAATTCACCATGATAAAAGTCATCCAAGCCAGAGTGGGCTATATGTTGCAGGGTTTTACTCAGAGCCACGTTAGCGATTTGCTCGCCCGCAGACAGCGGCATGCTATCAGTCAAATACCATTGATTAAAATGAGGCTCATCTTGCAAACGAGCGAATGTTTTATGACTGGCGAACGCCAAACTATCGGTCACATCAATACCGGCTTCTGCCGCTTGAATCGCGTCTCCCAGCAACGCCTCCAAACCCAGTCCTGAATGATTGTATTGCAACGCCATTTGCCACCCCGCAACGGCTCCGGCCATTGTGAGTGCCGCAGCGCCACCACTTTCAGGAATGCCATCAGCTCGTTGTTGATAGGATGTCAACGTCGCTCCTGCTGCGGCAGGACCACTGGCATCAATCGCAACGGGCCGTTCACCGGCTTTCGCGATGAGCCAAAAACCATCGCCGCCTAATCCACTCATGTGTGGATATTGCACCGTAATCATCGCGGCCGCCGCCACCATCGCTTCACAGGCGGTGCCACCAGACTCTAAAATCCGTTGACCGGTTTGTGCGGCCAAATAATGAGGAGCCGTAAATGCGGTTTGTTTATCTGTCATCTGAGCTCCCTGCCTGCAATTTTGCCGCCATAGAAAGAAGCTGAGCATCTTGATAAGGCGCCCCTAATAATGAAATGCCAGCGGGCCCCAAAGCCAGTTCCGGCATAGGAATATGTAACTGAGGTAGCCCCGCTAAGCCGGCATAGGCAGTCAATCCCATCAGTTGCGAGCGATACGTTGCGAGCGCCTCTGGTTCGAGCGTTAAGCTGGGAGGACCACCCGGTGTTGTCGGCAGCACCCAAAGGCTGCCACTGGAGAAAATCACGCTCTGTAACCACTGAGCAAAGGCATGGTATTGTTCTAGTGCTTGCTGGTAGTGCTCTTGCGTAATACACCGAGCCCACTCGACCCGAGCGAGGATCGCGGGGTCCAAACTCTGCCCATATCGTTGCAACCAAGGACCATGATTTTGGATGATGTCATAGCCCTGTATCACGCGAAACAGCTCACTCAGTTGCTGAGAATCCCAGTCACTCGCCAAGCATAGCGAGCCACGAGTTAACGAAACACCAGCCGCATCACACCAAGCCTGCAAACGCTGCTGACGCTCTCTTCCCAATAAATCAACGAAGGCATCATCAAGATACAACGTAGTGAGCGACGCCGTCGGTGCATCTTTGCCCTGATATAGCAAATGAAACACCTTATTTAACACATCCAAGTGCGTTGCGAGTAACCCCGCGGTATCAAACCGTCCCGCCAACTCAAAGGCGGCCTGTAAGCTTAGCCCTCCATGGGTCGGACGCAGACCATAAATATTCGTATAACTCGCGGGAACGCGTATCGACCCTCCCGTGTCGGTACCAATAGCAAAATCGGCCAGCCCTCCCGCGACGGCAACGGCCGAACCACTGGATGATCCACCGGGGATACATTCAGGCGCGGCCGGATTCACCGGAGTACCATAGTGGATATTTTGTCCGTTAAGGCTGTAGGCTAATTCATCGGTTTGCACACGGCCGACACATTCCGCTCCATGAGCCAATAGCGCCTCAATAAGCGGCGATGTGGCTTGCGCGGGTTCATGAGTCACTAACCACTGTGGATTGCCTGCGCCAGTGACATAGCCGGCCACATCAAACAGATCTTTAAAGACAAACCGAAAGCCCGAAAGACAGCCAGCATGATGAGGTAGCAAGTGCATCGGCCCTTGCTGACAAAAGATTCGAGTATCCATACTCATACGACATCCTTGTTTTAAAACGGCGCAGCACTTACTGCGCATAAGTGTTTCGCGTTACGAACTGGTCGCGACCGTTGCTTTGTTCTCCGCTTTCGCGGCATAACGATTGGCAATCATGGCACAATAGAAAATTTGTAATGGGTGGTAGAGCATAATAGGAAGCAGCAGCATGCCTAAGTTTGGGTCACTCCCAAAAATCACTTTCGCCATTGGAATGCCGGCGGCGAGGGTTTTCTTTGTGCCACAAAAGACCGCGGCGACCTCGTCAGACAGTTCAAATCCACAGCAACGCGCACCCCATTGAATGCCATGAACCATAATTAATAACACCACGATACAAATGGCGATCGACAGCAACAGTAAACGCGTCGAGAACTGTGTCCAAATCCCGTTAATTACCGAATCACAAAATGCGTTATAGACAATAAGGATGATCACGTATTTATCCAGTTTGCCGACAATGGCTTTATGACGCGTGGTCCACGCCACTAAATACGGACGCAGTAATTGACCCAAGGCCATCGGCACCAATAACAGCTTACCAATATCAAGCACCGCCTCCCAAAAATTCATGTTAGCGCCTTGTAACCCCATAAACGCTTCGATCAATGCGGGCGTAATAAAAACACCGATAATAGAAGAAAGAGACGCATTGAAAATGGCGCCAGGTACATTCCCTTTTCCGACACTGGTCATCGTGACTGACGATGACACGGTACTCGGTAAGGAAAATAAATAACAAAAACCAAACGCCAACGGTGCTGGCATAAACGCCAAAAATTGATCACCAAAAATAACCCACAATAATGGATAAACAACGAATGTGGCTAATTGCACATAGATATGCAATTTCCAATTGGATAAACCTGCTTTAATGGCTTGCGGACTCAATCCAAGGCCATGCAGAAAAAACACCAAAGCGATACCAAGACTGGTCACAATATCCAACCGTAGCCAGCCATCCGTTTTACCCACATTGGGCGTCACAATCGCCAGTGCAATGGCAACCATCATGCCTAAAATAAACCATTCTTTTTTTAGTTTCTCTAATACTTTCATTACCTTGTTTCTATTTATATTGAGCGGTGGTTATTGGTGTTATTCTACTTCATGTAAACGAGAATAACTCTGACTGATGTGTCTGCTTTTTGTGACAGCATCACTTCCTAACTGTAAATACACCTGATTCACCAAAAATGCGATCAAACTCATCGGCACAGCATAGCTGTCTAAAGGAGCATGATTATTCATCTGACAGATTAATATATGCTGGCATTGTTGGCTATAACGTTGTCCGGATTGGTCGGTGATCAGCAGCGTATGATGAGCCCGTAAGTATTCCATTAGCTGAGCAAAGTGTGTCACGCGGCGCCGAATACCGATCACAATAACAAAATCATCGTCGTTGAGTTGGCTTAAATCTTCCCCCACCGTTTGCCCAGGCAGGGGTAATAAATGAACATTATCTCGGCATTGCATCAGTTGCTGACGTAAATGTAACGCAACCGGATAACTATTGCGATAGCCGATCACCACCACCCGTCGAGCGGTGGCAATCGGTTTGATCAGTTCGTCGATATTCAAAGTCGCCAGTTGCGCCCAGAGTTGCTCTAATGCCTGCATCTCATGTCGAATACTGGGGTCTTCAATCTCCGACGTCAGCACGGGCACGCCCTGCTCACGTTGCTGAATCACTTCTTCTCGCAACGCCAAGTGATCATCGTACCCCAATTGACGAATAAATCGGCTGACCGTGGTTTTTGATACGCCACACGCTTTGGCTATCTGCGCAGTCGATTGCATGACAATTTTGTCGGGATGTCCTTGCAGATAATCCGCAATACGTCGACCGCTTTGACTCAGTTGTTCATAATGAAAGGTAATACGCTCACTCAACGAATCGCTCTGATTGGTCATCTTTTTTTCCTTAGCGAACGGCCGCTAGAAAACTTTGTAACTCGGGCGTTTTCGGGTGAGCAAATACCTCGTTACTCGGCCCTTCTTCCCAAACTTTCCCTTGATTCATGAACACCACACGGTCACCGACATCTCGCGCGAAATTCATCTCATGGGTAACAAGAATCAGCGTCATGCCTTCCTTTTTTAACGTCTCTAATACTTTAAGGACTTCGCCGACCAACTCCGGATCCAATGCTGAGGTAATTTCATCGCACAATAACACCTTCGGTGACATCGCCAACGAGCGAGCGATCGCGACGCGCTGCTGTTGTCCCCCCGATAGCTCTCCCGGATAGGCGTCATATTTATCCGCTAACCCCACTTTTTCCAACAGCGATTTCGCCAACGCTTGGCATTCGGCCGCGTCTTTTTTGAGCACCAGCTTGGGCGCCAAAGTGACGTTGTCACTCACTGTCATGTGTGGAAATAAATTAAAGCTTTGAAACACCATTCCGACGCTGCGGCTCAGTAAACGTAATTTGTAATCATCATTTTCAACCGCTTGGCTATCAACAATGATTGCTCCTTCTTGGTGTTCTTCAAGCCCATTAATACAGCGTAATAAGGTACTTTTTCCGGAGCCGCTACGGCCAATGATGGAGATGACCTCGCCTTGCTTTACTTTTAGTTCGACCCCTTTTAAAACGTGGGCTTCACCATAATATTTATGGACTTGTTCAATACTAACGACGGACATAACGGTGCTTCTCCAAGTAACGAGCTAACGCAGAAAGCGGAAAACAAATAGCAAAATACAAAATAGCCACAAAGGTGAACACTTTAAAAGGCTGAAAAGTTGCATTATTTAGCATGGTGCCGGCTTTGGTTAATTCCACGAAACCAATGATAGAGGCCAAAGCTGTTCCTTTAACAATTTGCACGGAGAACCCCACAGTCGGAGCAATCGCAAGCTGAATCGCTTGTGGCGCGATGACATAACGCATGGTATCTAGGTAAGTCAGGCCTAAAGTACGACAAGCCTCCCATTGTCCCTTGGGTAGAGACTCAATACACCCACGCCAAATGTCGTGAAAATACGCGCTGCTATAAAGTGTCAAAGCAATGATCGCGGCGGTCCACGCATTGACTTCTATTCCGATCAAGGACAAACCGAAGAAACACAAGAATAACTGCATCAAAAGAGGCGTGCCTTGGAATAGCTCCACATACAGTTGAATCACCCGGCCGAAAGACAGATACTTGCTGCTGCGCAGCGCCGTCAGCAGTAAGCCAATCACGCCACCACCGATAAACGCAATGAGCGATAACGCAATAGTCCAACGAGCGGCCATCAATAAGTTACGCAGAATATCCCAATCCGTAAATTGCATCATCATCAGCACTCCTAGCGAAATGAGTAACGAAATACACGCCGTTTCAGCCATGCAAACAATTGACGCATAACCACCGCCAACACCAAATAAATGAGCGCGGTGACAATGTAAGACTCGAAACTTAAAAAGCTACGTGACTGCACAAAGTTGGCCGCAAAGGTCAAATCTTCTACTGATATTTGTGAGACCACCGCTGAGCCCAACATCACGATAATGCATTGACTCACCAGCGATGGGTACACTCGGCAATAGGCTGGCGGTAAAATAATACGACAAAAGATCTGTCCATGGGTTAGACCCAAAGTCCGCCCTGCTTCCCACTGACCTTTGGGCGTTGCTGCAATGCCTGAACGCAAAATTTCCGCGCTGTAAGCACCTAAATTGATGACCATCGCAATAACGCCCGCTTCCCACGCAGACAGTTTGACGCCCAATGCGGGAAGACCAAAGAAAATAAAAAATAATTGTACAATGAACGGGGTATTGCGAATCACTTCAATGTAACACGAGCATAAGCGTGAGCATGCGGTATAGCGGCTGATATTCAGTGCTGCGCATGCGGTTCCTAACGCCAATCCGCCCACGGTCGAAATGAGCGTTAACTCAATCGTCGTTTGCAAGCCAGAGACAAACTCTGGCATGTAAGGGGTCAATCCTGAAAAATTTAACTGATAGCTCATCGGTCACCTACTCATTACGCACCAAGTGATTTAGGAAATGGAGCTTTCAGCCATTTTTCTGACAATCTGTTTAATACTCCCTGCGACTTGGCTTGTTGAATCAACGCATTCACTTTATTCAGTAGCGCTGGTTCGCCTTTCATTACGCCGACGTAGCAAGGCGAGTTTTTTAATAAGAATTTTGTTTTAGGGGCTTTTCCTGGGTAACGATTCGCAATTTCGGTCACGACTAGATTGCCCGTGGCAATCAGACGTACCTGACCAGAAAGGTAAGCAGACAGTGTGGCATTGTTGTCTTCAAAACGTTTAATATGCGCATCTTTTGGAGCCAGATCGCTTAGCACTAAGTCTTCTACTGAGCCGCGCGTCACCGCGATGGTTTTTCCACTGAGCTGTTTAGCGTCGGAGACCTTCTGGTCATCACTACCAAAGACCCCAAGATAAAATGGTGCATAGGCATCACTAAAGTTGATCACTTTCGCACGCGAGGCATTTTTCCCCATGCTAGAAATGACCAGATCGACTTTACCTGTTTGCAGATAAGGAATACGGTTGGCACTGGTCACGGGGACAAGATTTAATTTCACCTTCAGTTGTTTGGCCAGATACGTCGCCATGTCGATATCGTAGCCATGCTGCTGCATGTCAGTACCAATGGAGCCAAATGGCGGAAAATCTTGCGGCACCGCCACATTCAGTACTCCTCGTTGTTCAACTTTCGCTAACTGATCCGCTTGTGCGGCTGAAACGCTTGCCAATACGCCGATCACGGCGACGACTTTGACGATATAGTTTACGATTCTCATCCTTGAACCCTACTTGTTTGATTACGGTCTTATCACTGCGGTGACGGTTAAGCGGCACACATGAAACGTTTGAACCGCTATTTAATTAAAAAGCAACGATTGTGCCATTTTTTAATAAAAAAATTTCCAATTATTTTCAATCACTTAATTAAATTCAACCGTTTCAATATAAGTAGCGACAAGTAAAGAAGCGCTCTTTTAGTGCACAAATGATAGGTTTCGGTGCAACTGTTTCAAAGTAGAAAGTCAATGTTACGATTGTGTCACCCAATGGTCGAAAAAATCCCCTAGCAATACAACGATTGATAGGGGATGAGATGAGCACGTATGTCTAAAGTTGGGCTATTTGATAGGGGCCACTGGCTTATAGGCTGGCTGAGTGACAATTTGCGTCTGCATCAGATAACGATAGAATACAGCAGAACAGCCGCCTCCAATGAATAACGCGTAATTGGCCAATTCTGGAATGAAGAACGTCGCGACAATCGCAATCCCCCCTGAGGCGACAAGCGCGTAGAGGCTTTTCATATTGACGCCATCTTTATACCAATATAAACCGTGCTTTGCTTCCGTGTATAAAGAAGGAATGTCCATCTGGCAGCGTTTAATCAGATAGTAATCGACAATGATAATCCCGTATAAAGGCCCAATCATCGCCCCTAAAACATCGACAGTATAGTGAATGACCGCTGGGTTATTAAACAAATTCCAAGGTGTCAGTAACACGGAACCAATCGCCGCGATAAAGCCTCCGCACTTGAAATTGATCTTTTGTGGTGACACATTGGAAAAATCAAACGCTGGTGCAACAAAATTGGCGACGATATTAATACCAACAGTCGCGAAGATGAACGTCAACGCCCCCAATACCGTAATCATGCCACTGTCTAATCGACGGACAGTTTCCACCGGATCGGTAATCATCTCTCCGAACACTGGCATCGAAGCCGACACAATAATGACGCTAAACGCAGAAAACACGACGAAATTTAATGGCAGACCCAACCAATTCCCCAGTTTGAGTTTTTTATAGCTTCCACAGTAACGAGAAAAGTCACTGAAGTTCAAAGTCGGGCCAGCAAAATACCCAGCGACTAAGGCAGAAGCAACGACCATTTGCAAAATCGCATCACCGCCAGTTAACTTTTTATCACTTAAACTGAACTGGATATTGTCCCAGCCTGCTTGATCAATCATATAACAGCATAAGGCGAACATAGCGATATAGATAGCAGGGCCTGACCAGTCAATCACCTTGCGAATCATGTCCATACCAAACATGAATACCACAGCTTGTAATACCCACATCGACATGAAACCTATCCAGCCTAGATAAGACAACCCAATAAAGCTGGACTCGCGAAGCGAAGCAAGACTTGGGAAAAAGTACAACAATAAAATGATAAACGAGCTTGAGGCAAGGAAAGTTTGAATCCCATACCAGACCACCGCAATTAAACCTCGAATGACAGCGGGCACATTGGCGCCAAACACCCCAAAAGCCATCCGAGCGACAACAGGGAAAGGAGCGCCTGATTGTTGTCCAGGACGCCCCATTAAGTTCGCAAAAACCATGACGATCATGATCCCCACCAGCAAACTAATAAAGACTTGAATGCCATTCAAACCAAGGGCGAATAAACTGGCGGCAAAAACATAACCGCCCACACTATGGATATCGGACATCCAAAAGGCGAAGATGCTATACCATCCCCATTTTTGCTCCGTATCAGGAGCAAGATCCACATTGCTTAATCTTGGGCTTACTGGAAAATCCTTATCCATAATCACGATCCTTTTTTCGATTGTATACAATGGCAAATACAAATTGCATGCCAATTCAAAACAACCCAATGGTGACGCGATATCTCTGGATCTTTTCTCAGCCTAAACCACTGCCATGCACCAATTTGCGTCAAATTTCGCGTAATTTTGGGGCAAAACCGTCCGCTAAGCAGCGGATTGTCCAGCGGACCTATACGGGAATGGTGGCTTACGACTGGAACACTATTAGGTACATTACTTGCATACCGTAGCAAAAGAGATTGTATACAACCTTTCATAGGAAATGTTATGTCAACGGATGAACACATTTATCAACAAATGCGCAACGCTATCGTTGAACATCATTTGATTCCGGGAACTCGCCTTCCCGAAGATAAGCTTTCCCACGCATTTGGCGTCAGTCGCACAGTGACACGCAAAGTATTACAACGTTTATCACTGGAGCGCTTTGTGACCTTACAGGCCAATAAAGGGGCATTTGTCACCCAGCCCACCCAAAAAGAATCCTTGGATGTCCTCGATACACGAATCATGCTGGAGCCCTTGCTGATCCCCGATATTATTGCTCATTGGTCTGATGCTCATTCTCAACGCTTTCGCGCGATGATTGTGCAAGAAAAACAAGCGAATCAAAATCATCAACATGAACAAGCCATTCAATTAACGGCTCGTTTCCATTTTGAGCTCGCCGCTTTAGCCAACAATTCCATCATGGCCGATTACATCAAGCAACTTTGTTATCGGTCGTCACTGGTCATCGCCGCCTATGGTTCGCACACCAGCGTCAGTTGCGATTGTGACGATCACGCCCAGTTAATTACGCTGTTCGAACAACAACGCATTTCTGCCGCCCAAAAATGGATGGTTCACCATTTAGAAACTATTAAAGCGTCCATTCAATTCGAAGACGACGACACGGCTGACGTGGATTTTTGCGCGCTCTTTGCGCCCTCCTCATCCAAATCTATCCAGTGAGCGTCCGTTAAACGATCACTGACTCATGAAAAGGAATGATCATGAAAATACAATTGATTAACCCCAATACCAGCCAAGCCATGACGGAGAAAATGGCCCACGCTGCAAGCGCGATAGCATTGCCGGAGACTGACATCATTGCCATACAACCACAACATGGTCCAATGAGTATAGAATCAGCGTTCGATGATGTGATTGCGGCTGCCGCTTTACTCGATTGCATCGCAGAAGGCAATCAACAACAAGTAGACGCGCATATTATTGCGTGCTTTGGCGATCCCGGATTAGATGCAGCGCGTGAATTATCCAGTGCCCCGGTAATTGGTATTGCCGAAGCTGCATTCCATACGGCAAGCTTACTCTGTCGACGTTTTAGTGTCGTGACAACGTTAAGCAGTACCGTACCGACCACTCATCATTTACTCGAGCACTATGGTTTTCGTCATCTTTGCGCAAACGTCCGCGCAACGGATATTGCGGTGCTGGATTTAGAGCAGTGCGCAGAGTCGGTTTATCAACAGCTACTTGATGAATGCTGGCAAGCCGTTCATGTCGATGGTGCCGAAGCGATCGTGTTGGGGTGTGCCGGAATGGCCGACATGGTCACTCGCCTTAGTGAAGCTCTGCCGATCCCGATTATTGATGGAGTGTCCTCAGCGATAACACTCGCAGAAAATTTAGTCCGTCTTGGACTGACCACTAGCAAACATGGCCATTATGCATACCCGAAAACCAAACCGTTTATTGGTCGCTATCACCATTGGAATCGCTAACTGTTGGACTCCTCTTTACAGTGGTTAATAAGCTTCAAGCAACAGGCAGACAAGCTGCACACATATTGACGAACGATGTATGAATTTCTAAGGACAGATGATGACGTATCAACCCCCTCGTGATTATATCGGTTATGGTCGCCAAGTGCCTCATGCACAATGGCCCAATCAAGCTCGGATCGCCCTACAATTTGTTTTAAATTATGAAGAAGGTGGGGAAAATTGCATACTGCATGGCGATGAACACTCCGAAACCTTTTTATCAGAAATGGCCAACGTCGATGCGTATAAAGACCGTCATATGAGCATGGAATCTTTATACGACTACGGCTCTCGCGCTGGAGTTTGGCGTCTATTAAATGAATTTGAGAAACGGGAAGTGCCGTTGACCGTCTTTGCTATTGCCACAGCATTACAGCGTAACCCAGAAGTCGTGCAAGCGTTACGTCGAGGAAAGTACGATGTGGTCTGCCATGGACTCAAATGGGTCCATCATCAACATATGCCTATGGAGCAAGAGCGAGAACAGATGCAACAAGCTCTCGATATTACCGAATCTCTTTTAGGCAAGCGTCCCATTGGTTGGTACACCGGACGAGATTCCCCGCGAACACGGCAGTTAGTCGCGGAGCAAACAGGATTAGCTTATGATTCCGACTATTATGGAGACGATTTACCTTTCTGGACCTCGGTGCCCGATATCAACAATCCCGGGCATGAACGTCCGCATCTCGTGATCCCCTACACTTTAGATACTAATGACATGCGCTTTGCGTCACCCTATGGTTTTAGTCATGGTGACGAATTTTTACAATATCTCAAAGACCATTTCGATTGTTTATATGAAGAAGGCGCAGAACATCCTAAAATGATGTCTATCGGAATGCATTGCCGCATGCTTGGTAAGCCAAGTCGATTTATGGCACTCAGACGTTTTCTCGATTATGTGCAGTCCCACGATAACGTATGGATTGCCACTCGTGAAGAGATCGCCCGTCATTGGTTTGAGTACCATCCCGCCCACGCATACGGTTTTTAACCGACCTAAAAACGGTGACGCACTCGGCATAGCCCCACCAACGGGGCTATTCAAGCCTGTCACATTGGGTATTGCCAGTGTTAACGCGACCACTCGCTAAATAAAGCCTCGGCATCTTCTAGCGACTCCAATACCTGAGAATAATTCGCCTCTACCGGTAATTTGGGCTTGGCAATGACAATACAGGGAATGCCCATTTCCACGCACGGTTTCACGGTATCGAGAAACGATCCGGTTTCGGCACACTGTTTGGTAATGACGACATCCGGTTCAATTTGTTCATACAAAGCTCGGTTAAATGCCACACTAAATGGACCGCGCATCGCTATCAAGTTATTAATCCCTAATCCTAAAGACTCGCAATACGTCATCACTTCAGTGGTCGGCATAATACGCGCGATCAATCGCTTATCCGGTAATGATTCGCAAAATACGTCCAACTCTTTCGTTCCCGTCGTCAGAAGTACGGTTTTCATTGATGCTGCGACATGATGACATGCTTCACTGACGGAACGCACGTTCACAACCATAGGGTCGTACACCATCTCAGTTGGAGGCTCAAAACGAATCACTGGAATACCCAGCTCTTGCGCTGCACAGAGAATATTTTGGTGTAAAATATCCGAGTGGGCATGAGCGCTATCAATAATCATATTGATGTAATTATCCCGTAGGTAGTGAATCATTTCATTGAAATCCATTCTACCGCGAATCAACGACCCCGCGAGATGCTGCGAGATCTGCTCTCCCGCTTCCGAGGCGACAGAAAGGGTATAAGAATGGGTATAGTTATCTAACGCTTCACATAGCATGACGGAGTTATTGGTGCCGCCGAAGACTAATAATTTCTTATCACTCAAGGTAAGTTCCTCATGAGATATTCTCTGTTTCGGTCGTGACAATCCTTCCCCTATTGTCACAGATCATGACAGTCGCTAATAGGTATAGGGGGTCATCGCATACCGTGATTTATCCTGCAAGATCGACTCTTTAATAGTGAATCTATCCATCAACACAATAAACTAAGACGAAAAACACAGCTTACCGCTTACCGTTATCTGTCATAATGATTCGATGCTGAGAAATGGCGGCTGATCGCTGTTTTTTCAAGTACGGCGACCACTATTATTTTATCTGACGAGATAGAATAGGTTATTGATATTGGACAAAGTCTTGTCATCAGCAGAACGCTTAATATGATGCTCAACCTCCTCAGTGAGGTGTCTTTAGACGATGAACCGATTGTGCCCATCGTGAGGGCGATGGTAACGGGTTCATGGTATATCCATTACCGTAAAGGCATCTCATAACTCTAACCACATCAAGGAGAGAACAATGGCAAAAGCATGTTGTCCCGGAGCTTGCGGTGAGCTCATTCAAGGCTGGCTATACGGTTCAGAAAAACTGATCTCCTGCCCGATTGATTGGTATGCGACGGTAGAAGTCGAGCATAAAAGTCGGCTGACGCACCGAGCCGGGAGTAAAGCGTATCAGGCTTTTCTCAGTACATTGCGGTTTTTGCAGCAGCCATCTGACTACATACACGAACTCGCCGTGCACGTTGAATCGACGATTCCCCAGTCGAAAGGAATGGCCAGTAGTACTGCCGATGTGGCCGCCACCATTCTCGCTACCGCTCGCTATTTTGACTATGATATGCCTGCCGATGAGCTTGCGATGCTGTGCACACAAGTGGAACCTACCGACAGTACCATTTTTTCTGAAGTCACACTCTTTGATCACCATCGAGGGACGGTAAGCGAGTCTTATGGGCAAATCGAGGCTCCGATCCCTATTCTTGTCCTGCAAAGTACTATTCATTTAAATACCGTCGATTATCATCACATGCAACGCTTTGATAAACTTAAATCCTCCGCGCCACAATTAGAAAAAGCGCGCAAGTTACTCCGAAGTGCCATACAAGAAAAAGATGGCGCCTTACTGGCTGAGGCGGCCACATTAAGTGCCATAGAAAGCCAACGAATATTACCAAAACCCTTATTTGCTTCATTACTGGACATTGTCGAGCGTCAAGGACTTCTCGGTATCAATGTTTCTCACAGTGGTAGTGCCATTGGGATCTTATATGATGAACATCGGCACGACATTGAAAAAGTCGTTAACAGTATTGAGCAGGTCGACCGCCTGAACTTTTATCAAACCCGCCATTATCAAAAGCTGATCCCCGGTGGTGCACATAGTCTATTTGATGACGCTAACATCGCGTGAAAAGCCGCTTATGGCCTGAAAGTAACACCAAAGCGCGTCCTTAATGAGGAGCCTCTATCAAGCACTAGTCGGCTTATCGTCATACGCCGACTGGTTGAATTTACTATGAACGCACATCGCAAATGTGACGCTTTTTGTGTAGTATCATCACTCCTCTCCGAAATTTCTCGTTATAAAGGTCACGTCAATGACAACTGCTGTTTTTCTTCATGGTTTAGGGGCTAACGGCCACACCTTTGATCCGATTATTACTATGCTGGACTTGGATCCTGCCATTCATCTTGCGTGCCCAGACGCTCCTTACCCACATGAAGGCTCTGAATTCGGCAAGCAGTGGTATTCTTCAGAAGGAAACGATGACAATAAAATAGCCCGTATAGACAAGACTCTTGAACGTCTTACTAAGACGTTAGAACACATTGGCGATCTTAACGATATGGTGTTGGTTGGTTTTTCTCAGGGAGCGATTATCGCATTACATGCAGCAGCCAAAGGGTTCCCAGTGAAAGGTGTCGTGGCCATTGCAGGTAAGATGTACGAGCCGGTCGCAGCGAGAGATAACTGGCCTTCTATCGTCCTCTTACATGATAATCATGATCCTGTTATTCCGGTGACACAAGCCCAACAAACATTCCACTGGTTGAAAGAGGCTGGTGCGGATCCTGAGGCATTTCTTTCCAATGATGTTGGCCATTCGATCAGTGCCCAAATGCTTCCCATTATTCGACAAGCGATCATGCAACATCATCCACTCAGTCAATCGACACACACTGAAGTATTCTCATAGAAGGCATAGTAAAAAGTTTAATGGCATCATAGTATTGCAATACTTTTGTGAGCGATGATCCTGTTATCATCGCTCATGAATGTCATACTATTATACATGAGACACAGTTAACGCTAACTGGGATAACGCCTTTTAACTGTCATGTTAGATTGAACAACACCGATTTTATCTAGTTATCCCTCATCACATCGAATACAAAAAGGAGTTTGTATGAAAGTCTTAAAGTTGCTGCCATTGGCAGCACTTATTGCTGCGTCTTGCGCATACGCTGGCGAAACCAAAGTGTTCAAGTTTTCAGATAATGGCGCCCCCAATACCTTTGATCCCGTTCAATCGGGCACAACATACAGCAATGAGATCGTAACGGCGGTGTACGATACTCTCTATGAATACAAATACCTTAAGCGGCCATACGAGCTCGAACCAAACCTCGCCGATGGCATGCCACAAGTTTCCAATGACGGCCTTACTTACACCATAAAAATCAAAAAAGGCGTGCATTTTATCGATGATGCAGCGTTTAAAAACGGTAAAGGTCGTGAAGTCACGGCGCAAGATTTTGTGTATTCCATTAAGCGTCATTTTGACCCCCAAAACCGCTCACAAGGCGCATGGGTATGGGCTGGCAAGTTAGCCGGCATGGCGGACTGGAAAAAAGCAGGGTCCGATTACAGTCAGCCCGTGTCCGGTTTAAAAGCGCTCGACGCTCATACAATTCAAATCACCTTAACCGAACCCTTCCCACAATTACTCTATACCTTAGCCATGGGGTATTCAGCTTTAGTGCCTCGTGAAGCGGTCGAAAAATATGGCCGTGAGTTTGGTTTACATCCCGTTGGTAGTGGTCCATTCGAATTGATCTCAACCAACAGTACCAAAACCGTTTTGGTGCGCAACCCCAGCTATCGTAAAAACATATTCGATGCGAAAGCCGAAGGTTATGATCCCAAAGTACATGGTGAGACAGGCATCGCCTCTCTCGATGGGAAAGCCATGCCATTTGTGGACCGCATTGAAGCCAACTGGGTAAAACAACCGTCCGCACGCTGGAATTCATTTAGCAAAGACAATGAAATTCAAAATACCACTCTACAAAATGAACAAATCGACCGGGTTTTGTCGTCCAAATCCCCCGTAACTTTGCGTCCAGAATATGCAAAAAAATACCATTATAGAGTCGCGACCGAAGCTGGTATGGTCTACAACCTGTTCAATTTCGATGATGATTACTTTGGTACAAGCAAAAATCCAAAAACCAACAAAGAAAATAAGGCGCTGCGCTGCGCAATCATAAAATCATTCAACTGGCCGCAACGCATTGATCGCTTCTATCTAGGCTTAGGAAAAGCTTATCCTGGCTTTATTGCTCCGGGGACCGATGGTTATGATCCCAATATGGACACATCGTCCATCCAACAAGACTTGGCAAAAGCCAAACAACTTCTTAAAGATAACGGTTGGACCAAACACAACTTACCTGTGCTTCACTATCCTTCGGTGTCCGGGGTTCGTAGTAAGCAATTCTTCGAACAATTCCGCGGTAACCTGATGAAAATCGGTTATCCAAGAAATAAAATTAAGTTTAAAGCCTATGCCACTTTTGGTGATTTTAATCGTGACATAAAAAACAGCAAGACACAGATGATGCCTATGGCGTGGGGACTCGATTACCCAGATGCGGAAAATACCTTGCAGCTGTTCTATGGCCCAAATCGCTCCCCTGGCGCCAACAGCGCGAACTATGAAAACCCACAATATGACAAATTATTCAAACAAGCGGCCATCATGCAACCGGGACCTGAGCGTACCCAAATTTACCGCAAGCTCAATCAAATGTTGGTCGATGACTGTGTGGGTATTGGTAGCTTCTCTCGCACCAGCGTACTGATGTGGCATAAAGACGCCATTATGTGGCCTGATCCCAGTATCCTAGGTAACTACTTCAAATATGTCGCAGTGAAATAGATAGGATTACTTCTGAATGGAAACGTTAAAATATTGTCTGCGGAAGCTGGTTTACAGCCTTCCGCTGCTTTTTGGTGTGACTCTGATAAGTTTTGTGTTGATGGTTTATTTTGGTCCAGACAAAACCTACGATCTGTTAGGCCGTAATCCAACCACACAACAAATCGCCGAAGTTCGCCATCAATTAGGATATGACTTACCATTTTGGGTACGGTATTGGGATTACCTCAAACAAGTGGTTACTTTCAATTTTGGGTATTCAGATTCGAGCGGTGAGTTAGTCACGACCATTCTCGGTCGTACGATTCCTATCTCGTTAATGCTGGGATTACCTGGGTTTATCTTAGGCCATCTCATTAGTATTATTCTTGGCTTGGTTGCGGCTTATCACCGCGGTAAATGGATTGATAAATTCGTCATGTCCACTTCAGTCATCGGTATGAGCATCTCATTTATCATTGTAATTATTGCCTTGCAATTGGTGTTCTGCTCTAGCTATGGCTTAAATTGGTTTCCCGTTTATGGTTGGAATGTGCATAATTTCAGTGACTTTTTATACTATGTCACTGTACCGACTCTGTGTACCATTTTCGTTTCAGTGGGCTACACCACACGTTTCTATCGTGCCATTTTGGTTGAGGAAATGAATCGCGATCATATCCGTACCGCGCGCGCTTTTGGCCATTCCTCACTGAGAATTTTGCTGAAACACGTACTTAAAAATGCCTTGATTCCAATCATCACTCGGGTGATTTTCTCCATTCCTTTCGTACTCGTGGGGGGCTCACTCTTATTAGAAAGCTATTTTGGTATACCAGGAGTGGGCTTAATCACTTATAACGCCATTACTACAGGCGATCTTCCTTTACTCAAAGCGGTCATCGTACTGATCACGCTGCTCTACATTGCAGTCGTGAGTATTGTTGATGTGATATACAAATTAGTTGATCCGCGTATTTCTCTGCAATAAGGACATTGCTATGACAGATACTATTACGCCACTCGCAGGTCTTGGACCAATAAAACGAGAATCGTTATGGAGCAAAGCATTCGTTAAATTTCGTCAAGATAAAATAGGGATGCTCAGTCTCGCTGTTGTCGGTATCTTTTTCATGATCGCCCTACTGGTGTGGGCTGGCGTGATTGGGCAACATTGGGACCAACTGCTCGCAAGCGGCCAAATGGGGCCGAACGAAACCTATTGGTTTGGTACGACCATCAATGGGCAAGACATTCTTCAGCGCACGTTATTTAGCACCAAAACGGCATTCCAAGTCGGCTTAGTGGTCGCGTTTTTCTCCATCCTATTCGGTGGGGTCTTTGGAGCACTGATCGGCTACTACTCAAACAGTTGGTTCGATGAATTGATCCTTTGGGTCATGAACAGCATCGATTGTATTCCCTACTTTCTCTTGGTTGCCGCCATCTCTGTGGCTTTGTACGATAATCCTTATGCCATGCATATTGCTATGATCATTGCCTTTTGGACCAGCACCGCCAGAGTCATTCGTGGTGAAGTCATTAAACTGAAAAGTATGGAATTCACCGAAGCCGCTTATTCACTGGGTGTGCCGACTTATCGTATTATTTTCAAACATTTATTACCAAACACTCTCCATATCTTGTTGGTCGATATGACATTGCTTTTTATTACTGCGATCAAAAGTGAAGTCGTCCTAAGCTTTTTAGGTATCGGAGTAAAAAACAGCATTAGCTGGGGAGTCATGATTGCTGAGGCCAGTACTGAGGTCAGCGCGGGCCATTTCTGTAACTTTTTCGCCGCATCGGTCCCACTATTTGTCTTGGTACTCGCCTTTAATATGTTCTCTGACTCTTTACAAGATGCATTAGATCCAAGGAAGGTGTCCTAATGGAGCAACATCATACCTCGCCATCCGCGCCTTTACTTTCCGTGAAGAACTTAGCGGTAGAATTTAATACCGATAAAGGCGTCGCCCGAGCCATCAATGGAATCAGCTTTGATGTCATGCCCGGTGAAACTCTCGCCATCGTTGGGGAGTCGGGCTGTGGCAAATCCGTAAGCTCACTGGCGGTCATGGGGTTAATTCCCTCCCCACCGGGTAACATCGTCGAAGGCAGTATCCGTTTCAAAGGTCGCGAATTAATCGGACTCAATGATAAGGCATACCGTTCGTTACGTGGTAACGATATATCCATGATTTTCCAAGAGCCAATGACCGCGCTCAATCCAGTATTAAAAATCAGCACACAAATGGTCGATGTGATTCGTAATCACAATGACCTCAGTAAAAAAGACGCCAAGCAACGAGCCATTGATATGTTACGAACGGTTGGCATTCCTGCTCCAGAAAAACGAGTCAATGAATACCCGCATCAACTCTCTGGAGGCATGCGCCAACGTGTCATGATTGCAATGGCATTATCTTGTCATCCATCATTGCTCCTTGCGGATGAACCGACGACCGCGCTTGATGTCACAATTCAGGCTCAAGTCATGCAAGAAATGGTACGACTTAAAGATGAAATGGATATGTCGATGGTATTGGTCACCCATGATCTCGGAGTCGTTGCTGAATCTTGTGACCGAGTCGTGGTCATGTATTGCGGCGAGGTAATCGAACAAGGTACAGTCCGCGAACTATTTGCTCGACCGAAGCATCCGTATACGCATGGCCTACTCCGATCGATCCCTGTGGTTCGTGATAAGAAAATCCGCCGTTTACCAACGGTCGAGGGGGTGGTTCCTGATTTATTTAATTTACCAAACGGATGTCGATTTGCCGATCGCTGCCCACACGCCACTGACATTTGTCATCATGACTCACCTTCGCTTGAGTCAGTAGCCACGCTGGACGAACATTCTCATGGGCAGTTTGGTCACCAAGTTGCGTGTTTTCATCACGAGGAGATTCAACAATGAACACCGCTACTCCAAAGACTGTCTTAGTGGACGTTAAAGGTCTGAAAAAACACTTCCTCGTGGGTAAAAAATCGTTATTAGGTCGTGCCAAATCAGTCTGTAAAGCAGTGGATGATGTCAGTTTTACGATACAGCGCGGAAAAACACTCGGATTGGTTGGTGAATCTGGCTGTGGAAAATCCACGCTAGGCCGTTGCATATTACGTCTGATTGAACCCTCAGCTGGCAGTATCACCATCGATGAAAAAGACATTGTTCACTTGAGTCGCGGAGAACTCAAGAGCATGAGGCGTGATATGCAGATGATCTTTCAAGATCCCTTTGCCTCATTGAGCCCACGAATGACCATTCATGATATTCTGCGTGAACCACTGGATGTCCATCAAATTGGTACCGTGCAAGAACGCGAAGCAAAAATCGCTGAAGTCATGCAGATCGTCGGATTAAGACCACAAGCACTCAATCGTTATCCTCACGAATTCTCTGGAGGACAACGTCAACGTGTCGGTATAGCTCGTGCGCTGGTACTGGAGCCGAAATTAATTGTCGCCGATGAACCCGTTTCTGCATTGGATGTCTCTGTCCAAGCGCAAGTATTAAACCTGATTGCCGAGTTACAAGAAACCCGACACATTTCCTTTTTATTTATTGCCCATGACTTAGCCGTTGTACAACATATCTGTGATGATGTAGGTGTTATGTATTTAGGCCGAATGGTTGAACATGCGCCTGCAGACGTGTTATATCACCACCCTAAGCATCCATACACACAAGCGTTGTTATCCGCCATCCCAGTCCCCGACCCCACGCACGAAAAAAAACACATTCCTCTCCAAGGAGATGTGCCGTCACCATTATCTCCTCCAAGCGGATGCACGTTCCGAACGCGCTGTCCATTAGCCACCCAACGTTGTGCAGAGGAAGTGCCAGTGAATCGCAATGTCAGTCATGATGCCCGATATCAACATTGGGTCGCTTGTCATTTTGTTGAGTAGGTATTGATGCGTCCCGACAGGATTATCGGGACGCCTTTTAGGTGGGATTGAACTTGCTCAACGAACCATTTATGCAGCGAGCTTCACTACGTGGTAACTGTAGGTTAAATTAACCGCTGGGGTCAGCATTAGACTGACATGGCTGCACTCATGAATCGCAGAAGAGAGCACGCGCATGACTAAGACCTCCGTCATGCCTACCCCTTTGATGACGTAGTGCAGGTTTACGCTGTCAAACAAACGTGGTTGTGCATCCGTCAAGGTATACGTAATCTCGGCTTGCACCCCCACCAATTCCACACCATGATTATTTAACTGGGCAATGACTTCATTGGTGCAACTGGTTCCCAACGCTGAGAGTAATACATCTGTTGCACAAGGCGCGACCTGATCATCCGTATCAACATCGATCGCCTGTTGATTTCCTGTTGTGACCTTAAATTGATATCCTTGCTGCCATTTGACACTAACACTCATGTAAGCCATCTCCTAAACCAATTCAATATCGATGGCGGTGTGGATTCAATAAAGCGTCTAAGGGCGCTTTCACCGTCATTCGTAGCTAAAACACCCAATTCACTATCGTATTCGGGCACTCGTTAGCACATCTACTTACTTTATGAAGCGCAAACTTTGTCTAATATTTGCTCGCATTCAACATGAACTCGTTCAATCATTAATCACCTATCGAGCGAAGCCGGCGATACTAGCAGACTGAGAGATTGCTTTCATTAACCAGATCACTCTTCCGGATAAATTTTTATTTAACTGCTTACTAATTATTCAGTCGTTAACTTTAGCTACTTGGGAGTATTGATATTGGGCGAGAATTATCACCATTAATGGCCAATTTTGTTGCTCATAAGCGGCGAAGTACTTTAGTCATTGTTACTTCCGTAAGGAAAACGCACATGACCAAAACGAATAATGAGAATAGCAACAGCAATCATTAATATTGCTCCCGCTAATCCCAGTAAAGTCGTCATGTCCAAATTTTTCATGTCGAGCGCCATGTAGCGAGCAATAGCCACAATCACAATATACAGAGGCATTCGAACCGGGAAACGGCCCGACTTCAAATACAAACCGACCATGGCCAATACTTCTAGGTAGATGAACAGCAGCAGTAGATCACCCAGCGAGACTTTCTGAATCTGATAAATGCCAAACATTTCTTGCCCCATGGCGATAACCGTTAAAATGGCAATACAAATAAGACCAAGAGATTCTGCCGCGGCCAATAAGTACTTTCCAGCTTGCTTTAAGACTTGCATTTTCATTCCTTTTTACTAGATCCAGATATTTAAAAATAAGTGTCAATACACTGTTAAAATATTGAGCCACGAATACTTCGGTCAAATTATGCGACTAAAATCACATTATAGCAATGATAAAAATCTGGCAAAAAATTCTTATCTATTTGAAAAATAAATAAATTTATATTTACAATTTCGTGGAACTTTTTGAACATCCACTTTTGGTGTTGGATAACCAGTCTCAGGCAAATAGAGATTATTCACTTGCTCAAGCGAACTTCCGGCAAGATCGGCAATCATCTGATAGGCAATGCGTTTAACTTGCTCAAAACGCTCTAGGTCGTAACCATCATGGCTGTATGCGTGTCCCGCTTGCGCAATGGCTTGTAACTCTTTCGCCATTGATAACCAAGAATGCATCTTTACTCCTTATTGATATCGTCCATGAAAATCCTCAAGACACTAGCATAAACCATGAATAAAGATGTGATACACCCATTGAAAATCAAACTTATCAATGAAATAGCAAGCGTGAACCAAACGATCTCCGTAACTACGCCCAGCATGCCGGATATTTGGCTAAAGGTTCACGGCATTTATGAAGAAGAGACTCCCTGTTGCCAAAAGGCGTCGATATCATCGGCGTCCATCGGTTTCGCATAGTAATACCCTTGGCATAGGTGATATCCCTCATTGACCAAAAACTGGTGCTGTTCAAAGGTCTCAACCCCTTCCGCTATCACTTTCAATCCCACGGCATCACCGAGACGGAATATGGCACGACTGATTTCCACATCGTTGTCGTTAGTGGGTAAATCACACACAAACGAGCGATCCAACTTAAGCTTGGTTACAGGCAATTTTTTCAAATAAGAAAGCGATGAATAGCCAGTCCCAAAGTCGTCAATCGCGATGCCGATCCCAAGATTGCGTATATCGATAAGACGGTTGATCGCCGTTTCACTTTCATGCATGACAAAGCTTTCCGTCAGCTCAATCAAAACCTGTTCGGCCTCTAGTTGATATTCATCGAGTACTTGGATCAATAATGCCGAAAAATCCGACTGCATGATTTGCTTACCCGAGACATTGATAGTGACAAAATCTAAGCGTATGCCTTTTTGATTCCAACGCTGTATCTGACGGCAAGCCGTTCTCAGTACCCACTCGCCCAAAGGCAGTATCAGATTATTGTCTTCCGCCACCGGGATAAACTTCTCGGGAGAAATAAGGCCTTTTGTCGGATGATTCCATCTCACTAAAGCTTCAACACCTACACAGCGCTCCGCTTGAATATCGACGATAGGCTGATACTGAACCAGCAATTGTTCTTGCTCAATCGCAATCCGTAAATCGCTTAATAATTCGGTAACTTCGACCAGTTCCGTCGACATTTCCGCCAAATAAAAATGAAATTGATTACGACCGAGATCTTTAGCACGGTACATTGCCAAATCCGCATGTCGGAGCAGGGTATTAATGTCCTTGCCGTCGCTAGGATAACGGGCAATACCAAGGCTGGCTGAAATAAAGAAATCCCCTCGCCCTAAATCATACGGTTTTGATAACGCGTGGCACAACCTTTCTGAGATATCGCTAATGACTGAGCAATCTGCAACGTCAATGAGCAGAATAGCAAATTCATCGCCACTATGACGGCTGACAATATCTTGCTCTCGAATCACATCGCGCATGCGTTCTGCGGCTTGACATAAAAGGATATCACCGACCGTGTGACCTAAGGTGTCGTTCACTTGCTTGAAGTTATCAAGATCGACAAACAGCAGTGCCATTGACACCTCCTGATCTATCGGAGCTTGGATGCATTCCTCAAATTTTTCAATAAATAAGGTTCGATTCGGCAGTTGCGTCAACGTGTCATAATGCGCTAAGCGATAAATGTGCTCTTGGGCTTTTACTTGATTAGAAATGTCATACATGGTCGCAATATAGCGTTCTATGTCACCATGCGCACCAAAGACGGTAGTCAAACTTAACCACATAGGAATGTCATTGCCCGCTTTATCACAATGCCAAACTTCGCCTTGCCACCCCCCACTCGTTTGAGCATCTCGCCATATGTTTTCGTAAAAATATTGGCTGTGATAATCGCTGCGCAACTCAGACAGCGTCTTCGATAATAATTCTTCCTTTTGATAACCAAAGATCTTCTGAGCCGCCGCATTCATTTTGATGATTCTACGATTGACGTCGAGAATAAAAATGCCATCCATGGTGCTAGAAAACACTTTTGCCGCAAGATTGAGTTCAACATCGGCATTTTTACGCTGAGTAATATTGGCCACTGAGGCCACCGTATAGACCTGCCCATCTTCTTCAAGCGGTGCTAAGCCTAATTCCACAGGGAATTCTGAGCCATCTTTATGTCGTGCATATAAATCACGCCCCGCCCCCAGCATCAATGTCTCAGGCTTTTGTACGTAACCCAAGCGGTGCGCGACATGACCATTGCGATAGCGTTCGGGTAATAACATTTCAATAGCGCGACCTTCTATCTCATGTGCTTCATAACCAAAAATCTCTTCGATACGTTTATTGACGATACGCACAATGCCGTGATGGTCCACCACCAATATCGCCTCTGGCATCGAGTTAATGATATGGCTGATCCGGCTCTGACTCCGCTCCAAACTCAATTGTACGCGTTTAAGATCCTCAATATCGTTAAAGCAACCAAACCACTTTGATACAGTCCCTGACTGATCATGTACTGGCACAAATAACGCGTTAAACCAACGAGCGCAGCCATCATAACGCAGTACACGGCACTCAACAGAACGCGGTTTACTGATGTGTTCATGCTTGTCCCAATAGTCACGCAGCACCGCTCGATCCTCGGGGACAATAAAATTAAGCCACGAGATCGCGCCAACCGTAATCGCTTGCGCACCGGTATACGCTAAAAACTGCGAATTGACAAAATGGCACTCCCCGCTCGCAGAAAGTTCGATAATTAATTGAGGAAGAGCTTCGATGACTTGGCGAAAATGCTGTTCACTCGCTCGAAGGTTATTCTCGGCATACCACTTTTCGGAGACTTCTTCGAACACCAGAATAGCGCCACTGACCTGCTCACCTTGTGAATGATACGGCATGACACGCAGCACATAGACACGTTTAAGAGCCTCATTATGCAGAAGCGTTTGCTGTGGCAATCCCGACTCGATGACACCAACAATCAGCTGATCGATATTGGACAAAGGGAGCGACCAATTGAGGTCTTCAATATTTTTTCCCACCACAGATAACATGCCAATGTCTTTAATAATGGAACCACAAGCGTGATTCGCCTGCGTGATGGTTAATGTGCTATCGACCACAAATAAGGGAAAGGCAATGCATTCCTTAATATTAAACAGATCGCGATGATTACGCTCGATCTGCTCAAGATAGGATTCAAACTGCTCGTAAACAGACAGAGTAGAAGGCGCATGAGCAATATGGCTCATCGCATGACGCTGAGTATCAAGTAGGAATGCCATCACGGCTTGCTGCGGATCAGGCTCCTTAGCGTCATCATGTAATTGCACTAACAACGTCATGTACTGATGAATGAAAGGAGAGATATCTGACAAGGGCAGTTCTACTGTGCCAAACGGTACAGTGATATTGAAAAAAGAAGCGCGGCTCTTTACCAAACACACATTTAATGTGGTGTCGACTTCTCCCCAGCGTAAACGAATTTTCAGGCTATCGTCTTGAACAACATACTCACCTAACGGCTCACGGCAATCATGAATTAGGCCAATATTTCCGTTTACGGTTGGCGTCATGCCACTCTCAAGATAGACAGGCGTTGCGCCACTTTGAGAAATACAATCAAAAACCTGACTTATCGCTTGTTGTTCTAGCACAAAAATAGTGACAACCGATTGCTCAATCGAGGACAATAACGCCACCAACGACGCTTCCCTCACGGTGAGTTCACGATTCACCACAATACTGATATCCATAACTTTATAGATGTCAGATGATTGATGAGACGTGTATTTCCTATGCATCACCTTGTCCTATCTTTTTAATGCTTATAATATTTCGCTGATTCTATTTGATTAAAGATGGCTTGCACAATCTTGTGGCACGCTAAACTCACCGTAAGCACAGATCGTGATCACACTTCCAACATCAATATCCTCTCTCACCTCAAGCATAGACAAGACACGAGCAGTTACCAACCCCGATATGACGTTTCCCTCCCACCTACATAGCAATTATTTAACCTTATTTTAACGTACTCCCGTGGTATGCTAGGAATACAGAGTAAAAATACCCGTGTGATACGTAAGCAACGTATTGAATAATTAGGGGAATTGCAATGAAACAGCTATTATCAAAACACAATCGCTTAACAGAAAATGATGTCACGGATGAGTCGGTCTATCGCGAGCGGCGTCAATTGCTAAAATCTCTTGGGTTTATCGGTGCTGGGTCCTTGCTGGCTCCAACCGCCAATGCATTCAGTCTATTTGGCGATGACACCCCTAAAAAACACTTTCCGACCACACCACTTCACTACGAGAAAGCCACCGGCCCAGAAACTCAATGGGTCAAAACGCCTTATGATAAGGTCACAAGCTACAACAACTTCTTCGAATTCGGGACCAGTAAAAGCGATCCCGCTGAAAATGCGCAAAATTTCCAAGTGGATCCTTGGACACTCACGATTGAAGGTTTAGTCGATAATCCCATCACCTTGGACTATGACGATTTGTATAAACGATTCGCTCTCGAAGAACGCATCTATCGTTTTCGTTGCGTCGAAGCGTGGTCGATGGTCATACCATGGATTGGCTTTGAACTCCGCCATCTCATTGCACTTGCCAAACCACGCTCGTCAGCCAAATATGTTGCATTTGAAACGTTGTATGATCCCAAACAAATGCCAGGACAAGAGAGTCGCTTTGTCGGTGGTGGCTTAGATTACCCGTACGTTGAAGGGCTCACGATTGAAGAAGCCACTCATCCTTTAACACTGCTCAGTGTCGGCTTATACGGTAAAACGCTCCCCCCGCAAAATGGCGCGCCAATCCGTTTAGTCGTACCGTGGAAGTACGGATTTAAAAACATCAAATCGATTGTCAAAATTCGCTTGACCGACACCCAACCTGATAACACCTGGAACTTGCTCGCTCCCCATGAGTATGGGTTTTATGCAAACGTCAACCCCAATGTTGATCACCCTCGCTGGAGTCAAAAAACAGAACGCCGAATTACCAGCGGTGGATTACTCTCAACGAAGCGGATTAACACGCAATTATTTAATGGCTACACCGAAGTCGCGGATCTCTATAAAAACCTCGATCTCAGGAAGAACTTTTAATATGTTAAAACGACGCTGGCGTATCTCACCATGGCAACGTGTATCACTCAAAGTTCTACTGCATATTGTCATTGGTGGGTATCTTGCCTATACCATTTGGTTAGGCATACAAGATAAATTAGGGGCCGATCCCGTCGATGGATTACTGCATTTTACAGGCATTGGCGCCATTAACTTACTGCTGATTACGCTCTGTATTTCACCATTAAGTCGCCTCATCGGTGGTGACATCATGCGTTTTCGTCGCCTCATTGGCGTTTATGTCTTTGTCTATGCCTTGTGCCATATGCTGACTTTTCTTGTGTTTATCTTAGGATTAGACTGGTCTCAACTCAGCAATGAAATTATTAAACGCCCTTATATCACGGTCGGTTTTAGCGCGGTATTGTTGTTGCTGGCCTTGACGGTCACCTCCCCCAATGTTGTCCGAAAAAAAATGGGCAGCCGCTGGCAAGCATTGCATCGCTGGGTCTATCTGGCACTTTTTCTGATGTTGTTGCATTACACTTGGTCGCAAAAAACACTCTGGGGAGATCCCATTTACTACTGGGCCCTTGCCGTGCTCGTTTTATCACCGCGTATCAAACGATGGATAACCACAGGGAAGAAAAAAATAGACAGATTGCGGTCGTAGTCCCCATAACGGTCCAACCATAACTGGCCAACGATGGCTGGCCAGTTATAGGGCTATTGCAATCGGGACAACCGCTACAGATGTTGTCTTACCACACCTTGCTTGTGATCAATATTCAATCACCACATCATCACTTGGGATACTGCAGCACGATAAAATGTAGCCTTCAGCCACATCTTCATCAGTAATACCGCCATTGTGATTCATTTCAACTTCGCCCTGCACTTTTCTCACTTTGCATGTTCCACAGATGCCCATTCCACACGCTCGTGGAATCGTTAAGCCCGCTTTAGCGGCTGCAGCATGAACCGTGTCGCCCGGGGCAATTTGCACGCGCTTATCGCTTTCGGTGAAACTGACTTCAATCAGATCACTTTCCGTCAGCGCTTCGGCTTCCTCAGCCGCAATTTCAGCACTTTGTACCGCTTGCTCCTCGGCATTTTCTGGGGTCGCACCAAACGTCTCTTCATGGTAGTGCTGCATGTTAAACCCAATTTTAATCAGGATTTCTCGCACAGCTCGCATGTAAGGCGTTGGGCCACAGCAAAAGATCTCCCGTTCATGAATATCTGGGGTCATCATCAATAACTTTGTTTCATCGAGAAAACCGCGATATCCAGACCAATTCTGCCCAGACTCTAAGCGTTCACAAATCAAATGTAATTGAAAATTAGCGATACGCGACGTCATGAACTCTAACTCAGCGTGAAAAATGATGTCACGAGGCGTGCGCGCGCTGTGGATAAAGGTGATATCGACATCCGTATTGGTATCATAGATCCAACGAGCCATTGACATGACCGGTGTGATACCGACACCACCGGACAAATACAGCACTTTTTCAGATGGAAAATCGATGCTATTGAATTCGCCTACCGGCCCATGTACGGCAAGCTCTGAACCTTCTTGTAAATGGTCATGAATCCAGTTAGATACCCAACCGCCTGGTACACGTTTTACTGTAATAGAAAAACTGTACGGTACCGAGGGAGAACTCGATATCGTGTAAGATCGGAACACCTGCTCACCATCAATGTCGAGCTCTAGCGTGACAAGTTGCCCCGGTTTGAAAAAGAACATCACGGGCTGATCAGCCATAAAACAAAATGTCTTAGTATCCCATGTTTCTTGGATGGTTTTCACGCAACGAACCGCGTGACGACCGTTGTCCCAAATCTGTGTTTCAACAGGAATGAAAGCGCCACCTGTAGTGACTGAGTTAGTTGGGGTATTCATATCCGGCTTCTCCGGTGTGTGTAGTGGTATCCCTCCATGGGTTGTGCGTATTGTTGAGGTATCTGGGTTTGATCAGTTACCCATTTACGACATGAAGTTATCCAAAACAGTCAAGCCGTGACAATAGCGTGATCTCATGTCTCAAATAGGATCGGTACATGTCGTGTTTAGACCACTGAATAACAGCCCAATAATGGCAGGATAGCGCTAAGCCACACAGTGACCCACAATGCGCGTGATTGGCTTACGCAAGGAAGCCCGCAATGGGCATATCGTCCACATTTTCGAGTAGAAGATAGCGCCATGAATCAAAACGATATTCTCAATATTACTTACCCCAGCATGGATGTCGCACGGGAAGAAGTGAAACACATGCTCAGCGAACGTCAAACCGACTATTCGCTGCCGCGTTCGCTATACAATGACCCGTTATTATTTCGGATTGATGTTGAAGAGATCTTTCAAAAAGAATGGCTTTTTGTTGGTATGACCAGCGAAATTCCGCAAAAAGGCGACTATTCTACCGTTGAAATTGCCCAAGATCCGGTGCTGATCGTGCGAGATGCTGACGGTCATGTGAATGCCTTCCATAACACCTGCCGCCACCGCGGTTCGCGCATCTGTACTGAGCATCGTGGCAAGGTGGCCAACTTAGTCTGCCCTTATCATCAATGGACTTACGATACCAAAGGCAACTTACTGTTTGCGGGCACGGAAATGGGCGATGAATTTGATATGCAAAAACACAAATTGAGTCCCATTCACTGTAAAACGGCTGACGGTTTTATTTTTATTTGTCTGGCTGAGACTCCACCCGAATCCGATTTTGATGAGTTCTTAACTTCATTAGAAGCGTACATGGAACCGTACGATATCGACAACACCAAGCTGGCAGTCGAATCCAATATGTATGAGAAAGCTAACTGGAAACTTGTCTTAGAAAACAATCGTGAATGTTACCATTGTTCAGGTAGCCATCCAGAATTGCTCAACACCCTACTCGAATGGGATGACACGACGGATCCACGAGCAACCCCTGAATTTTTAGCCTACTGTGAACGCATGGCCAATGAATGGGATGATGAACAGATCCCTCATGCGCATAAAAACTTTGGTAAACGGAATCGCTTAGTTCGTATGCCTCTCAAAGAAGGCACCTCGGTGATGACGATCGATGGGGCACGCGGTAGCCAAAAAATGCTGGGGCGAATTAAGAACGATAAGTTGGGATCATTGCGCATTTTGCATCTCCCCAACTCATGGAACCACATGCAAAGTGACCATTTTATCGTCTTTCGCGTTCTCCCGATTTCAGCGCAAGAATCCATGGTCACCACCAAGTGGTTCGTGCATAAAGACGCCGTTGAAGGGGTTGACTACGATACCGACACGTTACGCCGAGTCTGGGATGCCACCAACGATCAAGACCGTAAGCTAGGAGAAGAGAACCAACGTGGGATTAACTCGCTACGCTACCAACCAGGTCCTTACTCTAAGACGTTCGAATATGGCGTGATTGATTTCGTCAACTGGTATGCAGACACACTGCAGCAACATTTGTCTCGCTGATAAAGCGACCGGTAAAAAACAGCAACCAATGAGAGCAATGATGCTCTCATTTTTTATGATGTTCAAGACAGAGACCTCGTTAAACACACAGAGTCGCTCTCATACCGATTCTGATTCGGGTTAATCCACTGTGGCTCATCGTCTGTCTCTTTTTGTAGGCCTAAAAAAACCCACAAATCGATGCGGGCTTTTTAGGCGAGGTAAAGACAAGAACGTCAGTGGGACGTCGATGATACTTCACTGTATTGATGGCTCCAATTAATCACATTTTCCACATCAGGTAATAGTATTCCTTCTGCTTCAATCCGTAATAACATATCCCAAAAACAATCACTGGTTGCGTCGTCCGCAGTCTCCAACCAGCGCTGAATGCTAGTTTGTACACTATTGGGATACTGAAACTCACACACCACGCCTAAACCTTGCAGTGCCAGTACAAAATCGTCCATATCGACTAAGTCCGCATACATCATTTTTTATTCTCCAATCTAGGGAGGCTTCCCGCCTCCCCTTTATGTGTGATGTTTCTCGGCAAACCATCACTATGGTGATCACCCTGTCTTTCATCGTAACGAGTTACACGACCGCAGGCTTAGTATATAGGTGCTGCTCAGAGCGTAACCCTTTATATAGGCTCCAACACATGATGATCAGAACTAAGGTAAACGGCAATCCTGTCGTGACGGCGCCCGCTTGTAGCGCGGTTAATGCCTCTGAGCCGCCGCCAACAAGCAGCGTCATGGCTATGAGCCCTTCGACCACCGCCCAAAATACGCGTTGGCCAACCGGGACATCCTCTTTACCACCAGCGATAATGCTGTCAATAACTAGCGAGCCCGAGTCTGAAGAGGTCACGAAAAACACTAAAATGAGCAGAGTGCCGACAACAGACAATAACGTACTCACGGGAAGATGGTCGAACATTTGATACATCGCTAACGCAACATCACTAATACCACTCGATAACTCACCAATACCACTGGTCGTTTGTTGTAATGCCGTTCCGCCCATCACACTTAACCAAACCATGGTCACCAAAGTTGGAATCAATAGAACAGCGGTAATAAACTCTCTTACAGTACGTCCTTTCGATACGCGTGCGATAAACATACCGACAAATGGAGACCAAGAGACCCACCATGCCCAATAAAACACGGTCCAGCCATGAAACCACTCCGCGTCATCACGGCCAATCCAATTAGACAGTGGGATGAAATTATCCACATACCCGACGGCAATATCACCAAACGTATGAACAATCGACAGTGTTGGTCCAACGACAACAATCAGTGCGATGAGCCCAGCAGCAATGAACATATTGATATTACTTAAGATCTTAACCCCCGCATCTAGCCCACGCGCGACGGAGATGATCGCGATGGTCGTCACCACAATAATAAATCCAATTTGTGTCCCGAGACCATTGGATATCCCAAACAGGTGACTGAGCCCTGCAGCGGCTTGCTGCGCACCAAACCCTAGCGAGGTGGCTAAACCAAATATGGTTGCAAGCACAGCAAGGATATCAATAAAATTGCCGATCGCGCCCCAGCAGCGCTCTCCTAACAATGGGAAAAACGCCGAGCGGATGGTCAATGGCAAGCCTTTATTGTAGGAGAAAAACGCCAAGGCCAACCCGACCACCGCGTAAATTGCCCACGGGTGCAATCCCCAATGATAAATGGTCGCACTGAGTGCCAGTGTTCTTGCCTCTTCCGTACGAGCAGCGACATTTAATGGCGTACCAAACCAATCGGTATAGTAAGCCACAGGCTCTGCGACGCTCCAAAACATCAGGCCAATCCCCATCCCAGCCGCAAACAACATGCTAAACCAAGAGAGATAAGAAAACTGAGCTTTCGCATCTTTGCCACCTAAACGGATTTTTCCTACCGGTGACAACAACAAAAACACGCAAAACAACACGAAAATATTGCATCCAACGATGAAAAACCAATCAAAGTTATTGATTGACCAACTGCGTGCAGTGGTCAGTATGTGGTTTGCTCCGTCAGGAAATACTAAGGTAAGCACAATAAACAAAAGAATCAGAGCAGCACTGGTGCCAAAGACCGGATTATGGATATCCATCCCCCAAACATTGACGTTGTCCTGCCCAATACAATAATCGGTATGATACAACTCTTTCGTCTTACGCTTGTTATAGCGCTTGCGACTTTCGACTGCACTTTTCATATGATCCCTCTTTCCATGATGACCCTGATTGATTCCTTTCTATGAACCAATCATATTCTGCAGTACATCCTTGCTCTGCCCTTATGACTGATGAACAACATGCTCTTCAATCAGTAAATCCAATACTGCTTGAGCCATATCGTCTATCGGCTCATCCTTAATCACGCGTCCCCCGGTGGACTCGGCTTTCGCCGTCGCCGCTTTAAAACGGTCCGCAGCACTTTTGGCTTTGACGACTTTCAAACGCTTGGCTCTCGGTTTAGCTGGGCTTTGCTCCCAGCTTTGCCTCTCCTCATCAACCACATGCTCTGCCACTTCATGAGTGACAACGTCACAGTGTCTCGCGCGCCCAAATGCACTCTGGCGCGGGACACTCGCCGCCAAGTCAACACTGGCCACAAAAGGTAACGCCACTTGAATCGCACGACGTTGTCCGCGCGGTAACGCTTGTAATACTTTGGCTTTTCCTTCCTCGATGGATAATATTTCTGCAATTCCCATAACCATGGGACAGTGCAATTGCTGCGCAAGAAAAAATGGCAGCATTCCAGACGACTCCCCATCTTCGGCTCGCATCCCAGTTAAGATAATATCTGGCATCGCGTGCTGAAAATAAGCGGTAAGTGTACTAAGTGCATCGTCTTCCGCGGCCTGCGCTAAGACACGAATCTGCTCCAATCCCATACCGCTGTAATACGCCAGTGCGGGATCGCTCGGATCGCCTGCATGCACCACATCAAGCTCACTCGGATTCAATCCCAGTGCCAGTTCAACCGCTCGTGCGTCCGTATTAGAGCGCCGTGCTCGCCCGGTATCGGGATGAGCACCAATGGATATTAACGTGCTGACCTTTACTCTATTAAGCGGCATCTTGTCGTTCCTCTGCATGCTTATCGGATAGCAAACCGATCAATGCTCTTAAAAACTCATCACTGTCGGCAATCACACTAAGATCAGCGCGTTTGACCATGTCACATCCTTCATCGGTGTTGACTGCAATCACTTTATCGCAAGCTCCAATCCCTTGTAGATGCTGAATCGCACCTGAAATGCCAACCGCGATGTACACACGCGCGGTGACCCAGCTTCCAGTGGCGCCAACTTGACGCGAGCGTGGCATGAAGCCATCATCCACTGCGACACGACTCGCCCCTTCTGTCGCACCTAATCGCTCAGCCGCCTCATGGAATCGAGCCCATTCGTGCACGCCATTGCCCGCCGAGAGGATAAACTCCGCCTCGGTCAATGGAACCGCCTGTGGATCGACAGCAACAGCGCCCAAATCCTCAAGGTCTCCTTGAGTGATCTCAAACGTGACGGCCATGGGGCGAGCTTCATGCCGCGTCTCATCAACTGGCAGTGCACACTCTTGTGCCAATAGCAGCACTTTAGGCGTCGTCCGTTTCACATCATGGCGTCCTCCCGCTGCGCGGCATACCACCTCACTGGTATTGACTGACCAAGCCTGAGTTGCCGGGCGCTCGTGTATCAGCGCACAGAAACGAGCGCCGATTTCAAACCCGCCATCGATACTGTCAGGAAACAACCAGTACATAGGAGCCAATTGGGTGTCGATCGCCGCTAACACTTGAGCTCGCACATCTGGGACATAGTGCTCAAAGCACGCGGCTTCAATTGTCACTAGGCGATCAACCCCAGCCAACGTGAACCCCTCTTCTTTATGCGCGCCAAACACGACGGCCACTACCGCTCCCTGACCGTCACTTTGTTTCACCAACTGATACGCTTGCCCTAGCACGTCTTTATCATGACTTGATAAACGTCCGCCTGACATATCAGGAACTACTACCACATAGAAATCGGGATGACTGACCTGATGCAGGGGTAATACTGTTTCATCCGATTGACGATGGCGAGACACCCCAGTGGCGGCCACTTGGCGATGTAAACGGTCTATGCGTTTGAGTCCATTGGGGCCAAGATACCCCACTCGATGGGGATAACGGCGTAACAAGCCGTTCGGTCCCATTTCTTCTACTGGCTGAATCCGCATACTGTCATGTTCAGGATGAAGGCGGTTGCGCCGAATCCACTCCGCTCTAGGGTCGCGTCGTATAATGTAATCTGCCATTTCAACTCTCCTATACGGATGCCACAGCACTGATTTTAGCGGGCTGCCACTCTTCAAGGGCCGTCTGTGTCGGTTCAAGCAGTTGCTCTGCCACCAGTTCAGCAATGTCTTTCACTTCTGGTCGCGGCTCAACGACACCTTCCAGCATCGCAGTACATTGCTGGCAACCGACGGCGACCAACTCAGCGCCTGTTTCACGAATGTCATCCATGCGCATGTCCGCGATACGACGTTCTCCAGGAATATCGGTAATCGGCGCACCGCCGCCGCCTCCACAGCAACGTGAGCGAAATCCTGAGCGTTCCATTTCCGCAATCTCGACGCCCAACTGTTTCAATACCGCGCGAGGCGAATCATATTCTCCGTTGTACCGGCCTAGGTAACAGGGATCGTGATAGGTCACTTTTTGGACTGACAAGGAACCGAGGCGAATCAAGCCTTTTTCAACCAACTGGTTGATAAACGTGGTGTGATGCCACACTTGATAATCCGGAGTTTCGCCTTGCGGATAAAACTCTGGATATTCATTTTTCAAACAATGGAAGGCATGCGGATCGGTGGTAACAATGCAATCGAAATCGTATTTGTTTAAAGTGCGGATATTTTGTTGCGCGAGGCGCTGATAGGTCGCGTCATCTCCCAAACGACGGGCAACATCACCACAATCGAGCTCTTCGTCGCCTAAAATCGCCACATCAATCTTCGCGGCTTTTAAAATAGTCACAAACGCTTTCAAGATGCGTTGGCTGCGCATATCAAACGCCCCATCAGAGACCCAGAACAAAACATCCGCGCGTTTAACGTCGGACATAACATTCAGGTTTTGATCCGCCGCCCAATGGGCACGTTTGTTTGGGGCATGACCATTAGGGTTATCGGTGAAAATGATATTTTCTAATACTTCCACCCCTTTACTCGGCGTCTCACCTTTCTCTAAGGTCAAGAAGCGACGCATATCAACAATCGCATCTACATGTTCAATCATCATCGGACATTCTTCAACACAGGCGCGACATGTGGTACATGACCACAAAGTGTCTGCATTGACCACACCGCCCACGATGGGTTGATGTGGATTGCCTTTCGCGTCGCCAATATGTTTGCCTGGATACGGACTGCCCGCGTATTTCTCATCGGTTCCCCCAGCAAAGCCGACGACCATATCTTGGATGAGTTTTTTCGGGTTCAGTGGCTGACCCGCCGCGAAGGCGGGGCATACGGCTTCACAGCGGCCACATTGCACGCAAGCATCAAATCCAAGCAACTGATTCCACTTAAAATCCGTCGGATTTTCTACTCCCAATTTACTCGCATTCAAGTCCACAGCTTTCAGACCCGTTGAACGGCCACCACCAAAGCGTTCAGGACGACGATGAAATGCTAAATGCAGTGCGCCAGCAAAGGCGTGCTTCATTGGGCCACCCCATCCCATCCCTAAAAACATCTCACCTAACCCCCACACAATCGCAGCCAGCAAGAAAAGCGATGCCAACACATTAAATGCCTCTCCAGAGAGCAGGCCAGACGCAGGTAAGGTAGCCACTAAAAAACCCACCGAGAACATCAACAAGCTTTTCGGTAGACGCATCCACGGACCTTTCGATAAACGACTTGGTGGATTGACGCGCCTTAGAGCCACAAACACCGCACCAGTGCCCATCATGAGTAAAGCCGCGAGTAACAACCAGGAGAGAATTTGGGGGGCAAAATCAAAGACATGCACCATAAAAATCAGCAACACTGATAATACAAATCCCCCGGCGGTGGCCACATGCGTATTCGACATGACCTTATCGCGTGCAACAACATGATGCAGGTCGACTAAATAGCGACGAGGAATCGCCGCAAGCCCAGCGAAGATCGCGACGTTTTCGGCTTGTCCTTTACGCCACATCATGATGCGACGTATCATGCCCACCACTGCCAAAAACGTGGCAGTCACAACGAGCACGGGAAGTAATGATTCTAGGAACATAGGCTCCCCCTACAAATCTTTGCACAAACGTAATGCGTCATAAATCGCGGCATGCACGTTTCGTTGCGAGACACAATCCCCGATGCGCCATAGAATCATGCCGTCATGTGCTTCAGATAACACAGGCTGTGGCTTGGCATCAAACAACGTTTCTACGTCAATCTGCCCTTTATTGGCCGATTCAGCCTTGAGTTCATAATACAACGCTTCATTAGGGCGAGTGCCATTTTCAACCACCACTTGGTCTACGACGCGCTCTTCTTTTTGCTCGGTATACTCATTTTCTAAAACCGCCACTAAGTTCTCGCCCTCGCGATACACCTTAATCAGCGCCAGATCGGCAGTCATAATGACTTCTTTTTCATATAAGCTTCGATAATAGGTCGGGAACGTCGTGCCTCCAATGCCCACTCCGGGTTTGATATCGTCCGTGACAAGCTCAACTTTTGCGCCTTTCGCGGTTAAGTAATCCGCTGCCGACATGCCCGAAAACTCACAAATAGTATCGAATACCAAGACATTGTCGCCCGGTTCTACCGTGCCATTAAGAATGTCCCAAGAAGACACGACCAAGCCTTCATCGGCCCCCCAGTCAGGGTTTTGCTCGATAAATGGCGTGCCGCCGGTAGCCAAAATACAGACATCAGGTGCCAGCTCTCGAATCATATCCGCAGTTGCCGCGGTCTCTAAAATGACGTCAACATTCAGGCGAGTGAGCTCCATTTCTAGCCAACGCGTAATACCCGCCATTTGATCGCGCTGCGGTGCTTTGGCCGCAATGCTAACTTGCCCTCCTAGCTCAGGGGCTTTTTCAATTAAGGTGACATGATGCCCGCGCTCTGCGGCCACCCTTGCAGATTCTAAACCTGCGGGGCCGCCACCGATGACCACCACTTTACGAACGGGTCCAGTGGTTTTTTCAATGATATGCGGCATGCCCATGTACTCTCGCGACGTGGCAGCATTTTGAATGCACAACACATCCAACCCCATATATTGGCGATCAATACAATAGTTGGCGCCTACACATTGGCGAATTTGATCAGTTTGATCGAGCTTGATTTTAGTAATCAAATGCGGATCGGCAATGTGCGCGCGAGTCATGCCGACAAAATCCACATAACCGGCCTCTAAAATGCGTTTGGCTTGATTCGGATCTTTAATATTTTGTGCATGAATCACTGGGACAGACACCACTTCTTTGATTCCAGCCGCCAAGTGGAGGAAAGGCTCAGGTGGATAACTCATATTGGGAATGACGTTGGCTAACGTGTTGTGTGTATCACATCCTGAACCGACCACGCCAAAAAAGTCGATCATCTTAGTGTCATTGTAATACGCCGCTATTTGCTTCATGTCGTCATGCGTTAACCCGTCGGGGTGAAACTCATCGCCAGTGATACGCATACCCACCACAAAATCAGGTCCGACCGCAGCGCGAACCGCTTTGACCACTTCCATACCAAAACGCATGCGATTCTCAAAGCTCCCACCCCATTGGTCGGTGCGCTTATTCACCCGTGGTGACCAAAATTGATCAATGATATGTTGGTGAACCGCTGATAGCTCAACCCCATCGAGCCCGCCTTCTTTGGCACGTACCGCCGCCTTGGCAAAATCACCAATAACCCGCCAGATTTCTTCTTCTTCAATGGTTTTACACGTCGCGCGATGCACAGGCTCACGCACCCCTGAAGGCGACATTAAATTCGGCCAATTTTCTCCATCCCAACGTGAACGACGTCCCATATGAGAAATTTGAATCATGATTTTGCCACCATGCTTATGCACCGCATCGGCCAAATTTTGAAAATGAGGGATAATGCGATCGGTGGACAAATTCACCGAGCTCCACCAGCTTTGTGGACTATCAATCGACACCACACTGGATCCACCGCAGATGCATAAACCACAGCCACCTTTGGCTTTTTCTTCGTAATATTTGACATAGCGATCCGTCGTCATACCGCCATCGGTCGCATACACTTCGGCGTGGGCAGTACTGACAATACGGTTACGAATCGTCGTATTATTAATTTTTAATGGTTGGAACAGAACATCGAACTGAGACATGCTTCACCTCTGTATCAGCCTTACTTCTCAATGGGTAAGGCTATCTTCCTTGACATTGCTTACGAAATTCACTGGGCAACACTTGGCGCTACGCGATGGGTGCCACATCGAACAGGCCAAATTCACACCCGTCTTCCGCACCACTTTGTATTTGTACCGCATGGGTGGCCGTGTTCAATCCCATGCTTTGACCAACTTGATCCATTGCTCCGGCAAACCAGCCAGTAAACATATAATCGACTTTGCGATTCACCTTGCCGTATTGATAAACAAAACAAGAATGTTCTAACCGAACGCGTGCTTCGCCTTTGGCAATGTCTAAATGCTCAATGATGAAAAAACCCCATCCACGCTGTGATAAACGCTTCATATAGTGTTCAAACACCGCTTCACCACTTAAGCCATGTTCTTGGGCTTCCTTTTCACACCAATAGTAGGCTGACTTATATCCCGCTTTATATAAGATGTCTGCGTAGCGTTCTGCGCCAATTTCTTCTTCTATCCCCATATGGTTGTTGACAAAAAAGTGGCGTGGAACATACAACATTGGCAACCCATCGGTGGTCCAAACGCCAGTTTCATCATCAACCATAATTGGCATTTCTGGTGCATGTGTGCTCATTTCGAATTCTCCATTTCAAATACTGTCTGGTGATAGTGGAACCAGAGGTGAACTACTCGCCCCACACATCGCCTAAAACACGAAGCCAGTTCTCACCCATAATCTTGCGCACTTGCGGTTCGGTAAAACCATGACGTAATAGCGCCTCAGTCAGATTTGGGAAATCCCCCAAAGTACGAATGCCGTCAGGATTGATGATTTCACCAAAATTCGTTAATCGACGGGCATACCCTTTATCATGGGTTAACCATTCAAAGAATGACTGACCGTGGCCTTGCGTAAAGTCCGTCCCAATCCCAATTTGATCTTCTCCGACGAGGTTATAGATATACGCAATCGCCTCAACATAATCATCAACCGTCGAGTGGATGCCGTTTTTCAAGAAAGGAGCAAACATGGTCACGCCGACAAAGCCACCATGGTCGGCAATGAATTTAAGTTCTTCATCGGATTTGTTACGTGGGTGGTCTTTTAAACCGCTCGGTAGACAGTGTGAGTAACACACGGGTTTTTTAGATGCCAGAATGACTTCCTTGGAGGTGTGCGCACCAACGTGTGACAAATCACACATCATGCCGACGTCATTCATTTCGGCGACAATTTCATGGCCAAAACCTGACAAGCCACCGTCACGCTCGTAGCAGCCCGTGCCCACTAAATTCTGGGTGTTGTAACACATTTGCACGACACCGACGCCTAGGTCTTTAAATATCTGAACATAACCCAGCTGATCTTCGAAGGCATGCGCGTTTTGAAATCCCATCATCACGCCGGTTTTACCTGCCTGCTTGGCACGACGAATGTCTTCTGTTTTGCGAACTTTTAATACAAGATCACTGTTTTCATCCAGTAATGCATTCATCGCAACGATGTTGTCGACCGTGTTTTGAAAGCCTTCCCATACAGAAACCGTGCAGTTCGCGGCCGTAATTCCACCTTTGCGCATGTCTTCAAATAGTTCACGTTCCCACTTTGCGATGACCAACCCATCAATCACTATCGCATCATCATGCAAATCCGTTGCGTTCATTTCATCACCTATTCCGTCTGTCCTTGTTAGACTCCAGAATAGGTATTAAGCCTTTTTAAAAGTGTTCTGAAAACGGCATCCTAAATCCCTTTTGCGTACTAAGGCGCGACAAATAGGCATAAAAAAAGGTTCATCGCGGATTAGCGGGAATTTAAAACAAAAACGGTAGAAAGTGATATGGTTTAGTCGCCAAACAAAAATCATACACAAACTACCGTTTTCATGATGAATCATACTTTTCTATCCTCTTTTTGGGAAGGCTTTCATGTCGTAAAGTCTGCTCAAACGTCTTCTCTTATCACCATTACTCTCAAACCCAGCACAACCGCTCGGTGTTCATGTGGGCAATATGTTCAAGCCATACATGATTATCAGTGGCGAACGATTAAGGAAGCGATGATGCTCGGCGTACCTGTCGAACTATCCGTACAAACAAGGCGTATCAAGTGCCCTGACTGTGGTATCAAAACCGAATCTATTTCTTGGCTTGAACCTTTTGCGCGCCTAACTAACCGCTTACGTAGTTATATTGAACAGTTGCTGCCTCTTCTTCCTATTAAGCATATTTCCCAGATGACGGGCGTTCATTGGCACACGATTAAGGAGATAGATAAGCGCCGACTAAAAAATGGGGTGCCAGAGGTCAACTGGGCCGAGCTGAAACAACTGGTCATGGATGAGTTTGCGCTCTTTAAGGGACATCGTTATGCCACCGTTATCGCGGATGCTAAGACGCATCAAGTGCTGTGGATAGGCGTTGGACGAAGTCGACAAGATATCCGTCCCTTCTTTGAGTTACTTGGTCAGTATTGCCAGAACATAGAGGCGGTTGCGATGGATATGAATACGGCTTTCGACCTCGAAGTGCAGCAACATTGCCTCAACGCTCGCATTGTGTACGACTTATTTCATGTGGTCACCAAATTTGGTCGGGAAGTGATGGATAGAGTCAGAGTTGATCAAGCGAATCAACTCAAACAAGACAAGAAAGCACGCCAATGGATTAAGCGCTCTCGCTGGATTCTCCTTAAAAACAGAGGCAACTTAGACAGTAAGCAGGAGAGCTACCTAAGTGAGATACTGAGTATGAACAAGGACTTAATGGTGACGTATTTACTTGGCTCTCAGCTTAAAGAGTTATGGCGATGCCAGTCAGAAAGCGAAGCGAGAGACTTATGGGACGTATGGTGGGGGCAAGTTCAAGAAAGCGGGATCAAGCCGCTTATGGACTTCGCAAGAAAGCTCAAACCTTATCTTCATGGCATCGTTGCTTCTGCATGCTATCCACTCAATACCTGTACGCTCGAGGGCATAAACAACAAGATAAAGTTAATCAAGCGAATGGGTTACGGCTATCGAGATACTGATTACTTCTTTTTAAAGATAAAAGCGGCTTTCCCCGGAAAGCCGCGATGAACCTAAAAAAAGCCGCCGTTTTCATCAACGGCGGCTTTTCAGGACAGACTGTCATTACAATGAGACGGAACCATAGGTCGGTTCATGTTGCGCTTCAAATAACACCTTAGATGAACGCAACGGCGTCATATTATATTCCATCAAATCCACCACATTTTGCTGACCGATGGCGGCTGCCACCAGCGGAACGTTACTGAGCGCTACACCTTGAGTGCCGACGCGTTCAGCCTTAGGAGAAATGCCGATATGAATACGATAACATTTGCTAAAATGTGGTGATGAAACAAAACCACAGGCGGTTGCAATTTCAATGATGGACATCGAGGTTTGGCGTAGCAATTGCCTTGCTCGATAAAGACGCAATTTCAAGTAATACTTTGATGGTGAGCAATGGAGGTATTTCTGGAACAAACGTTCCAATTGACGACGAGATAACCCCACATAGGACGCCAACTCATCCAGTTCAATGGTCTCTTCAATGTTGGCTTCCATCAAAGTGATGGCTTCAACCAATTTGGGTTGCGCGGTGCCAATCATATGTTTCAGTGGAATACGCTGATAATCACTGTCGCCCCGCACTCGGTCGCAAATAAACATTTCAGAAATACTCGAGCCCAGCTCTCGCCCATAATCCTTCTGAATCATCGTGATCATCATATCCAGAGGCACAGACCCGCCGCTGCACGTCATACGATCCCGATCGATCACAAAAAGGTGGTTGAGACAACTGACGCGAGGATGGCGCTCTTGCAAAGTCGCGATGCACTCCCAATGCACGCTGCACTGATAACCGTCAAGTAATCCTGCCTCAGCAAGTAAATACGGGCCTGTGCAGACGCCCCCAATTTGACATGTTTACGCGCCAGCGACTGTAGCCAATAAATTTGTTTGGAGGTAAAGCTGCGAGTGATGTTGACGCCTCCCACAACAATCAGTGTATCCAATAACGGAGCGTCTGCCATCGAACTGTCCGGGATCACGCTGATGCCGTCACTCGCCGTTACCGTCTGACCATTTTCAGAGATCGTATACCAATCATACAGCTCTTTTCCCGTCAGTTGATTCGCCATTCGTAGCGGATCAACCGCCGATGCCAATGCTAACATTGTAAAATTATCCAACAGTAAAAAACCAATGCGATTAACTGGTTTGGTGACTGTTGTGTTGTGGTGATAGGTTGAGACTGACATAGCGCACTCCATTGCATATTTATTTGTTGGAGAGAAAATGTAGCGACTCGATACCTTAATAATTATTGTCTGGATATGAGTCTTGTTTACTCCAACAACATAGCAACAAGTGTGCCCTTTGACGCGCCTATTGTTAAATTTTTGTGTCATAGCATAAATAAAATGACCCATTGCTTATTATTTATGCGATCTAGCTAAAAAATTAGATTTATCACATAAAATTGCAGCTAAGTCACAGCTAAAATGTGACATACATCAGACCTTTACGTTGCACCATGGCTGCGACACTGCACTATTTCAGGGCTAAATGTTAAAAGGTTTAACAAAAACAAGTGATAAAAAAATCAGCACTCGATCGCATTCACCGCCAATCCACCACGCGAGGTTTCTTTATACTTATCTTGCATGTCCCTGCCAGTATCACGCATTGTCCTGATCACTTTATCCAACGAGATAAAGTGCTGTCCATCACCACGCAGCGCCATGTTGGCCGCGTTGATCGACTTTACGGCGGCAATGGCATTGCGCTCAATGCATGGCACTTGCACTAGACCTCCAACCGGATCGCATGTGAGGCCGAGGTTGTGTTCTAACGCGATTTCAGCGGCATTTTCCACCTGCTCAGGGGAGCCACCAAGAATTTCCGTCAATCCCGCAGCCGCCATGGCACTGGCAGACCCCACTTCCCCTTGGCAGCCCACCTCCGCTCCTGATATCGATGCATTTTTCTTGCATAAGGCGCCAACCGCTGTCGCCGCTAAAAAGAACGTCATCACATCGTCTTCTTTGGCTTTTGGGTGAAAACGCATGTGATAAGCCAATACGGCAGGAATGATGCCCGCCGCACCATTGGTCGGCGCGGTAACCATACGTCCCCCTGCTGCATTTTCTTCATTGACCGCGAGCGCAAACAAATTGACCCAATCCATCCCGCTAAGAGAACTATAAATCACATCGGCTTCGGAGGTAGCGGTCAGGGCCTGATGCAACGCCGAGGCGCGCCGCTTGACATTCAATCCGCCAGGTAAAATCCCAGTATTTTCTATCCCATTCACAATGCATTCCTGCATTACCCCCCACAACTTAAAAATGCTGGCTTTGACGTCGGCGTATGGACGTAGCACAGTTTCATTCGCCAGAACGATGTCACTAATCCGTAAATGATGCTGCTTACATAACGCCAATAATTGCTCACCAGTCGCATATTCATAAGGTAGCGTTATCGTCTCCTGTGGCCAATGATCATCTTGGATCTCGTATTCATCTAATACGAACCCACCACCAATCGAATAATAGGTTTTCTCTTTGATTAATTGTGAAGCCCTATCGTAAACCGCGAGTGTCATCGCATTAGGGTGATAATCCAAAACTCGGTCATCGAACACCAATTGCGTATCCCAGTCGAAAGCAATCGGCTTTTTGTTGCCAAAGACCAACGTATTCGTTTCGCATACCGCTTGAATGGTGGGCTCAATCAATGTGGGATTGATCGTCTCTGGTTGATAGCCCATCAAGCCCATCACGACCGCATTATGGGTGTTATGTCCTGCGCCCGTTGCACTGAGAGAACCGAATAGCTGAATATTGACGCTATCGACCGCGTCGAATAGGCCTTGGGCCTCCAACTCTTGAATAAATAAGTATGCCGCTTTCATCGGACCGACAGTATGAGAGCTTGATGGGCCGATGCCTATTTTAAATAAATCAAATACGCTGATATTCATGGCACACTCCTAAAACATTCCGTTTTCAAATGAAAACAGATTATTTATCAATAATAGATTATTTAGATACTCTGAAACGACATTTGCACCACTAAAGTCGACGTAATGAGACACCACAGACAAAAGCCGTGCGCATGAGTCGCGTTGAGAAAGTGTGGGGAGAGGCCTTCCCCAAGAAGAGGCGTTAATTACTAAAAACCACGGTGCGCTTTCCGCTTAAAAACACCCGTTTTTCGACATGATAACGCACGGCATTGAACAAGGTAATACGTTCAATATCTTGTCCCTTAGAAATCAAATCTTCAGGGTAATGCGCATGATCGACGGTCTGAATGCCTTGTGTGATGATCGGCCCCTCATCAAGATCATTGTTGACATAATGGGCCGTCGCGCCCACCATTTTGACCCCTTTCTCCCATGCCTGATGATAGGGCCTTGCCCCCTTAAAGCCGGGCAGTAGCGAATGGTGAATATTAATGGCTTTACCATCTAGGTGACCACACATTTCAGGCGACAGCACTTGCATATACCGAGCAAGCACCGTGAGATCAATGCGGTACTCCTCCAACAGACCTAAAATCTGCTGTTCTTGCGCTAACTTCGTCTCTGGTGTGATTGGCAAATGGTAATAAGGAATATTATGCCATTTCGCCAACGGTTCTAAATCTGGGTGGTTGGAAATAATCACCGGAACTTCAATCGCTAATTGCCCAGTCCGTACCCGAAACAACAGATCGTTTAAACAATGATCGAATTTTGATACCAGAATCGCCACACGTTGTTTTTGAGAAGATGGCGACAAATCCCACTGCATATCAAACTGTCTGGCCCGCTTGGCAAATTCGTCATTAAACCGTGTGACTGAAAAATCATCCTGATTGGGAGTAAACTCAATACGAAGAAAAAATTGTCGCTGTAGACGATCATCAAAGGAATGAATTTCATCAATATAATTCCCTGATTCCGCCATAAAACGGGTGACCACATCCACGGTCCCCAACTGGCTAGGGCAACTGCCCGTAAATACCCAAGTATCAGATTTTATATGTGCCATGTGTTGCTCCATACGATAAGCCGAGCAATCGTGCTCGGCTTGCTATCCTTATTTTTCAATCGTTAGACCAAATTCTTGGCCTGCATCCAATAGCCAGCGCCATAGGTAATCAGCAAAACTGCGCCTGACAACGAGTTGCCACTGCATGTCCCCCGTGCGACAAATCAAGGCTGAGCTTTTTGCAAATACCGAGGTCGCCGCTTTCCCTACAGGAAAGGCTTTCGGATGCACATCCAGCGGAGTGCTTTTCTTGAGCATCACTCTTGCACTTTCTCCAGACAATTGAATGATGGTTTGGCCGCCACTTTGGTTCACAAGCGAGTAATGTCCGGTCAATTTCGCGCGCAGCGCCACTTCGATATCAAAGATCATATCGCCCGAAGAAATGATCAACCATTCATCGGGGGTCACCCACAATATGCGAGTCACATCGTTAGAGACACTGGTTAACGGTTTGACGGGTAAGTCCATACCAAGCACCTGAGAGACCCCACGAACGAAATCGGGATTGTCGCTGTTCCCTCGCAAAATGAGATGTCCCATAAACGCCAGTTCTTTCATGACAGCCCCCGCTTTGCTGGTGGTCGGTTGGATGCTGAAATGTTTTTGGTCATCAAAAATCGGGGATTGTGCTGGCCGCGTACAATAGTGATCCATTACCGCCACATCTTGCGTTGCATTGACCTCTGTTTTATTGCTCGAAACGACATCAGACATTTTGGCGTTCTCCTTTTGGATCCAAGAATATAGGGCTGCAGATTTCCGCTTCTATCACTTGCCCGTCCGCAAGTGGGTAATACACGGTATCGCCCATTTTATTTTGCCCATCAATAATAAAGCCCATTGCGATACCACGTTGTAACGTGGCACTCCAATAGCTCGAACTCACATGCCCTAACATCGTCATCGGCACTGGCTCATTGGGATCAGCAACCGCTTGCGCTCCTTCCGGTAGCACCTCTTTTTGGGTTCACCGTTTTAAGTCCAACCAATTGCTTGCGAGCTGGGCGCGCATTGGCCTCTAACGCCATACCTCGTTTACCAATAAAGCTAAATGGCTTTTTCATCCCGACACACCAGCTCATTCCTAAATCATGAGGCGTCATGGACCCATCCGTGTCTTGCCCGGTAATAATGAACCCTTTTTCCGCTCGAAGAATGTGCATGGTTTCCGTGCCATAAGGCGTTAAGTCGTATTTGTCACCGTGTTCGAACAATTTATCCCAGACATAACGGGCATAATTGGCTTGCACATTGATCTCGTAGGATAATTCACCCGTAAATGAAATACGGAAGATGCGCGCCGGGACTCCTGCGACGTTCCCTTCTCGCCAGTCCATAAACTTAAAGTTATCCGCACTCAGATCCATATCCGTTAGCTCTTTGAGCAACTCTCGACTTTTTGGCCCCCCAAGTGTCATGGTGGCCCAATGATCCGTAACGCTGTTCATATACACTTCCAAATCAGGCCATTCTGTTTGGTGGTATAACTCAAGCCATTCCAATACATGCGCGGCGCCGCCAGTCGTTGTGGTCATTAAAAAGTGGTTTTCGCCCAAACACGACGTCACACCATCGTCGAAGACCATGCCATCTTCACCACACATTAATCCATAGCGACACTTACCTATGGCTAATTTCGCCCAAGCGTTAGAGTACACACGCCCGATAAACTCACGCGCATCTTTGCCTTGAATATCAATTTTCCCTAAGGTGGACGCATCCAAAATACCGACGCCTTCTCGCACAGCCAGACACTCACGATTGAGCGCCTGTTGCATGGTTTCACCACCTTTCGGATAATACCAAGGGCGTTTCCATTGACCGACGTCTTCAAGTTTTGCCCCATGCGCCTCATGCCATTCGTGCATCGCGGTATAACGAATGAGGTCAAAAAGCTCATTGCAATGACGACCAGAAATCGCGCCAAACGTCACTGGCGTATAATTAGGACGGAAAATCGTCGTCCCTGTTTCCGGAATGGTTTGCCCCAGTTTTTTTGCGGCAAACGCCATACCATTGATATTACCGAGTTTGCCTTGATCCGTGCCAAAACCTAATGCCGTATAGCGTTTCACATGCTCAATGGATTCAAAGCCCTCTCGCGTGGCGAGTTCGATTGCAGACGCCGTAACATCATTTTGATAATCGACAAACTGCTTGGGTGCGCGTGACGTCGGTTTGGTATGCGGAATATGAAACAAAGCCATTGGTGGGTTGCTGCGTAATGTCTCGACTTTCGGACAGCTCAGAGCACTGGCCACCAGTGATAAACGCTGTACAGCGCTTTGACCGACTTCCAAACCTTGTTCTAGCACCGACTGTAAGGTTTGTAGCCCGTTGATCGATCCTGCTGTTAATTGGCGTTGGACGGTTTCCCCAGGAACGAACCCGATTGCTTGTTCATCCCACACCGGACGGCTGCCCATATGGCACGATAAGTGAACGGCTGGACTCCATCCGCCTGAGCTGGCAATCGTATCACAGGCGAGTGTGCGTTCTTTTCCAGTGACCGCGTCACCTTCTTCATTGATGCTCGCCACCACCGCACCTGATACACGTTTCGAACCGGTCACATCGATGACAGCGCTGCCGGTGATGACCTCTATCCCCAGTTCTTTTACCGCGTCGATACGTGCGCCCGACACGGTTTGACGGGTATCCACTACCGCCACCACTTCTTTTCCAGCATTCGCCCAGTCGAGTGCCGTTTGATAGGCTTCGTCATTGGTGGTCATGAGTACCAATTGCTCACCCGGCACCACCGCATAACGTTGAATGTAAGTGGATACCGCTGACGCTTGCATGCACCCAGGAACATCGTTGTTGGCATACACTAATGGCCGTTCATGAGCGCCAGTCGCTAAGATCACCCAATTCGCGCGAACTCGGTGCATACGCTGACGCACTTTATCGCGACCAATTACATCGGCGACGTGATCACCGATCCGTTCATGAATCGTCAGGAAGTTATGATCGTGATAGCCATTCACTGTCGAGCAGCTCAACAACGTGACGTCATCATAAGTGGCCAGTTCATCCACCACCGATTCCACCCAAGCACTCGCTGGTTTACCATCAATCAATTCACGACTCGCGAGCAAACTGCCACCAAACTCATTTTGCTCGTCGGCGATGATCACCCGTGCCCCGGCTTTTGCCGCACATAACGCACTCATTAACCCGGCCGGGCCTGCACCAACCACAAGCAGATCGCAATGCTGGTTAATGTGATCGTAGATATCCGGATCCGGCTCACTTGACGCTCGCCCTAATCCAGCCGCTTTGCGAATGTATTTTTCGTAAGTCGGCCACATTTTCGCCGGACTCATGAAGGTTTTGTAGTAAAAACCGGGCGGCATCAAGCTGGCACCGACTTTGCCTACCATGCCCATCAAATCAGTTTGCACATTCGGCCAACCATTGGTTGACGAACACACTAACCCTTCATAGAGCTCTTGCTGAGTCGCGCGTACATTGGGGATCTGTGTGGCTTCCGTTGCCCCCACTTGTAAAATGGCATTAGGTTCTTCCGCTCCCGCCGCAATCACGCCCCGAGGACGACTGTATTTGAAGCTGCGGCCGACGATATCAATGCCATTGGCCAACAAAGCAGACGCGACCGTGTCGCCTTCAAACCCTTGATAGGATTTTCCATTAAAAGTGAAGTTCAGCACTTTAGCGCGTTTAATTCGGCCCCCAGAGGCTAAGCGATTAGGTTGTTTCATGATTCCACTCCTTGGCTTTCATGCTCAGACGCTTTGGGTTCTTCACCCATTTTATATACCTGTTCGATTTCATACGTTGCAGTGTTACGAACGATATTGAAATACTTCCGGCATCCTGCTGCGTGGTGCCACATCTCATGATGCGTGCCTTTAGGGTTGGTGCGAAAATGGAGGAACTCTCCCCACTCTTTGTCCGTGCAATTATCGGGGTCTAAAGGACGAGCAATACTGGCTTGTCCTTTGGCGTGAAATTCTTCTTCTTCACGCATTTCTTGGCAATATGGGCAATAAATATGAAACATTTGGCTCTCCTTAGCTTAATGCGCAACACCAGCGGCACCATGTTCATCCACCAACGCACCATCATGAAAACGGAACATTGAAAACGGTGCGGCGAGTTCATGCATCTCCCCCTTGGCTAACGAGGCGGCAAACACATTGCCTGACCCTGGGGTGGCTTTAAATCCCCCTGTCCCCCAGCCACAGTTAAAGAACAGATTCTCAACGGGCGTTTTAGAGATGATCGGGCTGGCATCATGGGTGGTATCGACAATCCCGCCCCATTGACGGTTCATCCGCACCCGGCTAAAGCTTGGGAACATTTCAACAATCGCTTGGATAGTATGCTCGATGGTAGGGTACGATCCTCGCTGGCCGTACCCGGTGTATCCATCAATCCCAGCGCCAATGACCAAATCTCCTTTGTCTGATTGACTGACATACCCATGCACATGATTCGACATAACGACGGTATCAATCACCGGCTTGATGGGCTCTGATACCAACGCTTGTAACGGGTGAGATTCAACCGGTAATTCAAAGCCCGCCATTTTTGCCATGACCCCAGAGTGGCCCGCGGTAACACATCCGACGCGGTCGGCGCGAATCACGCCATGGCGATGTGTTTTCACCCCGACTACCGCGCCATCTTCCATTTCAAACCCAACAACTTCGGTTTGTTGCAGCAGATCGACCCCCATTGAGTCAGCTCCGCGTGCGTATCCCCAAGCTACCGCATCGTGACGTGCGACCCCTGCACGAGGCTGCCACGATGCCCCCATCACGGGATAACGACGATTTTGCGAGCAATCCATCGCCGGAACGATTTCCTTAACTTGCTGAGCATCCAGCACTTCACCATCAATCCCATTAAGACGGTTTGCGTTCACTCGGCGCTCAATGTCACGCATGTCTTGCAACGTATGTCCCACATTCAAACAACCTCGCTGTGAAAACATCACGTTGTAGTTCAGATCTTGCGAGAGCCCTTCCCACAGTTTGAGAGAATGCTCAAACAAGTGTGCGGCTTCATCCCACAGATAATTAGAACGAACAATCGTGGTATTACGGGCGGTATTACCACCGCCTAAATACCCTTTTTCGATCACCGCTATATTTGTAATGCCATGTTCTTTGGCCAAATAATACGCCGTTGCTAAGCCATGACCGCCACCACCTACGATAATGACATCGTACTTTTTCTTCGGCTGAGGGTTGCGCCATAGGCGCTGCCAATTTTCGTGATAACCAAAACTGTGTTTCAACAGCCCAAATCCTGAATAACGCTCCATATATTCTCTCCCGAGTTTCCTTTCCGTGGCTTAGCGATACACAGGGAATTGCGCACAAAGTGCGATAACCTGTGATTTGACGTTACGAATGGTGGATTCCAAGTGTTCTTCATTCTCTAATGCGTCCAAAATATCGGCGATCCAGCCTGCCAACTTGGTGCATTCAGCGTCTTTAAAACCACGCGTCGTCACAACTGGCGAGCCAATACGTAAACCGGAGGTCACAAAAGGCGATTGAGGATCGTTCGGAACGGTATTTTTGTTCACGGTGATATTGGCTCGGCCTAACGCGGCGTCGGCCGCTTTTCCAGTCAGTCCTTGTTTCACTAAGCTAAGCAGAAACAAGTGGTTATCGGTGCCATTTGAAACGATCTCAAACCCTCGTCCCCGCAATACTTCCGCCATGACTTGCGCATTCATCACAACTTGTTTTTGATAGGCAGTAAACTCCGGTTGTAAGGCCTCTTGAAACGCAATGGCTTTGGCTGCAATCACGTGCATCAATGGTCCACCTTGTCCACCGGGAAATACCGCTGAATTGAGTTTTTTCTCTATGTCTGGATTTGCTTTAACGAGGATCAAACCGCCACGTGGACCACGTAAGGTTTTGTGTGTTGTCGTCGTCACCACGTCTGCCCAAGGGATGGGATTCGGGTATAACCCTGTGGCCACCAAGCATGCAACATGGGCCATATCAACAAATAAGTAGGCATCGACTTGATCCGCAATAGTCCGAAAACGTGACCAATCAATTTTACGTGAATAAGCAGAAAATCCGGCCACGATGACTTTGGGGCGATGCTCTAGCGCCAGTTGCTCGACTTGTTCAAAATCGATCTCCCCAGAATCTGCGGTAATGCCATATTGAATGGCATGATAAATTTTACCTGAAAAGCTGACTTTGGAACCATGAGTCAAATGGCCTCCATGATCCAAACTCATACCAAGAATGGTATCACCGGGTTGACACAGCGCGGCGTACACCGCTGCATTGGCTTGCGAGCCGGAATGAGGTTGCACGTTGGCATAATCAGCGCCAAAGAGACGACAAGCGCGCTCAATAGCAAGCTGTTCGATTTGGTCAACATATTCACATCCACCGTAATAACGCTTACCAGGATACCCTTCAGCGTATTTATTGGTTAAGACCGAACCTTGTGCTTCCATGACGCGGGGGCTGGTGTAGTTCTCAGAAGCGATCAGTTCAATGTGCTCTTCTTGACGTTGTGTCTCAAGCTGCATTGCCGTCCATACCGCTTCGTCGAACTCAGCTATCGAATCTTTTTTCGTAAACATCCTTCTCTCCATGCAGGCCTTCAAATATGAAGTGACTTTCTTCCTTGGGATAGAGTAGATGTTATAGACTGCCGCTCATTCGAATATGCTTAGTAACGTCTAGCGAATGTCGATTTGCGACATTGCCACATCGAGAAAACAAAAACCCCGGCAAGCCGAGGTTTTTTACTGTGTGAATCTATGTTTTATGTCATCAACGATTGACACTGAACAATGGTTTGGCGAATCTGCTCGCTATCCGTTACGGCTCGGTAACTATCCGCTTGCGCATCACTGCCCATCACGGCACGCTGGGTCTGAACACTCATTCGACTGGGTTGCAACGCTTTACCGGATAAATGCACCTCACAGGCGCCAGTATACTGGAGTATCTCACTCACATTATGCGGCGTGATCCCGCTGCCTAGCATGATGGACAACCGCCGCTGAGTTTGTTGAATCCACTGACGTAAATAGTGCATTCCGACTTGTGCCGTCGCTTGTCCCCCAGAGCTCAATACGCGTTCACATCCAAGATCAATCAAGGTTTCTAGTGCGCGCTCCGGATCTGCGGTCCAATCAAAGGCGCGGTGGAACGTCATTCCCATCGGACCTGCACTGTATTTCCAACAGGCTATTGCCTTACTATCAATCGCGGCATCGGCGGTTAATGCACCGACAACAACCCCATCAACCCCCTGATCTCGTAAGAACTCAATCTCATCGGCCATCATCGCGACTTCATCCGCACTATAGAGAAAATCACCGCTGCGAGGGCGAACCATGGCATATACGGGTACGCTTGACTGTTCAACCGCATATTTGATCAATCCCACGGTTGGCGTGATCCCGCCAAGAGCTAATGAGCTGCACAGTTCAATACGTCCCGCGCCTCCCTCCAGCGCATTGTGCAGCGATTCAATACTATCAACGCACACTTCCACACAGATGTTTGTCATGTTAATTCCTATCTCAGCTATCTACGCGCGAGTTACCATGTCAATGTCAAACCACCATCAACCACCAACGTATGGCCGACAATATAGCTGGCTTTATCAGAGAGTAAAAATTCAATCGCATTAACTATCTCTTGTGGGTCAGCGAAACGCTGTACCGGCACCACGTCTGAAACCTCTTCACGAATGTTCGGGTTATCGACTCGTTTCTCATCCCAACGCGGCGTCCATGTGACCCCTGGCGCCACCGAATTAATACGAATACCGGCCGCGATATTTTCTAACGCGACGGACTGCGTTAATCCCTCAAGCGCATGCTTTGCAGCACTGAACATCGCCGCCCTCGGAGTTGGGCGAATGCCATTGATTGAACTGACATTGACAATCGCACCACCATCACTCATCAGATCAATTTCATATTGAAAGCACAACGCCTGCGCCCAGAAGTCGACATCCAACGTTTCTTTGAGTTTTTCCGCTTTCAACGTCGCAAACGGTCCACCAGAAACTAACGCAGGTGAGGCATTATTCACTGCGTAATCGAGACGGCCATAACGCTCTTTAATGCCCGCATAAAACGCGGCGAGTGCGGCCTCATCACTGATATCAACACATCGATGATCAACAGCAGCAAGCTGTGGATAGGTATTCACGGCCTCGGACCAAGTCTCTCGTGAGCGAGAACAGGTGATCACTTGGTGCCCCAACTCGACCATCCGCAAAACGGTATGTAATCCAATCCCTTTAGAGCCACCGGTGACTAATGCGATTTTCATTCCTTATCCTTCCTTTGATGTGATGAAAATAGTGGTTCATTGTACCCTTGGCTCAGACATAAACCTAGGACTTGTGCGGGGTTTATCCCCAATATAACTGAAGGTGATGCCACTCTTTGGTAAGCCACGCTATCGCATGTTCTGGCTGAGGTAACCAAGTCAATGACGCTTGCCACGCGCTGGCATCAGGGCTAAACAGATAACCTACGGCACAAGCAATGACCAACACAAAAGAGGCCAGCGGTTCTCCCCAGTCGGTCAACTTAAGCGCGGTCCCAAATGAACGTTTAACACGCATACCTGACAGTTCGATACTATAAATCTCATCAAGTATCAGATGAATCATCGCCCCAAAAAACACAAAGGCGCCAATACCCCATGCGGTTTTCGCACTGAGTTTAAAGACATGATACGCCAAAGGAACAGATACCGCCGCAAACATGATATTGGCCAATAGGCTATGTAACGTTCCTCGGTGAATCGTTAATTGCTCAAAGACCCATTTTATTGGAAAACGCATCACCAAATAACTGGCTATCGCGGCAACAAGTACCTGCCAATGCGCCAATTTTTCTAACCAAAACGCAATGGTTAATCCCGCAACCAATGCACTGATTAAACGAAAAACCAGCCGAATAGCGAGAGATTCATCCGAATCAATATCCGGCAGCAACCCGCCTAATGTGCCGGCTAAGGCATAAAAAATCGCATCGTTCATGGTCGCAAAGCCTGCGATGAAAGCGCTTGCAGATAACGGGGCACTGAGGGCGGCAGCGACAGTGACGTGGGTTTTAAAATCGGCCATTTTCTATTGCTCTTACTGCGAAAATCTAAAGGAAGCTCAGTATTGACTGAGGGTTTACGGTTAGTGCCCACATACTACAAGAATTAAGTCGAAGAATGAAAGGCTTATCGCCCTCTTAATCAGGCCAACCGATAGGCACAAGCTCAACGGGTTCTTTTAGCCAGACACTTCATCCACAAAAACCCTGTCAAGCTTGATTGAAGACTTAGAATAAACGAATGGAGGTAAGTCAGGTGTCAGTAATTCGAGGAGATAACGTCAATTCCCTTAGGCATCACGTCTTAGACGTCTGCCCCTACGTATCAATAGGATAGATCGAATCTGTAGTATCATAAAAAAGGCCAGCGATTGGCGCTGGCCTAAAACTCTCTCTGTCTATAAAACGAAATGACAACCAGATCAGAACACTATTCCTCTGAATCTGCGTGAGAAGACGCATCAAAACGGGTCATATTCTCGAACGCCTCCATCCAAAAATAAGAACTTATAAAATGAAATTGGCGTGACAAGCCGTTATCAGCGATCTGTTGCAACTGCCAGACAATACCTGGGGCTTCTGGAAATTGAGTCCCCTGTATCTGTTCGTCATACAGGCGATTAATCAAAGCAAGTTCACCTTGGCCATCAGCGAGCAAACGAACCATAGAAGACTCTAAGGATGTATCGAAAATCGTCATGGCCTCTTCATTCTCCGCTGTCACCGTGAGCGTCATTTCCACTCCGGTTGGCTCGGCAAATGTGCCATTAAATGCTTCTCTTAATAACGCATAAGCACGGAAAAAGCGTTCATGGTAAAGGCAATTTGCGTATTCTTCCCAATACCGATCTTCGAGCATATCGTGGCTGACTTGATCGATTTTCCCCTGTGGTAAATCGGGGAAAAGGTGCGTTAATACGACCGCTGCGGCGCCCTCTGGCCCTTGGTCGTTAAGCGACATCATGCACATTTCTCTAAGCTCAGTCGCGTCCATCGCGTCTAAGTCTTCATCAAAGCTCATGATATGCATTAAAGCGCGATAATCGGCATTCGACCACGCGTTGTTGATCTGGCTAATTTTCTGGAAGGAATCGATTTGAACTGTAAATTGTGGCTGCATTGTGCACTCCTACTTGACGTTCATCTTGCCGAGAATTTGGCTGTCCGTGTTGATAGCACGTCAACCTAGCTCTTGAGAAAAACAAGATCGAACGACCAATGTACCTCGTGTGGCAGCAATACGCTAATCTTAAATATCACCATCAACACCACCACATGCACCGATTCACTGACTCGTCTGATGTTACTGGCCACAATTCAACTTGGCATCATAGCTGGATATTTTTGCTTGCCATTAACTGAGCCGCCCCACCGACTCGCACATCGATAATCCCATGCTCGTCTGACTCGACGGTGACAGAGATGAGTGATAGGCACTCCATGGCGCGACCTTGTTCAAACGTGAAATGAGGCGAATCGGCCATGACGCCATGCTTGGTTAAATAACAAGCGAGCGTGCCGTTAGCGCTGCCAGTTGCCGACTCTTCAGCAATGCCCACTAAGGGAGCAAAATTACGGCAGCTTGCCGTCACGTCAGTGGAATCGTTCGATAACTCGAACGCATGAAGGCCTATGACATGGTGTTTGTGACAAAATTCAGTCATTAATGGCTGATTCACTTGGATGCTATCAAGATAGCCATGAGGGATGGGAACAATGATATCCGCCAATCCTGTCGATACAATCTCAATGGGAAGCTGAGTAGACGCCAGTAATGCGGCATCCAATCCAATTAACTCGGCTATCGCTTCATAGCTTAATACCCCCCGATACTCGGGAAGCCGCTGCTGCATGACAACATGACCCGAAGGATCAATGGTCACCGCGAGTAAGTCGGCTTTTGTTCTTTGCGTAAATTGGCCCTCGCGCACCAGTCCGGTCTTATACATCATTGAAAATGCAGCCAATGTTGCATGACCACAAAAATCGACTTCTTCTGTCGGGGTAAAGAAAGACAATTCAAAATCGACCTCGTCATCTTGGGCGACAAATGCGGTTTCCGACGCGCCGACTGCGTGAGCAATGGCGAGCTTTTCTGCTCTTGTTAACTGCTGGCGATCAGCATGAAATACCACACCGGCAGCATTCCCCCCAGCACCTTGATGGATAAAGGCATTCACTAACAAAACTTCCACATTTTTCATCGTTTCATCATTCCTTATTCTTTCTCGGGGCATTGTTTTTCAAGATATTCGTTTCCAAGAGACAGCAGGTATTCATTGCTTGCGCTATTCGCAGCGGGGCGGAGTCTCGGTGATATTTTCAACGGCGGACATAATCGCTTGGCTGAGTCGGACATACAGCTCAAACGCGGATGCTTTGCAGCCGCATGCGCCAATAGCGCACTCATAAGCCAATTGCAGATCATCGCGCTGCTCGGGATAATAGCGCTTAGCAACCTCAGTGCAGTGCGCTAAATCGGTATACCAACTGTTATCCTGCTCTGCGACAAAATAATAAGCCGCTCTGATCAATTTCTTGCCCAACACTTTGACGACGGCTGCGTCATCCATTCTCGAGAACGGAGGAACTCGCATTTGCTCAGTAAAGGTCAACAGATCGCCATTCAATGCGTGAGCGATATGTCGGCTGGGTGTGTGAGGAGACAAACCAGCCGCCAGATCCTCTCCCCAAATACAACAGCAACAGTGCTTTAACCAAAACTGCCAATAATATCGTTGTTCCCGCTCCCAAATACACTCAATATGGCCAGGATCAATATCCAATTTACTGATTTCAGGATAATGCTGTGGTATCTGTCCGGAGATTTGCGCAAAAATCTCGCGCTCCTCTTCACCAATAGGAGTATTGAGAACAACAGACACATCGAGGTCAGAACGTCCCACGACCGCAAGGCCTCTGGCGACACTGCCGTATAAGTAAATCCCGACTAGTTGCTCAGGAAACTGACGGACTAACGCTAAAACCGTGGCATCAACCACAGGTTTAAACTCTGGTTGGAGGCGTTCAAAGGCGCAATCATTACGGATAAAACCTTGGCAATCTAAGCCGCGATAATGGACAGCTGCCAAGGTGTGCTCTTTTCCTAATTTCACGTAATGAGTCTCACTTTAAGCCGTCAACCATGCCTGTATCAATCACCTCATAATGCCGTTCGACACTCTGAGTGAGCTCCCCCCATCGCGATGATTGTACTCTTCGCTGATGAGCATCAAATGCGGCTCTATCGACAAACGCTTCATAAACGTTAAAACGAGAGGGGTTGTGTGGATCCGCGGTGACTTGAAAGGTTATGCACCCAAGTTCGGCACGAGTGAGGCGCAGATGATTAACTAACTCGAGTTGAATCTCTTCTCGCTGTGAGTTCGGAACTAAAATAAATCCCTTAAGTATGACTGTTGACATTCCCTATCCTTAAATATCGACACATTTATCCACGCATCGAAACAAAACGCGTTACTTTTCATGTCCCTTTTCACCCAAATACTGAGTAAATCGCAACAAATATCCATCAGGATCTTGAACCAAAAATTCGCGTTGGCCACTCATCATCTCGCCTTCATCGTACCAGTTGTCCTGCGGCTGCCGATACAGCTCGACATTGGCTTTCAATAAACGCTCGAGCACTGGTGAAATATCGGTTAATTCTATTTGGAAATTAACGCCGCGTCCGAGCGGATATTGCAACGCTCCGGTCACCCAACCTGAGTCATGAATTTGTTCAAGCATGATATGGACTTTTTCATTCTCAAGATAGGCAAAATTAGGGCGAGTTCGTTGATTTCTGACGGTAAAACCCAGTAAGTCTCGATAAAAGCTCAAGGATTGATCAAAATTGCTCACTGATAATTCAGGGACCATTGGGTTCCAGTAATCGTCCATGATTTCCTCATTCACAAAAAACACAGTGCATAGACAGTGACGTTATCTGGTTGGGTCTGTGTTTTCAACAGTAATGTTAACTATTGAGAAAAATCATCGAGTTATTGCTGGGAAACACTCGCAGAGGAAAATAAAACAATCGCTAGAAACAATGACAGAGTAGGATGAAGCAGGCGTAAAACGAATAACGAAGGATTGGAGCGGGCAGCGGGAATCGAACCCGCATCATCAGCTTGGAAGGCTGAGGTAATAGCCATTATACGATGCCCGCTTTGGTGTGCATCGAGGCGATGAAGATAATATGCCACCCTTATTGCTAAAAAGAAACCTTTTTTCACCACTCATCCATCCAGTTGAATACGAAACAAACAATAAGGAATTCAAACGATTAAAAAACACACCACCCGTCTAAAAAACGCCCCTCACAGAGTAAACTCAAACGGCCCCCCTAAGCACAGCCAATGCTAAAAAGGCGATGAATGAATCATTCAAACAACAACAAGGGCGCGATGCGGATACTTACTCAGTACCCACACTGGAATCGGCATCGGAGGGGGTATCGGCTTGAGAGGGCTTAGCCATGCTCGCCATCATCTGGGCCGACAGGAAACTAAACACATCACGAGTCGCCCTGCTCAATAAATTCCGCCGAGCATGGGTTGCCAGATCCGTTTGCGTCGTCGCACCTAAGAGAAAACTGACCAGCAGGCCTTGTGGACTGCTCGCCGTTTGTAGAGCACGGTCTTTGGCTTGTTTACGACAGACAGCGGCAATGTTTTCCCACTGTTTTGTCTGACAATACAGAGTATCGCGCTGTCGTTTCATCTGTTTAATACCAAACATCGCCTACTCCTCTTCCACAGGAATAATCGCATCCAAAGTACGCGAAAAGTTCATGTTGTTAAGCGTACGTTTGACCAAGTACATCAAAACAATTGCGCTAAGCAGAGTGACCAAAGTGGCGGATAAAAATATCCCAATTAACGAAAAACCGTAGCTCCAAGCCACCACGGCGGTCGTCGCTATAATGAGCAGCCAAGTGGTTAATAACAGAAAAATGACACCGCACATCAACGCTAAAAGTTGAGCGCTAGAGGCTACCCAAAGTTTTGCCTCTAGCGCTCCAAGCCCTAATACACTCTTAAACCACCGTTTGTGAGACGTCACCGCATCGCTAAATTCTGATGCACCTGACGACGTGTCAGAGTGTGGTGCTTCCATATTGGTGATTCCTTTATTTACGCTTGCATAGGAAACTCGCAGCAACAGCCCCTGCTAGAAAAGCAATACCAATGGCTTTTACTGGGTTTTCTTTCGCATACTCGCCGACCGCTGAACTGACCTTTTCAGACTGTTGTTTCGCTGTATCAGCGATTTTATGCGCTTGCTCGCTGATTTGCTGCGCGACTTCTTCAATACGTTCTTGGCTTTCTTCTTTCGCTTCAACTGCGCTGTCAACACCTTTATGTGCAGCGTCTGCAGCTTCGTCGACTTTCTCATGTGCTTTTGACTGGGTCGTACTCTTAGTTGCTGTAGCCATTTTAAACTCTCCTTTGATTTAAAAATGAAGCTCTCAACGCTGATGGGAATTCAATAATTTAGCGCTCAAGATACCCTTAATTGCATCTACCACTTTAGCGTATTTTCTTAAGCTACGCCAATCCAGCTAGAGTAGGCAATGTCATTTTTCTGTTTGATTTACAATATGATGTGAGACGCGTTCAAGTGCCAGTGAGACAAATAACCGATAAAACGTGTATTGATAATACTGATAAACTTATCCATTGATACATACAATGTCTGAATATAAGGCTCATCAACAGACTTCATTTTTTGTTGCGTTGAGAATTACCTAGATTAAAAAACCGCAATTTTGAAGCTAAGTCATAAAAATAAAACACAAGCGCTGATATTTTATTTTAACCCACCCAAGAGAAAGCCTGCGATTGAGACGCCATTTAGTACGACGCCATGGCATCGTTTAAACCTAAATTGCGACCCATCACGTGATTAGTAAGGACATTAGACATGGAAGAGTCTACAGATAAAGCTCGTCGGAAATTTTTAAAGAGTACGTTGATTGTCGGTTCGGCGAGCGTCCTCGGCCCAACCCTGATATTCCCCGCTTTTGCGGATCCCATGACGCCTATTAACTTGCAAGATTACCAACCGATTTTTTTCAACAGCGACGAATGGTCGTTTATTCTTACGGCCGTTGATCAACTCATTCCAGCGGATGAGTATGGCCCTAGCGCCATTGAAACCCATGTTCCCATATTCATCGACCGACAAATGCAGGGAAATTTTGGCAAAGCCGCGGATTGGTATATGGAACCCCCGTTTGCGCCACACTCACCTCCAGAACTCGGATATCAGTCGCCTCTCACCCCAGCAGACACATACCGGCACGGTATCAAGGCGACCAATCAATACTGCGTGAAAACGTTCGGTACCGTGTTTTCCAAACTGCCAGCGCAACAACAAGTTCAAGTGCTTACCGATTTGCAGCATGGCGAGATTCAATTCAATGACGTCAGCGCTTCTCAGTTCTTTGCTTTTCTTCTACAAAACACAAAAGAAGGCTACTTCGCCGACCCCATCCATGGTGGAAACAAAGGCATGGCAAGCTGGAAAATGATCGGGTTTCCTGGGGCGCGAGCCTCATTCAAAACGTGGGTGAATTACCCAAATGCAACCTATCCGTTAGGTCCGGTGAGCATTCAAGGAGAGAGAGGATAATGATGACACCACGCCAAGAAAAACCCGTCGACGTCGTCATGGTAGGGCTCGGTTGGACCAATTCGATCATCGGAATGGAAATGACGGATGCCGGACTCAATGTCCTTGCGCTTGAGCAAGGGGCAGACAGAGAGACAGTGCCGGACTTTTCCTATCCCCAAATGGCGGATGAATTAACTTATGGCGTGCGCTACAAATTAATGCGCCGCCCTGCCGCCAATACCGTCACCGTGCGACACTCGATAGGCGACACCGCCTTACCCTACCGTAATTTGGGGTCGTTTCTCCCCGGAGATGGTGTGGGTGGAGCCGGCAGCCACTGGAATGGGCAGTCTTGGCGCCCCATGCCAGAAGAGTTGTATCTGCGCACATATGTCGAGGAAAAGTTCGGTAAAGACATGATCCCCGAAGACATGACGATTCAAGATTTTGGGGTCAGTTATGAAGAGCTGGAACCGCATTTTGATTTTTTTGAGAAAGTAATGGGGATCTCGGCGCAGGCAGGCAACCTTCAAGGCAAGATTCAACCCGGAGGCAATCCTTTTGAAGGGCCGCGACAAAACCCTTATCCGCTGCCACCGTTACCACGCACCCTCAATGACACTCTGTTTGCGAAAGCGGCAAGTCAAAAAGGGCTTCATCCCTTCCCCATGCCCGCCGTCAATGCGTCGCAAGCGTATACTAACCCGTACAACATGCAGCTTGGCCCTTGTAACTTTTGTGGGTTTTGTGAACGTTATGGCTGCATTAATTACTCTAAGGCATCACCACAAACCTGCATTTTAGGGGCATTAAAACAGCGTAACAACTTTGCTTACCGGACGCACAGCGAAGTCATTAAAATCAATGTCGACGATTCAGGCAAAAAAGCCACCGGAGTCACTTACATCAATGGCGAAGGCGAAACGATTTTTCAACCCGCCGATATCGTCATCGTCGGATCCTTTGCCTACAATAATGTCCGTCTTCTATTACTCTCCAAAATTGGGCAACCTTACGATCCTGTGACCAACACTGGCACGGTTGGCCGTAATTATGCCTATCAAATGACAGGAGGCGCCTCAGTCTTTTTTAAAGACAAAACATTTAACCCCTTCATCGACACTGGTGCGAATGGCGAAGTCATCGATGACTTTGCTATCAACCAGATTGATTTTCGTAAAGAAAGGTTCATTGGCGGCTCCTACATTAATGCAGGCATGACCAACGGACAGCCAATTCGTAATATGCCGCTACCTTCGGGGACACCAAGCTGGGGATCACAGTGGAAAAAAGCGGTGAAGGATAATTACGGTCACGTAATGAGTATTGGATCTCATGGTTCCAATATGTCTTACCGCGATTGTTACCTGAGTCTCGATCCCACCTACAAAGATCGTCACGGCTTACCGTTACTCCGCATGACATTCAACTGGAAAGAAAACGATATAAAAATGACGCAGTTCATGAAACGGCAAATCGAGTCGATCGTCGAGGTCATGAAGCCCGATAGTGCTAAGTACGGTTTCAAAGACTTTGGCTCGAAGTACGATGTTCGCCCTTATCAATCTACCCATAATGTAGGCGGTGCGATCATGGGAACGACCCCCAAAAACAGTGTGCTTAATCGCTACCTACAAAGTTGGGATGTGCATAATGTCTTTGTTATGGGCGCCAGTGCTTTTCCACAAAATATCCAATATAACCCAACCCTTTTGGTCGGGGCGCTGACATATTGGTCGGCCAAAGCGATTCGGGAGCGCTATATTCCCAATCCCGGCCCATTGGTTCAGGCGTAAGGATGCAGCTATGAAGACATTGATAATAGGATTGGGGTCATTGCTTACCCTATTGCCTGCCTGCGGTTACTCCGCAGATAACATTCAAATCACGGACAAACTGATCAAACAAGGGGAGTACATGGCGAGGGCCAGCGATTGTGTTGCATGCCACACCGCCCCAGGCGGTAAGCCATTTGCTGGCGGACTCGCGATTGATAGCCCTTTTGGTACCATCTACTCAAGCAATATTACCCCCAGTCAAGACCATGGCATTGGTCACTATAGCTATCAGCAATTCGAGCGTGCTCTGCGCCAAGGTATCCGTGGCGACGGAGCGTTATTGTATCCAGCCATGCCTTATCCTGATTATGCCAAACTGACCGATCAAGATGTGGAAGCACTCTACGCTTACTTCATGCATGCAGTCACACCGGTCAATCAGGCCGCCAAAAAAACCGATTTAAGCTTTCCTTTCAACCAACGTTGGGGAATTCAATTATGGAATTGGATCTCACTCGATAACACCCCTTATCAATACGATCCCGCCCAAAGTGCGCTCTATAATCGCGGTGCTTATCTGGTTCAAGGGCCCGGACACTGTGGCAGTTGCCATACACCTCGTGGGCTGTTTTATGCAGAAACCAGCTACGATCAAAAAACCTCAGACTTTCTCTCTGGCGCGATGGTCGGTATTTGGTCCGCGCCCGAAATAAGAGCCGGCCACAGAGGGGCGTTACAACACTGGTCAACGAAAGATATCACGGAATATTTAGCCACAGGACGCAACCAACACTCCGCGGTAGTCGGAGAAATGACGCCAGTGATTGCACGCAGTTTAAGCCACCTGAGTGACCAAGACTTAACTGCGATTGCCACCTATCTAAAAGCGCTGCCGGGTAAGAATAGTCATCAACCTGAGTCTAATGACAAGCGTAAAAAAACCACCGAAACGCTGATACAAGGCAACTACGCCAAGAACTCAGCAGAACGGCTCTACGCCGATAATTGCAGTGCTTGTCACTTTGATAATGGGCAAGGAGCCCCTAAAGTTTTCCCAGCACTTGATGGTAACTCTTTGGTCAACGCTAAGGATCCCAGTGGCTTAGTCCATGTTATCTTAGTAGGAGCGACCTTACCCTCAACACCAAAAGCCCCAGAGGCTCTGGCGATGCCGGGCTTTGGCTGGCGATTAAGCAATAAAGAAATAGCGAAACTTGCCACCTTCTTACGCAGTGGATGGAGCAACAACGCTCCGGCAGTGTCTGCACACGATGTGGCGAAAATACGCAAAACACTGTCGAAAGCCGCTCTTACCAAAGACAAACCATCGGTCGACTGATCCCTTTAAAACACACAGGGCATACAACAGTTAATATTGTATGCCCTCGTTTTTATCGCACTCAGACCGAATCCAGTATCAATTGTCGGCTCACCGTTGCTTGTGCAAAGCAGACAATCGCTTTCCATCTGGACTCTCTTTATAGCGCAACATGTTATCCAATTTACCATCCGGCTTCAGTAGCTTATCGAGACCCTTTTGATGAAACTGCTTAAACTGTCCCATTTGCTCAACGGAACGGTGAGATCCCCCCACATCACTGCTTTTCAGAGATAAAATAGCTCTACTGCTGACTTTTATTGCCTGCTCATAGCCAAGTTTTGAATTGAGGTCGAATTGGTTTAAGTTGATGGTGTTACGTAACTCTTTTGCCCAATAAAATTCTAAAAACGGCACTGGAGACGATGGTTTGTTCCAACTAATATTACGCGTGAAATACAGCATTGATCGGTAAGGATCATTGGCAAAATGACGTAAACCCAGAGATTTAGGTAGCTGGTTAGGCAAAATCGGTTGACTATGTATATCAAACAACCACACATTCCCATCGTGCTGCATCGCCTGCCAAAACACCTGCATGGTTGGCAACTGGCGGTAATCATTGGCGACAACCACGTGAACATGAAAATCACCGCCCCCCTTAGGCAGATGATAAAAGGCATTGAAGGTATGATGTCCATCGGTCAGATAGTAGTGTCCATTTGGAGCAATAACGACGGTTTTCATCGCTTGCTTGTCTTTACCTACCGGTTCCTGACACGTATACGTTTTAGTCTCGTTCGCGACTGATTGACGATGAAACTCGGCAATCCCCCCCTTGGCCGTTGGCTTCACAGATATCATCAAACATTTTCTGACGGTCGTAACGATAACGACCCAGCTTATACATCACCTGATCGTAGCCTACCGATGGCTGAGTTGGATATAATTGGTTTAACGTCACATCAATGATGGTACCCACTTTAACCGATTCATTACGATTTGCCTGAGCAGTAAAGCAAAAGAAATAAAGCGAAAAAATGAACAAAAAGCGAAAAAACATGGCTTACCTTTGTGACAAGTCGCAATATACTGACATTATAAAACCGTAAAATGACAAAGATATTGCGAATAATGCCCGAATTCAACTGCGAAGTGCGACACTCTCCAATATCAAGAAGCTAAAGCCATCTCCTCAAATATAATGGCTGCCTGCTTGAAGCCTAAACACTTTCTCGGACGGTAATTTATCCGCGATAAAGCGAACTCTATATCGATGTCCGTCACTGTCGTTAGATCGGTTCCTTTCTTCACATATTGCCTTAAAAGACCGTTCGCATTCTCATTAGCACCACGCTCCCAAGAACTGTACGGATGAGCAAAGTACACATCAGCCTTTAATTCTTTTGCGATGGTTTCATGACCTGCAAACTCTCGCCCGTTATCTGCCGTAATGGTATGGACATGTTTCTTATAGGGCTTCAGTAGCTCTATTGTCGCTTTGGTGACATCATCCGCTGACTTAGATGGCACTTTCTTTACCACGTAAAATCGAGTCTTACGCTCTAAAATAGTCACCATTGCACCTGTACCATGCTTACCTAGCACAGTGTCGATTTCCCAGTCACCAAACCGCTCCTTACTGTCAACGATGCTTGGTCTATCATCAATCGAAACGGCATTTTTTATCGCTGGAGCTTTCTCTTGTTTACCTCGGCGATACCGCTTATGACCTTGTCTCAAGTGACGATATAACTTACCGCCCAAGCGTTTATCTTGAGCAACAAAGCGATAGATCCACTCATGACTGACAGATGCACCAATTTTCGTTAATACATTAGAAATCTGCTCTGGACTCCAATCTGTTTCTAAAAGAAGGCGGATAAAATCGACACGTTCCTTTGGTATTCGGTATTTACGTGCTGTTTTGCGCTTTTTGGTAGACGACATCTGGGCTTCGTTAGGGCAATAATGCTCTCCCTTCCGACCGCGTTTAAGCTCACGGTATACCGTCGAGCGGTGGCACTGAACTGTTTTAGCTATTTCAGGAACCGAAATTCCCCGTTCCAAAAGAGCAGAAATCTGGTATCTTCTGCCTTCGGTCAACTGTTGATAATTCATGGTAGTACTGCTTGTTTCTTTGGCGAGAAGAGCGTACCACTTTCAGCAGTTGGCTTCCTCTTCTACATATTTCCATGAATGTCGCACTTATTATCTGAAATCGGGATGAACTAATTTTCAACATGGTTGCCTAATTCGTTTAAGCGTAATCATAAACTGGATGGCAAAAACGCCTCTCAGCAAGGAGTGCCACAATCAAAAAATAAACAAAAAACTATACAAAACAAAACCTTATGATTTTATAATGGCTTGTTTTTTATTATGGCCGCCATTATCTTCCTTATGACAGTAAAAATTATCAACCATACATTCTTCCGATTTATGTTAGCTACTTTTGCATTTTTGTCAGTGCAAGATTAACTTTTCCATTTTTTGAACCCATCTAACTCAAATACATAAAAAATTTTTATTATTGCCCGTAGGTTGTCTATAGTTGAACACAAGTTAACGTTATCACCCATTGATGAAATGAATCGTTACTGGGATAACACAAACGACTTTAAGGAGAACTTAATGTTAGGTTGGACCGTACTATTTTTAGTCATTGCGCTTATCGCTGGCCTTCTAGGATTCACTGGTATTGCTGGCGCAGCGGCTGGGATCGCTAAAGTTATTTTCTTTATTTTTATCGTGCTATTACTGATTTCGTTAGTCTCTAGAGCATTAAAGGGGAAAGCCCCTAGGCCTTAGTATTTATCGTCCATAAAATAAATATTAATTAGACTTAAAGTATTTGAGGAGTTCATATGAAAAACCTAGTTTTAATCGTTGTTATTGTTGCCGCTGTATTATTTGGTGCATCTATGTTTATGAAGTCAGACGACAACACTACTGCCGAAGATATCGGTGAAACAATCGATAACACCGTTACAGACAGTGGTAATGCGATTGAAGATAAGTGTGAGAAGCTAAAAGAAAACGCAGGTGCTGAAGACACTGACTGCTAAGCAAAGTATTTCCTTTGATTCGTTATTAATAAGCGTTCAAAAGGTGAAAAGCCCGTATTGTATACGGGCTTTTTTGTGCAATATTACCTTCAATTTTTCCCGTTATTCGCATCACTATAAATTGATATCGTGCGCGGTGATAAATACACATTATTTTCAACAGTGTGTCCTGAGATATCAATACTGATTGTGCCGACCTTATGGAATCCTAAATGCTGATAAAAGCCATTGGCTGCATTTTCTACCCAACTGTATAGCCAATAGGTTGGACCAAAACGCTGTTCTATTTCGGTGAGTAGCGCCAGCCCAATCCCCTGATGTTTAAAGCGTCCATCAATATACAGTCGCTGTACCTCATAACCGTTCGCTGGAGAAACATAGTAAGACGTCAAATTCAGCAATGCATACCCTTGTATCGCTCCACGTTCTTCGCACACAAGCAGGCGACAATTTGGATCATTCACATGCTCAATGAATTTTTTCTCAGAAAACGCATCAAACACGTACTGTGAAAACTCACGGCGAATACCGACGATAGCATAATTATCCAACCAAACTTTTATCGATAACGCGGCTAGATTGATGCAATCACTGCTTGTTGCTTGCCTGATCATTGGCTCTCCAATAGTCGAATTGCAAAGAGGATGAAGGAATTAGCGCCTTATTCGTTAGCCATAATAATCCGCGCTACACATTGTCATTACTGGAACTATTGAACGAGTACATGCGTACTTCATCTCTTGGAAACCAGTCCAGATGTTGATAAAACTGCTGTGCGTTTGCATTATCATTAAGCACAAACAGATGTGTTTTGGAAACCCCCATCTTAGCAAGCGCTTCAATCACGTGTTCCAACAGCCTTCGTCCCAGATTTTGCTTACGATAATACGGTGATACAGCCAGATGCTGCACATACCCTCGCCTTCCGTCCGTCCCCACTAATATCGCTCCAGCAATGTCATGCTGACATTCTGCCACAAAACTTAACCCTGGGTTGCGCGCTAAATAGTGAGCGATACTGTCTCGCGAGTCCGCATCTTTGATGCTCATGCCCTCAGTATTCAACCAAAGTCGCCTCACACGGTCATAATCACTCACCGTCATTTCTCGAATCCCCACATTCACACACAAAGTGTCTTTCCCTTCCACTGCATGACTCCCTAACAATGCACCAATCCTATCATGGCCTAATATGCCCACACCGTTGCTATCAAGCGAGCAAAAATTGAAATGCCTCAGATGCCTTGGTTGGTAGAAGTTCGGTCACTTCGTACGTGGCAATATTCTCTCGGTAAAACGGATCCTGAGACAATATGTCATCCAATGCTTCTCTATTACTTAACAATGAGAGAATCACGCCTCCGGTGCGAGGATTTTTACGCCCAGATAATTCGAAATGACCTTGTGCGTATTGCTCATTTAAAAAATCAATATGGGCAGGAATCCATCGTTCAACCTCTTCCATCGGTACTTGGTAATCCAGAGAAATAATAAACATTCGAACTCCTTTGTCTAAACGATCGTAATAAAGCGAGCCTTTTACTTTCAACTCTCTATCGTCAACAAGCGCAACAACTCCATAATGCAAAAACACACTATCAGCGCTAAGCAAGTCGCCATGCCATAGAGACAGAGACGAAGAGACGCTCACTACTCTTTAATGCCTAATTAAGACGTCACCATGATAAGCCAATATTAACGAGGAGAACGCGTCCTCTCCGTGATAATATTGCTCGTTACTCTTATGATGTTCAGGTTCGGTCTGCTGGATGATTTACCCCATCATTAGTGACAACGTCACCCAAGTCAAAGGGGTTCACTCCGTCCAAACACCCAATATTAAAACCATACTCAGTCGGATTTGAACGCCGTTGATGATGCGTGTAGATACCACAATGTGAGCAGAAAAAATGTTTCGCGGTATGCGTGTTAAATTGATACAAGGTTAAGTTCTCAGCCCCAGAGACAATCCGAATTCCCGATAACTTAACCGAACCGACGATCGCCCCCTTTCTTCGACAGATAGAACAATCACAGCGTCTCGGATTCTCGATACCATTGGGTAATGTCAGTTCTAAGACTACCGCGCCGCAATGACATGTCGCTCTATGCTTTTCCTTAATTTCCGTTTGTCCAACGTATTTAATCATCATACAACTCCTTGCACAGCCGTCCGTCAAAGGCTTTAGCTAATCATACTTCGGGCTCTTTTCAGGAAAACTCGTATTTCATCAATACCATACTGCGTGGGTTCAGTCGTGATATGACAATCCCTGTTCATCTGCCATTATCCTTAAATGCATACGATAAAATAACGACAGCTCGCTGCAGTGTCATGATGTGACGCTCCAATATCGCTGATTTAAATTAGCACTAATCGGCTGGCATATGAACCCCAAAACCATAAAAACGGCCCCCCTTGAAAGTAGCCACCCATTTATATTCTTTATACGAATCAAATCATTAACAAACATATCCAAGCACTCGATGAAGAGAACATAATTAACACACATGTAAACCAAATATAATTAAATTTGTTGACAATGATTTTTGCCCGATTACACTGACCCCATAATTCATTGATTAAAAAGTAGAAGCATGTCCGTTTTGTCACACAATCCCGAATCACAGACTTCTCTTCGTCACGATTGGAGCAAGTCTGAAATCGAAGCCTTATTTGCCCTTCCCTTTAATGATCTCGTCTTTCAAGCACAAACTCTTCACCGTCAATTTTTCAATCCCAACGAGATTCAAGTGAGTACATTACTCTCGATTAAAACGGGGGCTTGCCCGGAAGACTGTAAATACTGCCCTCAAAGCGCACGCTACGACACAGGATTAGAAAAAGAACGCTTAATGGAAATGGACGCCGTCCTCCAACGCGCCAAAGAAGCAAAAGAAGCAGGCTCAACGCGTTTTTGTATGGGAGCAGTATGGCGTAATCCAAAAGAAAAAGACATGCCATATCTCACTCAGTTAGTCTCTGAAGTGAAGCAATTAGGCTTAGAAACGTGTATGACTCTTGGAATGCTGAGCCGTGACCAAGCCATTGCACTAAAACAAGCAGGACTGGACTATTACAACCACAATCTTGACACCTCCCCTGAATACTACGGCGAAGTCATCACAACACGTACCTATGCAGACCGCCTACAAACATTAGAGCATGTTCGTGAATCGGGCATGAATGTCTGCTCTGGCGGCATTATTGGTATGGGAGAAACCGCTGATGACCGCACGGGGTTACTCAAGCAATTAGCCAATTTGCCCGAACATCCCCAAAGTGTCCCGATCAATATGCTAGTTAAAGTGCAAGGCACTCCGATGGCGGATTTGGATGATCTCGACCCTTTTGATTTTGTGCGGACGATAGCGGTTGCAAAAATCATGATGCCCGCGTCGCACATTCGGTTATCCGCTGGTCGAGAGAACATGAGTGAACAAACTCAGGCGTTGTGCTTTTTGGCCGGTGCGAGTTCCATTTTTTATGGCTGTAAACTGCTCACCACATCAAACCCTGACACCGACGCAGATACTCAGCTATTTAATAAGTTGGGCATGAACAGAGAAACAACCCGAGATTTTTCGGATGAAGCGCACGCCCAAGCCCTACACGATGAAATACTGACGCATGAAAACACTCATCACACGCCGTTTTATGATGCGACGGCGGTAAGAAAAACCGTTGCCCATAAATAAACTCATGCACACTTGAAGTGAACACGAGTATCATGTGTTAACACTCACCACTGATTCAGATATCTATGGCTGATGTTCAGCGAAACGTCGCAGCTCATCACCTTCAAAACGATAGTATTGCTTTTCTTGAATCAGTTGTGCCCCGATGGCGTGATAAAATTGTCCCGCCTTCGGATTGGTGGATTCAGCCGTCCAATCAAAGCGGCGTACCCCATGCTCAATGGCAAGCTGAGCTAAATAACGCATCAATTGTTGACCGACCTTTTCCCCTCTAGCATCAGCCGAAACAAATAAATCCTTCATGAACAATTGACCCGATAAATTAGGCGCTGGGAACAAAATACTAAATGTCGTGAAACCAACAACCTCAGATTCATCATAATAAGCGACGACGTGGACACCTGAGTAATCGGAGAAAACACCGTTGAGTAGATAGGTCGCGATCTCTTCCTTGGTGGCGGCATTGGCACCAAAATAATAGTTTTCCATTTCCGAAAATATGGGCACCAAATCCAGTGACTGTTGCTTTGTTAACTCCTGTATCATCATAAATATCGCTACTTCTGTGTTTTACTGGAACGGCTGGACCATTCTCGACATGCATCGGCCATGGTTAACCCGGTCGCATTTTGCATCCACTGCATGAATTGGCGATCAAATTTAAAATCATCACCGAATTTGGATTTGAAATAGCGACGCACATTCTGGGTTGTTTTATAACTATCGGTAATCATTGTATGATCATCAATTTGATTTTTGTGCCAATAAACCTTTTCCATAGTTATCTCTCCCTTATAATTGAAATCCGTAAAATACAATATCTATCAATGAATAACTTGCTGCAATTAGCCCTGTCGGCACTGCATTAATGGATGAACTGGGTGTTTGCAAGGCCAAATGATCTTCAGTGCTCCTGAAGATCTATAAGACAACTCTCAAACGTGGCCACTTGCTCAGCCATTGTTTCGCATTGACACGATGTTCAAATATATCCCGTGAACGCTTAGGGTTATGTGTGACACAATAGTTCAATAAAGATTGAACCCCAAAAGCGGCCACACACTCATACTCACTATCACCCACTTGACGAACCGCTACCGCCGTTTCTTTTTCAGGCCAATAACGCATCGCATCAATAGCGCTTTGATAAGGCGCATCACCATTACGCGTATGCATTATTGCCTGATTTCGCACTTGCCAATTAAGCTGAGGTAAACATTGACGCAACTGCGCTTCATATTGCAGATATGCTTTAGGACTAACTTCATCAGGATCAAAATAGATCACGTCGACATCATTTAATGGCGTTGCAACCTCAACCTGATGTAATGCATCCCAAACAAGATTGCGGACAAACCCAGCCGCGATATAGCATTGCGGCAACTTCAATTGCCAGACACAGTTCAATGCGGTCACTCTGATAGGATCACGTTTGATTAAATCGATGATCGTCTCCAATGATATCCTCCTACATCGGTTATGTGATAAAAATGGTCATAACAACCAATGAAAGGCGCGTTCTAAAAATGTGTCAGTGCGCTCTGTGACGATTTCACCATGCGACATGACCAAGATTTCAGCTTCCCAAGCCAACATCCGTGCAAGATGTTCTCTTGCTTGCGCTTTACCAAACATAAAACTCATGCGCCAATCAATCGGCATTTTTCCATTGGGAGCAAGAATACCCACCCCTTTCGCGATGAATTTCTGCCAATAGTTAAAGTCTTGGCCGGAAAAGTTCTCAACTAAATCCGTCACAATCAGCGTCCGTGAACGCTGATGAAAAAAGACACATTCCTGCATTAATGGCGAGCCTGAAAATAGCTCTTGTTTAATCTCTCGGCGCCATGGCCAATCTTGAGGGTGATTCAAAGAGTCAGTAAACGACAGATCACGCCGTTTTTTGATCACTTCTGTCGTGCCATACACTTGCGCGCTTGGATACGCGGCCATCCATTCAGCCAAGAACAAATGATGCAGGTGGTTAGGAGCAATCAAATATTTTACCTCACCGAGGTCATCAAGCTGTGTGATCATAGATTGCGATAACTGAATTGGGCTATGCGCCCAAAGCTCGCCACCAGCTAAGCGCACTACCGTCATCCGAGTAGAAAAAGGCAGCCCTAAAAACTGAACCGGTTTACCATTACCTATCCATATCTCTTCCGCTAATTTTTCCATCTATCTCCATCCCATTCGTATGCAACTTAGGCAGTCTATGCGCCACACCCCTCTTTCCTCAATGTGACATAAACTCGCCCTGTCATCTAAGTATCTGAATCATAGAAAAATCGAGAGAAACTGACTGTGCTATAGCTAATAAAATCAGACATCAACCGCGCACATATAAAAAATTTAACGTATTCTGCGCACCGAATGGATTTGACTGGATACCAATGCCATACATTGCTTAGCGGCCTCGCTAACCCCCGCTAACTGGAAAAAACCATGAATAACCCCTAAGAAACGTTGGCAATTCGCTTGCACACCTTGAGAAGTCATTAATTGGTAGAGTTTCTCGCCTTCATCACGTAATGGGTCAAATTCTGCGGTGATAATCGTGGTTGTTGGTAGCCCTTTAAAATCACACTTCAATAAGTTCAATTCGGGGTGTGCTAGCACCTTCGCATCACTGTTTGTATATAAATCGAAGCCAGACAGCAGCATATCAGCGGTAATCACATAATCAGAACCATAATCAACGTAGCTCTGTGATTGACCGTAAGGATCTAACATTGGATAGATAAGAATTTGCCGACATGGCAGCCACTGCTGTGACTTTTTGAGCCTCAATGTCGTAGCCAACGCTAATTGCCCACCAGCACTGTCACCGACAAACACTAATCGCTCGGAATCGCCGCCATAGTTGCCGCCATACTCTTTAATTCCCAACACCGCTTGATAAACGTCATCATGTGCTGCTGGATAACAATGCTCTGGCGCAAGTCGGTATTGTATGCAAATAACGATTGAGTGAGACTGAAGTGCCATTTGTCTTAGTTGAACATCGTGAGTGTCAAAACCTCCACTAACAAAGCAACCACCATGAAAATAGACAGTGATCGGTAACGCTTCTTCATGAGTCGGCTTATACACTTTCACCGGAATACCATGTAATACATCGGTAAATTCGCTGGCAACGGTGGGGCTCTGACCAGCCAAAACAACACTACCCACATAACCAGCACGGCGATCCGCAATAGATTGTTTTGCTGGGCATGGTCGGCCACTCGCTTGGAACTCGTTCACGAGATCTCTAATACCCGCTTCAAGATGATGATTCATTGCTCTACTCTCTATAGATACCATCCGGCGATCCTACACCTTACAGCCAAAACTGTATATAAACACAGTATCAATATGAGAGAGACATCAACCGTAATAGTGCATCAATCATCACGCCCTTGGCGCGTCATCGCTCTCTGATGAGTCGCAGAAACGATCCTGCTCGATAACTGAACTCCAATACTGAGACCGTTCGATGTATTCTCACTATAAGGTCAACAAGCTAGTTCTATGGTGTGATGGCGTGATGAAAACTTAGTGCTCCTCAATCGTGTTCAACACGTTTTGTAATACATCATTCGCATTATTGGCAATCTCACTACCACAGCAGTCTTGCACAATAGTAATAAATTCAGACAGCAGATCAGCCGTCATGCCATTATTTAAACTAATAAAATAATGCATATGCAATTGGCTATTGACGCCTTGCATCGTCGATAAGGCCGACAGAGTCGCAAGTTCGCGTTGCTTCCAACTAAGAACATCATCCTCAAAGATGTCACAAAAGAGGTGAGCTTTAAGATAGGCATCAATAGCCGGAGCAAATTCGTACAATGGGCCTGTAACCACTTCGCCAACAAGTTTGGTTTGGTTTTTTGTACCAACGCTTACGCTTTTTTCAACAACAGGACTGACCGTCGATGCATTGCCTTGCACATCATTAATGCCTTGTGCTTTACGTTCTGCGACGACAGTCATCAATGTGTTCAGTGCGTTTAAACTTCTTGGAAAACCGCAGTACGCGTACATCTGTACAAGCACCGACTTAATTTCATTCACTGTTAATCCCAAATCCAGTCCATTGTTCAATCTCATTTTTAGATTCTCAATATCGCCGCTTGCTGCAAAAGCGGCAATTGGGATGATCGCCTTTTCAGTTTGATTAAATTGTTCTCGCATACATACTCCGATAGTTATGTGAATTCATCTCTAAAATTCCATCACTATCAATCTAACGCGTCGCTCCTCTTTCCGTTAGCCCAATCATTTTTATTCCTTGCCTATTTTTCCAAAAACACCACGTTCAGACTGAATTGAAACATCTCATCTGAATAATAGGGAGATAAAAATCAAAATAACTAACTGATATTTATTAAAATATTAAGAATAACCACAGTATCAATCGTTAAGTACGCAAAGAAGCGCTTTAAGAATGTCGCTTTGTACTGTTTAGCTAATAGTCTTTTCCGGCACGAAAAGTCCTGTTATAAATACCCGAATTCAACTGCGAAGTGCGACACTCTCCAATATCAAGAAGCTAAAGCCATCTCCTCAAATATAATGGCTGCCTGCTTGAAGCCTAAACACTTTCTCGGACGGTAATTTATCCGCGATAAAGCGAACTCTATATCGATGTCCGTCACTGTCGTTAGATCGGTTCCTTTCTTCACATATTGCCTTAAAAGACCGTTCGCATTCTCATTAGCACCACGCTCCCAAGAACTGTACGGATGAGCAAAGTACACATCAGCCTTTAATTCTTTTGCGATGGTTTCATGACCTGCAAACTCTCGCCCGTTATCTGCCGTAATGGTATGGACATGTTTCTTATAGGGCTTCAGTAGCTCTATTGTCGCTTTGGTGACATCATCCGCTGACTTAGATGGCACTTTCTTTACCACGTAAAATCGAGTCTTACGCTCTAAAATAGTCACCATTGCACCTGTACCATGCTTACCTAGCACAGTGTCGATTTCCCAGTCACCAAACCGCTCCTTACTGTCAACGATGCTTGGTCTATCATCAATCGAAACGGCATTTTTTATCGCTGGAGCTTTCTCTTGTTTACCTCGGCGATACCGCTTATGACCTTGTCTCAAGTGACGATATAACTTACCGCCCAAGCGTTTATCTTGAGCAACAAAGCGATAGATCCACTCATGACTGACAGATGCACCAATTTTCGTTAATACATTAGAAATCTGCTCTGGACTCCAATCTGTTTCTAAAAGAAGGCGGATAAAATCGACACGTTCCTTTGGTATTCGGTATTTACGTGCTGTTTTGCGCTTTTTGGTAGACGACATCTGGGCTTCGTTAGGGCAATAATGCTCTCCCTTCCGACCGCGTTTAAGCTCACGGTATACCGTCGAGCGGTGGCACTGAACTGTTTTAGCTATTTCAGGAACCGAAATTCCCCGTTCCAAAAGAGCAGAAATCTGGTATCTTCTGCCTTCGGTCAACTGTTGATAATTCATGGTAGTACTGCTTGTTTCTTTGGCGAGAAGAGCGTACCACTTTCAGCAGTTGGCTTCCTCTTCTACATATTTCCATGAATGTCGCACTTATTATCTGAAATCGGGATTTTTTAATTCATGTATATTTTGAGGTGTTATTTCGTATGTTCTTCCTAGTTTGAGAAATTCGTAGAATATTGATGAGTGAATTTCTCTGATTGGAGCAGCTCTATATTTCTTGTTTTCTTCTCCCTCCATGAATGCTTTTACAAAATAGGGAGCCCTTTTACTATAGATAACACCAGCAAGTACAAAGAGCATGCCAGAAAGGAATATGAACGCCATTTGTATAGGGAAGTTAAAATTAAAAAATAGAGGCTTGCTTATCGCTAAGCTAGCTAGAATTGGAGCCGTTACGATACCAGCAAGCCCTGCTTTATAAGCTTTTTCGTTCTGGAGCCGAGAAATGTAATGCCAAGAATAGGCTTGCCTTATCTTTTCCCGCTTATAGTTTTCCACAACTGTGCGAGGCATTATTTTATGTGTCTCGTAAGGGTACGGATCTAAAACCCATATCAACTTAGACTTGTGTATGAAATTTCTAATTTTTTCGCGGCGTTTATTTCGCCTCACCATTTCATAAATTTGTTTTTCTCGATCATCCATTACCTACTCTCTACTCCTGATAACAAATCTAACAGATATTAGAAAGACAACATCTATATTTTATTGTCTATCTATATTTTATCTTCTTTTCCACTACTTTCCCCTCATAATTAACAACCAAGTATGAGAGAAGTAGGGTTTTACGTTTTCGTAATCACAAAATACCGACATTGTCTGTTTAATCTATCCACAGGCATAATTTACAATTACTGTATATTAGACAGCATTGGTATTTTTATGAAGTCGCCTTTTTTAACCAGCCTAAAAGAGTTCATGTTGGCGCGACATTACACTCGCAAAACCATTCAAACCAACACAAATTTGCACACACGCGCTATATCATTTTCCCTAGGCACGTTATTCTCGCTGCGATACGAATTACTTATTGATTTTAAATCACTTTCATTAATATTTTTATGACAAACCGTGCAACTAAAGTAATGTATTCACAAGGGCTGCGCGATGTCTTCCTGTCTATTTATGCGTGACCTTAGAAGAAATGCAAAAGGTCAATCGTCGATGATTACATACGAGAGCGGAGAGAAAAGTATGCGCTCAAGTGTAGATGAGAGTCAATTAGACCTGTCCCACGCTACCGCCATACGTTGCAAGTAGCAAAGCACATGAATAACAACCGATTGTATAAATTTATATCAAAAATGGCGCAGGATTCCTATGCGAAATCTGACAAAAATAAAAATTGATGAGAAAAGTTGTTGAGAAAACGAGATGTGAGGAATATATGCGGCAGAGCATACTCCCTAAGGCGGTAATGGGCTTAGGATTATGGGGAATAAAGTATAGACGTACGAAATCACGCTTAAGTGCGTGTGGAAATATAAAAGGAAAATAGAATGGATAAACAAGAGATTGGAGCGGGCAGCGGGAATCGAACCCGCATCATCAGCTTGGAAGGCTGAGGTAATAGCCATTATACGATGCCCGCTTTGGTACGCATCGAAGCGATGGAGTTAATATGCCACCTCTTTAGAAAAAAGAAAACTCTTTTTTGATGATTTCATGCTGTTTGTACAGTAAATAATCAATTAAAGATCAGGTGGTTATATATACGCCGCTTTTTTATAGCCGATTTAGAATCAATTAACAATAATACCATGCAGCGAATAAAAAGGCAGCGACGTTGCTCGCTACCTTTTACAGACTTTACTCTCGTTGAGCCTCAATCGATGCGAGGTGTATTTTCCGCAAAGTATTCGTGCGAGTCGGCATTGGTAATGGCCTTCGCTGGGTTAGAACGGGCCAATTGACGTGCGTTATATTGACCATACGCGACATCGTCCGTCCCCCCATTGACGGTAAAGTGACTCATTTCATGAACTAATGTACCAGCCTTAGAATCCGTGCCTGTGGTTGGCGCGTTCCAAAATGCCCCACACAAATGAATATGATAAGGCTGATTCGGATACACATAAGCGAAGGCAGACGCGTAATCAGGATCGCAGCCACAATCTGCAGTCACGGTCTTATTCACCAGCGCATCAGTAATGCGATAAAAATGCTGAGTTACCGTTGCGTAACGGCTGCTACTGTACGTGCCAAACCATTGAGCATAGCGACGAGATGCGCTCCCATTGTCGTAGTAATCCAGCAAGTAGTTATAAGCGCTGGACGAGATAGACTGCGCCGCTTGTACTGCCCCACTGATGGATGCTCGTTGGCTATTGGAACAATTTCCGACATAGTCAATACCACTTTTCGCTTGAATGGCTTGCGCTATTTTTGATTCAGCGAGTGCCGCGAACTTTGGGTCAATCCCTGCCACATAAAAATTCACGTCATTAGAAGATAAGCTCTGTGGACCTTGCGCGGCCGCACTTTTCGCTTGATACGGCTGTTTGATCAAATTCAAGGCGCTGACATCAAACTGTACATTGTAGGTTCCTGCTGTGGTCATATCGTAATACGCCGATAAATCCACCGTGTGAGTCACCGTTTGTCCTGCTCCAATCGCTAAGTAGTCCGCGTCTGTAGGGCTTGGGCGTTTGACGATAGGACCAGTATAATCGACCTTCTGTCCGTTCACGCTGACATCGAACGCATCACTGTTAAGCTTATTATTTTTCAGTAAAAACCAATCTAATACTTTAACATTGTGACTGCTCTGGTTGGTGATCGTCACTTTGACTTTCACATCACTGTTCTCGCCATACGAGGCATGCAACGGAGTGACATTCACACTCAACGCAGAATCTGCATACGCCATTGAAGAGCTCAGCCCTAACGCGATCGCCACCCAAAGTGGTGTCTTTTTGTTCATGTTATTCTTCCTCTTTCCTTGATAATAAACATTGACTACTCACCAACAGATTTTATCTATTGATATATTTCATTGTTTAATATTGTAAGAAAATGTAAAGACTAAAGCGTCACAGCGAGCCGACTTCGTTCGCTTATGGAATACAGCTTATATAAATGCACGAATTAACTAATAGAATATGCAATTAAAATCATAATGAATAGCATTCTTAACCGATTCACACTCGATAACACTCACCCATGTAGGAGAGAGAAACGTCACGGATTGCATACCAGCGGTTAGATTAATTGCATCGATATTGCCGCGGACTCACACCAAACCAACGACGAAATGCACGAGAAAACGCACTGGTTTCTGAATAACCAAGTAATAATCCCATTTCGGTGATCGGTAAATGAGATTGTTGCAAGTAATGAGACGCTAAATCACGTCTCACATTCTCTAATAGCTGGCGATAACTGACGTGCTCGGCTTTTAAACGACGCTGTAACGTCAATCGGCTCATCCCCATGCTATCTGCAATGTTGTCTAACTCTGGCTCACCCTCCACTAAGTGAGTTTGAATATGTGCTCTGACTTGCTCTGATAACGATTGGCCGGTTTGAGACACATTTAAGCGCTGCAACGCTTCGGTCATCAAAGACAGTAACATGGGATCCGCATTGGGCATGACGCGCGTTAAATACGCTTTTTCAATCACGACCGAATTGAACGGCTGACTAAAATAGACGGGCGCATCAAAGACTTTACAGTGCTCATGCCAGCTCTCGGGGCTGGCGTGCTCAAAATGCAGCATACGAGGAGCAAAAGTCTTTCCTGTACCTTGCCGAACCAGGTTGACGATCATCCCCATGGTCAACTCCGCATCTTGCCGACGAACCACAATGCCGCCGTGGCGAATTTGATAATCCACCCGCACCGCATCGCCAAGATTCACCAATTGCATGAAGGTGTCATGCTGATGCCAATGAAAGGCGTTCACGACATTCACTAATGCCTGATGTACGGTCGCCGAGCACAATCCAATGTAGCCAATCAATCCCAAATGCTGTGGCATAAACTGCTGACCGTAATATAGGCCGAAATGATCGCACCCTGTTTGCTGCGCAGCTTGCTCAAGCACTTGACAATAATGCGTTAATTTAAGGCTGGAAGTCGGCTGAGTCAGGATCTCTGGATTCACACCGCTGCGACCCAAGATGCGGTCAATATCACCGCCCTGCTGAGTAATAAAGGTCGACAGTCCGGTTGCGGCCGCGGCAAGTACACCTTGGTTACCCACGGAGTGCTGGGTAAGCGCCTGCATTGCCGAATGATTGTGTACGCTCAACATGTCCATATTCGTGATCCTTCATCAACGTTCGTACAGAAGGTTCATATCAAGCAAAAATCGCTCCACGACCAAACGGCCTATCGGGCCTTCATTATGTGATGATGTGCACTACAATCGCCCATAATGATGCGTGTTTGCACAAACTATGGGCAATGCTAGCGAGGCTCGGCATGTCAGGCTCTTATCCTACCGCCTCAAGTGCCTTGGCATGAATACGTAAGTAGTCCTGACACAAACGAACCGTTTCTGCGACCCAGTGCTCGCCGAGGCTCTGTGCCATTTCCGTTTGTTGATGAGAGCCGACCCAAGCGAGCAATTGGATGCGACGCTGCATCACCATCACGGGCAAAATATCGAGATCCCGTTGGGACAAGGGACGAACCTTCTGGTAGCCGCGCAACACACTGCTCATCCACTCTTCAGCGTTCTCATGGTGCTCGTAAAAGCTTATCGCGGCGGCAATGTCATGCATGAACCACCCTTCGCCGCAATCATCGAAGTCTATTGCACGCGTCATACCATGATGAAACAGCAAGTTAGTGAGTCGTAAATCGGCATGAATTAAGCCATAGGTTTGGCTCTCTTTGCCATAATGTTGAACATGCAGTGCAATGCTGTCCACAGCACGCTGTACCGTCTCAATATCGGCCGGCGATAAGCCGGGTACCTTTTTCCAATGCCCCCAATGACCATGCTCGCCCACCATCGATGGGTGGTCCCATTGCAAACGCTTAAACCATGCAGGTCTCGGCCAATGAATACTGTGCAAATGCAAACGCGCCATGATTTCGCCCAACGGCTCAAACTGTTCAGGTTCGATGTCCGTTGTGGGCATGCTTCCCTCAATCCAACGAAATAACACGGCAAAACGTCGGTCTTGGTCACTGACCTCAATGGGTTGTACCTGAATGCCGTTTTTATCCGCGACGGGCATCGGAACGACGAACCCTTGTTGCTCTAGCGCGGCGAGCCAAGCGAGCTCGCTTTGAATGTTGATCGCATCATGATAATCAGGACGATGAATACGCAAGGCAAACTGCTCTCGCTCTGTGCGCACTTTGAAGGTCGCGTTTTCAGAGCGACAGATTAATGTTGCCGTGCCTTGATGTTCCGGTAGGTAGCGCGTTAACACATCATTGGCCATGGCAATCATCTCATCATCGGTTAATGTATCGTATTGTTCCATCTCCATAAGCTCATCCTTGTCATTCATCAGCGTTGTCGCCAGCATGCCGCAACTGAATCACATCGCGCTTGACCAGACATTACCTTTACGCCATCCCCCTTGCTGCAATCGGGTAACTGTTGATAAAACTTGTCTTCAAAACACGGATACAGCTTTGTACGGTCAAGTTTTTTACTGTGACGTCACGCAAGATAGAGTCATTCACCGTGAAGAGGCCAAGACATTATTCGCCTTATTCATCCCGCGCATCACGGTATGTTTTTTCGCTATTAAAGACCGGAGGATTTATGGTCGTACGCTCTACCATCATGGACACCAATAGTTTTCGTCCCGAACACGCCAGTGAGCTCGATGAGGCGACCCGCCAACTGACCGCGAAACGCGAGCGATTACTGGGCGAGTCTTACCGTTTGTTCTACCGTCGGCCTGTGCATTTGGTCAAAGGCCTAGGCCAATATCTCTGGGATGCGAACGGCGATAAATATCTCGACGTCTACAATAACGTTGCCAGTATTGGTCACTGTCACCCCGCGGTGATCGCCGCAGTCAATGAACAAATGCAAAGCTTGAATACTCATACCCGTTATTTACACGAGCGCATACTGTCTTACAGCGAAGAGCTACTAGAGACGATGCCAAGCGAGATCAACAAGGCCATGTATATGTGCACCGGCTCTGAGGCCAATGATCTGGCGATGCGTATCGCTCACGCGTATTCCGGTGGAACAGGAATCATCGTCTCGCAAGAAGCCTATCACGGGACCAGTGCGTTGACCTCGGGCGCTTCACCAGCACTGGGCTCAGGTCAACCGTTATCACCGAACACCGGGCTTCTCGCCTCGCCGGATCACTATCGCTTAGCAGGCCAAGATGTTGGGGTTTGGTTGGCGGATAGAATGCAGGAGAAAATCGATGAAATGACGACGAATGGTATTCAATTCGCTGGCTTTATGGCCGATTCCATTTTTTCTTCGGATGGTGTACTGCCTGGTAACGCTGGCTTTTTAAAACCCGCCATCGATGTGGTCCATAAAAACGGAGGAATTTTTATTGCCGACGAAGTGCAACCTGGTTTTGCGCGTACTGGTGAGGCGTTCTGGGGGTTTGCTCGCCATGGCGTTATCCCTGATGTCGTGACCAGTGGCAAACCCATGGGCAATGGGATTCCTGTTTCAGGTTTATTTGCCAAACAAGAGGTGCTGGCAGCATTCAGTGATCAAATTCCTTATTTCAATACGTTTGGTGGCAATCCTGTGGCCATGGCGGCGGCACAAGCTGTATTAAATGTGATTAAAGAAGAAGGACTGCAAGCACACAGTGCCCAAGTCGGACAACAGCTATTGAATGAATTAAAAGGGCTACAAGAGAAATATGACTGCGTTGGTGATGTACGGGGCGCGGGCTTATTTATAGGCTTCGAGTTGGTCAGCGATAAAGAATCCAAAACACCGAACAAAGCGCTTGCGTTGGATTTAATTGAAAAATTGCGTGAGCGAAAAGTCCTGACCTCTGTTGCAGGGCCGCATGGTAATGTTTTGAAATTGCGTCCACCCTTGGCCTTCCAAGCACACGATATCGACTGGTTAGTCGGCGCGCTCGATGACGCGTTACACATGATTCTGTGACTATTTTTTAGCCACAGACAATAAAATAAGAAGATAAGGTTTTCGCCTTATCTTCTGTTATTTCTTTAGCCTTCCAGTGTCATTTTTTCATCGTTTTCATGTGACTCATCAGAATTCACCTCTGGCTCTGAATATTCTGCCAGTTTATTAATCGAATAATTCACATACATAAAGCTAAATAATAGTGTCCAAATAATATTTATCTTAAAGTCATCAATATTAAGGGTGCCATGAGCATATTTTTGAATGGCATCTCTGGCGCTAAAAGACCACACCAAATACAAAATACCGCTAACCACTGTGATCAATAAATTGAGAATTGATGAAGCCGCATTGTATTCCGTCAGCAATACACTACTTAGCCCAGTACACGCGGCTAAACCGATCACTAACCCATCTGAAGCAACCTTATATTGAGTAATATTTTCAATAACTTTGGTATTACGATACAGGTATAACAGCGGATAAATACCAAATGTACACATGGTCAACAAGACAATATGAACAGTGTGAGTATCGATTTGCTTTTGTAAGTCACTAGCGTGAGACATGGTTATTTTTCCTATTATCAATAGCTATTAATTTAAGTATGAAATTTAAAGGCGTCATATTGGCATATTTACTATGCTGCTGCCAGAGATAGGAAAACGATAAAAATTTTTATGAATCTATGTCACCAAAACGTCATCATATCGTGTATTTTTTATTAATTTATTCCTTTTATTTTATGACTCAATCGATATAGGCTCATTGCTGATACCGCCTTTGCAATATACGTCTCAGTTATCGTAAGATGAGATATGTTACGTTGGTTTTCCCCGAATTCAACTGCGAAGTGCGACACTCTCCAATATCAAGAAGCTAAAGCCATCTCCTCAAATATAATGGCTGCCTGCTTGAAGCCTAAACACTTTCTCGGACGGTAATTTATCCGCGATAAAGCGAACTCTATATCGATGTCCGTCACTGTCGTTAGATCGGTTCCTTTCTTCACATATTGCCTTAAAAGACCGTTCGCATTCTCATTAGCACCACGCTCCCAAGAACTGTACGGATGAGCAAAGTACACATCAGCCTTTAATTCTTTTGCGATGGTTTCATGACCTGCAAACTCTCGCCCGTTATCTGCCGTAATGGTATGGACATGTTTCTTATAGGGCTTCAGTAGCTCTATTGTCGCTTTGGTGACATCATCCGCTGACTTAGATGGCACTTTCTTTACCACGTAAAATCGAGTCTTACGCTCTAAAATAGTCACCATTGCACCTGTACCATGCTTACCTAGCACAGTGTCGATTTCCCAGTCACCAAACCGCTCCTTACTGTCAACGATGCTTGGTCTATCATCAATCGAAACGGTATTTTTTATCGCTGGAGCTTTCTCTTGTTTACCTCGGCGATACCGCTTATGACCTTGTCTCAAGTGACGATATAACTTACCGCCCAAGCGTTTATCTTGAGCAACAAAGCGATAGATCCACTCATGACTGACAGATGCACCAATTTTCGTTAATACATTAGAAATCTGCTCTGGACTCCAATCTGTTTCTAAAAGAAGGCGGATAAAATCGACACGTTCCTTTGGTATTCGGTATTTACGTGCTGTTTTGCGCTTTTTGGTAGACGACATCTGGGCTTCGTTAGGGCAATAATGCTCTCCCTTCCGACCGCGTTTAAGCTCACGGTATACCGTCGAGCGGTGGCACTGAACTGTTTTAGCTATTTCAGGAACCGAAATTCCCCGTTCCAAAAGAGCAGAAATCTGGTATCTTCTGCCTTCGGTCAACTGTTGATAATTCATGGTAGTACTGCTTGTTTCTTTGGCGAGAAGAGCGTACCACTTTCAGCAGTTGGCTTCCTCTTCTACATATTTCCATGAATGTCGCACTTATTATCTGAAATCGGGTCTAACCATTCATTTGAATAAGCACAGCGAAGGAGTGCGTCAATGGAATATCGTCAACTGGGCCATTCAGGCCTACGTATTTCGGCTTTTACTCTCGGCACCATGACTTACGGCGGGCAAGGTAAGTTTGCTCATGTGGGCGACGGTGGTGTCGATGTAGCAAAACGACAAATCGACATGTGTATCGATGCGGGGATTAACATTCTCGATACTGCAGATATCTACTCAGACGGCGCATCAGAAGAGATCTTAGGCAAAGCATTACAAGGTCGACAAGATCAAATGTTGCTCGCAACAAAAGCTCGTTTCCCTACCGGCCCCGGTCCAAACCAAGGTGGCAATTCTCGCTACCATATCATTGAGGCCTGTGAAGCGTCACTTAAACGACTAGGCCGCGATCATATTGACTTGTACCACATTCACGAGTGGGATGGCTGGACTCCAGTGGAAGAAACGTTAGAAGCCATGGATCGTTTAATCCGTGACGGTAAAGTGCGCTATTACGGTGTGTCCAACTACGCGGGTTGGCAGCTTATGAAAACGCTAGGCAGTGCCTCAGAAAATCATTACTTACGCCCGATCAGTCAACAAATTCATTACACACTACAAGCTCGTGAAGCGGAATATGAGTTATTGCCGATTGCCAACGATCAAGGCGTCGGCGTTATGGTCTGGAGCCCGCTCGCGGGAGGATTGCTATCTGGTAAGTTCCGCCGTGATAATCAAACACCGCAAGATTCACGTCATCTACAGGGTTGGAAAGAGCCACCAGTATCGGATACCGACAAACTTTACGACATTGTCGATGAACTTGTCGCCATCGGGGAAAACCATGGGGTCTCAGCTGCGCAAGTCTCATTAGCTTGGTTGCTCACTCGCCCTACGATCAGTTCAGTTGTCATCGGAGCACGTACCGATGAACAGCTAAAAGATAACTTAGCCGCGGCCGACTTAACGTTAACCAACGATGAGTTGCAGCGTTTAGAAAAAGTGAGTCGTCCACCCCTGCTCTACCCTTACTGGCATCAAGCAATGACCGCCTCGGATCGCTTAGGCGCATCCGATTTGCAATTGCTGCAGCCCTACTTAGATGATGAGCAGTCATAATCTCAATATTTTAAATGTGACACCGTCACTAAAATAACCAAAAAAAAGCGCACCGCGAGAACTGTCTCATGGTGCGCTTTGTGTTTGTGGGAGCAGTGTTTGACCGCTTCCCCAAATAATAATCGGTAATAAAAAAGGAGAGCTTGCGCTCTCCTTTTAATTAAACCTGTAAAACTACTTCTAATTAAAGAGCAGCTTTCGCTTTTTCAACAAGTACTGTAAATGCAGCTTTGTCGAATACCGCGATGTCTGCAAGAATCTTACGATCGATTTCGATAGATGCTTTTTTCAGACCGTTGATAAGACGGCTGTAAGACAGACCGTTTTGACGAGACGCAGCATTGATACGAGCAATCCAAAGTTGACGGAATTGACGTTTCTTGTTACGACGGTCACGGTAAGCGTATTGACCAGCTTTAGTAACTGCTTGGAAAGCTACACGATAAACACGTGAACGTGCTCCGTAGTAACCTTTAGCTTGATTAAGAACTTTCTTATGACGTGCACGAGCTTGTACACCACGTTTTACGCGAGGCATTATGCTTCTCCTAAACTAAACGAATTAAATAACTAAAAAGAATTAAGCGTACGGTAGACAACGTACAATGCCAGCCACTTCACATTTTGGAAGGATAGCATTTGGACGAAGCTGACGCTTGTTCTTAGTAGTACGCTTAGTCAGGATGTGACGTTTAGTAGCGTGCTTAAATTTGAAGCCACCAGCAGTTTTCTTAAAACGCTTAGCAGCACCTTTGTTGGTTTTCATCTTAGGCATGATGAATAACTCCGCATTGTAATAGTTAATAACACGTAATCAAGGCGAACAAAACCGACCGCTAAAGCGGACGGTTTTATTACTTGTAAAGCCGTTAATTACTTCTTCTTAGGGGCAATCACCATAATCATCTGGCGGCCTTCTATACGCGACGGGAAAGATTCTACTACAGAAATATCTGCCGTGTCTTCTTTAATTCGGTTTAGAAGGTCCACACCGATGTTTTGGTGAGCCATTTCGCGGCCACGGAAGCGAATTGTTACCTTCACTTTGTTGCCGTCTTCAAGGAAACGGGTCAGGTTGCGTAGTTTTACCTGATAGTCTCCAATATCAGTACCAGGACGGAATTTTACTTCCTTAATCTGGATCTGTTTTTGTTTTTTCTTCTGATCTTTTGAAGCCTTGCTCTTCTCGAAGAGGAACTTGCCATAGTCCATCACTCGACAGACTGGCGGCTCGGCGTTAGGGCTGATCTCTACGAGATCCAAACCAGCTTCTTCAGCTGTAGCTACTGCTTCTTGAATCGACACGATACCTACAGACTCGCCGTCTACGCCAGTTAAACGAACTTCACGAACGCCACGAATCTCACCGTTTAAACGGTGCTGGTTTTGTTTGGCCGGCAATTGGCCACGTCTTCCGCCTTTAATAGTTTATTCCTCCAGATTAAGCTTACGGCTAGCAATCTCAGATTGGATATGTTCAATAAAGTCATCCAATTTAAATTTACCGAGATCCTTACCTTTACGAGTACGTACTGCTATTTCACCGGCTTCCATTTCTTGGTCACCACATACCAGCATGTACGGAACACGTTTTAAAGTGTGTTCACGGATTTTAAAGCCTATTTTTTCATTTCTCAAGTCTGCTTTCACACGAATTCCACATTTACGCAGTTTTTTCGCGACTTCTTGAGCGTAATCAGACTGTTTGTCCGTAATATTCAGCACAACGGCTTGTTCAGGCGACAACCATGTTGGGAAGAAGCCAGCGTATTCTTCGATCAAAATACCGATGAAACGCTCAAGTGAACCAAGGATTGCGCGGTGAATCATGACAGGAACCAAACGCTCGTTGTTCTCACCTACGAAAGTCGCACCTAAGCGGCCTGGTAAGTTGAAATCAAGCTGAACAGTACCACATTGCCATGCGCGATCTAAACAGTCATATAAAGTAAATTCAATTTTAGGTCCGTAGAATGCGCCTTCACCCTCTTGAATGTCAAATGGAATATCCATTGATTCAAGGGATTTGATCAGATCCGCTTCGGATTTGTCCCAAATTTCATCACTCCCCACACGTTGTTCTGGACGTGTAGACAGTTTTACTGCGATGTTATCAAAACCAAAGGTTTGATATGTATCGTAAACCATTTTAATGCATGATGTCACTTCTTGTTGAATTTGTTCTTCAGTACAGAAGATATGAGCATCATCTTGTGTAAAGCCACGAACACGCATAATGCCGTGCAGTGAGCCTGATGGTTCGTTACGGTGACATGAGCCAAACTCCGCCATACGTAACGGTAAATCACGGTACGACTTCAAGCCTTGGTTAAAGATTTGGACATGTCCAGGGCAGTTCATTGGTTTGATGGCGTATTCACGATTTTCTGACGATGTGGTAAACATCGCATCGGAATATTTGTCCCAGTGACCAGAACGCTCCCATAACACGCGGTCCATCATCAATGGGCCTTTCACTTCTTCGTAATCGTATTCTACCAATTTGCTACGAACAAATTGCTCAAGATCGCGGAAGATAGACCAACCATTATGATGCCAGAATACCATACCTGGTGCTTCTTGCTGCATATGGAATAAATCAAGCTGTTTGCCTAATTTACGATGGTCACGCTTCGCCGCTTCTTCAAGACGAGTTAAGTGTGCTTTCAGCGCTTTTTTATCATGAAAAGCGGTGCCGTAAATACGTTGCAGCATTTTGTTATCACTGTTACCGCGCCAGTAGGCACCCGCGACGTTTAACAGTTTGAAGTTCTGACAAAAGCCCATGTGCGGTACATGAGGACCACGACACATATCGACGTATTCAAGATGATGGTACAAGCCAGGGCGATCATCGCGTGCGACGTTCTCATCCAAGATTTCCATTTTATATGGTTCACCTCGAGACTCGAAGGTATCACGTGCTTCCTGCCAGCTCACTTTCTTTTTGACGACTTCATATTTGGTTTTTGCTAGCTCTTTCATGCGAGCTTCGACTTTTTCTAAATCGTCTTGAGATAAAGAATGCTCTAAGTCGATGTCGTAGTAAAAACCACTATCGATGGTCGGACCGATCGCCATTTTTGCATCTGGGAAAAGCTGCTTAAGCGCATGCCCCAATAAGTGGGCACATGAGTGACGAACGATTTCTAAACCATCGGTTTCATCTTTGGCTGTGATGATTTCAAGACTGGCATCGTGCTCAATCAAATCACACGCATCGACACGCTCACCATTCACACGGCCAGCGATCGTTGCTTTCGCAAGACCAGGACCAATAGATTGAGCAACATCGAGAGTAGAAACTGGGTTATCAAATTGACGCTGACTGCCGTCAGGAAGAGTAATTGTAGGCATTTTATATCCTTACAGTGGTGTTGCACACCAAGCAACACTTGTGGGTGAATGTTGTGTTATTCAGCAATGTAAACAAAACACATAAGACAATGTCAAACAAATTTAGGGACAAATACGGATGCCCCTGCTTAAGCCGACGCTATTATTCTAAAGCAATCCCCTGAAATGACAACCCATTTGTCATTGACGCCACCAGCAACGAGGCTTGCGGCGAGTTCTCTTATCCTGAAACACAGGCAGGCAAATACTAATGAAAATTGTTATCATTGAGTTTTTGACTGATCATCGCTATAATATCCGCCCTTTCCTATTATCAAATAAGCGAGCCCATTCTTATGTCAAAAACCCCTTCACGCCGTCCAAGCTTTGCGCTTACCGTTATTGCAACGGAACGTATTTCACCAAACTTTCAACGAATTCAACTACAAGGTGACAGCATTGCGCACTTTGATACAGATTGCATCGGTGACTACATCAAACTGCAGTTCACACCACAAGGCAGCACCGATTTAAGTACATTAGATGACTCGGTTCGCCCTGTCTTGAGAACGTACACCATTCGTGATTTTGATCCTCAATCGCATATCCTGACGTTGGATTTTGTTCGTCATGAGGTTAAAGACCCTTGCTGCGGGTTTGCAGCGCGCTGGGCATTAGAGTGCCAAGTCGGCGATAGCATCCAAATTGCCGGTCCCGGTAAAAGCCCAGGTATCAACAACTCTGGTGATTGGTTCTTTTTAGTGGCAGACATGACCGCCCTTCCCGCCTTGAGCGCACAATTAACCGCCCTTCCTGCCGATGCGCAAGGCTATGCCGTTATTGAAGTCGCGGATGCGAATGATGCCCAAACACTGACAGCCCCCGAAGGTATGGACATCATTTGGCATGTGGCTGGCCAAGGAACAGAGTTAGTGGATGCAGTAAAAGCTCTGACGTGGCGCGCGGGTCAATGCGCGGTTTGGTGCGCGTGTGAATTCGACGCAATGCGGGCGTTCCGCCAGTATTTCCGTCAGCAACATAATATTGACCGCGACTACATATACATCAGCAGTTACTGGAAAAATGGGGTCACTGAAGAGGGGCACAAAGTGATAAAACGCGAAGATAACGAAGTCCAAGCGTCTTCTTTCGCTTGAGCATGATATTGCCATGAATGAACGTGACAGGGCTCATGTGCCCCTCTCTGGTACTCAAACCGTATTATTGTGCCTCGCCGCACACGATAATCGCGTCATGGCGCCAATATTCAATGTCGGCTCGAACAAATGCCTGCTGTTCATCTCGATATTGACGCGTCACCACCAGCGCAGGTGTACCTACTGTGGCATGCAGGTGTTGAGCACGCTCACCAGAAAGCGCCCCAACGTTGACTTGATAGTCATGCACTTGATGAGTCACTGAAAACGTCTCACGCAATTGCTCTGTCAGCGATTGCTTGACCGAGACCGTCTTCCATCCCAATACCTTGGGATGATGCAGGTAACTCAGCACATAGGCGACGGGGCGACCTTCCAAACAACGAACGCGTTCAATGCATTGTACATCGGTGAACGGTGGTAACGTCGCCATGTGTGCAATGCTTTTATCCGCCATTTGCCGAGACACACGGACGAGCCGCACCTCGGTTTGTCGGTCCTGCTGCTGCGCTAGCTTGTGAAACGGCTGCTGACTGCCTACATAATAACGAAGAGCAGGGGGCGTAATGAACCATCCACGTCGGTCTTCACGATAAATGGCCCCTTCCGCTTCCAATAGACTCAACGCTTCACGTAATGTCACGCGCGTGGTGTTAAACGACTCAGCCAGTTGACGTTCTGACGGCAATTTTTGCCGTGGCGCTAAAAGCCCAGCAGCAATTTGCTCAATAATGATATTTTTTATCGCGACATATTGCACAAGCCAGCCTTATCTTGATGACAAATGGAAATAACAGTCTGAAATTATTACTTACATGCGGGTTATAAAGCAAATAAATGGCGATGTAATTGTTCAAGATGCGTCACGTGTAGCGTAGGAGTGATCCCTTCGGGCACTGGCTCCTGATTTTCATTTAACCAACACGTATCAAATCCGATCTGCATCCCGCCAAGAATGTCGGAGTGAGGGTTATCCCCCACCATCAACACGCGCTGTTTGTCTGGGTGGCCCATCGTTTTCAGCGCATACTCGAAAATACGAGGATCCGGCTTAGCACATCCAACCGCTTCAGAACATACAATGACATCGAAGTGATCATACAAGCCATTTTTTTCGAGTCGAGCCTGCTGTAAATCAACAAATCCATTGGTCACAATGCCGAGCTTAACATGGCCTCGTAATGCCTCCAGCAGTTCTTTCGCACCCGGCAAAGGCACACAGATGTCACTCATGGCTTTGAGAAAATCTTGTTGCAACAATTGTGGGGTTGAATGGATTCGTTTTGCTAAAGGAACAAACCGGCCATATTTGAGTTGGTCGACATCAATTTCACCGTTTTGATATTTCACCCATGCTGGTTTATTGATTTTTGGTATTCAGTAAAGTCGTCGGCGGTAAAAGTCATGCCTTTCGAGGCCAGCATGGTTTGCAGCCCACGAAAAGCATCAAAGCGGAATATCGTTTCATCGGCATCAAATAAAATCCAATCGTATTGCATGAGTTCTCCTTTGTTGGTCTCGCCTCAGTGTAATGGTTTTACTACTCGGAGGTAAGTCTTCTTCAATACACATATTGTTTCTTTAAGGTCAACAATGGTTGTTCCGACAACGCTTTTGTTGCTAAAATAACCAATGTAATGTCTCACATTGACGAGAGGATGGTATGTTTACGGATTTCTCCGCTATTCCGATTTTTATCGCTGTAGTTGAACTGGGTAGTTTCTCTCGAGCCGCAGAACGCTTGAATATCACTAAATCCGCGGTCAGTAAACGTATTACTCAACTTGAACAAGGATTGGGAGCGCGCTTGCTCAATCGTACCACGCGCCAAATCAGCCTCACCGAAGCGGGCGAGCGCTATTACTCTCATGTGTCCACTGCGCTCAATTGGGCCCAACAGGGTGTTGAAGCCGTGGCGGAGTTACAAGGTGAGCCAAGCGGTCATCTCAGAATGAGTGTGCCGATGTCATTCGGTGTTCGACACATTGCCCCCTACATCGCTGAATTTGTACAACGCTACCCCAATGTGCATATCGATATTCAATTTGACGATCAATTCGTCGACATTGTGGCACAAGGCCTCGACATGGCGATTCGGATTGGAAATATGGAAAGCTCCACCTTAGTGGCCAAACGGTTAACGCGCTGTCGCACCGTTTTGTGTGCCTCACACGATTACCTGCAACAGCATGGCAAACCTCAACATCCTGCACAGCTTCGCGACCATAACTGTCTACAATATTCCTATTTTCGAGGGGGGCAAAGCTGGATGTTTGTCCGCGGGAATGAGCAGGAATCGGTGATTCCCAATGGCAATATTCATGTGAACAATAGTGAAGCCATTCGACGCATGTTACTGTCTGGTTTAGGCATCGCGCAATTGCCGACCTTCATTGCTGGCGATTATATTCGTGCCAACACATTAACCACGGTCATGCCCGATTATCAATTGCCTGAAGCGGCGGTCTATGCCGTCTATCCCGAACGCAAATATTTGCCGCAAAAAGTTCGACTCTTTATCGACTACCTAAGTGAAAAATTTGATCCCAGCCAACCTTATTGGGATGACGCCGTATTTTCTTCTCCTCATTCCCCAGAATGATACATCGAGACTTTCCAAACTCACGATGGCCCTGCTAAGGTCGTTATTCACACGTTCTATAAGATAACGTTCTCAACAACAAGGAGTGACCTCATGAAAAAAGTGGCAGTAATTCTGGGCGGCTGCGGCGTTTACGATGGCAGCGAAATTCACGAAGCCGTGTTAACACTGCAAGCGATCGAACGCTACGGGGCAAGCTGGCATTGCTTTGCGCCCAATATTGAGCAAGCTGAGGTCATTAATCACCTCACCGGTGAGGTAATGCATGAAAAACGTAATGTCTTAGTCGAATCTGCACGCATTGCCCGAGGCCATATCAGTGATGTCGCTGAACTGTCAGCCCAAGAGTACGATGCCATTGCGTTACCCGGTGGCTTCGGTATGGCAAAAAACGTCACCAATTTCGCCGTCAAAGGGGCCGATTGCCAACTCAATGACGATGTGGCCGCCGCTTGCCAAGATTTTGCCGCCACCGGTAAACCAGCGGGTTATATTTGTATTTCCCCGCATATCATTCCGATGATCTATCAACATGGTGTGGAAGGCACCATTGGCAATGATGAAGACACTGCAGCGGGTTATACCGCATTGGGCGGCCAACACGTTGACTGTCCCGTGGAAGATTACGTGCTCGACCAGAAAAATAACGTTCTCTCGACACCCGCGTATATGCTGGCCAACAACGTTACTGAAGCGGCGACCGGTATTGATCGTTTGATCAAAAAGCTGGTGGAATTAGCGTAGTCACCCCGCTCACCCGCCGCTGTTCACGAACTAGCACAAGCGCCTCCATCGGCGCTTTTTCTTATTTTTGTCCATAATATCAACACACTATATGCTCAAAGCTGCATACGTTTTTGTGCGCTAAATTGATCATAATCAATTTGCGAGCTACATTATTTACGTGCTTCTGGGAAATTTGAGTTAGATCAATTATTGCCATTCTGGAGTCTGTCATAGTGCTTCACACAGGGGTTACCCCATCAATAAACTCTCGCTTATTTCTGTTTGGAGCTGCCTAATGACAAGTGCATTTTTTATTCCTACTGTTAACCTAATGGGTGCCGGATGTTTAACTGACGCGGCTGATGCCATTCAATCAAAAGGATTCAAAAAAGGATTGATTGTAAGTGACGCGGTACTTAATAAAATCGGTGTCGTACAAGAAGTCGCTGACTTGCTTTCCGCTCGCGATGTTGCCACTGTGGTTTATGATGGTACTCATCCAAACCCAACTGTGACTAACGTAAATGAAGGCTTGGCGATTTTAAAAGACAATCAATGTGACTTCGTCATTTCACTGGGTGGCGGTTCGCCACATGACTGTGCGAAAGGCATTGCTTTATTAGCCTCCAATGGTGGTAAAATTGGCGATTACGAAGGCATCGACCAATCTCCTAAACCTATGCTGCCATTAATTTCGATTAATACCACAGCAGGTACCGCTTCAGAAATGACGCGCTTTTGTATTATCACCGATGAAGAACGCCACATTAAAATGGCGATTGTTGATAAGCACACTACCCCTCTTATTTCCGTCAACGATCCGAAATTGATGCTAGCGAAGCCGGCTTCGCTGACTGCCGCAACCGGGATGGATGCACTGACTCATGCGATTGAAGCCTACGTTTCAACCGCAGCGACGCCCATTACTGATGCCGTCGCCATTAAAGCCATTGAAATGATTCAAGCCAACCTACGTGAAGCCGTGAAAAACGGTCAAAACTTAGAAGCTCGTGAAGCGATGGCTTATGCGCAGTTTATGGCAGGTATGGCCTTTAATAATGCGTCATTAGGGTATGTTCACGCGATGGCGCACCAACTGGGCGGTTTTTATAACCTACCACACGGTGTATGTAATGCTGTATTGCTGCCACACGTACAACGCTATAACGCGTCAGTATCTGCTGAGCGTCTGCGCGATGTCGCGAAAGCCATGGGCGTGGATGTGGAAAACTTAACCGCAGAGCAAGGTGCGGATGCCGCAATCAATGCCATTGTCGAGTTATCAAAAGAAATTGGTATTCCGGCGGGTCTTGAAGAGCTCGGTGCGAAAGTGGAAGATGTACCAACATTGGCCACCAATGCCCTAAAAGATGCGTGCGCCGTGACCAATCCTCGTCAAGGTTCTCATGAAGAGGTGTGCGCTATTTTCCAATCCGCCTTCTAATTACTGCAGGCCGTAGTGTCTCAAGTAATGAGCATGATGCATAAAAAAACGCCAGTATTGCACTGGCGTTTTTTTTTTGGATTGGATTCACAGTCGACGTCTGCCTCATGACACATCATGCAGCAATTAACGCAATCCACTTAAAAATTCAGCGCGTGTTGAGGCATTCGATTTAAAAATGCCACCCAGAGCCGTTGTCGTGGTTTCGCTGGTCGCATCCATCACACCACGCGACTTCACGCAATAGTGGGTCGCATCAATGGTGACGGCAACATCGTCTGAATCAAGCAATGTTTGTAGTGCCACTAAAATCTGTTGCGTCATGCGCTCCTGTACTTGAGGACGCTGCGCAAAAAAACGGACAATACGGTTAATTTTGGAGAGCCCGATAATCTTACCGCGGGGAATATAAGCCACTGCGGCTTTCCCATCAATCGTCACTAAATGATGTTCACAGGTGCTGGTGACGGTGATATCTTTCACGCGTACCATTTCACTGACGTTCATTTTATTTTCAATGACCGTGATTTTCGGAAAGTTTTGGTAGTCTAATCCTGAAAAAATCTCGTCAACATACATTTTTGCAATGCGATGTGGTGTTTCTTCAAGACTATCATCAGTCAAATCGAGTCCAAGAATATTGAGAATTTCATGCATGTGATGCTCAATTTTCTCTTTCTTTTCAGCGCGCCCCATCTCATTGGGTTGCATTGGCGTTTCCAGTCCACGACTTTCCAACGCTGCGATTACTTTTTTTGCTGAGTCGCTCAGACCAGACATTGCACTACCTCTTACGTTGCCCTTAGCAGATGGCGACCAAGGATACGCGTATTTATGGATAATTACACCCCATTTTATCTCGGGTCATGATTATTTCTGTTTGTGCATTTGTGATAAACTGTTGAGCATTAATCAATGTCATCAATTGCAAGGATCAAACTCATGGGATGCTGCGATGTACCAGGCTTAATGCCCCTTGAAGACGCACAACAAAAACTCCTCGCTGGTATTCAACCAGTGACCGATACATTGACCTTACCGATTGCCGATGCGGTCGGCTATGTCCTCGCTGAAGACATTCGCTCACCACTCAATGTCCCGCCATTTGATAATTCGGCGATGGACGGCTATGCCGTGCGTCGCGACGAAGTGATGGCCAATCAGCCGTTACCGATTGCGGGCCGTTCAATGGCCGGGTCACCGTTTGATGAACCCTGGCCAAGCAACACCTGCGTGCGCATTATGACCGGCGCGCAAATCCCCAGTGGCTGCGATGCGGTTATCATGCAAGAAAATGCCACTGTCAGCGATGCGGGCGTTACATTCAATGAAACGGAGTTAAAAGCCAACCAGAACATTCGTCCGATTGGCGATGACATTCGTCAGGGCGATTTAGCTCTTGCGAAAGGCACACGCTTAACCGCTCGTGATATCCCGATGATAGCGACCTTAGGTATGGCGACAGTCATGGTGCTTAGAAAGCCAATCGTGGCGTTTTTCTCAACGGGTGATGAACTGCAACCACTGGGTAATGAACTGGCGGCAGGACAAATCTACGACAGCAACCGTTATGGAATCAAAGCGTTGATTGAGCAGTTTGGTTGCGAGCCACTCGATTTAGGGATCATTCCCGATAACCCTAAGCAATTGACCGCGACCTTTATGCATGCACAGCAAGCCGCCGATGTGGTGCTAACATCCGGTGGTGTGAGTGTCGGTGAAGCCGACTACACCAAAGACATTCTCGGCCAATTAGGTGAAATTAATTTCTGGAAACTCGCGATTAAACCCGGTAAACCGTTCGCTTTTGGTACGTTACCCAACGCTTGGTTTTGCGGCTTGCCGGGCAACCCGGTTTCGGCCTTCATCACCTGCTATGTGCTGGTACAACCGCTCTTAGCAAAATTGGCAGGTCATACTCAATGGCAGCCCCCTATCACCATTCCAGCCATTACTCGCTCAGGATTTAAAAAGTCCCCCGGCCGCACTGATTATCAACGTGCTATCTACTACATCGAAAATGGGCAGTTTGTGGTCGAAAGTACCGGAAATCAAAGCTCCGGAGCATTTCGTTCCATGTCGCTTGCCAACTGTTTTGTGGTGCTGGAACGTGAACGCGGCCGTGTCGAAGCAGGAGAAACGGTCAATATCGAATTATTTAACGCCAGTATCAGCGCATGAGTGAATCACTAGACACACTGTCTGATGCCGAGATGCTGCGGTATAATAGACAGATTATTTTAAAGCACTTCGATTTTGACGGGCAAGAAGCGTTGAAAGACAGTCGCGTTCTGATCATTGGAGCCGGTGGATTAGGATGTGCGAGCAGCCAATATTTAGCCACCGCAGGCGTCGGTCAGATCACGCTGGTGGATTTTGATCGTGTCGAGCTTTCAAACCTGCAGCGTCAGGTATTACATCATGATGCTGACATCGGTCGCTATAAAGTGGACTCTGCCGTCGACTCACTCAAGCAGTTAAATCCATACTGTGAGGTTGAGGGGATTGCCCGTCAGCTTGATGATGATGCCCTCAATGACCTCATCGCACAGCACACCCTCGTGATTGATGCCACGGACAATATCACAACACGTAATCAACTCAATCAGCTATGCTTTGCCCAGAAAGTCCCATTGATTTCTGGTGCTGCGATTCGTATGGAAGGTCATGTCAGTGTCTTTACTTATCAAGATGCCGATGACCCCTGCTATGCCTGTCTCAGTGCCCTATTTGGCGAGAACACACTGACTTGTGTTGAATCGGGCATCATGGCTCCTGTGGTCGGGATCATCGGGGCGGTGCAAGCGATGGAAGCCATCAAAGTCATTGCGACGGTCGGCCAGCCGTTATCCAGTCGGTTATTGATGCTAGATGCAATGTCAATGAGTTGGCGTACCATGGCATTGATGAAAAATCCCCAATGCCCGGTATGTGGATCAGCGACTCATCGCCAAGAGGTTTCTCAGGAATAAGAGACAAAACTCACCCTAGTCGCATCCCTCGGATGCGCAGTGCTAAATAAGGAGTATGTATGTCACCTTTAGTGTCTGTTGATTGGCTTAAAAGCCATCTAAATGATAATGATGTGGTGGTTCTAGATGCCAGCATGGCCTTTAAAATCCCCGTTGAGCCAGAAAAAGATACCGTTAATGTTATCGCTGGAGCACGCCGTTTTGATTACGATGAGCAGTTCTGCGACCCCGATAGTCCTTTACCGCATATGATGCCGTCAGAAGAACGTTTTACGCGGTTAGCGCAAGACCTTGGGCTCAATCACCATGACACCATCGTCGTTTATGATAATAGCGGAACCTTTGCTTCGCCGCGCGCTTGGTGGATGTTACGGGCGATGGGCCATCAACACGTGTATGTACTGGATGGCGGCTTAACAGAGTGGAAACAACACAACGGCGTGTTAACTCAGACATACACTCCCGCGCCTAGACGAGGCGATTTTCAAGCGAAGCTGGACACTCACGCATTCGTCGATGCGCAAACCGTATTCGATCGGATTGGTGACACCCACACCCAGTTGATCGATGCGCGTGGCCGTGAGCGCTTTTCTGGTTCCGTCAAGGAGCCACGCGAGGGGTTACGGAGTGGACATATTCCATCCGCGCAGTGTTTGCCTTTTACCGAACTCATGGATAATCATAGGCTCAAATCACGAGCCGAGTTAATGCCGATCATCGATACGCTGCTCACACGTGATAAGCACACGATTTTTAGCTGTGGTTCTGGAGTCACCGCGTGTATTGTCTTACTGGCCGCCTACCTCTGCGGTTACACCAATACGTCGGTGTATGATGGTTCATGGACCGAGTGGGGGCAACGCCATGATTTGCCGATTGAATGTGGTATCGCTTAAGTCGAAAACGCCGATGGCGTCGATAGTTAACTCTGCAGACGATGTCGGGCAACGCCCCTATGGTGCCGAGCATTCCGCCGTTGCTACCTGAATCGGAGCGTTGATTCGCCGCCAAAGAACGACTATCCTTACCCCGCTTTATGCCAGTCAAGAGACTGGCATTTTTAATTAGGATTTCATGCTTGACCTAGCTATTTTGTGTTGCGCTATTTTTCTATCTTCCAGTCATTTTCTACACGGCAGTGATCTGATTGGTGCAAGTGAGGCCTTATGACATCATCCACTGAACACGTTGTGTTGCTCAATAATGACTTTCAACCGATGGGGACTGCAGACAAAGCGACGATCCACAATGAAAACACGCCACTCCATCTGGCTTTTTCCTGCTATTTATGGAATACACGTGGGCAGGTGCTGGTCACCCGCCGTTCACTAGATAAAATCGCTTGGCCTGGCGTTTGGACAAATTCGTTTTGTGGACACCCCTTGCCAAATGAAGAGTTCAGCGACGCAGTTCAACGCCGCGCCCAATATGAGCTCGGCGCGACAGCCACTGACATTCAATGCATTTGTCCTGATTTCCAATACCTTGCCCGAGATGATAATGGTATTGTTGAGAATGAATTTTGCCCAGTATTTCAAGCCCGTTTAACCTCACCTCTGGCCCCCAGAGCCAGTGAAGTGGCCGATTATGCCTGGGTAGACTTTGATGATTTGCTTGTCAGTGTGCAAAACACCCCTTTTGCATTCAGCCCGTGGATGTGTGAGCAATTGGCCAATAGCGGATTAGTGACGCATATCAAGCAAGGTTTCCGCGCCTGAAACATTCATGAAGATACCGATATGTTGCTGGCGCTGGGTTTGGCGTTACTCTGGGTAGTTCACCTGCGCCGTTTGCATTTGCTCATCTAAGTTCAGTACGGTGAGCGCATTGCTCACACTTGTCGCGACCACATCCACCGCTCCAGTGCGTAACGCGCCGAGTAATGCCAACGGTTTGCTGTTTTCCGATGCAATCGCGATGACATCAGCGATTGGGCGAAACTCTTCAATACTCATTCCAATCACACGGTCGCTCATCCCCGTTTTCGCAATGCGCCCGCGAACGTCAAAAAAGTCATGACCGGCAAAATCGCCCACCACCCCTTGTTGCAAACGAGATTGCACCACCTCATTGGGTGTAAACCAACCTAAATCCACCATGTAACTGTTTTCACTCATATCGCCGATACCAACGAGCGCAACATCTGCCTTACGTGCCAAATCGAGGGTTTGTTTGACGGTACTATTTTGCATGAATACCATTTTCTGCTCATAATTCTCGGCATAAGCTGGCGCATAGAGTGTTTCAGAGGTTCCACCGTATTTTTTCGCCAACTGACGACAAATATGATCCGCATTAAACATGCTGCCTCGCGGATGTATCCCACCGATCCCACAAACGAAAGTACAATCTCGCGGGGTAATCACCCCAACATGATGGGCGACAGAAGAGACGTTTCTGCCCTGCCCAACCGTCACTACCATGCCATTTTTTAATGTTTGCGAAAGATAATTCGACACCAGACCCGCCACTTGGTGACGCTGCGCCTTTTCACTGGGTTGATCCAACGCAATCAGTGCACGTTTCAGCCCGAAGCGTTCAATCAAGCGTTGTTCAATTTTCGCGCTAAATACAGGATGATATTTCACCGTAATCTCGACAATGCCTTCGTCTCGAGCTTGCTTGAGTAAGCGACCGACCTTCGCCCGGGAAATCGAGAATTTTTTTGAAATTTCTTCTTGCGTTGCGCCATCTTGGTAGTAGGCAACGGCAATTTCTGTCAAGAGATCGCTGTCTTCGAGGGAGATCTCGGATTTATGGCTATTCATATTTTACTCTTAGACTAGGGATTAGACGGTGTTACGCTGGACAATTGTTATAAACTGTTACATAAAGTGCGTTCATAAACATTGTGAACATATGTTACATCATAATACATTTGTTCATACGATGTAACTTTAGATTCCACAATGTCAATGTTAACGCCAAGTAATGCCTTGCAGCCATTGGTTATCATAGCATCAGGTGATGATTCAATAGGTGATATGCATGGTAGTAATAGGCAAATTCGGATTGACTTTCAACCCAAATAAGATAAATATGGACATATCATTTACTCATCAATCGATCATATGTTCATAAGTAACACAGTTTGGTTGATTCAAACGGAACGAAGAGTGATGTGTATTTTCCGTCATGACTTCGTAATCTAAAAAGACCATGCTTTTTAGACGCCTGTTGCACTGCAAGGGTCGCCTAAACCAACGACGAATGAAGGACTATAGAATGAGCAATAAATTAGAGCAACTACGTAAAATGACTACTGTTGTCGCAGACACAGGTGAGATCGAAGCGATCAAAAAATACAAACCTGAAGATGCTACAACCAACCCATCTCTGATTCTTAAAGCCGCTCAAATCCCTGCCTATGCCCCACTGATTGAACAATCTATCGAAGCTGCAAAAAAACTCAGCAACGATACTGATGAACAAGTGGATAAAGCCTGTGACATGCTTGCTGTGAATATCGGTAAAGAAATCCTAAAAACCATTCCTGGTCGTATTTCTACTGAAGTTAACGCACGCCTTTCTTACAACACAGAAGCGAGTGTTGAGAAAGCACGTGAGCTGATTAAATTGTACAACGATGCGGGTATTTCAAATGACCGTATCTTGATTAAACTGGCGTCTACTTGGGAAGGCATCCGTGCAGCGGAAATTCTAGAGAAAGAAGGCATCAACTGTAACCTGACTCTCCTATTCTCATTTGCACAAGCACGTGCCTGTGCAGAAGCGGGCGCATACCTAATTTCTCCTTTCGTTGGTCGTATTATGGACTGGTACAAAGCGAAAGAAGGCCGTTCATTCGAAGCACAAGAAGATCCAGGCGTGCAATCTGTGACTAAGATTTACGAATACTACAAAGAACACGGTTACGATACGGTTGTGATGGGCGCAAGCTTCCGTAATATCGGTGAAATTTTGGAACTCGCAGGGTGTGATCGCCTCACTATTAGTCCTCAGTTACTTCAAGAACTTGAAGACTCGGAAGGCGAAGTCGTTGAAAAATTGGTAGACTCTAAAGGCACAAAAGCTACGCCAGAGAAAATGACACACTCTGAGTTCTTGTGGGAACACAACCAAGATCCAATGGCGGTTGAGAAACTGGCTGAAGGTATACGCAACTTTGCTGTTGACCAAGGCAAACTTGAAGCAATGATCAAAGAACAACTTTAACCATTGCTCATAACGAGTGGCTTTAGGTCACTCGTTTTTTCATTTTATTTCTCAGGAAGCCAATACAGGCTTCCACCTACAACCTTAAATCGAGACATCCAAATATGAATCGTAAATATTTAGCAAACGCTATTCGTGCACTGAGCATGGATGCGGTACAAAAAGCAAAATCTGGCCACCCTGGCGCTCCTATGGGTATGGCAGACATCGCGGAAGTGTTGTGGCGTGATCATATGAATCATAACCCAACCAACCCTAATTGGGCCGATCGTGACCGTTTTGTTCTGTCTAACGGACATGGGTCAATGCTGATCTACTCTCTACTTCATCTTACTGGCTATGAGTTAGGTATTGACGATCTGAAAAACTTCCGTCAATTACACTCAAAAACGCCAGGTCATCCAGAATATGGCTATGCACCAGGTATCGAAACGACAACCGGTCCTTTAGGCCAAGGTATCTCAAATGCGGTTGGTATGGCGATCGCTGAAAAGTCTCTTGCTGCGCAATTCAATAAAGAAGGTCATGCGATTGTTGACCACCACACGTACGCCTTCATGGGTGATGGCTGTATGATGGAAGGTATCTCACACGAAGCCTGCTCACTTGCAGGAACGCTAGGCTTAGGTAAACTGATCGCCTTTTGGGATGACAATGGCATCTCTATCGATGGTCATGTTGAAGGTTGGTTCAGCGATGACACAGCGAAACGCTTCGAATCCTACGGATGGCAAGTCATTCCAGCGGTTGATGGCCACGACTCTGATGCAATTAACCAAGCGATTGAAGAAGCGAAAGCGGATACCTCTCGTCCAACGTTGATCTGTTGTAAAACCATCATTGGTTTTGGTTCACCAAACAAATCTGGCTCTCACGACTGTCATGGCGCACCACTTGGTGATGACGAAATTGCCGCAACACGTGAATTCCTTGGTTGGGAGCACGCACCGTTTGAGATTCCTAGCGATGTATACGCGAAATGGGATGCGAAAGAAGCAGGTAAAGCCAAAGAATCGGCTTGGGATGAGAAATTTGCCGCCTACGCAAATGCTTACCCAGAACTGGCTGCAGAATTCAAACGCCGTATCGCGGGCGATCTTCCAGCAAACTGGGAATCATCCACTCAAGAAATCATTGAAAAGCTACAAGCGAATCCAGAGAAAATTGCATCTCGTAAAGCCTCTCAAAACGCGCTTGAAGCATTTGGTGCCCAGCTTCCAGAATTCATGGGTGGCTCAGCTGACTTAGCGCCATCTAACTTGACTATCTGGTCTGGTTCACAATCGCTCACCAAAGATGATGCGTCTGGCAACTACATTCACTACGGTGTGCGTGAGTTTGGTATGACAGCGATGATCAACGGTATCGCACTGCACGGTGGTTTTGTACCTTACGGTGCGACCTTCTTGATGTTTATGGAATATGCACGTAATGCGCTACGTATGGCGGCATTGATGAAAATCCAAAACATTCAAGTCTACACCCACGACTCTATCGGCTTAGGTGAAGATGGTCCAACACACCAACCTGTTGAACAAGTGGCCACATTACGTCTAGTGCCAAACTTGAGCACGTGGCGTCCATGTGACCAAGTAGAATCGGCCGTAGCTTGGAAATTAGCGATTGAACGTAAAGATGCGCCAACGGCACTGATTTTCTCTCGCCAAGGCTTAGCTCAACAAGATCGTAATGCCCAGCAATTGGCGAATATCGCCAAAGGTGGTTACATTCTTAAAGATTGTGAAGGCAAACCAGAGCTTATCTTGATCGCCACTGGTTCTGAAGTGGAACTGACTGTCAACGCCGCAGACGTTTTAGCGAAAGAAGGTAAAAAAGTACGTGTTGTCTCTATGCCTTCAACGGATACGTTCGACAAACAAGATGCTGCTTACCGCGAATCCGTGTTACCTGCTGATGTGACAGCTCGTGTCGCTGTTGAAGCAGGTATTGCTGACTACTGGTTTAAATATGTTGGCTTGAATGGCCGTGTGGTCGGTATGACAACATTTGGTGAATCTGCACCTGCAGAGCAACTGTTTGAAGAGTTCGGCTTTACCGTCGACAACGTGGTTGCCAAAGCGAAAGAAGTGCTATAATTCGTTGTAACACGTTGTAAGCTTATACCAAAGCCAGTCATGATGACTGGCTTTATTATCTTTATCATCGCCAATGCTCGCAAACTGCCCGCCTTTGTTAACTTACTGACATAACATCATAACTCTCTGACAATATTACATTAAATGATGTCTTACTGCTGACAGAGCTCTGATTTAGCCAGCCTAAGATGTTTAGGTCTCAAAGAACGAATAACCAGACAGCGTATCTTAGAAGTGCAAACATCATTTCTTTGTACGATGCCAATAATTAGACTCAAATAAAGGGTTTTATCATGAAAAAAAACATCGCTCTTACACTCATCGCAGGTATGGCAAGCAGTGGCCTCTTTGCACAAAATGTTTTTGCAGACAATCTCTATATGGGGGCTCGCGCTGGTCAATCATTTTCAAATGACGCGTGTTCAACCAATCACAATTGTAACGATGACGACCCAGCCGCCGGTCTTTTCCTAGGTTACGATGTTAACCAATACATGGGTGTCGAATTGGGCGCAGATTGGTTAGGTAAATACGACCTCAACTACATGGATAACGGAACACTGAGCCGCAGCGAACATAACTTATCTGCCATCACTTTAGCTCCTAAGTTTTCTTACCCTATGTCAGAGAAAGTTGATGTGTACGCCAAAGTAGGTGCCGCTTACATGCAGTACGGTGATGACTCCGATTATGTACCAACAGGCACCGTGGGTGCTGAGTATCATATTTCGAAGAAATGGGATGCTCGCCTAGCCTACCAACGCTATGAAGGCATGTCTGACCATGTGATGCATGACATGGATACGGATTTGGTCACGGTTGGACTAAGCTATAACTTTGGTCAAGATGATAACGCAGCGCCTATGCCAACGAAGGCAACGGAACCCGCTCCAGCGCTACAGCCAAAAGCAGAACCTGCGCCAAAACCACAGCCGAAACCAAAGTGGGTCATGAAACAACATAATGATGTCACCGATAAGAGCTTTTTTGAGTTAGACAGCGCAAAACTGACTGATTCAGGTAAAGAAGCCTTAGCACCACTTTTGGCGACACTGAAAGAATACCCTAAAGCGAATGCGAATATTGTTGGTTACACAGATACCACAGGTACGAAAGCGTATAACAAACAGCTTTCTAAGAAACGTGCACAATCTGTTGCAGACTACCTTGTTGAAAATGGCATTGATAAAAACAAATTGACGGTTGATGGCAAAGGCGAAGCAGATCCAATCGCGAGCAATGCGACTCGTCAAGGGCGTGAGCAAAACCGCCGCGTAGAAGTCACCATTCCAGAGTTTGAATATAAAGTAAAAACATTTAATGGTGAAGAAACCACAACTAAAGCTTAATCAGTTTTGGTAATCATAAAAAAGACAGAAGCTTAGCTTCTGTCTTTTTTTTTGGCTCTATCACAATGCCACATTCTCTATCGTTATGAACCATTGAGTATAAACAACAGTTCCGCCCGACGATTACAGGCTCTACCCGAGGGGGTTTTATTGGTACAGACGGGGAAGTATTCCCCGTAACCGCGCGTATAAATCGACGATCTTGCCACGCCATTTCGTTCTAATAAGCGTTGGATACGCTGAGCTCGGCGCTCAGATAAATTATCATTCAGCGCTTCAGTGCCGGTAATATCGGTATGCCCATTGATGACAACCGTGATTGACGGAAAACGGGACAGAAAGACACTCAAGCGAGCAATCCACGGATAGGATCCCATTTCAACCATTGCCGAGTTTAAACGAAAATAGATGGTGTCATTGACTTGCACCATCATCGACGACCCCGGTAAAACATCGTAGGCAATATCATTAGCACGCAAAAAGCCTATCAGTCGGTCGTAGTCAGAGTGGTAAGACAGTGCGACATCAGGTACCTTTTCCGGTTTTTCTGGTTGCCCCCAGTCAGGATTACGGACCGAGCTATTTGTCTGCGGGGCTTGATCCAACTTATCGTTGCGTATCAATTTGCCAAGTCCATCCAATGAACTAACACTACACCCACTCAATAATATCGATAGTATCAAGGCACCATACTTCATGTGATCGCTCATCAATGATTGAATTCTAAAAAGGTTATCGACTGATAAATCATAAACTTTATGTAAATAATCATAGCATTGATTACCCAATGTGGGATGTGCTCAGTCAGGTTGACCGCCATTTTGAGCCCCACTGCGGCGCCCTAGAATGCTCCCACATTGTTGAGGCCGTATCACTCCACGATGTGGGGTTCGGTTTTCGGGACGCGGTGCAGCACTAACCCCTCATCGGTCACCAGTATACAATCCATTCCACCAGCATGAGCGGCTTGCATTCCTAGCAGCGTATCTTCAAACACCACGCACTCTTCAGGTGATAAGTTCAGCTGAGCCGCCGCCGTTAAAAGGGTTTCAGGATGAGGTTTATGCTTGACCACATCCGTCGCAGTGACAAGTGCATCAAGCTTATCGAGTAACCCAGTACGATCCAATATGGCCAAAGCTAAAGTACGTTGACTGCCGGTCCCCACCGCTATCGGTTTACGTCCATAATTGGCCTCTAGTAGCTCATTGGTTGCACTGATGATTCTTGCCTGACTTTCTAATGTGGCAAAGTGATCCATTTTACATTGAGACACGGCTTTGGGATCTAAGTGTAAGTCGTAACGCTGATTAATCACATCAACAATCTTAATACTCGGCATTCCCCCCATACTGTTTAACCATGGGCCATCGTATGGGAAATCAAAGGTTCTCGCGGCATGCTCCCATGCGGCTAAATGAGCCGGCATAGTATCAACCAGCGTGCCATCCATATCAAAAATCAACCCAGCGTAGTCTTCTAAGTTTATTGTCATGTACCTGTTCATCCTTCTTATGAGCCTACCGCATCATTCCATGAAGTATGAGGCAATGCAATTCGCTCTTTATGCAGACATTGGCTCATCGATGGCTTTAGCAAGCTCGTCAGGAGACTCCCAAGTGTACACCCATTCATGGATGATGTTCCCGCAAGGTGAACGCCAATCTCGATCGAAATGGTGACTGCCACCAATATGGTCATAGAAATCCACGGCCTGATGATTTTTTTCCATCACTTCAAGATACACTCCTGACATCGGAAAAAACTGCTTAACCCAAGGTAACGAGTTCTGAATCAATAGCTTGCCCAAGCCTTGTCCGCGATGTGTCGGTGTAATATGAAGAGATTCGATAATCGTCCCTTTTTCAAAGTCATGATTACCAAATAAGCAGATAAAACCAAGCAATTCATGATCGTCCTCAACCAATAAGACATGTTGATTGAAGGGGGGATTAGTGAGGCGAGTCTGCCATATTAGCTGACGGTCTTCATCGACCTCCTGCTCTAGATACTCTTGTCCTAAGATATCGCGATAATATGTTTTCCAGCTCGTCGCATGCAGATGAGCAATGCGCTCGTAGTCTTGATATTGCGCTGTTCTAATGTCCATAGGTACGTCCTAATTACTTCCTGTAATTCATACACCTATTTATCTTATGCAAAACCACCCAAAACTCAAATCTCCACAAGCAATACGGCAGCAATACTGGTCAAAACACCGTTATGCTAGGCAAAGTCAGTTTACGTCAGAATAATATGCTGCTTATTACGATGCTTCCCCCTCGTAATTAAGCAGCACATTGGAGAGCTGCCAGTTACTTACGTTCACCATAGCGCTCTAAATAGAGGATCGTCGCGGCCGTTCTTGAAGGAACTTGGAGTTTTTTCAGCAAGCTTTTCATATGAACCTTGACCGTTGACTCAGAAATAAATAAGCGGTCTGCGATCTGTTTATTACGAAACCCTTTTGCTACTTCGCGTAATATTTGCCCTTCGCGCTCAGTCAACGATTCAAACACATCCGCTTGTTCACGACGGTTACTCAGATACTTCAAAACCACATCACTATAGGATTTATTACCATCCGCTGCATTTTTGAGTAGCTCGACCAGTTGCTCAGGCTCAGTATCTTTAAGCAAATAGCCATCCGCTCCAGCCCTGACCATCGCTTCAATATCTGCCACGTTATCCGATACAGTCAACACAACCACAATGGCACTGCAACCATCAGCCCGTAGAGCTTTCAAGGTATCAAGCCCTGAGAGCCCTTTCATATTCAAATCCAACAGGATCATATCCGGCTCATTAGATTGAGCCAAAGCAATGGCTTCGTCACCACTACTTGCTTCTTCGATAACGTCAAATTCAGGCTCAATGCTTAACAATTGCTGAATTCCCCGACGCATCAATGGATGATCATCCACCAGCATTATTTTGCATTTATTCAAGATAAGTCTCCTTTCTTATTGGCAGGATACGTAATAGACACTTTACATCCTTGATTAGGTTCAGAATCAATATGCAGCTCGCCCCCTAATCGTTGTGCACGCTCGTACATAATATTCATACCATAATGATTGACTTTTGATGGTGGCTCACTAAATCCAATACCATCATCTTCAATGAAGACAGTAATCATTCCATTCTCTTCACCACAATGTATCGCGATAGTCTTCGCCTGTGCATGCTTGATCGCATTGATTGTGACTTCTCGAATCAGTTGCACTAAATGGACCTGTTGCTGTGCACTGAGTTCAAATGACACCAGTAAATTATTGAGTGTAATTTCAGCACTGGTTCTTTCTCTGAGTTGGTTGACAACTTCACTCAGTGCCTGACCGAAGTTACTCTCTTTCAGAGTCAGACGAAACGTGGTGAGTAACTCTCTTAACTGCTTATAAGCATTGGATAAACCCGTATCGATCTCGGCAATCACTGGCGCTGCATTGGTCTGCATGGTATCAAGGTCCGTTGCTGACATTGAGCGCTTTAATAACGACACTTGTATTTTTAAATACGACAACGATTGTGCGAGCGAGTCGTGCAATTCACGCGCGATGGTCGCGCGCTCTTCCAATAGCAAGATCTGCTCCGATTGTTTTTGAGATTTTGCGTAATGAATCGCTTGCTCAAAGATATGCAGAAAGTTCTTAATCAACATCTTATCGGGACACGGCAGTCCTTCTTTCCAACGTAAGTAGCCTAATAACACCCCATCAACACTCAGCTCACGATGCAGCGAATAATCGGCGAACCGTTCCCCCCCATGCAAGGCCAACCCTTGGCCCCCCGCATCAATAATCTGCAACTCGGCACTGCTTACCCCTTCTACAGAGCAAAAATAATCCAAGATAACTTGAAAGTTTTCAACCGTTAACCGTGACGATGAGAGCTCTTGAGAAGAATGATACAACACTTGCAACGATTGATTGGCCATCCGCAAATGGCGGGTTTTTTCGTCTACCGCAATTTCCAGACCTTGATAAAGTTGGCCTAATTCATGGGCCATACCATTGAAGGTCACCATCAACTCACCCAACTCATTTTGAAAACGCGGGGTGAGACCCACATCGAATTTGCCTTCTTTGATTTTTTGACTCGCCTGAGCTAACTGTCTTAAAGGCTTAACAATTTCATTGCGTGTGTAACGCACCACAATTAAACATACCAAGATAACGCCACTTAAACACAAAGCCGCCACCCAGGCTAATGTCGTCAGTTTCTGCTCGTTGTAATGCTGTAATTTATACTCAAATTGTTCTATGTAACGAATATAAGGATCGACCTGCTCAGTCAAAGACACATTATGCTGTCGAATCAGTGTGTTTTTAATCGCCTTCCAGTCCAAAACGAGCTGACGGTAGTAGGCGCGAATATTGTCTGGAATCCACCATTTATCTAAGCGCCGCATTGTTTTGCCATATAACGTATGTTCAAAGTCCTCAATATGCTGCAAGGTATGAACATCGTTGGTTTTTACATCAATGGTAATACGATAGATTTGCGTACGTAATGAACTAGAGGCATTAATCATTTCTGCATCATTGAGAGATGATGCTAAGGTAAAAATAGAATAGCCAATAATAATCAAACTAAAGATGATGATTAAGGACATCCATTTTACAATAAAGCGGGTTACGGTGTGCTCCATCGGACGTAACAAATACCTCTCCTTAACTTTCTACTGAACAAGCCTAATACGCAGCATGACGGTCTACCTAACACTTTAGAATAGTATGATATAGATAGGCAATAATGGGTGGGTATAACAGAAATTAACACTGAAAAAAAAGGTTTTGTGATACAACACCAGTTATAGTCGCCAAATCTGCAACAAGCGGTCTGCCACACAGCCCATGATATTCGATCATGTCCATGCGGCGACTTTACCTAAACACTCACAATGACGGCTCTTTCGAGCGAAAAGTTTGACCATTGGAGGCATCTAAATAAATTTTATTGACGCGCCCTAACCCACCGCAGTACACAAAATAAATGTCTTTCCCTTCATAATATACAGACTTCACCCATCCACCTGTTTCTTCAAAGTCTTCTGGTTTACATTGCTTAGACGTCAGCAATGTATTGGTCACTTTAAAGAACATATCTTCATATTTTCCCAAATCATCTGAGCTATGGATATAATCGAGCACCGTTTTCTTGCGTTCTTTGGGAGTAATCACTGGTTTTTCCACGACCAGTCCCTGTAGCGGAATCCATTTTGCTTTAGGATCCTCTCCTTGCTTGTATACAAAGTACTCGGTTATCCGTCCCCATCCCGCACTTTTCTCTAATAAACTGACCTTATCGCCACGATATAATTGCCCCTCGATAAACGCCTGCTCATCGGGCTGACTGCGGATCGGTAGCGTTTTTGACGACACATAATAGTCCATCACTGGTTTAGAGGGCGGTGCCGTCGTCGCCGTCGTTTGCTCAACACGCGCCTTTGTCGGAGTAGCTGGCGGTGGCGTTTTCCCCAACAAAGCATTCAAACCAAGAACATCCCCATGGCTTGGTGCATAATAGAATAAGTAATAGCCAGCGCCCGCTGCTGTGATGCCCAAAAGCAGTAATACCAGCATGAGTAACTTTTTCATCCGGATTGATGCTCCAAACCCAAAAAACAGATGGTGAATACCATGAGTATTAGCAAGAATGCTGCCACTGTCTAAAAATAACGCTCAATATCACTCACACCTGCATAACTTTGTGAGAATAATCTCACTCTCCTTTCATGACGTCTTCTATCAACTATACTCAACAGGAAAAGGTATTTACATTGTAAATGCGATTGGTCTTAAGATTGGCTTATTTGGACTTGATCACAGAAGCACATTGAACGTTTCATCGTAAACTTCGATTGAATTTCTAATTTTGATAAAGCAATAACTTTTCTGAAAAACTCATCGTTTTGATTAGCATCATTTGATATAACTAAACTCCCACATCGCATTTTTATGCTGCGTGACGACGCCATTGCCTTCATCGCGAATGATGGCTTATTTGGGCAATATAGTCGATTTTTCATGGAGAAACTCAATGCAGGAAACTCTTACAGTCGTGTTAGCGGGAGGTGTCGGCTCTCGGCTCTCACCACTTACTGATGATCGAGCAAAACCCGCGGTACCCTTTGGCGGTAAATATCGCATCATCGACTTTACCCTTACCAACTGCTTGCACTCTGGTTTGCGCCAAATCTTAGTGTTAACTCAATATAAATCTCATTCCCTACAAAAACATTTACGTGACGGATGGTCCATTTTCAATCCTGAACTGCACGAATATGTCACCGTGGTACCACCACAGCAACGTAAAGGTGGCAAATGGTACGAAGGCACAGCGGATGCGTTATTTCATAATATGTGGCTATTGTCGCGCAGTGATGCACAATACGTGGTTGTGTTATCGGGCGATCATATCTATCGGATGGATTATGATGCCATGCTTCAGCAACATAAAGAGAGTCAGGCAGGACTGACAGTGGCCTGCATGGATGTCGCTCGCTCTGAAGCAAGCGCATTTGGCATTATTGCTGTCGATGACGACAATGTCGTGACGTCTTTTATTGAAAAACCCATCGACCCGCCTTCAATCCCCGGTCAACCCGATCGTAGCTTAGTCTCCATGGGGGTTTACATATTCAGCATGGATGTTCTCAAATCCGCGCTGCACCAAGATGCGGATAAGCTTAATTCTGAACATGATTTTGGTAAGAATATTATTCCGCAATTGATCCCCACCAATTCCGTATATGCGTATCGTTTTGGCGAACAAGGTAAAGGCCGAGTAAAACGCGACTGTTACTGGCGAGATGTGGGCACCATTGATTCTTACTATGATGCCAATATGGACTTATTAGAACCCGTGCCACCGTTGAATCTTTATCAGAAAAACTGGCCGATTCGCACTTACGAGCCGCAGTACCCACCCGCGCGTACCGTCTCATCGGCGACGGGGAACGAAGGCATTTTTATTAACTCGATGATTGCGAACGGTGTGGTCAATTCAGGAGGATCCGTTCACCATAGTGTGATCTCTTCAAACGTGCGTATCAATGATGGCGCGACCGTGATCGACAGCATTCTGTTTGAGGATGTGACCATCGGTGAAGGTTGCCAAATACAAAACTGTATTATCGATAAACATGTGAAGGTTCCTGATCATACGAAAATTGGCTTTGATCGAAAAACTGACGCCGAACGTTTTCATGTTTCAGATAAAGGTGTCGTCGTCATACCGGAAAGCTATCAGTTTTAATTTTAGCGTTTTGATTTAACGACGTTCCCTCATCATTCGTACCCGAGCAATAAGGCTCTGGGTACGATGATCACCGTGTTTACACGGGCTTCGCCGCCACACTGCTCACCGAGTCACTCAGCCCAACATGCCCCTTCGGCGTTTGATTAAAGTGCCGCTTAAATTCTCGGCTAAACTGAGAGGGACTCACATAGCCGACTTTCATCGCCGCTTCAGTAACGCGTACCCCTTCCACTTGAATCAATTGCTTGGCTTTATTCAAACGCACCTTTTTCAAATACTGTAAAGGCGATTCCATCGTGACCGCTCGAAATGCATGGTGAAACGCTGAGATACTCATATTCGACACTTCCGATAAGGCCTGAACGGACAATGGCTCATTATAGTGGCTATGGATCTTTGCGAGCGCTTTCGCAATTCGCGCATAGTGTCCTTCGTAGCGAGCCAGTTCAACCAAGACGTGTCCTTCCGTGCCAGTTAAGACACAAAAGAGAATGTCTTCAATTAACGACTGTCCTAGCACCTTCGCTTCTATAGGATGCAATAAAGCATGCATCATCCGCTGACAACTATTAAGCATGCGCTCATTCATTCTTACCGATTGAACGCCACACTGGCCTTTTTTCTGAGTCGGATATTCCATACCATGCTCATCTAACTGACTCACTAAACGCATCAATAGCGTATGCTCAATATGAATACTTAACCCCAGGATAGGTTCTTCTGGCGTCGCCAGAGATTCACATTCCAAGGGCATGGGCACTCCAGCGACCAGATAGTCATTGGCCCCATATGTCACGCGATGTTCGTTACCAATCGTAATCGTTTTGTAACCTTGACCAAGAATAATGATCCCAGATTCATAGACGAATGGGGTCTTGTTTGTCGAGTGCGTGGAGCGATAAAACCGAACCCCCGGCACTTCGGTATTCACCCCTCCCTCAAGATCATGTAACTGGTTTTGCTCTACGTAACGCTGCATTAAGCTCACTAAATCGCTCATCCGCTCACTTCTCCGCTGTAAAAAATCGATGCAATTTTGTAGAAATAGACAATAAAAATGGACAAATAGCGCTATTAAAATACATTAATCAACACTATTATGCACTCATAATATAACACAAGGTCGTTCAGACCTCGGTGAGACAATATCTTCCTTTCACTGAAACACTAGGAGCATGTCATGCAATTTTCTTATTCAAACCCAACACAAATTCATTTTGGACAGGGCCAAATTCAAACCATCGCCCAACAAATCCCACTCGATAGCAAAGTGTTAGTGATTTACGGTGGTGGCTCTATCAAGAAAAACGGTGTTTATGACCAAGTGGCCGAAGCGCTAAAAGAACATACATGGAAAGAGTTTTCAGGTGTTGAACCGAACCCAACGAAAGAAACCTTAGATAACGCCATCCAGATGGCTAAAGAACACAACATTAACTTCATTTTGGCCGTGGGTGGTGGTTCTGTTATCGATGGTTCTAAATTTGTCTCAGCCGCTGCCTGCTATGAAGGCGATAGCTGGGATATTATGATTGGTAAGCATACTGTAACGACTGCGCTACCGATTGGTGCTATTTTGACACTGCCTGCGACGGGTTCAGAATCCAACTCTGGCGCAGTAATTACCAAACGAGCGACGAATGACAAACTGCCATTCCATTCTAAAGCCGTACAACCTCTGTTCGCGGTTCTGGACCCAGAGGTAATGAAAACCTTACCGGAACGTCAACTGATCAACGGTATCGTCGATGCTTGGGTACACACTTGTGAGCAGTATTTAACCACGCCAACCTCAGCAAGAGTACAAGAAGGTTATGCCGAAACGCTACTGCGCACTCTGCTTGACCTTGGTCAGCGTTACGACAACCGTGACAACGACGAATGGCGCGCAAACTTAATGTGGTCGGCAAACCAAGCGCTGAATGGTCTGATTGGTACTGGTGTACCGCAAGATTGGGCAACCCATATGATTGGTCATGAGTTTACCGCACTATGGCAAGTTGACCACGGTCGTTCACTCGCTATCGTGCAACCATGGTTGCTACGTAACCAAATGGATGTAAAACGTGCGAAATTAGAACAAATGGGTCGCAACGTATTTGGTTTAGAAACCGGAGACGATTTGGCTGAGCGTACGATTCAAGCCATCGAAGCCTTCTACCACAGCCTTAACGTGGACACCCAATTTGCCGACCATGGCATGACACAGCCAGAAGCCGTCGACACGGTGGTTGGACAATTAGAAAAACACGGTATGACAGCATTAGGTGAACACAACGCCATTACGCTCACTCAGTCCCGTGAAATTTTAGAAAACGCCTTGGTTTAAGCAAACCACTCATGCAATGGGCACATCGTGTGCCCATTGCATTCATCCCCCCTCGTTCCTACCCATTCTTAACGATATTAACGCGTTATATCACTGATTTTTCCTATCAAATCCGCTACAATTTTCCGGATTAAATCGCAACCAACCTATGGTGCCAGCGCCGAGCTCTGCGTCTACTCAATAAGTGGACAATGTATCTGCATGTCATCTTAATATTGATGTTCGTTAGACCATAAAAATCAAATAGGAATTGAATTATGCACAAAACCACTCGCGTCATGAGTGCTCATAAGCACGTTGCCTTAGTGGCACACGATAACTATAAAACTGAATTATTGCGTTGGGTGGAAGAAAATAAACCCACGTTACAACAGCATTTTTTGTACGCGACCGGCACCACTGGAACCATGCTCAGTAAAGCAACTGGATTAGCCATTAAAAGTAAAATCAGTGGCCCAATGGGCGGTGACCAACAAGTCGGTGCGATGATCGCTGAGGGTAAAATCGATGTATTAATTTTCTTTTGGGATCCATTGAATGCGGTTCCTCATGATCCAGACGTCAAAGCCCTACTCCGTATTGCCAGTGTCTGGAATATCCCAGTTGCGACAAACAGAGCCAGTGCCACATTTATCTTTAACTCTGAATTAATCAACCAAGAAGTCGCGATCGAAATTCCCGATTATAAAGCGTATCTAGACGAGCGCGTCTAAATAAATCGACGTTCGCTCGCCAGACCTTACATAAAAAAGGCTCTTTGAATAAGAGCCTTTTATATCGAGTCACTAAACAATCATTATTGTGGACCCGTTTGACTATCAATCACACTACCGAGACTGTTCGGGTTTTGCAGTGCGTAGGGATAAAGATTGATATCTTGAAATACGCGATCACCACTGTCACGATGCGTATTCTGCGCTGACGATCCAACATAGGTATTACCCGAGGCTTGAATAAACCCTTCCCCTTCACGCCAATGTGGGCTTAACGCGTTTTCAAAATAATTATTTTCTACCAATGCTTGAGCTCCATGCGATACGCTGATGGAGAAATAAGTAATGTTTTTATAGTAATTATTAAAGATGTGCGCACGCGTATTCGGCCCGTACAATTTCGGGTTTCGACCGGCTGCATTGTCCCAGAAATTATGATGGAACGTCACCTGAGTATTTTTTACCAGATTGGTATACCAATGATGGTTCGCACACACTTGATTATTTTGTCCAAAGAAACGGTTCCAACTCACCGTTACGTTTTTACTGTTATCAAAGTCAATATGCCCATCACTGATGTTTCTAAACGATACATGGTCAATCCACACATGCGTACTGTTATCCACCAGCACCCCTTTCCCTGCCTCAACCAGCGCCGGGTTCACATCAAAGATGTTGAGGTTTTTGATAATCACATTCTTCGCGTTGTACACGACAAATGTGCCCCCTCGTAAACTGGAGTTCTTATTGCCGCCGATGACCGATTTATTGGACTTCACCATAATTCGAGTATCATTACGCTGAACCGTAAATGTTTGGTTGGTGTCACTATCCAGAGATGTACATGACGTATTGCCGACCGGAAGGCGGTACCAAAGCTTACCCGGATCATTCCACATGGCACAGTCTAGGCGACACGCTTGTACCGGACGTGGCGCAGTACGACAATCGATGGTTTTATTGGCGGGTATTTTAATCACTCGGCGACCATCCGTTCCCAATTCTCGTACAAGCGCGTCACACGTTTGCACTGTCACTTCCGGGCCGCCTTGCCCGCCAGTTGTGGTACTCAATCCGTCATTCCCTGGTTGATTGGCAAATCCTATTACGCCATTGGAGCCGCCACTGCCCGAACCACATTGCCCATCGACAGGGTTAAAATACCAACGCTGCGAACTTAAATTTGCATCATCATTTTGATAAACATTCGCACCGTTCTGACTCCCAGCCACGGTCAACGATTTAGCCGATACTTTACTTACAATTTTAAACGCCCCATCACTTTGAGGTTTCAATTCCCAACGCTGGGTATCGCCATTCCAATCATCATACGTATCAACATTGGCTCCGTTAGCCGTACAACTATTATAAACTTCGACCAATTTATTATTATAAACGGATTTCATTTCCCAATAGCCATCAGATTGTTTCGTAACAACAAATTTCTGGTTATTCGGTTTCCAATTTTCATAAGTAATCACATTTGGTGTCGCACTGGTATCATTGGTATTCACATCCAGAGCATGATTAGACCCTTTATTAATAATGTAATACGTTCCCCCAGAATTGGGCATTTGCGTACAATTCGCGGCCAACGTCGATGCGCTAGTCACAGCGAAAGTCACAGCAATGGTATATTTTAATACCCCCCGAATTCAACTGCGAAGTGCGACACTCTCCAATATCAAGAAGCTAAAGCCATCTCCTCAAATATAATGGCTGCCTGCTTGAAGCCTAAACACTTTCTCGGACGGTAATTTATCCGCGATAAAGCGAACTCTATATCGATGTCCGTCACTGTCGTTAGATCGGTTCCTTTCTTCACATATTGCCTTAAAAGACCGTTCGCATTCTCATTAGCACCACGCTCCCAAGAACTGTACGGATGAGCAAAGTACACATCAGCCTTTAATTCTTTTGCGATGGTTTCATGACCTGCAAACTCTCGCCCGTTATCTGCCGTAATGGTATGGACATGTTTCTTATAGGGCTTCAGTAGCTCTATTGTCGCTTTGGTGACATCATCCGCTGACTTAGATGGCACTTTCTTTACCACGTAAAATCGAGTCTTACGCTCTAAAATAGTCACCATTGCACCTGTACCATGCTTACCTAGCACAGTGTCGATTTCCCAGTCACCAAACCGCTCCTTACTGTCAACGATGCTTGGTCTATCATCAATCGAAACGGTATTTTTTATCGCTGGAGCTTTCTCTTGTTTACCTCGGCGATACCGCTTATGACCTTGTCTCAAGTGACGATATAACTTACCGCCCAAGCGTTTATCTTGAGCAACAAAGCGATAGATCCACTCATGACTGACAGATGCACCAATTTTCGTTAATACATTAGAAATCTGCTCTGGACTCCAATCTGTTTCTAAAAGAAGGCGGATAAAATCGACACGTTCCTTTGGTATTCGGTATTTACGTGCTGTTTTGCGCTTTTTGGTAGACGACATCTGGGCTTCGTTAGGGCAATAATGCTCTCCCTTCCGACCGCGTTTAAGCTCACGGTATACCGTCGAGCGGTGGCACTGAACTGTTTTAGCTATTTCAGGAACCGAAATTCCCCGTTCCAAAAGAGCAGAAATCTGGTATCTTCTGCCTTCGGTCAACTGTTGATAATTCATGGTAGTACTGCTTGTTTCTTTGGCGAGAAGAGCGTACCACTTTCAGCAGTTGGCTTCCTCTTCTACATATTTCCATGAATGTCGCACTTATTATCTGAAATCGGGCCTTACTTTGTTGGTTAATATCATAATGATTCCTATTCATTTCCATCCATATGAAAGCTTAGTATTCGTTGCCGATTAATAAGCATTTGATACTATTTTTCTGTATCAATGAATCATTGTAAGAAAACTATTTAACAATGCGCTGGCATAAGAATAAATTCGCTGCATTGCTCCCAACAAATAGTCAGCGATATTCAGAAATATTCATTTTCCTCCTATTCGATAATAAAAAACCATTATGGCGACTTTATCTCGATAATAGAGAATGCATCAGGCGATAAAAAGCCCATCTGACGGGTAAGCCAGATGGGCTTTTTAGTGCAATATTCGATGTGTTAGACGATAAACATTTAATTAAGGAGCTGTGAAGAAGTGATTAACTGACACCCCGCGGCTTTCATTTCAGCGCACGCTTTATCACAATCATCAGGCTGCATATTCACACCACGACAAGCATCGACCACGACCCACGTATTAAATCCAAGATCCACCGCGTCCAACGCGGTAAATTTGACGCAATAATCGGTCGCCAACCCAGTGATGTAGACATCGGTAATTCCCTGACTGGTGAGGTAATCAGCCAGACCTGTTTTTCCTAAGCGTTGATTATCGAAAAAGCCACTGTAGCTATCGACTTTGGGCTGTGTCCCTTTATGAACCACGTGGGTGATGGCATCGACATTGAGCCCTTCAATAAATTCGCTCCCGACACTGTACTGTACACAGTGATCCGGCCACATAATCTGTTGAATACCATCAAGATCAATGAAGCTACCGATATCCGTGTCATGAGTCGAGGCAAAACTACCATGGCCACTCGGATGCCAATCTTTGGTGGCAACCACATGTTCAAATTGTGGAATTAATTGATTGACCACCGGAATGATCTCATTGCCTTCTGCCACCGGTAACGCCCCAGTGGGAGAAAAATCATTTTGTATATCGACCAATATCAGCGCACGTTTCATTTCACTTCCTTATTTTTTATTCACAACCGGATAATCGCCGGTAATAAGCTCTTGAACAAAACTCGACCCCACACCGTTATGTGTGACCCAAACTTTGTCTTTCGCTCGCGTCAATGCCACATAGAAAAGTCGACGTTCTTCGGCAAACGGATACTCATCACCATGGTGATTGAGGGCATTGTCTAAATGCACATTTTTACTTTTCATTGGGAACTGAGTTTCATCAACTCCCACGACAATCACGTAGTCGGCCTCTTTCCCTTTGCTTGCATGACACGTCATGAAATGTAATTTTAAGGATAGATATTGATTTTGCCAGTCTTTGAGTAATTCAGGTTCGTGATAATGATTACGGCCTAAGAATAATACGGTTTTCAACCCATCGGCTTTGCGATTAAGTTGAGCGAGTACTTTCTCAATTTGACTGGTTGGCATCACATACACCGCTTTTTGTTTTTGTGATTTTTTACTGATTAACGGTTTCGGTATCTGGTTGGGGTTTTTCTGAATAAAAGCATTCGCAACCGCCCCAATTTGCTCATTAAAGCGATACGTTGTATCTAAGTAATGCACCGTCGAGTTAGGGAAATGGTCTTGGAACTGAGTGGTTAAATTGACGTTAGACCCGGTAAACTGATATATCGCTTGCCAATCGTCGCCTACTGCAAAAAGGTTGCAGGCTTGTGGACGTTGCTCACACAGTGCTTGCAACAAATCCAATCTTGCCGGAGAGATGTCTTGATACTCATCGACCATAATAAATTGCCATGCAGACGTGTATTTCGACTGATTCACATACTGAGTGGCACGGTTGATCATTAAGTTAAAATCGACCTGCCCTGACTCTTTGAGCATACGCTGCCACTCTTGATAACATGGCCAGCACAGATTGAGTTCACTGTTTAGGCGCGTGTAATCTGGATGATCAATTAAGCGTTCTTGAATCGTTTTTTTCTTCAATCCCATCTGACACAAGTTATCCAACTGTGATTCCAACCAAGCAATCAGCTTTGGGTTTTCCACTTGGCTGCCCAATTCATCATCCCCGGTCAAATAAGCAATCGGCCACTTAGACAGGTGTTTTTGCCAACGCTTAAAGTTGGTCGGTGTCATCCAATGACGTTTTAACCAGTCGATGCACCATGCGTGCTTCAGGTTAGGCTCGGCGGCCACAGGTGACAGCGTCACATCCTGTCCATCCACCTGTTTGAGAATGGTTAAACCAAGCTGATGGAAGGTATTGACCTGAACGCCACGGGCACGCTCACCAATACGTTGTTCAATGCGCTCCTGCATTTCTAAGGCCGCTTGTTTGCCAAAGGCAACCAGCAAAATATCCTCAGGGCGCGCTAAGCCACTGGCCAAGAGGTAGGCAATACGCGCCACCAGCACGCTCGTTTTCCCCGAGCCTGCACCAGCCAAGACTAAATTGTGGTCATCATTCAGCAAGACTGCTTTTTGCTGTGACTCGTTCAAAGGGGAAGATTCAATCTGTTCAAATAACGATTGCCATTGCGGCTTTTCCTGTTCAATCCACTCATCATTACGTTGGGCGAGCTGCGCTGAAGGTTCAACCAACCAAGGCATCATCTTCTGCATGGCCTGAGGAGCTCGTTGTTCGATTTCTTCCAACGTGATTTTCATGGCAGTCATGTCGTCATGCACTCTGCCAGCCCATTGGGTGATGAGAGAATGGGGTAAGAAAGACGACAGAGATAAAATGGATGACAGCTCTTGATGCCATTGGGGCACATAGTCGCTTAACTGCTGACATTGCTCGTGATGCCAAGCTTGATAGGCCGCCACCGCCTGCTCAGCCCAGTCACGACATTGTGGCCAAGGCAGACCTTGTACTAACCAAGAACGCTGCTCTCCATTACGTTCGTGTGCATAAAACTGTAGCGATCCCCACCATAGACCGTGATGCACTTTGACACACCCATTCCAAACTTGAAAAGGAATGTGTTCCTCCTCTTTTACGGAGGATAAAACGATGTGGTTTTTGTCTAACACAACTTCATAATATTCGTTGGTGATTAAAAATTGTGCTGTCTTAGATGCGCGCAGCTCCATGGGTGTCAACTCGTTGATTAAATTCGCGCTCATCATAGCGTAATCCCCATGTGGTTTGAAAACTTACTGTTAATATTTACCGCTCCCCTTTTGCTTCATCGTGACATTTTCCAGTAAACGCGCCCCAGCATCGCGATGTGATAAAGAGAAAAACACGATTTATTTGAGCGAACCCCCTCGTTACTCTATCACTTCTGGTACACTGTACGCTGACTATCAATGATAACGAAAAACAGAGATACAGTGATAAATATCAATCGTCTACGACTTTATTGGGCCAATAAAACGCTCAACTATTCCGCGTTAATTCTGATCACCTTACTCGGTGTGGTCATTCCATGTTGGTATTATCAATTAAATACCTTTGTCACACCTTTAATTTTAGGCGTGATCGCAGCGGCATTATCCGAGCGGGACGATAATTTTACAGGTCGACTCACTGCGATCCTGTTGACCTTAGTGTGTTTCGCCATCGCTGCCTTTTCAATTGAGTTATTATTCAACCGACCGCTTTGGTTTGGTATTGGCCTGTGCATATCAACGTTTGGCTTTACCATGCTCGGCTCGTTTGGCTCACGTTATGCCAGTATTGCTTTTGCGTCGTTGTTGCTCGCCGTCTACACCATGATTGGTGGAGCTCAGCCTCACAGTATTTGGTTCCAGCCGATTTTACTGTTAACCGGCGCAACCTGGTACTTCTTGGTGTCAATGATTTGGTATATGTTTTGGCCGATGCAAGTGATTCAGCACAACCTTGCGACGGTTTTCAACCAACTCGCTGTCTACCTCGACTCGAAAGCGGTCATGTTTCATCCTATTGCCGGTTACTCACCTCAGCCTCATCGCATCAATGAAGCGCAACTGAATGCGGCAACGGTCGCCTCGTTAAACCAATGTAAAGCGTTGTTTTTAACGCGAGCCAAGCGCGGTCATGTGGATAGCGCAAGCGATCGGTTTTTACGTATCTACTTTTTAGCGCAGGATATTCACGAGCGTGCCAGTTCGACCCACTATCGCTATCAGGAGCTGTCTGAGCATTTTTCACGCAGTGATATCTTATTCCGCTTTCGTTATTTATTGGAAAGCCAAGCGGCCGCCTGTCGTAAGGTGGCTGAATGTATTCGCTTGGGTCAAGATTACGAACACAATGGCGAGTCGCTCTCTGCGTTAGATGAATTACAATCGTCCATTACCTATCTCAAGCAGCAACAGAATAATGAGCAACGCTCACTCATCGCCCAGCTTGGTTACCTGTTTACCAACCTAGTGACCGTAGAAAAACTGCTGCACAATATTGGCTCGCCCTTTACCAACTCGCTCGATGAAGACACACTGCACGATACCGAACCGAGAACCTTCAAAACAATGTGGGCCAATTTGAAAGCCAATATGACGCCAGACTCAATGCTCTTTCGTCACGCCATTAGAATGTCTATCGCCTTAACACTGGGATATATCATTCAGCAGAGTTTTGACTTAAATCTTGGCTATTGGATTTTACTGACGACACTGTTTGTGTGTCAGCCCAACTACGTCGCCACTCGTCAAAAGATCATTTCACGTATCATTGGCACCATTGTTGGCCTGATCATTGGGACGATGTTACTGACCTTATTCCCCTCTCAAGAAAGTCAGTTGGCTTTTATCGTTATTGCCGGAGTCATGTTTTTCGCATTTCGTATTAATAATTATGGGTACGCCACAGGCTTTATTACCTTACTCGTGCTGTTCTGTTTCAGTCAGCTCGGACAAGGCTTTGCCGTCATTTTACCGCGCCTTATTGATACACTCATTGGCTGTGTCTTGGCGGTGACGGCGGTGGCGACGATCCTCCCTGATTGGCATTCAAAGCGCTTACATAAGGTGATGGCCGATGCGATTGAGAGCAATAAACATTATTTAGATCAAATCATTGGCCAATACCGTATCGGTAAAAAAGACACACTCAATTATCGAATTGCTCGTCGCAATGCCCATAACCAAGATGCCGCGCTTTCCGCTGCCGTGAACAACATGTTGGCAGAGCCGGGTCGTTTTCGCACCACGACCGATGAAAGCTTTCGCTTTTTGACTTTAAACCATGCATTACTGAGCTATATTTCGACACTTGGCGCGCACCGCACCCGTATTAGTGACCATGTACACACCTTGATTCTTAATGCGCACTCGTTGATTCATCAACATTTGGATGTGCTCTATCAACAATTGTTTAATCATTGTGAGCAAAGTGATATTACGCTCATCGATGATCTCGGCTTAGAGCAAAAGCTCGCGGAATGGCGAGACGAAGACGATGATAATGCACGCATGGTCTTGCAACAGTTACACCTCGTGTATCGTATGCTCCCAGAACTGCATTCTCTGGCTGACAAGCTTGCAGTACGAGTACAACATCCAGACCAATCGTCTTCTTTGTCATCACCTTTCGGCAAACACACTTAACGGTGAATTAGCGGAGCTTTTACAAAAATCGGACATTGATATTTCTTATCGTCGTAGTATCTACCCATAAAGTATAGGTGAATCGGAGATGGGACGATGTCCAGCACACAGTTTGAACATATCAAGGATCAGATGAAACAGCTGACACCTCAGCAACTTAAAGATTTACAAGGCATGATCAATTATCGATTAGACGATACACAACGAGATTTGTTGACCGAGGAAGAGCGACACCTCATCACAAGTTTGTTTCGTTAATCAGCTTGTATAACTGACCAACATTGGTTAAACTTTGTTCAACTAAGGTGGTGTAATATGGCAATTTCAGGTATCGGTTCGAATGGCTATGATATTATTCAGCGTTCACAACAGATGGCCGACAATGCCGCTCAAGCTATTCAGCAATCGCAGGCTAAGGATCCAATAAACGATCCGATGGCGTTTAACAAAGTCGATTTGTCTGAGCAGGGTAAAGCTCAAGCTGAGCAATCCATGAGAGACGAACCCACTCCCTCTCAAACGGATGCGCTGGTTGAACTCAATCAAGCTCAGAACTATAACCGAGCAGGCGTCTCTGTCGTTCAAAAAGAAAGAGACATGTTAGGCAGTATGCTCGATTTACGTGTTTAATACCTCATATCCATCGCGATTTGATAGGCGCCCGCCTCAGGGGCGCCTTTTTTATTCTCTGCAGAGACTGGTCGCGCCACCATATTACAAGTTGTGTTTGTGGTAAGCATTAGTACAATGCAGCGACAATGACTCACTGAACCTCTTCATGACTGATAATTTTTCGCATTTCTACCATCGCACTCGTTCTGCCCATGCCACTCAAGAGAGACGCTCGCCTGCTCTACCGGCAAGTGGGCGCTTGACACCCGAGTTAGTTAATAAACGTTGGCAACACTTTGCTTTGCCTGAAGCACAAGCCGCCCTGCTCGATCCTATCACCGAAGAAACCATGCATTCTTACACTAAGAACATCGAGCATTTCATTGGAACGGTCAAACTCCCAGTTGGCATCGCTGGACCAATACTTGTTAATGGTCAACACGCACAAGCAGAATTTTGTATTCCGCTCGCCACCACAGAAGCTGCGTTGGTGTCTTCCTACCACCGAGGCTGTCGCTTGATTACCGCGGCAGGCGGCGCTAGCACCCTAGTATTACAGGAAGGGGTCACCAGAACGCCTGGGTTTGCCTTTGCCTGCTTAGCGGATGCCGCAAGATTTATTGGTTGGGTGTCTGAACACGTCGCTGACTTAAAATCGGTCGCCGAAAGCACCACTCAACACGGACAATTACAAGACATCGAAGTGGAGATGGAAGGCAACCATGTGTATCTGGTTTTTCAGTTCTTTACCGAAGATGCCAGCGGACAAAATATGGTGACCATCGCGACACAGGCCGCGTTCGATTACGTCATGCAACACAGTCCTGTTGAGCCTCGTCAGGCCTTCTTAGACGCCAACTTATCAGGAGATAAAAAAGCCAACAGCCATGTAATGCGTCATGTGCGTGGTAAAAAAGTGACCGCAGAGGTTCATATCGCTGAATCGTTAATCCAACGCTATTTGCATACCACCAGCGACGCTATGATTGAATTTGGCTTGATGGCAAACAACGGCGGACAACTGAATGGCACCATTGGAACGAATGCCCACTATGCCAATGCGCTTGCCGCCTTTTACATTGCCTGCGGACAAGATGCCGCGTGTGTGGCAGAATCCGCAGTGGGTATCACACGTTTTGAGCGCTCAATACATGGCGGGTTGTGTGCGAGTGTGACATTGCCTAATATCATGGTCGGGACGGTCGGCGGAGGCACACAACTGCCTTCACAAAAAGCCTGCCTCGAGCTACTCGGGCTCAACGGAAGTGGGCATGCAAGAGCATTAGCCGAAGTGTTAGCCGCCGTGTGTCTCGCCGGTGAGCTGTCGATTGTAGGGGCGTTCTGCGCCGGTCATTTTACTCGTGCTCACCATAAGCTGGCGCGTTAAGCGCCTAAATGGATAACATCGCTTTGAGTCATACTCACGCCTTTGATCTGTGCATACAAGGATTGACCGACGGTCAGTCGCAATTCTTGCCAAGCCCATTCGGTAATCATGGCCCACAGCTCACACTGCTCCCCGAGCCGCAGTGTCAGTTCCACATAACGGCCGCCGTGATCATTATGTAAATGACGGATGGCCGTAATGGTGGCAGGGAGAATGTTACGAATCGACGTGTTCTTCGGTTTATCCAACACAACAGACACATCCGTGGCGCGAATTTGCACGCGCACGGCCTCTCCGACAGCCCCCGCATAGTGTTGCACCCATAAAGGAATGTGCTGATTCAAACGCAGTTCCGTCAGTCCATACGATTGCCATTGCTGATGCACGCGCCCACTGAATAATGAACTGCGTTCGCTCATATCAAGCCATGGCCGCATGGTTTCCGAGCTCCATACCTGTTCAACCGCCCCCGCTTCAAGCACCCGCCCTTGCTCAATTAAGATCAGATAATTCGCCAAACGCAGCAACTCATCCAAACTGTGCGTCACATACACAATGGGGATATGAATGCGTTCAGCCAGTTGCTCTAAAAACGGCATGACTTCTCGCTTTCTCGGCAGGTCCAATGAGGCCAGAGGTTCATCCATCAGTAAAATGTCAGGCTCTGACAATAATGCGCGGCCAATGGCAACACGCTGTTTCTCTCCCCCAGATAACGCCGTCGGATAACGTGCTAACAGTGGTTCTAACTCCAGTAACTCGAGTACCGATTGCCACATGTCAGAGCGGGGATGCTTGGTTTTCATCCCATAACGCAAGTTCCCTTGTACCGTGTAATGAGGAAATAAGCGCGCCTCTTGAAATACATAGCCGACTTTACGTTGTTCAACAGGAAGATTCACGCCCTGCTCATGATGGAACAACACGCGGTCATTCAGACAAATGACCCCACTATCAGGTTGAGATAGACCACTAATGGCATTGATGACTGAGGTTTTCCCAGCCCCTGAGCGGCCAAATAACACGGTAATGCCCTTGGCCGGAATGTGCATGTCCATCGCTAACGATGTATCACCTAATTGCTGTTCGAATTGTACTTGCAGTCCTGTTTTTACTGTCATCAGCGATGCCCTAACTTCGATGCCATTGAGCGACTACACCATTCTGAGGCCAGCAGCGAAACCAACGCGATCGCCACTGACACCATACACAATCGAGCGGCGCTCATTTCAGCGCCGGGGGTTTCCAGAAAATTATACATTGCCAAGGGAATGGTCTGGGTTTCGCCTGGGATATTTGAAACAAAACTGATCGTCGCGCCAAACTCCCCCAAACTGCGGGCAAACGACAACATTGTGCCAGTAATCAGGCCTGGCACAATCAGCGGCAGCGTGATGGTCACAAACACTTTTAAAGGCGACGCTCCTAAAGTGCGAGCGGCTTGCTCGAGTTTAATATCGACGCTTTCAATGCTTAAGCGAATCGAACGCACCATGAGCGGTAAAGCCACCACTGAACACGCAAGAACCGCGCCGCGCCAACTAAAACTGAAACTGACACCAAACGTACTCAGCCAATGTCCAATGAGTCCTTGTTTTCCCATGGTCACCAGTAATAGATACCCGACAGCAACAGGGGGTAAAACCATGGGTAAGTGAATGATGCTGTCCACAATGCCTTTACCACGAAACTCGGTGCGCGCTAGCGTCCAGCCCAAGATAATACCAATCGGGAGCAGCCAAAGTACGGTTGTCCCAGCCACTTTAAGGCTTAACATGATTGCTGTCATTTCACTGCTGGTGAGCCCCATAATCACGGTGTCTCCGTGAAGCTCGAACTGCCCAAATCGGTATTAAAGCCGTATTTCTCGAGTACATGCTTCGCAGGTTCTGAGCGCAGATACGCAGTAAATGCCGCCACCGGCGTCGAATCCGTCACCTGCACCAAAGGATAATAAATAGGATCATGACGAGCGGAAGCAAAGGTATGAGTAATCTTGACAAGATCCGTTTGCAAAGCATCCGTTTTATAGACAATGCCATAAGGCGCTTCTGCGCGCTCGACCAGCGCTAAGGCGAGACGAACATTATTGGTTTGTGCTAGGCGTGCTTTGACCGTATTCCATACGCCAAGACTTTGCAGTGTTTCACGAGCATAGATGCCTGCAGGCACAGCTTGGGTATTGCCCACCGCCATACGCTGCCCATCAAGACGCTCGCGCCAAGCCTGTGCGTTGGTGACATCAAAATGTCGCGGCTTAGCATCACTGGGTTCAATCAGCACCAATTCATTACTGACCAATAGATTGACGTGTTTTGCCGAAACTCGGCCATTATCCACGAGATAACGTACCCACTTTTCGTTGGCAGAAAGAAACACATCGGCGGGAGCACCATGCTCTATTTGACGAGCCAGCGCAGAAGACGAGCCAAACACGGGCACAACGTGGCGATCGGGGTGCTGCTGTTGATAATTAGACACCAATTCTTGCACTGCATTGGTCATTGAGGACGCGGCATAAAAATGAATCGTTGACTGTGCATACACGGCATGGGTAAAAAAGAGTGAACAAAATACAACGAGCAATTTTTTCATTAAGGGATCTCACTTCGATAAAGGCTATGCGTTAGTACGCAGTCACGACAGTTTACCTACGGCAAAATGTGGAAAACGTGATTCACATCATTACATCATGTCTCAATAAAGTTTCAAGTAAAAACCAGAATAGTTAGAGTGTCTTATACTTATCAGTGATTCATTGACTGGTATTAATACCATCGATCGATTGTTAAATACCAAGACGGGACGATTATCAATCGTCTAGACTCAATAGTTAGACACTAAGCCTGACACTGATACCAATAAAAAATCGGCTTAATATTCAGGTTATAGATAAACTACAAGACAAAAACACGAGTATCTTAGATACTATCAGTTACTTGGCATATATTCGTTATTACTATGTACAATCAGGATAGACATTGATCATGCTACAAAAAACAACGTTCGTCGTAGCCACGGCCCTCGCGCTTTTCTTACCGACTACCGCGCTTGCGAATAACTTTGAATATAACTATTTAGAAGTCCGGACCACCGTTAGCCCACAATCATCAGGCATCGAATTAAGTAACTATTTCACTGAAAATTCACACTTTATTTTACGCGGTGACTCTCGTTTTAGCAGCGATTGGGATCTGGCTGGTGGGGTGGGTTTTAATGGCCCCTTTGGCAATTTTGTCGATATTTATGGGCAGGCTTTAATCCATCAAATTCGTGAACAAGGATTTAGCGATAGCAAAGACTCCACCGATATTGAAATCAGCTTAGGGGCACGTGCTTGGTTGGCGCCTCAGTTGGAAGGCGCTATCCGATTAGGTAAGCTTGCTGAACACTCGATATTTATCGTAGGGCTGCGCTTTCACTCCACCGATCAGCTCTCAATAGCCGTAGAAAGTCGCAATGCCGGGATTTGGGGGCCTCAATTAGGTCTTGGGGTGCGATTTACCTATTAATGTGTCGATGATGGGGTGCGCTGTACATACTTTGTTTTAAAGTGACGCAGCGCTCGATATAAATTGAGTTCTTTAATGGGCTTGACTAACACGTACTCGGCCCCTGCCGCGATGAAAGCATCTCGGGTATCCCCCATGCCATCGGCAGTACAGGCATACACTACCACGGGTAATTGTAATTCTTGCTTAATACGCTGAGTGGCTTCAACCCCGCCTAAATGCGGTAATTGGTTATCCATCAACACTAAATCATAATGCTGGTTTTTTAGCTTTTCAATCGCTTGAATGCCATTAGTCACCCAATCGGTGTGAATATTGTATTTCTCACAAAATGTCCGAGCAATAAACGCATTGGTATGATTATCTTCGACTAGGAGTACCTCAATGGGATGCTCAAATAAGGCAAAGTCGATCTCATCAGGCGCCACCACCGGTAAAGAATGAGCATGTGAAATCACCGTTAATGGAATGAATAACGAAAATTGCGTGCCTTCATTCATGGCAGAGGTCACCTTTATCTCTCCATCGAGCATGTCTAGTAAGTTTTTCACAATAGACAATCCCAGACCACTGCCGCCGTACTCACGGGTATTGGGCGCCCCGACCTGCATAAAGGGTTCAAACACCACGTTTAAATCGTCTTCATTGATGCCAATCCCAGTGTCGCGCACATCGACACTCAAGTAGGTAGATTCGGGACTTTCATGCACACGCATATCGACATCAATACGGCCTTCATGAGTGAACTTAGTCGAATTATTAAGAAGGTTAAAAAGAATTTGGTTAATCCGAACTTGGTCATTGCGCACGTACATCGTGTCAGGAATGTTGCTCGTCACATTCAAGCTCAAGTGTTTTTCACGACACAACGGCTGATAGATTTGCTCGATGGTCATCGCTAAATCCGCTAAACGAAATTCCGTCGGTTTCAGTGTGAACTTACCTTGCTCAATACGAGAAAAATCAAGAATATCGCTTAATACGGCCAGTAAATGCTCACCACTACTGCACAAAACCTTCACTTGTTCGATCTGTTCTTTGGTTTTCACCGTACGCTGCAATAACTGTGAAACCCCGATAATCCCATTAAGTGGCGTGCGTAATTCATGGCTCATTTGTGCTAAAAAGTCCGCACGTAAGCGCGCTGACTCTTCCGCTTCTTTACGTGCTAGGCGACTTTGTTTTTCTGCTTCTAGAATCGTTGTGATGTCATGCCCCTGCGCGATTACAGAAGTAATTTCATCATTAACGGTGATCGGAGATAGGTTCCACCGAAACATTTTATCTCCGAGCTTGGTCAATACAGACTCCGTTTGTAACCCTTGGGTCGTATCTCGAACCATGGTCTGTAGCTGCTCAGCTAACGCGGTATACAATGTTTTACCATTTTCGTATTGGTTTAAGCACTCATCTCGCGCTGAAGGGTTCATTTTGATTAACGAACCATCGGCCGACCACAACAACATGGGAGACGTGGTGTAGTTAAACAAATCTTCGAATTGTTTTTCTTGATCGGCTAAACGAGAAAAGGTTTGTTCCAATGTGCGGCCAAAATGATCAAACTCATATATCACGGAACCAGGGAAGGATTTGTCGTCCCCTTGATTCGCGACTTGATGGGTGTATGACATTAAGCGGCTTATTTCACATTCAATACGCCGTTGCAACCACCAACGAGTAACAAAAGCAACAATAGCCATGGCAACCAGTGCGAACGCCATCCAAAAGTAATAACTGTTTCTTAATGATAAAGCGTTGTGGTTATTTTGTACCGAGTAGACTTTCAAATAGGTCGAGACTCCTTCGACCATTAATGTCGCACTACTGACCATATACTGGTTGTAGATGCCTTGATCTTGTTTCGAATCAATAATGTCCGTCGCTTGATACGCCTCGCGTCCACTCAAAGTCGATGCCAAAACATGCTTTCCGGCCGTCATGATAAGGCTTTCAGAATTGCTGCCATCGCGCATGGTTTCAAGCAAGGCATAGTTGTTATTTAATACAATACCGGCATAAAGAAACCCACTGACCTGCCCTGTTTCTTGATCCACCATCGGTGAGCGCCGCATCAACAAATACATGGTTTTTAACTGTGAGGGAGACGCAACAAGGTGCCAATTACTGTTAAACGCCACTCGGTTGATGATTTTCGATAGACTCTTGCCAACAATGCCATAAAACTGTGCGTTGCCGTCATCCCACACCAAGCCGTTCGTGGTGGTGATAAAACGAATATCTGGGGTATTGGTAATCTCAAGTTGATCGACACGATTAAAATATTGATCAATGGCTCTTAATTGATGGTTCTCGATCAAACTCACTAAGCTTTGACTTTGCGCGCTACTATCTTGGTGAATTTGTAGGGTAGACAAGCGATAATCAAACAAACTCTGCACTAAATTGCTCGTTTGCCGAGACGTTCGTTTGACTTCCTGAGACATAATACGACTACTGATTTGATAACTTTGAAACAACACACTCAAAATTAACACGCCAAGCACAATGATAATCGCGTAACTGACAAAGTTCGCGATGTGCTTTTTCGGTTTAATTATCTTTTCTTGCTGCATCATATCGTCAGATCTCAACGGTCAGAGTAGCGAAAAGCTTGCTTCTCTAACTGACGAATACGCTCTGGACTGTCTTCTTTGGTCACCAGTTGAAACTGGCCAGAGTAGACAGTAGGGACAGGTTTGCCTTCTAAATCCAGTTTGATGGCTTCGGCCATAGCCACCCCGGTATCGTCGTTCATGCGCATGACTGTCGCATCCAACTTACCCGCGAGAATCGCGTTTAACTCAGCCGTACCACCGCCCCATCCATTAAGCTTAATGTGCTGCTTGCCACGCTTTTCTAACGCTTTCATTGCCCCTAAGGCAATATCAGTAGAGCACGCGTAAATAAATTGGATATTCGAATCCGTGTCCAAAATGTGCATCGTGGCATCGTAGCCACCTTGTTCCGTGGCATCAGTATAATACGAGTCCATTAACTGGTAATTGCCGCGTTGATGCATCTGTTCAATAAACGTATCACCTCGTGCTGCACTGATGTAGCCTTCTGAATAATACAACATGGCATAGCGACTGTCCGTCGGCTCGACTTGGCTGAAATAATCCGCAAGACGCTTCGTTCCCATCTCATGGTCAAAGCCAACATACATCATTGGCTGATGATCCTTCCAGGCTTTCACCGGTGTCGTGATATTTTGCAACATGATCTTGGTTGCCGAAGACTGAAGTACATGTTCAATAAACTTGCGATGCCGTACCGTATTGAGCGTGAAAATTAAATATTGAGACTTATCTTTCAGTGCTTCCATTAAAGATAAACTTTGTTGGCGAGCATCGACATTGGGCCGAGTGAACACTTGATTAATGGTGTAACGAATTCCAAGCTCTTCCATACGTAATTCAAACGCCTTGATATTACGTACCCAGTAATCAGAGACTTGGCTACCCGGATAAATAACAGAAATGGTGACTGGCTTTTGCTGTGGCCGATTCAATGGCACCGCCGGTTGATGAACCATATCACTCAAGCTCTGGGTCAGTGTTTGCTGTTCAGGGTTCAGTTCGAGATATTCTTGGTAGTGCCAGTATCCTTTGAGACTTTGTGATGCATCAGTAGGCAAGCTCATCACAACACTCAAGCCACATACTAAAAGGGAAGAAATAATTTTAATCATGTCACTCTCGTCTCACGCCAAAAATACAAAGTACCACCGACTCTTCTCAGCAGACTTCCTATTCCTAGATATATGGAATCAAAACAGCGTAACGATTATGAAACATAAGGAAAACAAATGATAGTACGGATAGTAAAAAAGCGTCACTACCCGCACTAAATTTTTGATGTATGAAAGCGTGCGTTAGAAAGTAAAGGCTAAATTGGCAGCAACCCCCATTTGCTGGGCATTGGCATAGCTGCCCCCGATATCCAAACTCACGACATCTCCGGGACTAATACCGATCCCTGCAGTGACGGCGTTATCCATATTATCCTGCAAATCGATGGCGTAACCTGCACGCAATTGTGCCCATCCCCATTAACCTTGATAATAATCATGACAAAAATAAAGATTTTTTTATTTTTTATAATATAATTCATATGGTTACAATGTAAAAACCCATTAATTATATTGTAATAAAAAAAGATCATAATTTTTAACCCCCTTAAATCTTGACATGAGGGTAAATTTACGAATCATCCAGAACAAGCATATCTGGCACTTCGCCTAGATGGTTAACGGTTAGAACATGGCTGCCCAAACTGTCTTTTATAAGCGCGTCATAAACCCCACATTCTAATCAATCTCGGTACGCCCTAAGATCAAACCTCAAACTACAAGGAGATCTGAAATGGCAAAGCGGCGTACCGACCAAGAATGGCAAACTCTGTTCGAGCAATACGAATCCAGTCAACTCTCTCAGCGTGTGTTCTGCGAGCGCCATGATCTGAGTCTTTCGACCTTCTAAACAAAGCGTCAACAATTGCAGTGCTCTGGCCAATCCCGAACTGGTAGCTTTATCAAAGCTGAAATCGTCGAAAAAACGACACGCTACCAGATGACTCAAACACCGATTGCCAACATGACATTATTTATTAATGACGTTGAACTCAGCATCCCCCAGGGAACACCTGCCTCGTATCTGGCAGAGTTAATCGAAGCACTGTCATGAAACGAATGCTGATTGCTCCGAATGTTTACCTGTATCGGGAGTTTGTGGATTTTAGAAAGTCCATCAATGGTCTGGCGGCGATTATTGAATCTGAAACCGAATTACCATTAGGAAGCGGTGCGCTGTTCCTGTTTACCAATAAACAACGCGACAAAATCAAAGTCTTGTATTGGGATAAAACAGGCTTCGCTCTGTGGTATAAGCGGCTGGAAAAAGCCAAATTCAAATGGCCCACTCAAGAGAAAAAGCAGGTATACACCCTGACTCAATTTGACCTAGACAGACTGTTATCTGGCTTCACTATAATCGGCCATAAGCCGATAAAAATAGACAGTTTTACAATGAGTTAATCTCGATAAAAGTCAGTTATACCAAGCCTTGGAGTGGTATTTTTAGTATAATAAATGCCATGAAAAAGACGCCTGATATAAACCCAGAAAGCCAAGACATCGCCGAGCTTCAAGCTATGGTGAAAGCGTTGATGTCTGAACAAAAAGGCTGGCAAGAAAAGGAGGCTCAATGGCAACAAGAGCGCCAATCCTTAATTGATCAATTTAAGCTCGCTCTTGACCGCCAGTTCGCTAAACGCTCGGAAGCGTTAAAACCTTATAATGAAGCGCAGGTGTAGGAGAGGAATAAAGTTTCATACTAAACAGTCAAGCAAACCTGCTCGATACGTTTAAGATTAAACATGATCAAAAATAAAGATTCATACTGATTGCTACCACCAAGTCCGAATCAAGCTACAACTGAGTATTAAAGTATCATACTCGCTTGGTGAGAAGTGGCCCCCGATTTTCGGACATGACTTTAAGTGATTGATCTGTTTTGATAGTACCCAAAAATACTGGAGCAGATTATGACTAGAAAACGTAGAAACCACTCTCCTGAGTTTAAAGCTAAGGTGGCATTAGCTGCTGCTAGAGGTGATAAAACTGTCGCTGAGTTAGCACAGAAGTACAACCTGCACCCCAACCAAATCTCAACATGGAAGAAAGAGTTGCTTGAAAATGCAGCCATGATCTTTGCCTCTGAAAGTCAGTTGGGCAAAGACAATTCCGAAGAAGTGGACAAACTCCACGCCAAGATCGGTCAGTTGACCATGGAAAATGATTTTTTGGCGAAAGTGTTCGCTGGATAAATCCACCAAACTACCAATAAAGCGCCAGTGTGAGCTTCTCAATATTGCTCGGTCTACAGCTTACTATCAGCCCATTGGACTCTCTGCTGAGGAGATTGAATTGCGCCGTATGATTGACGAAATTCACCTTCAGTATCCGTTTATGGGCAGTAGGCGTATTCGAACCGAGCTGGCTAAAAAGGGACATAACGTCAATCGCAAGCGTATCGTTCGGATCATGCGTGATATGGGCATTGGAGCGATTTACCCCAAACCGAAAACGACACTGGCGAATAAAGCACACAAGGTCTACCCCTACCTGTTACGTGATATCGAAGTCACTTACCCAAACCAAGCTTGGGCTATTGATATCACGTACATCCCTATGGCTAAAGGGTTCTTGTACTTGGTTGCCATTATCGACTGGTATAGCCGCAAAGTGTTGTCCTGGCGGTTATCTAACACTATGGATACTAGCTTTTGTATCGAAGCTCTTGAAGAAGCGCTTCAACACTATGGGCCGCCTGATATCTTCAACTCAGATCAAGGCAGTCAGTTTACCAGTACTGAGTTCACACAGAAGTTAATCGATCATAACGTACGGATCAGCATGGATGGAAAAGGCCGCTGGATCGACAATGTTTTCATCGAGCGATTATGGCGAAGTCTGAAATATGAGGAGGTTTATTTAAAAGCTTATACCACGCCACGTGAAGCCGAACTTGAAATCGGCCACTACATGGTGTTTTATAATGAGGAGCGTAACCATCAAGGACTCAATGACCTCACCCCTGATGAAGCCTACTTCGGCAGGCAGAGATACGCGGCATGAGCTGGATCAACCACTTAAGGAATGAGCTTATGTGTCCAACCATTGGGGTCCACTTCTGTGATCACATAAAGTATCATACTCGTTGTAACTCATTTCTGGACGTGCGACGTGAAGTCGTATGAAGCGCTGTTCACCGCTCAACGAGTGAACCATCTGTATCACCAGATGAACCTAGGAGCCTGAATAAAGCAGCGGCTCTGACAATGTAATGAAGATTGGTCATATACCGATCGGGATTGAAATCGTGAGAGAACGATCCTCCTGATAACCACGGAATCGGGTAAGTGCTAGGTAGTCAGTATGATGAACATAAGTGAATCCGTGTAAGGTGCGTTATGTGATGAAGCAGCGGAAGTGGTTGATACGCTGTAGCCAAAAGGCAATGAGAGCAGGAAAGAGGTTGTCCAGTACTCTTTCGTGATCAATAAAGCTCTCCGCACCATAGCGGGCATCTACCCTGACATTGCGCAACATACGGAACACGGTAAGCCTGTATTACTCCCTATGGGAAAGCCTCTGTGGCCGATAGTAATGCAGGTAGAGGATGTTGGAAAAAGCGAAGGCTGCATTGTAACGATGCAGATACAGATTCATATCTGATCACGAAAGTGAGCTGACTTCCGACTGGTCTTCCGTTGCAAGAGAATTTGAAGAACTTTATTCAAGGAGAAACGCAAATGATAATTTCAAAAGAGATTAGTGCCTCTCCTGACAGTGTTCAATGGCAATCCATAAACTGGAAAGCTGTCGAAGCGCGTGTTTTAAAGCTTCAGATGCGTATTGCAAAGGCAACGAGAGATGGTAAACACGGCAAAGCGAAAGCATTGCAGTGGATACTGACTCACTCGCATTCGGCAAAACTTCTTGCTGTTAAGCGAGTATCACAAAACAAAGGCAGTAAAACGCCTGGAATAGACGGCGTTATCTGGAATACAGATACGCGCCGCATGAAAGCAGTCAATCAATTGAGCAGAAAAGCTTATCAAGCCAAACCGCTCAAGCGTATCTACATCCCCAAGAAAAACGGCAAGCTCAGACCACTGGGTATCCCGTGTATGTTCGATAGAGCGCAGCAAGCGCTTCATCTTCTTGCTCTGGAGCCAGTATCAGAAACACGTGCCGACCCTAACAGCTATGGATTCAGACCAAACCGCAGCACTGCCGATGCAATCGCACAGTGCTTCAAATGTCTGGCACTAAAGAAGTCAGCTCAGTGGGTACTTGAGGGAGATATCAAAGCCTGTTTCGACAAGATCGGGCATCAATGGCTTATGAATAACATTGCCGTAGATAAACGTATGTTAGAACAATGGCTAAAATCTGGCTTTATGGACAAAGGGTTGTTTTATCACTCTGACGAGGGGACACCGCAAGGTGGGGTCATATCCCCAACCTTGATGCTAATGACTCTTGCAGGGCTTGAGCAACGCATAAAGTCTACCGCACTCAAAAAGGGTGCAAGAGCCAACTTTATTGGATACGCAGACGATTTCGTCGTCACCTGTGCTTCAAAAGAAGTGCTGGAGAACGATATCAAACCGTTGATTGCCGAGTTCTTAGCAGAAAGGGGCTTAACACTATCCGAAGAGAAAACGCATATTACCCATATCAGTAATGGTTTTGACTTCCTAGGTTTTAACCATAGAAAGTACAAAGGGAAATTGCTCATCAAACCGAGCAAATCCAACACGCTACTGTTCTTGCGTAACTTGCGCGAACTCATCAAAAAGCACACAACCATCCCTGTTAACGATCTAATCAAGTTGATAAATCCGAAACTTAGGGGCTGGTCGAATTACTATCGACACTGCGTTGCTAAAAAGGTATTCGGATATGTAGGTCATAAGCTATTCCATGCGTTATGGCACTGGGCTAAAAGGCGTCATCCAACAAAGTCTACAAATTGGATTACCCACAAATATTTCCTTAACCGGAAAGGCCAATGGCAATTTCACGGTTGGCAGAAGATCATGGATATGGATTGCCAATTCAATCTCTTCCAAATAGCCAAAGTGCCTATAGAGAGACACGTGAAAATCCGAAGTGCAGCAACACCATTTGACCCTCAATACCGAGATTACTTGGCAAAGAGAAAGTCTAAAAGGCAAGCTCGTAACTCTTGGCTCGTTCCTGCTCTAACTGCTTTATAAGTTGCTGGGTATCATACGATGCCTTTGTGGAGGCTTGAGCCGTATGCAGTGAAAGTTGCACGTACGGTTCTTAGGGGGACGACACTTGGTAACAAGTGTCGTCTACCCGACAAAAATGAGTTTGGGGTGTTGGCAGCGATCTACCCTTCGGATAAGTTTTCATATCCCAAAATAACGAACGGCACCTCTTTCTGAGATGCCGGCCGTGGAAGATTTGGACAAAAGTTGGCATCTGCCATCGAATTTTCATAACATCGTCTGCATATTTAATCATAACCTGCATTTACGTGTCAGTTTCTGGACAATAAGCAACAAGCAATAAAACTTCATGTGTTATACCTTAATGTGCCTCATTTGATTGAACAGTTTCTGCAATTGCTTGGTTTAAATAACTTTCTATGAGACCGTGAATTTTCATTGTCTGTAGTTTGGTAGCTAGTTCAGTAACTAAGTAGTCGTAGTCTTGGTGTATGTATGGATGCACCTTGATCTTTTCTAGGGTTCGTTGTAATTCGGGCTCAATCTGTAGCGGAACAAAGTCGGGAGCTGGTTGCTTAGCGGGAAGTTGTTTGCGCCAGGAGTTAATCTGGGTGGCACAGATCCGTAGTGCTTTAGTGACCTGACCGATCCGATACTCTTCAAGTAGCTCAAGGGCTAAGCGGCGGAGTTCAAAAGAGCACCTGTACTTTTTCTCTGACTCTTTAGTGTACTGATAAATTTCAACCCGTTTGAGCCAACAAAACCTGATGTCGCCCCGCGCTCTTTTTGTAGTTCGTGCACAACCCGGCTTCCAACTATAGAAAGCTCAACCAATGGCTGAATCTGCTCTACAACTCTCTTGTTGTTAAGGACTTGATTTAACTGATAACCTGAAAAAAGTACTACTCCAAGCATCGGTAGCGATATCAATAGAAGCAACTTCATTCTAAAGCTAAGGTTGTGAATTGTTTTCAAGATTATATTTCCTTCGTCGATAGCCAAAATACGTATAAGGATCAGTTAAATTCCAAGCAAGCCTGGATTTTTGCTTACTGCAAGACTGAAAATGGCAATTAGCCAGCCTAAGGAAGCTGCGAAATAGAATAATCGGCTGTTAGGGCTTGAGGATTTGTTCATAGCCATGAGTCCACACAAAATGTAAAAAAAAATGGCTATTAGTTTGTAGGTCAACCACGGTGCTGCCTGAGTAAACGGAGTAAAGCCGGTTATAAATATCAAAGCGATACCGCTGGTAAGCAGTAAAGAGTCATTGATATGGGGGACTCGCTTCAACAGTATTGGGACTTCAGGCACTTGCTGAAGTCGGTAATATTTTAGAAAACGATATATATACAGGAGGACGCTGATCAATACTGTTAATAAATGAAACTGCTTTATTTCAAGATACATTTGAGCTCCTTGACGGTCTGAATCAGGGATCCAAAGCCCGGAACATAATGTCCGGACTTTGTTGTTAGTAGTACTAAGCAGTGACTTCTTTGTCTGTTGCTTTACCCCTTGCACTGAAGAAGAGCTTGGCAAAAAAGGCTGCAAGTAACAGTCCACCCATACCAAAGAGAACATCTCCCGGAACACGTAACCAGACAAACATTTCTACTAGTTCACTGTGAATGACTTCCGGCGAGCGGGCATACCAATAACCGTGGTCAATAACGGCAAAGAACTGGATAATGCCAACCGGCAGAAGAGACATAAATATCATTCCTGCCAAACCTACATTCAGTGACCAGAATGTCCATTTAAGCAGTTTATCGTCCCAGGCATTTGTGTCTCCGGTAAGACCTCGAAGACAGGTCAACATTAGGCCTATACCCAGCATTCCATATACGCCCATAAAAGCGCCATGTGCGTGAGTAGCTGTGGTATTCAGCCCCTGAATAAAGTACAGAGCAACTGGCGGGTTAATCAGGAAGCCAAGAACACCTGCGCCCACAAGGTTCCACAGTGCAGTCGCAACAAAGAACATGATTGCCCACTTGTAGCGAACCATCCATTGTGTTGCCTTCTGCATCCTATAAGTTCCTACTGCCTCAAAACCGATGAGCGCCAGTGGAACAACCTCAAGAGCAGAGAAGATAGAGCCCCATGCTATGACCGAAGTTGGTGTCCCTGTGAAGTACAGATGATGTAAAGTGCCAAGCAAACCACCTGTCAGGAATACAACGGTCGCGAACAGAACTGCACTATTCGCTGACTGCGCTCTAACCAGGCCAAGACGCACAAACATAAGTGCAATTACGGATGTTGCGAAGGTTTCAAAGAAGCCTTCTACCCACAGGTGAACGACCCACCAACGCCAGTACTCAGCGATTGCCAGGTTAGTATGCTTACCCTGGAACAAGCCAGCACCGTAGAACAGGCCGATAGCGACGCATGATGCATACAGAACCCAGATAACCGGCTTCATTTCACCATCTTTCGTTAGTGCCGGCTTAATCGCTGCGGTAACCAGAGCCAACCAAATAAGCAAGCCGACGAGGAGTAAGATCTGCCAGATACGTCCAAGGTCAATGTATTCCTGGCCCTGGTGTCCAACCCAGTAACTAAGATCAATGTCAAAGTACTGTTGAACCGCAGCCCATTCACCCGCCATAGAACCGAGTACAACGATAACCAGTGCGACCCAGAGCACATTTACCCCCAAACGCTGGAATTTAGGTTCGTAGCCAGAAAGAGCCGGAGCAATATATAATCCGGTTCCAAGCCAGGCTGTTGCTATCCAGAACACGGCCAATTGAGTATGCCAGGTACGGGTAACCGAGTAAGGCAAGATTTCTGCCAGAGGGATGCCATAAAACTCCTGACCTTCAACTGCATAGTGAGCAGTAATACCGCCAAGAAGAACCTGAAGCAGAAACAGCCCAACTGCTGTAATAAAATACTTGGTTAACGCTTTTTGAGAGGGTGTTGGTTTAAATCCAAATAGAGGATCTTCTTTTGGCATCTCAGGTAAATCATGCTCTTTCAGACTTGCGTGATACCAGGCAAGAGCACCTACACCAGCGATAAGAACAACAACACTTAAAATTGACCAGACGATATTATCAGAGGTCGGAGTGTTGCCGACGACTGGGTCAAATGGCCAGTTATTTGTGTAAGTATAGTTTTCTCCCGGACGCTCAGTTACTGCTGCCCACGCTCCCCAAAAGAAAAACGCAGTCAGTTTCTCGCGGTTCTCTTCTGAAGCAATGGTATTTTCCTTCATTGCATAGGCTTCGCGAGTCGGCTGGAAGTCAGGATTGTTGCCGAACAGGTTTACATAATAATCCTGTAGCTGTTTAACCGCTTCCGCACGCAAATCCGAGATGATGAGCTGTCCATCCTCGGGTTGAAACCTATTTGGTCGGATATCATCGCGAAGCAAACTTTCCAGCTTGGCTTTGTCTGCCTCACTTAGCTGCGAAAGAGGTTGTGAGAAATGTGTTTTCGCAGCGAGATCCAACCAGATTTCTGATTCACGATGTACCCAGTCGGCCGTCCAGTCAGGTGCAACATAAGAGCCGTGCCCCCAAATTGAGCCAAGCTGATGGCCACCCATGGTTCTCCAGACAAGTTGTCCGTCTTGAATGTCATCTTCGGTATAGATAGTTTCACCGCTCTCCGAAAGAACGGCGTTCGGTATTGGAGGGGCTTGTCGATAAATTTCACTTCCCAGGCTTAACAGAATAGCGAACGATACAACGCACATATTATCAAAGCAATCAGGGAAAACTTTTGTTTTGTCATGTTCTAGTCCTTTGCTGTTGTTAGAGACTTCCCACTGTCTATAACAACTATCATGCCAGAACATAACTTATTGATACTTATTGATTAAAAACCACTAGCTATCATATTGACAATAACAAGTCATTGTCAATGCGATAATTAACTGTCTTAATGATAACTCTGTAATTCTATGTCTAACTGCTATTTTAAGTTTAAACGCTTCATCAACCTGTGTAGGTTTGGTGAATTAACTTTGAGTTGCTTTGCCGTTGCGCTTAGATTTTTGTCATTTTCTAGGTAGGCACTTTGCACCAATTGTGTCTGAAAATTATCGACGGCTTCTTTCAATCCCAAATGGCGGTATTCACTCATAATAGTTTGACTAGAATCTTCTGTTACATAGCCTGTGGATTGAGCCGCTACCACTTCGCCCGAGAAATTGAAATGGTGCGGTAACAGGGTAATCTGCTCTGACTGATTTTCAGATTTAGCGATTACTGAAGCTCTGTTTATCGCATGTTCCAGCTCACGAACATTCCCGGGCCAAGTGTAGTTCTGAATTACATTCAAAGTCGTCGCATCGAGATTAATATTCGTGACACCTAACTTATGCGCGCATCGTTCTGCAAAAAAACCGGCCAAGAGTACTATATCTTTTTCGCGCTCGCGTAACGGTGGCACAAATAGCGGAAAAACACTCAAACGATGATATAGATCTGATCTGAAGTTACCTTCTTTAACTTCCTCATGCATCACCCTATTCGTAGCAGCAATGATTCGGACGTTTACCTTGATATTTTTATCCTCACCCACCCGCTGTATGTCACCATATTGAAGGGCTCGAAGCAGTTTGGCCTGTAACGGAAGCGACAGCTCACCAATTTCATCCAAAAACAGTGTTCCTTGATCCGCTAATTCAAATTTGCCTTTGCGGTTACTTATTGCACCGGTAAAGGCCCCTTTAATATGCCCAAACAACTCACTTTCCGCGACAGACTCCGGTAGTGCTGCGCAATTCAGATAGACAAGTGGGTTGTCCGAGCGCCCAGAATGGCTATGAAGCGCATGCGCCACCAATTCTTTACCTACGCCTGTTTCACCCATAACCAGTACAGAGAGGTCGGTATCTGCGACCGCATCAATCTGAGATTTTAGCTCCAGCATTGAACGAGATTGACCAATAATTTCTCCTTGCTGGCTTAAATTTCGGGAACGTCTTGGTGTGTTCACCTCGACTCCCGCGGTTCTCTCTAACTGTTCCATCAATAGCGCAGTATTCAGACTGCTGGCTGCCAGAGCACTAACAATACGGAGATCGTCATTTTTAAAACTATCAAACTGAGTGGGATCAAAGGCATCAATGGTCACCGCTCCAATCAGGCGATCTTCCAGCATAAGAGGCAGCCCTATACAGGAATGAACTTTAAGCTCTTCATCATGGTTTGGGATAAGGCCATCATAAGGATCAGGCAAATCACTGTCTGAAGGGAAGCGAACTACATCCCCCGCCCGTGCAATTGCTTCAAGGCGGGGGTGCTGTTCAATATCAAAACGGCGCCCAAGGACATCTTCACTCAATCCATTTATTGCAAGAGGAACAAACTGTTGATCACGAAAAAGCAACAAAGCAGAGGCGTCGCACTTAAGTGTCTGCCGGATAGTAGAAAGTAACCGATCAAATCTGTCCTGATCTGAAATACCAGAGGTAATATCCAGTGCTACTTGTATCCATTCTTTTCCTACTTGTTCCATAACCATAACTCTTCCTCACACAGATTACTCATATGACAACAACTTTATCACAATGATAAGCATTGTGAATTATCAAAGTGATAACAAATAAGTCATCAGAACATTAATTTATTGATATTTAAGTAAAATAAAACTTGGCATTAATGCTGCTATGTGATCAGTACAACATATATTGATTAGTATGAAGGGAGAAAAGCAATGAACAACGAAATAGCAACGCTTACTTCAGCCCGAGTCACCAATAGGCAAGACTGGAATGAATCACTGTTTTCACTGACAGTGCATTCTCCGGGCACTAAATATAAAGCAGGGCAATTTACCAAGCTAGGGATGTTTGATGACAAAGGTGAGTTAATTCGAAGAGCATACTCAATAATTAATCATCCCGACGAACATGAGAAAACAGGCGATCTCGAATTCTTAATAGTAACCGATCCAGAAGGAAGTCTATCTCCCTTACTTCATTCACTCAGGACGGGAGATGACGTGTTAATTGGTCTGGAAGGTGCGGGTTTTATGACACTAGATGAAATTCCATTGGATGCCAGGGACCTATGGTTGGTATCGAGTGGAACCGCCATAGGTCCGTTTCTTGCGATGTTAAATGACCGCAAAATCGGATATCGATTTAACCATCTGGTTCTAGTTCACGCAGTCAGACATGCTAGTGACTTAGTTTATCAGAAAGAAATTAACCAACTGCTACAACAATATCCGGGGAAATTTAAATATGTGCCAATTGTTTCTAGAGAGCAAACATCCGGAGCTTTATCTGGAAGAATTCCGCAATTACTCAAGAGCGGAGAACTCGAAAATACCGCCTGCCTGCAACTCAATAAGAAAGAAAGCTTTATTTACTTATGTGGAAATCCTGAAATGGTTAAAGATACCAGCAACAGTTTAAAGTTAATGGGACTTCAAAAGCATCTTCGCAAAAAGACAGGTCAGTTTAGCTCGGAAAACTACTGGTAAGGAGTAACGTGAATGAAGTTTGTTATTTTTGTCATAAAGTACGGTATTGGCTTAGGTGGGCTTTTCTTTGGCTCTGCAACTCTAGATTATCTACCGTCTTTGATTTATCAGCTAATCCTGGAGCTGGGAATGTTTTGATATCTACGTTTTCCTATCTCCTAAAAATACGAACTATCTATATGATTCGAAGTACTTTTTCTTTATTACTCTGATCTCAAGATACTCACTACCCAAACATAAGCTATGCAGACATTTAAGGTAGACATTGTTAATGCAAAGAAATAAGATAGTAATCAATTACTATCTTTTAGGGCGTACTCATGCCAAGATCTAACAACTTAACCTCTATCGAAAGAAAAAAACGAACGGTAAAAACAGTTATTGAACTGTGTCAGGAGATAGAACCTGCTTCTATTACAACTGCAATCATCGCTAAAAGAATGGGGGTTACTCAGGGGGCTCTTTTTCGTCATTTCCCATCAAAAGATGCTATATGGGAAGAAGTTACTCTATGGGTATCGCAACAAGTCCTTGCCCTATTAGATCAAAAACTAACCGGAGCAGCTCAGCCATTGACTAATTTGGAATCAATGTATTTAGCTCATATAAAATTTATCTCACAGTATCCTGGCATCCCGAGGTTGATTTTTAGCCAGCTTCATAAATTGCAAACCTCTCCAGCTCAAAAAACTATCGGGTCGTTAATGGAAACTTATCAAGAGCGGGTAAAACAACAAATATTAAGAGGCATTAAGTTGGGAGTAATAGAACCAAACGTAAATATCAACTCTGCTGCTTCGATGTTTTTGGGAACAATCCAGGGAACGGTGGTGAAGTCATTCATTCAAACTGAAGACGCTTTATCGGCTAAATCAGCCAAAAGTATGTTCGAGATCTACCGTCGGGGTATTGAGCTCAATAGTCATAATGAAGCATAAAGCGCGTTCATATTCATATGAAATAAACAGGCCGCAACTTGAAAATCACCGGGAGCAATCAAATGAGATTTTGGAACAAAGCCAACAGTAAATCATTGATTATATTACTAGGAGTAATAATTGGAGCAGGTCTTTTTATCATAGCAAAAATGACCCAAAAAGGTCCGGAACACGACCCTTTGCTAAGCCCTCCTGTCTTTGCTTCTGCGATAAAAGTCACCCCTGCTAACTTTCTTCTACAAGCTAAGGGATTTGGCATATCCCAGTCAGCGGAAACCTGGAAAGCGATAGCCAACGTAGCGGGTCGTGTTGTATCTATTAATCCCGAATTGGAGAGTGGGGTGATCTTAAAAAAGGGAACGGAACTATTGAAACTGGACCCTAGTCGATATCAACTTGTTATTTCTGAGATCAAGGCAGATATCGCTTCCCTATCGGCGGAGCTGACACAATTGAATACTGAGTACAGTAATACGGAGGCATTATTATCATTAGCAAAAGAGAGGCTTCGCCTTTCAGAGAAAGAGCTTTCTAGGTTTGAGAAGCTAGCAAAAAAAGAGGTGATCTCTATATCTAAGAAAGACGAAACTCTTAGAACGACGTTAGCTCAGCGCCAGGAAGTACGGTCTCTTGAAAATCAAATGGCCTTATTTCCCTCACGATTCGAAAATCTGAAATCAAAACGACTTCGTGCCCTATCAAAACTCGATCAAGCACAGCTAAACCTAAAAGACACCGTCTTTCTGGCTCCATATGACTTAAGAATAAAAATAGTTAATGTTGAGCAACATCAATATGTAGGTATAGGGCAGTTACTTTTTTCAGCCGACAATATCAGTAAAGCAGAGGTAGAAGCACAAATCCCTTTATCCGTACTTCGGCGTCTTATGGGAGCTTCCTTTATTGATAAGGAACAAACTACAGAAGATTTGGATATATCCAGACGATTTAATTTCAGCTCTATTAAGAGTGAGGTATTTCTGGTGGGCTCACAAAATACCAAATGGCCGGCATCCGTGCAGCGCGTGGCTAGCGGACTTGATCAGAAGACTCGTGCGGGTCGAGTTGTCGTTTCTGTGAGTGAACCGTATCGTGGAGCTAACCTTCCAGTTCGACCTGCTTTACAGCCTGATATGTATGTCGAAGTGACTCTTTCAATATTAAGCCCTGATCCTCTTTTGGCCATACCTGTTTCCTCCGTTCATCAAGGCAGTGTATACCTTGTTGACGCTGACAATAAGTTACAAAGAAGAAAAGTTGAGGTGAGTTTTGTTCAAAGGGATTTAGCGGTTATCTCTTCAGGATTAAAACCAGGTGAAATCATTATAACCGACGATCTATTGATGGCTGTGAACGGTATGAGTGTGGCTCAAAGAAGAAATTCAGAACTTGAAGGCTGGGTTAAGAAAACATCTCTTGGGGAATCACTATGATTAAATGGTTTGCCAATCATCCAACGGCATCAAATTTATTATTGATATTGATGATTGCTATCGGTCTCTTTTCTGCTCCGAAGTTAAAAAGAGAAACCTTTCCTGATTATCGACCAGTAGAGGTTAGCATTGAGGTGGTTTATAGAGGAGCAAGTGCGGCTGACGTAGAAGATGCAATATGCAGGAAAGTTCAGGATGTTTTAAAAGGTGTCGATTTTCTTGATGAGTCTACCTGTACTGCTCAAGACAATATTGCCAAAACCGTTGCCAAAATGCTGCCCGATGGTGACCCTATCCGCTTTCTCAGTGATATTGACACTGAAGTACGGGCTATTTCTGACATGCCAGCTCAATCTGAAGAACCAATTATAAGAGAGCTGCACAGAAGTGACCTGGTAGCCGCTGTCGCTGTTAGTGGCGACCTTCCAGTTATTCAGTTAGAGAATTATGCCCTACGCTTAGAAGATCGCCTGATGTCACTTCCTGGTGTTGCCAGTGTATCTATTCACGGTATATCACAACGCCAGTGGCAGATTGAGATACCCCGGGGAGTATTGGCTCAATACAACTTGACGGTGAAATCACTCTCCCGATTGCTGGCTCGCCAGAGTATCGACATGCCGCTGGGAACGCTGGAAACACAGAACAGTGATATTCAGCTACGATTTACTGAACAACGAAAATCCTTAAGGGAACTAAAGAATTTAGTCGTTGTGTCTTCCCCTGATAGGGGAGGAGAAGTGACTCTGGGTGAGATTGCGAAACTCACAGAGACAGGAGAAAAACCCGAAACCAAAGTACTGGTTAATGGTCAAAGAGCCGTTGTTTTGGAAGTGAGTAAATCTTTACGTGACGATGCACTTGATGTAATGGCTGAACTCTCTGACATGGTAGAAAATGAGCATAAGAGACTGGATGGCATTCAATTGTCTATTACTCAGGATATGACGAGTATTGTTCGAGATCGATTAAGGATGTTAATTGAGAACGGCATCATGGGTCTGATTTTGGTTGTTCTTGTCATGAGTCTATTCTTCAAACCACGTCTTGCCATATGGGCGGTACTGGGTCTGCCCAGTGCATTTATGGGAGCATTTTTTGTCATGAGCATGACGGGATTGACCCTGAATATGATCACCTTAGTTGCGCTACTGATGTCAATAGGTATCGTGATGGATGACGCGATAGTCATCACTGATAATATTGTCTCCGGCAGGGATGAAAAGCTCACTCCCGCAGAGATCGTTGCTAAGGGGGCAACTCAGGTTTTTCCTGGTGTCATGTCCTCTTTTCTTACTACCATCTCTGTTTTTCTACCTTTATCATTTCTTGCCGGTGAACTAGGGGCGGTATTAGAAGTACTACCCGTTGTCTTACTTGCTGCACTTTCAGCTAGTCTGATAGAAGCTTTTTTAATACTGCCCCATCACCTTAAGGGCAGCTTACAGGAAGCAGACAAGAAGGATTCCAAGTTTCGCCAACATGTGGATGCAAAATTTGAATCTTTTAAGGAACGTGTTGGTAAACTAACCGATAGAACTATTGAGTTTCGTTATGCCGCTCTGGCTATTGTTATTGTTATTTTGCTTGGTTCGGTAGGTTTTATTGCTGGCGGTCATGTTAGTAAGGAAGCCATGCCTGATATGGATGGTGATACATTGGAAGCCAGAATTCTAATGCCTCAAGGTACGCCATTACTCAAAACCGAAGCTGCTGCCAGAAAGGTTGAAAATACGATCTGGAAAATAAATGACCAACTAAGCTCAGAGAATGCAAAAGAGTTGGTAAAGCTAACCCAAGTGCGATTTAACTATAATCCTAGTGCCCGAGAAACCGGAGCCCATGTCGCAACGATTATCGTAGATTTACTTTCCGCAGAAGAACGAAGTATCACGCTAGATGAGCTAACTAATATATGGAAGGAAAAGATTGGTGATATACCGGGCTTGGTTAGCCTGAATATTCAGGAGCCAGGATTTGGTCCTTCGGGAATCCCTTTAGAAATTCGCCTTCAGGGTGAGAACCTGACCACATTAAAGTTGGCGGCTGAAAACCTCTCAAACTACCTGGAAGGTTATGTTGCTGTTTATAACATTCTTGATGACCTAAGGCCGGGTAAACCACAACGAATTTTTGAGATCGCTGATGGGGCTCTTAGTATGGGGTTAACGAGTGATGAAATTGCTTCTCAGTTACGTGCAGCGTTCCTTGGTGATATTGCCGATACGCAGCGAGTTGGACTTCAGGATATTGATATTTTGGTCAGGCAAATCGATAAGGAACGTATTAGTCTGGATGACCTGGTGAACCAGACAATATTGTTACCGGATGGACGTTACGTTCCTCTGGAGGAACTCGTTAACATAAAAGCCCAGAGAGAATGGGCGACGATAACCCGAGTGAACGGCAAGAGAACGGTGACTGTTCAAGCCGAGGTGGACGCTAAAGCATCCAGCGCTCAAAATATTGTCAATGATATCAAGCTTAAATGGCTCAATGATTTCCAAATGGAGTATCCGGAGATTGAAGTTTCTTTCGAGGGACAGGTAGCGAACTCAGCGGAAACCGGAGGCTCAATAGGACAAGGACTTCTCATTGGCCTTATTGGGATATTTGTCATTCTTTCATTCCAGTTTGGTAGTTATTCAGAATCTATCATCGTGATGCTATCTATCCCACTAGCTTTTATTGGTGCGATATGGGGCCATGTATTTATGGGCTGGTATATCTCGTCACCATCGCTCATAGGAGCAGCATCTTTGGCAGGGATTGTCGTTAACAACGCAATTTTGTTGATTCAGTTTATCAATGAGCACCGTGCTAAAGGGCTTTCCGCAGCTTCCGCTGCTGGTCATGCAAGCAGAGACCGATTGAGAGCTATTTTGATCTCATCGACAACAACGATTGTTGGCTTATTACCATTGCTGGCTGAAACAAGCACCCAATCAGCGGCAATAAAACCATTGGCTATTTCAGTTGTTTTTGGCTTACTCACTTCGACAATACTAATTCTCTTTGTTATTCCTGCTATTTATGTAATCTTTGATGACAGAGGTTGGATAAAGCACAGCGACAACAGGAATAGTTCAGAATGGAATGTTGCACAACAGGAAGGCAAATAAAAGTCGTTTAATAACAGAAATGATAGGCTTCATCAAATTCTGGTTAGGTCTGTCAAACCATTTTCGACAAGCCGATTTTCATCTTTGCATAGATTTACATTGGTAGAGATTACTGGAGTTATCGGGGAGTTAAATTGGGAGTGTTAAATTATAACAAAAAAGTGTTCGTGTATGATAATAGGCAGGTCCAAATGTTTAATGAAGAATGTCCCCTTTGCGGAAGTCTGAACCTTTCAATTACGATAATAAAACCTGTGTGGGGAAGTGAAGAAAAAGAGGTGCATGTTGTTTGCAATGATTGTGCTTGCAACGCTCCTTATTACTCTTGGAAGCTATTACAGAAAGAGAATAAAGCTGAAAAGGGCATTGACTGATACGCTCTCACTAAAATAAATCAAATCATAAGAGACTACCAGTGTGCAACACTTTAAATAAAAAATGACTACAGCAAATTTTATTTAAAATTTCGCTGTAGTCAATATAATTGACAGCCTAAATAAGAAATACCCTAAGAAAAAAGACCTGTAAATAATTCTGTGTAACTGCCATTGGTTACAAGTATTCAGCTAATCGGTCTTCGAACATAATCATAAAGCGGTTCAGCGATTGTTGAAAATTGCAATTATGCAATACTTAAATTTTTTACGCTAACCACTTGAACATCAAAAATGCAAAAATATAATATCTCAGCTAGCTAACTACTCTCATGCAAGTCTCCATTTCGCAACTGATTCAAATCCTATTATATTTCCAAGGAATGCTCCTATTATCCAGAATAGGGAACTAATGACAAAAACGTCTTTTCCAAAAATAGTAAACAACATGAAGCAAACAACGCTATATCCAAGAAAAAATGCAGACTTCAACTTACTGAGCGATCGAATTTCATTTTTTTTCAAAACAACAGCACTAACTGATGCTCCAATAGTTACGAAAAATAGACCACAAAAAAGATGAAATACAATACCTGAGCCAATAGCATGAAGACTATGAAAAAGAAAAGTCTCTTGCCCTATTCCAAATTGAGGACAAAGTGTAAGTGACATTAGACCAGCGCTCATACAGACAACAAGCATTTTTGCGTAGATTTGCCAGACTGAAGGGCACAAGTCTTTTTCTACTATTTGCAGAATAGCATCATCGAGTCGCGGGTTCGGAGATATAGGTTTTGTCTTTAGAAAAGCTACGAAATCTCTGAGCGTATTTCTCTCGTCATCGTTCATATTCATACAGTTATCCTTTATCTCTCATAAGAGATCGTAATTTTTTGATTGCTCTGCTTACAATCTGTCGAGAATTTGCCGTAGAGGTCTGCGTTTGCTCTGCAATTTCTCTAAATGTTAAGCCCTCATTGAAGCGAAGCGACAACACATTCCGCTGGTTGCTGGTCAAACAAGAGAGCTGGTCAACAGCTAATTCGTTGTAGTTAGGAGTATCAATATCACTATTGCTAAACTTCAAATGTTCAGTGTAAGAATCAACGTGTTTTTTATACGTTTCATGTTTTCTTGCATGATCTATTACAGCATTTCTTGCAATAGTAAATACCCAGGATAGAAAAGGAAACTCTTCGTGATACTTTTCCTTAGATGTGTGTAGCTTAATGAACACAGTTTGAAATACTTCTTCGGCCTCTTTCTCATTTTTTAATTTATTAAGGATAAAACCAAATATACGGCCTTTATGCCTTTGATATAGAGTCTGAAATGCTGATAAGTCACCTTAAGCATAAGCCAGCATTAGCTTCTCGTCTGTCACGTTTCTAGTCTCTCCAGCAAATTAATAATTGGGTTTTATTCCAGCATTAATAATATATGCCAGCAACAAAATATACTGTTGCCGGCCTTAAGTTATAGTTAGGCATTTAGGGGGTTAGTGTTCATCGTGGTGAGCTGCACCACCTTTAATTAGACCATGCAAACCTTCAACATAGTGAGTAAACTCAACATAACTTGCAATATATTCACGTCCCTCTTCTACGCTATTATCTGCCTGTTTCTGGTTGTTAGAAGCATGAGAAAAGCGCTCTCGAATACCACTTTCCATCGCTTTAGTTAATATTTTTACGAGCTTATCTACAGAGCCAGAATCCAATGCTTTGTCTGCAAGAGCAACCGCTGGGTCAATATCGACACCAGGTTTCAAACCTGTGTATGGAGCATCTTCTCCAGCTCGATGAATGCGAACAAGTGTTTCATAGAAGTACATATCCGCAAGTTCTTTTGACTGTGATGATTTGTCTCTGACTTTTAATGTTTTTTCGAATGCTTGTGTTATGTTTTGTTCTTCTGTCGGCTCAACCCACTTTAATAGTGGTGTCACATCGCCTTTGTCAAGTGCAACCTGAGCTGTTTTGATCACTGGTCCTTCCATTGTGTCACAGTGAGCAAAAGCAGCGTGTGAGGACGTAAGCATTGCTACAGAAATAGCAGTATAAGTTAATGTCTTTTTTAGTTTAGTTTGCATGAACAACATTCTCCTCGTATTAGATGTTTAGCGTTGTTATCTAATAGAACGGATGTGAAGCTCTAAGTGTGACAGAAAATTTATTTTTCTTTTAATTAATATTGCTCAATTCTATTTCGACCATTATCTTTTGCCTTGTATAAAGCAATATCACTTCGCTGTTGTATCATTAGCCGTTGCAGATGTGAGCCCTATGCTCGTTGTGATACGCAGATTCGTACTATTTGTTGGAATTTCAAGTAGTTCTATAGCCTTGCGAATCCGCTCTGCAATTTCCAGCGCATCCAGAGCACTAGTGGCAGGAAGTGCCAGGTAAAACTCTTCGCCTCCTACACGCCCAAAGATGTCCTCATCCCTTATCATACCTGACACACTCTGAGCGAATAACTTGATAACAAGATCTCCGGTTTGGTGTCCAAATTGGTCGTTTACCTTCTTGAAAAAATCAATATCGAAAAGCAGTAATGAGAGAGGCAAACTCTTTCGTTGAGCAAGGTTAAAGGCCTTCTTAAAATTATCAAGAAACGCTCGTCTGTTAAATACTCCAGTCAACTCATCTGTTGTTGACTGAACCCTTAACTTTTCCTGAAGTTCAATGATTTCAGTGATGTCCCTAATAAACACATAAATGATAGTTTCTCCATTCAGTTCTATGACGTTCGGACTAAAGTGAACATGAATGGGCTTTCCCTGTTTAGTTAGCCCTTTTACATGAATACCCTTGCCGATTAGGGGACCATGGCCGCGATTAACCTGAAATTTTCTAAAAGCTGTGTCTGCCCTTTCTCTTAATTCATGAACCGGTAGAACATCGTGAACATACTTGCCAAGAACCTCTCCCTCAGAGTATCCGAAAATGTCCTCTGCACTCTGATTCCACAAAGTAATATTCCCTTCAAAGTCAGTTACAATCACTGCATCAGTAGCGTTTTTGACAATGGCCTCGTAAACTCTGGTGTCTGTCACTTCTAACTCTCTTTATCTGTCTAGCGTTGGAAAAATATATTCATTATCAACAAGTGTAGTAGAAGAACCAAACTGCCAACCTCAAACAAACACTCACCCTGAGGGCTATTTTTGCTTTATCTTCACAGAGCCTTTGGAGGCTACATCTGATTTTAAAAGCTTATTTACTTTACCATCCGCTTGAGCTGAACGAGCCTTCTTGTCCTGTATAATGTTGAACTCAACAAACTTTATTATTTTCAATCAAATAGCCTTAACGTGTCTTAAATGTGCCCAATTGCTGAACGATTTGTTCAGTAACATTTCTCAATCTATAACCCTGCTTTTCTAACTCTTCACAATCTTTGGCATTTGATCCAGACAGAGACTTAAGCGCCTCAACTTCAAGTGAAACATCACTAACAAGCCTACTAATTTGGTGAATATCAACACTGTCTGTGTTGTTTTCATTACTAATAAGGTTCAGGATACCATCAATGCTACTACAGGTAGCGAGAAGCTCCTCTTGGCCTGCTTGCGTATGTGCAGATACTGATTCGATAGCTCCTGACTGCAATTTCATTTGCTCTCCAGCTTCAAGTACCGCAGTTGAGATACCAGCAATGATGCCGTTGATTTCATCAAGACTACTCTGAGTAGACGCTGCCAGATTTCTCACTTCATCAGCTACAACTGCAAAACCACGACCGTGTTCACCTGCTCTCGCAGCTTCAATTGCTGCATTCAGTGCTAGTAGGTTTGTCTGATCAGCTAGATTACTAATTACTGCAATAACTTGCCCTATAGAGCTTGTTTGCTCAGAAAGCGCGGTAAACTTACTCTGTAGCTCATCATTACTGGTAATATATTGACTGAGCTCCTGTATCATCTCCCCCATGGTTTCATTCGAGCGAATGATCCCATCTCTGGTGCTTTCAACCTGCTGCCGAGTCTCTTCTCCTTTATTCTGGAGTGCTGCCGATGTGTTATCTAGTACGTTAACCAACTGAGTAATCTCACTCACCCGTGTATCTTGCTCACCGATACGTGCAGAAATACTTTGGACCTTCCCCTTAAGATGGTCAGCAATACCATCTGAAGCACTTGCCTGTTTCTGGATATCTGTAAGTGCTAGTCTGACTTCTTCTCGAAAGCGATTTATCACCTCCAAAACCTTACCGAATTCACTGTTGTAAGTGCTATCTATATCACAAGGTACTGACAAATCTCTTTGTTCAAAGGTTTTCATGTATAAAGCTACATTCTTAAGCGAATCTACCCCCCATATTTTTTCATCAATGTCATGTATAACCAAAAAGAAAGTTACAACATATTGCAGTACTTGTGACACTGTTGATTCGGTAAAAAATAAGGCATTAATAAATAGAAATATAGCACCTAACCAGTGAATGGTTCTCATTCTTAAAAATAAAGATTTCATTTTAACCTCGGTTCAAAATTTAATGTTAATATTGCTGAATAAGAGTTTTAGGTTTTGAGAATAGAAAACCCTGCTGCATATTTACGCCAGCCCAATAGGTAAACTCAGATTGCTCTTGATTTTCTATTCCTTCAGCAACAACCAAACATCCTTTTGAGGTACATAAGCTGATAATTTCTTTATAGATACTGGTTTCCCAAAGGTTATCCGGAACATTTTTGATTAACTCTAAGTCCAACTTAATGTAATCAAAATCTATTCTACTTAACCTAAGCAAGTTAGAGTGACCGGAGCCAAAGTCATCCATTGCAACCTTAATGCCTTTACTTTGTAGAAACCTTATATTTTCCTCTATTGATTTATCTAAAAACTCATCTTCACAGATCTCTAAAACCAACTTTTTTATATTATTTTCTGATAGTCTGGATAGATATTTATCCCATAGCTTTTTAAACAATGTGTTGTCAGCAACTATCTTCCCAGACACATTAATCCATACTTTCTTACTTACATTGTTATAATGTTCATTCCCTATGAGCATGTCGATAACTTGCTGACCTGTAATATCAAGAAACAACTCAATATTTCCTTTTAAGTGGTTAATTATATCTTGTGTGGGAATTATTTCTTTATTATTAACTTTAAATGCCCTAGTCAATAATTCACTGCCATACACCTCTTTAGTGTTGGCATTTATAATATCTTGCGAGTACCAAACCAAGTTAATTGATTGATTGTTATAGTATAGACTATACATAATTACATTCACTTTTTTAATAATGAGTAGACTATATCTTCATCAGATAGTCTTAATAATATTTCATCTAAAAATCCAATTAATTGATAATTATCCGAGATTCCGCAGCCAATTTAGGAATAAACTGCTTCATACAGTACACCAAGAAGCTTAAGCAGCCGAGTCTGATGCTCTTGAACACCCGTTATGAAGCTTTGGCCGCCAAATTCGAGTGTGTCGATACCTTCGAATTTTAAGAATACCCAACGTGCCGTCGGTTTAGTTGTCGTCTTGTTCTTTACCATGCTAGGAAAGAATTCCTCGGTCTTAGTGAGACTCTCTCGGATTTTGTGCTCTAAGCTCGCGTAAACGAGTAGGCTCAGCGTCATGATCATCAGTAGTGCCTCGATTCGCTGAGGTTTCTTCAGGAAAATTGATGATGTTAAGAACTCAGGGCTTTTCAAAAAGCGAAAGCCGCGCTCGACCTTTTGCTGAGACTTGTAATGTTCAAGCAATGCAGCCATTGTTAGGTCGGTGTTGTCAGTATCGTTGGTGGCGAGAATAAACATACCTACTTTAAGCTTGGCCAGTTTCACCTTTTCTAGATCGGTATAAGGCGTAGCATCTATCAAATAGTGGTATCCCGTTGGCTTTTCATCTTTCTTCGGCCGACCACGACCTGAATAAATTGGCTCTTTAACGATGGTTGATTGCGCGAAGCCAAGCAAATGACACTGGCTGGCGAAGTCGCTCATTGCTTGCTCGGCATCCACTGCGCAAGCAAACTGCTTTTTCTTTAGTTGTCCCAGCGCTTTCAGCTCTTTGGTGATATTTTTGTCTAAGTTCTTATAAAACGTTACCTGTTCTCGCTTGGTTGCTTGTTCACTATGAATCAACAGCCACTTCTGAGATACCGAGCCATAATCAGCGTCAACCCAACAACCCGAGTAGCCATTGCCGATATGGCTCAGCTGCTCGGGCTCAAGGTTCATTAAGGCCTCTTTGGCTGATTTAATGGTCATTGGAACACGCGTAATAAACTTCTGTTGTTGCTCATCCAGTGAACGAATGCTCTCTTCGGTGTACAAAGCGGCATCGGCGATGAAGTAGCGACTGTTTTGAGCTGCCTTCAGGCAATGAATATGCCGTTTAGTGACCTCTGAGAATGCCTTAGCATCGTTGGTGTTGCCACTAAGCGCTTGCATGTAAACAGGCAGGCCAGCTTGGTTTTCGCAAATCAACTCAAGGACCACTTGATTTAGCTCTGGACGGTGGTCTCGGCTGTAGCCTTTTACCAGCTTGATGGCATTAAGATCTTCGTCCTGGGCGTATTCACCATCGACATGGAAGCTAGTGATATCAAGGTGGACAGAGTCTGTTTTAAGTCCTAGCTTATCAACGACATGCTCTGCTATCGCTTGATAAAGTGCGGAGACATCTGCTTCATATAAAGCATCTAACGTGCGTCCGAGTACATCGTCCGTTAAATGGTGAGCTTCAATATCTTTAGCAAGCAACTTGGCAACAGGCTTCGTCTCGAAGAAGTCAGAAAACATATGCAGCGTTCTGCTGTGAAAGCCAAGACCATTGAGAATCATCGCCAAGACCGCATCGCCATGTGAAACGTTGTGATCCGAGTACTTGGGAATGATGCGATCAATAATACCAGGTAAACCGATTTCATGGCAGAAAGCAGCGATCAGCCCTAAGTGATCTAGGCGTTTAATGACAGGTTGAGCAGCAGACATAATAAAGTGACCGTTAAATAACAGTAATAGATCAAAACTGGGGATCGCGGTCAAGAGGTCTGTCGCACTAACATTTGTAAACGATCACTGGATCACATTGTTTTAATTCTGAAATTGGCTGCGGAATGACGGATTATAATTAGTGTTTAACAGTCCAGATTTTTCATCAAAGGCCATATCTATATGAAGATTGTCTATCTCATTACAAAAATCATGTAGTTCATCATACCCGTCAATTAATCTCTGTTTTTGGTTTGATGTCAAAGACATATCATGAGCAATTGGAAGTAAAAATGAGTTTTCCAGTTCCAAATGAATTTTTTTAACGCCCTATATAGTCTTTTTATTCTTACAATTATGTACTGTTTTGCATAAGATTTAGACTGTATGGTTTCCTTAAGTTTTTTTATTTCCAGCTCTAATTGAGCGTGTTGCACTGTTAGTGTCTTAACCCAACCATGTTTTCTATCATGTGATTGATAATCTAAATTTTCATTTGGATTTTTTTTATTTGCTAACATAGCGAAATTAAAACCCCATCCTTATTTTTAATTATTTGTAAAATAATAATTTATTGTTAGAGAGTATCAAGTGAGGTATTTTAACCTCACTTGACACTCAAATTATTATCTCTGGTTAAATATGTAGTAGCTACGATTTAGTGTTGTACATTTTTTGATTCTTTTTATCAGAGTCAGACCAGAAATTAATATTAAACTGTGCATCATTGCTTAGCTCGATACGATGCCAATACTGCGGTGGGCTTGTTGCAAAACTACCCGCAGGGATGACAACTTTGACTTCCGGATCAACTGCTTCTGCATCAGCAAACCCATAGTAGGTTACAACTCCTTCCATCACACAAAGTTGGCCAAAAACCCCCTCTGCGGTATTATGATGAGAAAGCAATGCATCTGGCACATTTTCTTTGGTAAAGAATGGAGTAGATCTTTGGATAGTCCAATTCTTAGGAATTCTTTGGTGGCTCATAGTTGTTCTCCTGTATATATTCGGCTTTTAGGTAATTGATAACTTCCGTTCAATCTGCAAATCCCATTCATACAAAGCAACTCTGTGAATGTTGTTTTTGCATACTTCGTAACCTTCTTAACTTAATCCACTGTAATGTCACTTTTATAAAAGCATAATACGTGCCAAAATCACAAAGCCCTTAATATCAATGAGTTACATGATATCGCATTTTAATTGTTATCATTGCGACAACATTGAGGTGCTATCATTATGATAATAATATTATCCACATGACAATACGCGATATAACAAAAAGCCAGATGTATCCTGTAAACCCGTTAATAGTATTAAGAATCCCCGGACATTCTTTTCAAATACTCCGATACCAAATTATCCATAAAGTAAGTCAATAGCTGATGCATGCGATTCGTGGAAAAGTTCACCATGCTAGATTCAGGATCTACATATCGATATGTATCATGCTTGGCAAGTGTGTCCATGCTGTGTTCTATCAACCCTGAATAGCCTGATTCAACAAACTCAAGGTGACACTGAAACCCATATACAAACTCGGAGTATCGAATAATTTGCCTGGGACAACCTTCACTATATGCGAGGACTTTGGCTGATTCTGTCAGACCTGGCATGTCATTGTGCCAATGCCCGACAATTTCAGTTGGCTCAAATGAATTAAATAATGGGTCTTCAACTCCGTCAGTTGTTAAGTGGATCGGAAAATAGCCTATTTCCAAGTGAGGACTTGCTTCATAATGAGCTCCTAATGCCTGTCCTATAAGTTGGGCCCCAAGACATATTCCTATTACCGCTTTTCTATTCTCAATAGCGTTTCGGATTAGTTCCTGCTCTTTTAAGGAATCGAAGTAAGAGCATTCTTTAATAGTAGTTGATGGGCTTTGAGGACCACCTAAAACAATCAAGCAGTCAAAATCCAACTCACTTGTCGGTAAGGCTTCACCTAAATAAGTTCGCGAGTGTGAACTCCGATAGTTACGTTCATGTAGCCAATGTTCAAAATACCCAACACCTTCAAAAGCTTCATGTATGACGAAGTGAAACTTCATAACCGCTCCGGTTTATCTATAAAGCCCATTATGATATGCTCGAATTCATATGGCTTGATAAGGATAGATAGACAAGTAACCATGCTAAACCGCCATGCTATATCAGCCAATGAGATGATGGTTGCTAACCCTAACTCTCCTGCTTTGGTCAAAACAATCGAAATGCCAAAAGGTTATCTCGATACCAAGCACTTTCACCCTTGGCATCAAGTCATATTCCCGGTTGAGGGACTACTTCAAACTAAATCGGGTCAGCATCAATACCTTGTTCCTCATACTTCAGCCTTGTTTATTCCTGCTCCTCTTACGCATGAATCAATTGCTTTGTCGGACACGATCTTTGTTGGAATATATATCAATCCGAAATTTTGCAAAAAATACGAAAAGCAGATTCGTACTATCGCTTTGACACCATTTTTCAGAGAGTTATTGAAAGAGGTACGTAGGAGTTGCCTTAGCGTTGAAAACCAGAATGAATTGCAGAATTTATTGAGTGTACTGCACGATCAAATACTCAGAAATGACATAGTGACATTTAAGCTGTTGCTGCCACAAGACAAACGTTTAAAGGTTATTTTTGATAAACTCACTAAAACGCCAGCGTTAGATTGGTCATTAAAAACTTGGGGGGAGTACGTTGGGGCCTCTGAGCGAACGCTATCAAGGCTTTTTGTTAAAGAGTTTAATACTTCCTTCCCTCTTTGGAGACAGCACCTAAGGCTAGTTTTCTCATTGTCCTTGCTCAATGAAGATATACCAGTACAGGCTATCGCTGACAAAATAGGGTATAAAAACGACTCTTCTTATATAAAAGCATTTAAATCCTATTTCAATACAACGCCACAACAGTTTAAAAGAAATAAAATTGAGCTTTAAAAGAGAAAGCAGGCTCAGTTCGTGATAAAAAATCATAATTGCCGCCTAGTAAATAAAGACAGCAATTATAATCAGTTACCTACATTGCTTTAAAAGTTAGAATATAGTGGTCTGGGCAACCATCTGCATCAAAGTCCATGACTTCAAATCCAGCCTCGCCGACTTCTTCAATGGCTAGCTGTGGTGAAACACGTGCATTACTCCCTTTAAAATCGACGATAACAAACTTGGTATTGAGAACTGTCTGTGATCGCATTTTTTGTAAAAAGGCAACTCGCTCAGGAATGAAACGGTATGTGTTTGCCATAAACACGATGTCAACACCCAGTGGAATGCAAGGATTATCCGGTTGAGACAAAACGACTTGTATATTGTCAAATACCTCATCAGAAAATCGATTTTGCATATAAGCCACCATATTAGGCTCACTATCAATTGAGTAGACTTGTCCGTTCTTGACTATTTGGGAGAAAATACTCGAAAAATAGCCAGTTCCGGCTCCTACATCGGCAATTGTTTCATTATCTTTTAGATCAAGACAGCGAGTTATATGACTGGTCCTTTGCCATTCCTCGCGGTTCTCACTATCAAAGACCTCTTTTAATCTTTCTGGTTCTGAAAAACTAATTCCCATAATTATTGTCTACTTGCTGTATATATTTACTTGAATTCTGAAAACTTTGCTATTTTTCAGTCTGAAGTTCACGTAGCAGCGGAAAAGCCTTACTCACGTTATCTTGTGTAACAACAAAGCCAGAAAGTCTCTCTTTGTTGTCGTAGGCTTTCGCCATAATGCCATCTTTAGCGATAGTCACCTGCCAGCTAGCAACATCGTCACAGGTACCACCTAACTGAACCGGATAGTGAGGAGTTTTCACTTTAGTCATCATAGGCGGAAGAGTTAGTTCACCCGTACCGGAAAGCAATTGGCTGGTCAATACATTCGCACTCAGTACGATAGGCTGTAGAAATGCCACCACTTTTCCTTCAATCTCTGAGCAATCACCAAGCGCATAGATGTCATCAATCGTCGTTTCCAGATGCTTATTAACTACTATGCCTCGATTCACCTCTGCTCCGGCTTTTTGAGCCAGTTCGGTGCTGGGGACTAATCCAGCGGCGGAGATAACGCAGTCTGTCTGGTATTGCAACCCTTTATTCGTCGTTACAGTCAGACCGCTCTCGTTATGCTTAAGGGAAGTGGCATAATCCATAAACTCAATACGAACTCCGTCATTGCGTAGCTGCTTTTCAAGAGCTGTTGCGACAAAGTCAGGCATTAGATTAGTCATCAAGTGATTACCCGGCTCCAGAATCGTTACCAGCTTATCACTGGACGCAAGATCCATCGCTAACTCAGTTCCGATAAGGCCACCACCCATAATTAGAATGCGTTTAGCATCAGTAATACTTCGTTCAGAGGTACGATATTCGTCTAGGCTATTGAGCGTAATAACTTCGCTAGCCGCATCTCCACTTAATACCGGGACAAACGTTCTGGCACCGGTTGCCAGAACTAGTTTGGAGTAACGGTAACAGGCACCATTGGCAATAATATTGTGAGCCTTAGCATCTATCTCATCTACTCTGGTATTGGCAAACAGCTCGATTTTATGCTGCGCCGCAAACTCTTTCCCCGCCATAGATATGAGCTCATCAGCAGTCTGGCTGCGAGTAAACACATGGCTGAGATCCGGTTTGTTGTACTCATCACCATTGTCGACTGTGAATAGCTGTATCGGAATATCGCTGTTTTTACGACGCAGTGTTTTTACCAGTTGGTAAGCGGCAAAGCCGCTTCCAATAATAATCAGAGGCGCTTCCATCAGGCTGCCTCCTGGCCATCTTTTGAGTGCTCAACAAAAACCTCTTTGCCAAGATTACACTCTGGGCAAAGGAAGTAATCCGGTACGTCACCCCATGCTGTACCAGGCTCTACACCTTGGTTTGGTTCACCAATAGTAGGATCGTAAACCCAGTTACAAACAGTGCAAATCATGCATTGACAATCTGCCGGATGCTCTTCACTTTCAGAAGGGGCTGCAATTTCAGTTGGTGAGGATATTGGTTTTGCTTCTGCCAGTGTTTCACTGTTTAAAGCCCACTGTTTAGCGATCTGACGGCCATGTTCGCGACATTCACGCACTGCCTTACCATCTGGACGCCATTTTGTTTTCAGGCTTAATGCTGTTTCGAATCCGGCATCGGTTAAGCGGGCATGGATGCGATCAACAGCGCCACCATTCCAGCCATAGCTACCAAAGGCAGCGGCCTTCTTATTTTTAAACCTCAGACCGGTAATCTCTTCGAGCATGCCTGCAATCTTTGGCATCATCACGTTATTCATTGTGGATGAACCAACGAATATCCCTTTAGATCGGAATACGTTTGCCAAAATTTCATTTTTATCGTGTTTAGAAACGTTAAATACTTTTACTGCAACTTTTGGGTCGACATCATGGATGCCCTGAGCAATAGCATCAGCCATCATACGCGTGTTATTAGACATAGAGTCGTAGAAAATAGTGATTCGATCTTCCTGATAATTATTTGCCCACTCAAGATACTGATGTACGATCTGAGTCGGGTTGTCGCGCCAGACAATACCGTGAGATGTTGCAATCATATCCACCGGAACATTAAAGCTCAGAACCTCATTGATCTTTGCCGTTACCAGGCTGCTGAATGGAGTCAGAATATTGGAGTAGTAACGAAGGCACTGATCCATCAGTTCATTCTGTTCGACCTCATCATTAAACAGGTGCTCGTCGCAATAGTGCTGACCAAAAGCATCATTACTGAACAGTACTGCATCGCCGGTCATATAGGTCATCATGCTGTCCGGCCAATGCAGCATTGGAGCTTCAATAAAGATAAGCTGCTTTCCGTTACCAATATCAATGGTATCGCCTGTTTTAACAGTTCTGAAGTCCCACTCCGGATGGTGGTGGTGTCCAACAATAGAATCGATAGCAGCTTCAGTGCAATAGATTGGTGTACCCGGTATTTTTTCCATAAGAGCTGACAGAGCACCCGAGTGATCTTCCTCTGCATGGTTAACAACGATAAAGTCGATATCACTCAGATCTATTTCCATTTCCAGATTCTGAAGAAACTGGTAGCTGAAACGGTGATCAACCGTGTCGATCAGTACGGTTTTCTCTTCACGGAGAAGGTAACTATTGTAGCTGGTTCCTTTTGTCATTTTGTACTCTGTACCATGGAAGTCCTGAACTTCCCAGTCACGTTGGCCAACCCAGTGGATATTGTTTTTTACATGAATAGTCATTTTCTCTTACCTATAAATAGTTGTTTCGATTTTCTCTGTAAGAGCATTATGTGTGCCAATATAAATACTAATTAAATATCAATAGGATAGCCGTCACGTCATTTTCACCTTGTCTTTGTGATAATTCAATATCATTATCATTAAGATAATACGATATCAAATAGATAATATAATAAGGGATATTTAAGGGGTGAAATTTACTAAAGCTAATCCTTTTGCTCTTAATTCTTATTTATGATGTAATCCGCTTTTTTTCGCCCACGAGTAAAACATGTCTAATACAACTATTCCTGCATCCTATTTCGGCGTTGTACTTGGAATTTCCGGTTTAGGTCAGGCTTGGCGTACCGCCCATACCCTCTGGGGATTACCAGCAATCATTGGCGAAAGCTTGTTGGTTATAGCTATATTAGTATGGCTGATTTTATTGATAGCCTACATAACACAAGCGATACGCACACCTTCTTCGGTTGGCCAAGAGTTTCTCCATCCCGTGCAAGGCAGTACTCCTGCGCTAATAGGTATATCTACATTGCTTATAGTACTTGCAGTCCTACCTTATTCACGTCAACTAGCGTGGAGTTTAACTGTTGCAGGCATCATTTGGCATGTGTCTTTTTCACTCTGGCACAACGGTTCACTCTGGAAGGGTGGCCGTCAAAAAATGGATTCTGTGCCCACATTATATCTCCCTACTGTAGCCGGAAACTTTACTAGCGCTGCTGCACTAGGTGCTCTAGGGTATCCTGACTGGGGATGGCTATTTTTAGGTGCAGGTATGTTCTCATGGCTGGCATTGGAGTCATTAATTATCCAACGTCTTTGGCAAGCGCAAGAGCTACCTTCACCACAACGTCCGTTACTCGGTATCCAATTTGCCCCTCCAGTTGTGTGCGCCATGGCTTGGCTCACCATAAATCCCGACAGCAATGACTACTGGATTCTGATGTTATGGGGATATGGGCTTTATCAGTTAATGCTCGGTATCCGGCTAGGAAAGTGGCTCGGTGCACAGCCCTTTGCTCCGTCCTACTGGGCCTATACATTCGGTATCGCAGCTGCAACTGTTAGCGGCCTTAAACTAGCGTTAGCGGGGGTAGGTTCTGCTGAAATTATTGCGATACCTGTTTTTATCGGTGCAAATTTGTTTGTCGGTTACCTCAGTATGCGGACACTGGGTATGTTTATTACAAAGTGAGCACAGAATTTTCTGATTTTTTACTCACTAATATTACAAAGCATTCTTCATGCGATGCTCTGATGGACTTTTTCCAGAAACGTGCGTGCCCCGATTTTGACCTGATATTAGAAAATGTAGGGCAAATTCTAGCTGGATTTATCGGTGAAAATTTTCGCCAGCACGGAAAGGGGCATTTCTGTTTTAGATTTGTTCATTTTTGTTCTCAGGTATTATGAAATTATCTGTATATCGAATGTAACCATTACGATTTGAGTGGTATAACATGGTCTTGATTTGTTTTGGTTTTATAACGGTGTAGCTCCCATGTGAGCTGAGCTATAGCATTAGTCGAAGCCTCAAGTTCTATCTTTTGAGCAGCATTGTCCGATTTTAACTTTTCGATTTGCTCTTTTGCTTTCGTTAGTTGAGCTTTCTCTTGTTTTGACTTAAGTGCATTTTTTGGGGCTTTTGATTCGCTAGAGAGCGTTGCCTTTGCCTTTTCAGCTAAGATAACTTCCAACACATCAGGATGGTATTTTGATGAACCATTGGCGACACCTGCGCGTTTTTCTACAGCGAAGGGACTGATTTTTCTACCTTCACCTCTTAACTCATCCAGAGCTTTTAACAGTTTTTCTTTTACTCGTGACATTAAAGACTCCCTAACTCGAATCGGTTAAAATCAATACCATGCTCAAACATAACTTTCTCAGCAGCACGTATATCTGTTAACTCACGAGCCAATGTATTTCGGTTAAATAGTCCAAGCTGTTTCATTTTTTCAATGTTGGAACAAAGTGAACGGTGCCTTTTTTGCCACCGGAATGCTTCTTCCTTATTGATATTTAGATTTTCACAATCTTCAGCAACACAGTTCGATGGTTCAAAAATATGCGCTAATTTGCATTTTACTCCAGCAAAACAACGGCCATAACCAGTGGTTTTATTTGCTCCTTTTGTTTTCTTGGCAAGAGATTCAAATTCTTTCTCAGTCATTACCCTTGGATCACCTTCAAACGCTTTCATAAAACCACCTGACTGTTCCTCTGGATGCTCAACCATATCTTTTAAGTATTTGATATGAGCAACTTCCTCCGCTTGCTCAATATCTCTTTTAATACTGGCTTGGTTTTCTATACCAAGTAGTGTTAATACGTCACTGTGGCTGGCATAAATGGCGGTCATAGACAAGTGGATATGTTTAAATTGCTGTTTCAATGAGGCAAGCGAAACCAGACCATTACCTACAACGAAATGAGCAAACGAACGTCGAAGTGAGTGAGATGAAAAGTGCCAATAAATCGTTTCATCTTCTCTCTGCTTACGCGGTTCAAATCGTTCAGATATAACAGGATTTAGTAGCGAATAAGCTTCATTCATTGTTGAAGGTATATACTGAATGTTTATATGGTTTGAATAGAATTTAAATAAATCACTCAAACCCTTTGTATTGAGTAAAACTTCTTTTTTTGAGCACTTTATATTGTTACCTGTTTTGGCCTGGCGATCGAAAGAAAACCGTGGACTGATATGAATGTTATTTTTTTCAGAACGATGGTCGCTATTTAGCTCTCTTAGTACAGACAAAGCCTTTTGGCATATTGGCGAACAGGCCCATACATCTTCTCGCGATATTTTTTCTAGTTTCCTAGTCCATGAGCGAAGAGTTGGCAGGGTAATACCTTCAACCTCGATCTCTTTGTATGAATCGTGAGTAATACATTGTAATTCACTAATCCGCATACCAGTGAAAGCACTACAAGTAACAAAACAAGCGCTCTCATATACTCTAAAAGCCTCTACGGCCTCTTGTTCAGAGATGTTCTTTCTTTGAGCAAATTCTTTTACATCTTTCAATATATTAAGATCAAGGAAAGCAGTTTCTACATCATTTATGAGCTGCCCCATTAATTGCTCGTAGATAACAGGAATAACTGTCGGATAATGTCCTTTCCCGGTTAAAGAATATTTTTTTTCTACCTGATTAATGGTTTTTCCTTCAGGAAGACATAGTTCGAAATGACGTTCTTTGGGGAAATAACTATTAAGATGACTTAAAACACTTAAATTATTTAAAGTGACTCTACTTGTATTCTCGGCAAGACTAGATAAATTTTGTAATAGCTGATGAAACACCAGTTCATTACTTAACATTGAAAGGTGATTTATTTGCGTATTTTTAAAACATCGTAAGATTTTTTCTGTATATCTTATGATATTGAAACATGATTCAATTTTTCGAAATGAATTTCCTACATCAAGCAGTCTGCCTTTTCCTCCCCAAACTAAAAAATACGCTCGTTGTTTGAGTTCAAGAAGCAGCTTTGCATTGTGTTTTCCTTTAGGAAATCTGAATATATATTGTGATTTTGGTGCACCATTAGTATTGAAAAAATCATTGAAATCCCATTTTTCATCTTTGAAATAAGAAACCGGAGAAAAACTTTTATCGAGACTGACCACTGTATCATCCGTAGGCATTGAATAGTCACCATCGGATAAAGAATACACATCAAAATCAGTGTGATTTAAAGCAACGCTATACATATTATCCTCTTAGAATATCTTCAATAGAGTTTTCATCCCAAATAGGGTGGATTTCTCGTTTTAATTTCATTTCAGCTGCTTTAAGGTTGGACTTTTTAAAGCGTTTTTTTAACTCAACAATATTTAGCTTAATCTCGCCATAGTTTTGAATGAAGTGAGAAAGATCTTTATGTAGTGTCATTGCCTCATTTAGTCGTTGCTCAAAGGATAGTAAACGCCAGATATCATTACTATCATCAACCACACCAAAGTTTTTGCAGGAGAAACACTTCACAACGAATCCACATCCCATATGTGATTTATCATCATCACTGAGAAGCTCATTTTTATTCATATTTTTTTGAAATTCATTTCGTTGTGGGGATTCATTCCCTTTACAAAATCCACCGTTTGTAATCCGTTCTACATTACCTTCTGTTTTACTTTTAAGAAGATTAAATTCTTCTGGCGTTAAGACATTACCGATTAGTTCTTTAGTTCGTACAATGGCTACCTTTGTTCCTCCCGATGGATTTTCACCTAAGTACTGAAGGGTAGTTACACCAATTGCCAGTTGCCTTTTAGCATCCGTTTCTGTTGTCTTACTATATTTCGCTGTATCAAAAGTATTAGGTGAATTTCTCGTAGCTAGTGAAGCATGAAGACGACCTTTTTCAGCCTCCATTTTTTGTTTAATTGTAGATTTCAAAAGTGAGCAATTTAAACGGAAGGTTGGATTATCCTGATATAGTGCATCGATATCATCGTAAGTTCGGCGAAGGTAACGTACATAAACACGCAAGCTAACTTGAGAAGGAGATGCACCGTGTAACCTTTTGAAAAGAAAAAGTGTTTTCGAGACTAATTCGGTTGGGTGTTCTTTTAAAAATGTTAGATGGGATTCAAAGAAGGTCTTACAGCTCTGACGGGGAGTAAAATTATACTCATTATTCTTATAGTTGTTGCGGCTTTTTACCCCCATAATGGATAAACGATTACCTCCCATTTTCTTCATTTTAAATTTATCATCAATATACATATTGATGGTTTCTGTTTGACCTGAACCGAGATAATAAATAGTCAAAAATACAGCATTATAGATAAGCTTATCGAAGATGATTTCTTTCTTACGTTCAGGTAAATTTTCGACAAATTTTTTAAGCAGAGCTTTACGGTCTCGAAGTAAAGCTCTACCTATGGTTTTAAGCTCTTTTATAGAATAATTATTGCTGTCCAAGCGACCACTATAGGTATCTAGGTTGCGTTTTTCCCTTGGGATTGGTTTCAATCCGAACTTAGTTAAACATGAGGATAAAATTGCCCCCAAACGCCCCAATGTCTTGCCGGTAATTGTTTTGCCACTAAGCCCTGTACCACAGGAAATCATAGAAAGATAATTAGCTAGTATGAATTCGCTACAAATTTCAGTAGAAAATGAGACTTTTCCCTTTGAATCATTAGCGGCGTATTTCCAAACCAAAACTCTTCTGATAATAGGATACATGGATGCTTTAGTTGAGGAATTCCAGCCAGAAGAATCAAACCGGGTAAGTAACCATTTTGTATGTTCTGAAGTGCAGTATTGCTCGAGTTCCCTAAAATCAACGTGATAGTTATGACCAGTTCCTGATTTCCAGCATTGTTGATATTTCATAATAGTTTGCACATTATTTTCTATGACCATGTCTTCTGTTGGCCCGATTTCAGATAATAAGTGCGACATTCATGGAAATATGTAGAAGAGGAAGCCAACTGCTGAAAGTGGTACGCTCTTCTCGCCAAAGAAACAAGCAGTACTACCATGAATTATCAACAGTTGACCGAAGGCAGAAGATACCAGATTTCTGCTCTTTTGGAACGGGGAATTTCGGTTCCTGAAATAGCTAAAACAGTTCAGTGCCACCGCTCGACGGTATACCGTGAGCTTAAACGCGGTCGGAAGGGAGAGCATTATTGCCCTAACGAAGCCCAGATGTCGTCTACCAAAAAGCGCAAAACAGCACGTAAATACCGAATACCAAAGGAACGTGTCGATTTTATCCGCCTTCTTTTAGAAACAGATTGGAGTCCAGAGCAGATTTCTAATGTATTAACGAAAATTGGTGCATCTGTCAGTCATGAGTGGATCTATCGCTTTGTTGCTCAAGATAAACGCTTGGGCGGTAAGTTATATCGTCACTTGAGACAAGGTCATAAGCGGTATCGCCGAGGTAAACAAGAGAAAGCTCCAGCGATAAAAAATGCCGTTTCGATTGATGATAGACCAAGCATCGTTGACAGTAAGGAGCGGTTTGGTGACTGGGAAATCGACACTGTGCTAGGTAAGCATGGTACAGGTGCAATGGTGACTATTTTAGAGCGTAAGACTCGATTTTACGTGGTAAAGAAAGTGCCATCTAAGTCAGCGGATGATGTCACCAAAGCGACAATAGAGCTACTGAAGCCCTATAAGAAACATGTCCATACCATTACGGCAGATAACGGGCGAGAGTTTGCAGGTCATGAAACCATCGCAAAAGAATTAAAGGCTGATGTGTACTTTGCTCATCCGTACAGTTCTTGGGAGCGTGGTGCTAATGAGAATGCGAACGGTCTTTTAAGGCAATATGTGAAGAAAGGAACCGATCTAACGACAGTGACGGACATCGATATAGAGTTCGCTTTATCGCGGATAAATTACCGTCCGAGAAAGTGTTTAGGCTTCAAGCAGGCAGCCATTATATTTGAGGAGATGGCTTTAGCTTCTTGATATTGGAGAGTGTCGCACTTCGCAGTTGAATTCGGGGGTATAGAACGGTACTTACGACCAGAATCACCAATATTCTTTGTTTTTTCATTGATTACCTGAGAACTCATAATTCATCCCCAATATCACCTAGAATGTTGGTCATGACTTCAGGAACCATATTTTTTTCGGGGTTCCCTTCCCAATACGTTAGGTATCTCATGGTTGTAGCGAGATCTTTATGCCCCATCTCACTTTTTAGTTGGGCTAGTGCTTGAGTTGTTGTCAGTGAACCAAGATTTAGTAATGTTTCTAGTTTATTGGCACCAAAAGTTGCCCGTAAATCATGCAAACGATGAGAGAAATGTTTGTTGTCATATTGACGAATGGCTTTACGTAGCTTACCCCATAAGACATTAAGCATCTGTGTGTTAAATGGATTTCCTGATTTAGTCAATAATGCGGGAATATTCGTGTTACCTGTTGCTTGATAAAATAGTGTTGCCCGGTTTTTGTACCTACTTGTTTCATGATAACTGTTGAAAGCTTTCATCAGCCATACGGGCATAGATATTTCACGATTTAAATCGTATTTGGTCTTACAGTCATTACCTGGCCCGATACGTATTCCTGTCATTGTTTTTCCGTCAAAGCCATTGGGAATACAAAAGTGCTCTCTTTTGATGTCTGATATTTCTACTGCTCTTAACCCTGTCGTAATGGAGAGAGAAACTGCTAAACGAAATTCATAAGATAGCCCATTGGATTCCCAGTTGTCCCTGACATGGCTAATGTCGAGATCATCCAATGGTCTTAATTTTGTTCCGCTATATCCTCCACGGATCGAGCAGTCCGTAATGTTTTGTCCATATTTGGTCACACCTTGTATATCGAATGGCAATTCAGAAATGTATCCGTGACGGTAGCAAAACATATAAAAGCGTCTTACAACCGACAGGAATGCTTTAGCTGTTTCTCGTGAATAATTTCCTTTTGCAATCTGGTCCTCAAGATTATTTCTGAAAAGGAAAATTGGATAACGTTTCAGATGATGATTCGTTTCATTCCACTTAATATTGTTTGCATCTAGAAAACGAAAGTAAGACAGCATGGCAAACGAACTAGGTTGAGTATCCTTTAACCCTTCAACGATTCTCCGACTTAATATAAAAGAATTAACTTCAAAAATTGGATTTCCGACAGGGTCAAACAACAAGCTTATCCCTTTATAACAGGTTGTTTTATCGACGGAGTATGAAAGCTCCCCATCTTCGTTTGGAAAAGTATTTACATCCCCGATGTTCAGGTCGCTGCTGGTTGCAATTAAATGATATTGACTAGTCATATAAAATCCCTTTTCTCTAACTATAAGTTTAGCTTTCACTCTAATTTTGTCAATTAAAAGAGAATTAATTATGCTCTAATTTAAACTTTTTGATATGTAGTTTAGTTTAATAAAGTATCATACTGGTTGTCTTGGGCATCCACAGATTGAGCGGTCCCATTCAAACACGTTTCTGGACAAAAATGAGTTATAAGTTCCTCTAATTTAGCTATCAACGGATAATTTTAGGTATTGGATAGGCAAGCTGACGGAATTGCAGTACAGGAAGCCTACTGCTCGTAACAGGCTTCCCATATAAAGGAGATGAACTCCAAAGGTATACCGAAAGCTTTTATCGCAAGATAACTTAGCTATCAGCTTATCTAGTGTATATAGATATCTTAGTTAGCTGGTTGCCAGAGAACATCTTCAAAATGCTTGTCGTTGACTATGAAAGCGACGCTGTACCGGGCTCTAGTAATAGCGACATACAGTTTATTTTGACTAGTTTGCTTATCGGCAAAAGCGCCATCTTGTCCTTTCAGAAACTTAATAAAGCGGTCTGTCGGATGGATTAGCACATGGTCAACAGTTTGGCCTTTGGAGTCACCAAAGGTCATCAAATTTTCATATATATCTAACTCTTTACCTGAGTTAGCAGAATGCCTAAGTATTAAAGGAGTATGTTGTTTAACATACTTTGAGACATCTTTTCTGGAAACGAAATGTATACCAGTATGTATGCCTATGTCAGGGTTTTCTACTTTAGATACTGTTTTGGAATACCCCTCTCCCTTATGAACTGTATCTGCAAATTCACATATTGGCTGTATTGTAACCGTTCACCAGTAGGTACTTGATTTGCTCGCTATAGGTTGAACACGTTGGGATAGGGTTGGCGTGCGGTGACCGCTTGTACTATCTCAGAGAGTACTGCATACGTTGATAGTCCGCGTTTTTTACACGTCTCAACAAGCGAGTGGATGCGACCTCTAAATTTATCACCCGCATCGGATGTCGTTCCATAGCTGATTTTTCTCTGAATGACGCAACCACGTATGCGCCTCTCCGCTTCATTATTTGTCAGCGGTATTGAGGTATCGTTCAGGAACAACCATAAGCTTTGCCTATGCTGCTGCAATTTTTCGCATCGTCCTTTATATCTTTGGACTATCAGTGTACTGCCTTTTTCAAGCCAGTCATCGAGGGATTTTTGCAGTCGTTGCATTCGCCGAAGATATTGACCGTGCGTGATTTCCTTTCTTTCAAGACGATGACGAATACGGAAAATCATATTGGCAATCAGAGTTAAACGACGGCCGACGTAAGCGGTATATCCTCCGCCACTATAGTCCGCTATTTGTTGAAGGTTACGTGTGACATGCGACCAGCAGAGTTGATGTTTTTCTGGGTTTATCCAGTTGTAGCTTGGGCATTGGTCACTCACAACGAAGCCTGAGTAATGTTCACCAAGCACCGTTTTCGCAGAATGCATGGAACGAGAGAATAAGATTTTCTCATAAACAAGGTTTTCACTGGCCACAAGCCAGCACCATCGAAGCCCTTCTTCGTCATTACGAGGATGAGAGGTTTCATCAACATGTACCAGTGGTGCGGTTTGGATACTATCTCGAATGGCTTGGTGGAGTGGCGTTAACATCGAAGCGACTTTCGTTTGCGCTTCGCTAATGGCTCCAATAGAGAATGTGGTTCCAAATTGCTCTTTCAGAAGTGAGCGGGTTTTACGGATACTTAAATGGTACTGACCGGCTAATACCGCAATATAGCTGAGAAGATTCGGCCCCATGATCCCTTGAGAAACATGGTCAGGTTTCTTTGCTCTGAGCAGTTCATTGCAGTGCTGGCATTGTCCTGAATACAGTCGGTACTCAGTAATATCTATCGTTGGTTTAGGAATTTCATGGACCTGGTGACGATAAAAAGGCGTGTCATGAACCGTGACGTCAGTGTTACCGCAACATGGACAAGTTGAGTCAGGAAAGCAATCAACCACGACATCACTGTCTTTTAGTTCTGAGAGTTGTCGTTGATGCCCTGAGTGACCCGGTTTAGCTCCGCGCGAATGGCGACCACCAGAGCTTTGAGCTTTTTTCTTTCAGCTCGCTCTTTTGGCCCATCGGTTGAAGGAGGTTTTGAAGAGTTGGAGCAATTGGTCTTGAGTTTATCTTCATAAAAACGCAGTTGTTCCCACAGCTCTTGAATGAGTGCGTTAGCTTCTTTGATATCAGAAGCCACAGGTGGCGCTTCTGTGAATTTGGATTTTTTCATTTTCATGCAAACAGGATGACGCTTAGAAATGATCACTCAACAGTAAAATGTGGATCCAGTGCTGTTGATCACATTTGATATGTCAATGGGGGGCTGGTGAACGGTTACGCTGTATTGATCGCCAACACTCGTTGAGAGAGCTAGAAATAAACCCCATTCTCCTGTAAGCATCAAGTTTTTGTTGGCTATCGGACGGCGCTTTGGGCTTTGAGGAAGTGTGGTATATAGTTTGTCTAAAGTCCCCAACAGCATGAATCTCAAGCGCTTTAGATTTTGTAATTAACTTGATTAAGTCAAAATCCCAGCCAGCAAAGTCTTGGGTTTCATCGAGATAAACACGGCTATATATCGAGCTAATTCTCTCAGAAATGGCAATGTTGTCCTCTTTTACAATTCTGCATCCTAGCTTTGAGAGAAACTCTGTATGGGCACGATTTTGGCTGGTCAGAAAATGCTTTTCATTGTATTTAGCTCCTATCTTTTCTTTCCTGCCAGGAATATTCATTCGCCCTCTCTTGTGGGGGTTACTGCTATTGAGGTTGATGCCATCAATGCGAGTGGTGAAAATACACCTCTGATATGGCCTTACTACATCTTCTAATATGAAGGAATACCAGCCCTTGACTATGAACAAGTCCCTTCTCTGCCCGCCAAGTTCATCAAATTTCTTGTAAAGCTCATTTTGGTTACTACGTGTGTAAGTAATAACCAAAACCTTCTTGCCTTCATCAGTCAGTTCTATTGATTCCTTGACTATTCGAGTTGTCTTGCCTGCCCCAGCGCAGGCAATAAAGAGTTTCTTAGTCAAACTTCAATGCCTCCAACAGGTAGTTTGGATACTGAATGACGTCTGCGCTATCGAATATGCGTACAGCAGAATCTACTTTTTTAGAACCGTAGTTCTTGTCTCCTTTTTCACCTACGTAGACAGCCTTGAAGTATTCAATCTTCTCGTCCAAGCTTTTAATCTCTTTGTATTCGTTGTAGGCGATTTTTGATAAGGCTATTTCTGCGAATTTATCTAAAGTCTTTTCATCTTTTCCATTAGCAGCGATCAATGAAGGCTCTAGTGACTTTAGTTTGTCGTTTGGCTCAGAGAAGAACTTAATGTTTTTGAAATTGAAATTATTTGCATAATCAACAATGTTGCTTTGGTGTGAACCATCATTATCTTTTACCACGTTTACCTTGGTTCCGATGAGTTTGGCTATTTGAAGATAGTGCTTGAAACCTATACCTCTCACAACGATGATATCAATGCCATCTTCTTCGGGTAACCTTTTGTTATCTTGTAAGTATTTCTTCTTCAGAATCAACTCATCAGAAGGTCCTTCAACTAGAATGACTTTTTTGGAGAGAACAATTCTCAATGTGTCATATCCCGGTAATCTTTGGAGGGTTTTGGCTGTGCCAGAATCAATTTCTTTTAGCCTGAGATAGTCATCAGAAATTAAGCATAAATGGTTAAGACTAAGCTTGTTAAGAACATAAGAGCTATGGGTGGTAATAAATATTTGGTTATTGGTATTTTCTGAAATGAATTTAACCAGCCGGCTTAGGTTTGTATGAGACAAGTGATTCTCTGGTTCCTCTACAGTAACAAAGTTGACATTGCCACCTTTGTTTAAGAGAGCTAGCTCCCGATTTCAGATAATAAGTGCGACATTCATGGAAATATGTAGAAGAGGAAGCCAACTGCTGAAAGTGGTACGCTCTTCTCGCCAAAGAAACAAGCAGTACTACCATGAATTATCAACAGTTGACCGAAGGCAGAAGATACCAGATTTCTGCTCTTTTGGAACGGGGAATTTCGGTTCCTGAAATAGCTAAAACAGTTCAGTGCCACCGCTCGACGGTATACCGTGAGCTTAAACGCGGTCGGAAGGGAGAGCATTATTGCCCTAACGAAGCCCAGATGTCGTCTACCAAAAAGCGCAAAACAGCACGTAAATACCGAATACCAAAGGAACGTGTCGATTTTATCCGCCTTCTTTTAGAAACAGATTGGAGTCCAAAGCAGATTTCTAATGTATTAACGAAAATTGGTGCATCTGTCAGTCATGAGTGGATCTATCGCTTTGTTGCTCAAGATAAACGCTTGGGCGGTAAGTTATATCGTCACTTGAGACAAGGTCATAAGCGGTATCGCCGAGGTAAACAAGAGAAAGCTCCAGCGATAAAAAATGCCGTTTCGATTGATGATAGACCAAGCATCGTTGACAGTAAGGAGCGGTTTGGTGACTGGGAAATCGACACTGTGCTAGGTAAGCATGGTACAGGTGCAATGGTGACTATTTTAGAGCGTAAGACTCGATTTTACGTGGTAAAGAAAGTGCCATCTAAGTCAGCGGATGATGTCACCAAAGCGACAATAGAGCTACTGAAGCCCTATAAGAAACATGTCCATACCATTACGGCAGATAACGGGCGAGAGTTTGCAGGTCATGAAACCATCGCAAAAGAATTAAAGGCTGATGTGTACTTTGCTCATCCGTACAGTTCTTGGGAGCGTGGTGCTAATGAGAATGCGAACGGTCTTTTAAGGCAATATGTGAAGAAAGGAACCGATCTAACGACAGTGACGGACATCGATATAGAGTTCGCTTTATCGCGGATAAATTACCGTCCGAGAAAGTGTTTAGGCTTCAAGCAGGCAGCCATTATATTTGAGGAGATGGCTTTAGCTTCTTGATATTGGAGAGTGTCGCACTTCGCAGTTGAATTCGGGCTTAACCTGTATTTTATTTTGCTCCCCTTTACCTATATGGTTAAACGATACTTCATCTACCGCTAGTTGGAGCCCAGCTTCGACAGTTCCCGAGTTAGTGTCAGCTATTATCGAGAGGTTTTGCTCTGTGACCTGATTGTCAGAGTCAAGGTCATTGTTGAGATCTTGAATTTGCTGCTGCTCTTCAAAGGAGTTTTTCAATTGGCGATAGTTTAGGTGAAGTAAAGCTTGCTGCTCTTTGGTTAAGGACGAGTTAATGATGTTGGATAAATATTGGGTCTTACCATAAGTGGGATGAAGTCTAGTGGGGTCGATAAATAGACCCTTTACTTTTCTGCTCAGAAACTTAATTGGCTCCCAAGCAAAACTAAACCATTCGACTTTATAGAACTCTATTGGGATGCTGTCTACTTTAGCGCTTTTGCAAAACTCTTCATATGTACTGGTTAAATCTTCATCGAAGCAGATCTTGATAAATACGCCTTCATACTCTTTATTTTGTGAATTGTTCTTACCTCTGTATTCAGGGCAGTCAGATAAGTATGCTTCGATAAGAATTTCAGGCAGCGAGCCTTTGGATAGGTCCCCATTAAGGTATGTTCTAACCGCCTTATTATTGAATAAATGTGGAGATAGTGAGGAACTTATAGACTTACCTCTGTAGTTAGAGTTTGAAACAAGCTCTAAAGCTTCCAGAATTGTAGTTTTACCTGAATCGTTGTCTCCAACGAGTATATTCACTTTCTCATTAAACTCGTATTCACCTGATTCGATTTTCTTAAAGTTCTTTATAGTTAGTTTTTCGATGTACAGTAAGCGCCCCATGAACACACGGGGCGTTTTAGTGTGAGAAGTTCCACGGAAGAAGTGAGTCAATGTCGGGCTCTGCTTTCGCCAGCTCTTTCATGCACTTGACCATGTAATCGTAGAGAATGAGTCCATTGGCTTTAGCCGTCTCGATGATGCTATAGAGTAATGCGCTAGCATCGGCGCCTCTTGATGTGTTGGCGAAGAGCCAATTTTTTCGGCCAATGACCATCGATTTTATCGCACGCTCTGCTCGATTGTTGTCGATGGATACGTGCCCATCATCCACATAACGCACCAACTTTGGCCATTGACCCAAGGTGTATTTAATCGCTTTACCCAGTGGGCTGGATTCGAACACTTTCTGTGTCGTGAGCCATTGATACAGGTCGTCCAATATCGGTTTGGCGTGTGATTGTCTCTCTGACCAACGCTCTTCGGCTGACGACGGTTTTAAGTGAGCTTCAAGCGCATAAAGTTTTTGGATTTTCGCCAGCGCGATATCCACTTTTCCAGTCTTGCCTTTTCCCTGGAGCTTTTTTGCCTCCATGAACTTACGGCGAGCATGAGCGAAGCAACCGACGTTTGTCACTTGAGTGAGACCATCGTACGCCACATAACCATCGGTTTGCAGGTAACCCGAGTAATCGCCCAAGAAGTCCATTGGGCACGCTCTCGCGCGACTGTTTTGATAGTCGTACAAGACGATGTTTTTCATCTCCGGTAAACAAGCTTGCGGAGAGTCAGCTCCTGAGCAGTAAAGCCACATGTAACTGCGCTTCTCTTCTTGCAGCACATTCAATGGGGTTTCATCAGCATGCACCACCACTTGCTCAAGTAAGTGCGTTTTTAAGGCTTGGTACAAGGGTTGGAACTTCTCGCTCACTTGGATAACCCAGCGAGCCATAGTGGTTCTTGATAAGTCGATGCCCGATTGCGTGAACAAGGTTTCTTGTCGATACAGCGGCAAGGCGTACTGGTATTTACCTAAGATGATATGGGCCAGCAAGCTTTCTGTGGCGAAGCTTTTGGGGATGATGCTTTCGGGTACTGGCTGTTGGTGAACTGGGTTAGTCTCACTGTGTTGCTCACAATGACGGCACGCGTATTTAGGACGAACGTAGTCGATAACGTTGAGTATCGCAGGCGTGAACTCCAGTTTCTCGCTACGGTCTTCCCCGATTTGATGCAGAGAATGTTGGCAGCAAGGACACTGTTTATCGTGCTCGTCCAGGTCAAGAACCACGGTTTCGCGAGGTAAGTCTTTCGGTAATGGCTTGCGTTTACCACGGCGCTTTGTTGTGGTCGTCGTGGTCACCACGTCTTCGTCGACGTTCTCCGCTTCGCATTCCACTTCATTAAAGAAGTCGCCCTGAGCTTCGTTATACGGTTTTAACGCTTCAGAGCGCTTGGCGAACTGACGGTCAAGTGCCAGTTTGAACTGCTCAATCAAGGATTGGCGTTCTTGTTGCCATTGTGATTCTTTTTGCTGCCAAGCTTCTTGCTCAGACATCAACGCCTTCACCATCGCTTGAAGTTCCGCGATGTTTTGGCTGTCTGGATTGATGTCGGGGGTCGTCTTTTTCATGGTATTCATTGTACTGAATACCGATAAAAAAGGCTTGGTTTATCTGACTTTTATTGCCATTAACCCATTGTAAAACTGTCGATTTTTACCGATTTATGGCCGATTATTGTGAAGCCAGAAAGCAGTCTGTCGAGGTCAAATTGCGTTAAGGTCAACACCGTATTTTTCTCTTGCGTGGGCCACTTAAACTTGGCTTTTTCGAGGCGTTTATACCAGAGCGCATAACCCGTTTGGTCCCAATACAACACTTTTATTTTATCGCGTTGTTTATTGGTGAAGAGGAACAATGCCCCTGAGCCTAGCTCAAGGTCGGTGTCGGATTCAATCAACAGCGCCAGACCATTGATAGATTTTCTGAAATCGACAAACTCGCGGTATAAATACACCACTGGCGCGGTCATCATGCGCTTCATGACAAGGCTCCAATCAACTCAGCAAGATAGTGTGGTGGCGTGCCTTGAGGAATACTCAATTCGATGTTATTTACTATCAAAGTCATGTTGGCTACCGACGTCTGGGTCACCTTGCGACAGGTGGTTTTTTCAATAATTTCGGCCTTAACGAAGCCGCTCTGAGTTGGAGATGGGTTAACACTCAACTGCTGCCGCTTAGCGTAAAACGTCGATACGCTAATGTCGTGTTTTTGGCAAAAATCTTGTTGTGTAAGCGAACTGGCTTGGCATTGCTCAATCAGAGAAAGCCATTCTTGATCGGTGCGTCGTTTATTCATGTCACATCTCCTTTGGATTGGAGATGTGATCATAGAGTGGGCAAAGCCTGATTAGAATGTGGGGTTTGTGGTGCGCTTACGATGTACACGAGATTTCCCATACTAAATTACATGCTTATCAAATGACTATACCTTACTGGGATTCGGAAAAAGATGATGGAAAGCATACATTTAGGGTTGGTTATAGAATTTCGAGAAAGAATCTCAAAGGGTGAGGTTTAAAAGAAAAAGGTAATGTGTACAGAAGAGACTAAAAAGTCTATCAAAATAACTATATATCGAGTGAAACAGGACATGTACTGCTCGCTCCTTATAATTAGAAAATCTAAGCAAAAAAATTAGTCCGCTAAACCATAGAACTCTTGTTCTAGCCAGAAATGGGGCAAAGGTGTGTTTGCCGTGATCGGCGCTAGCACACCTATGGACAATTCTGAGTTAGGATTTTAACTCTACAAAGTGAGTTTAAGATTAATATTTGTATGGCTAAGTTAACGCCCGCCTAAGGGGCTGGCAACGCATAACACTAAACTCAAACACAACAACCATAACCACTGTAGCTCAATGGGACTGGAAACGGCGCGCGTTGACAGTCCCTCTTGAGGCGTTTGTTATGAGCAGCGAGCTAAAGGTTGCTAGATTTCTTTTAACACTCGTGCTGGATTGCCACCAATGACAACATTACTACCAAAACTCTTTGTTACAACGGCTCCCGAGGCAACAACAACGTTGTCACCTAACGTCACTCCTGGGTTGATCGTTGCATGACCTCCAATCCAACAGTTGTTACCTATTCTGATTGGCTTTCCAAACTCTAACCCACTGTTTCTCTGAATCGGATCGATTGGATGAGTTGCCGTATAAATTCCAACCTGTGGTGCTATAAAACAGTTATCGCCAATGCGAACTTCCGCTACGTCCAAAATGACACAGCCAAAATTGGCATAGAAATTCTCACCAACGTGTATATTCAGCCCGTAATCGCAGTTGAAGGTAGATTCAATGTGAATGCTATTTCCTGTAGAGCCCAACAAGGATTTGATTATCCCTACTCTTTTCTCTGGGCAACTTACACTTGTTTGATTTAGCTTCTCTGTGAGTAAACGAGCCTCAAGACGCAACTTGACGAGCTCAGCGTCACTCGGATCGTAATACTCGCCAGAGAGCATTTTTTCTCTTTCTCTCATATACAACTCAGTCCTAAATTTTAATGCTGCTCATAACGCCGGAGTTAAGCCGGCCCGCTGAGCGGGACCGGCGATGGTTCAATCATAGCGCCAGCGCCGAGACCGCGAAGCGGGCTCGGCTTGAACGAATTGTTATGCCTCACTCCGGAACAAGGCGCGGCCAGTTGTCCGGGCCACTTGGGAAGTTTCTGAACCTTGCCTTTTGCGGATTGAAGCACTGGCCCTCTAGCTCAGTGAAGTCGCCATGGTTGCGCGGGTACTCAACGTGCGCCACCACCGATTGGCCCTTTGCGAACAATAGAAGCGAGATGCCATCGTTGTCCTCGATGCTGGTTTTACGTTCGGCTGGCCAAGCAAAGCCGAGTGTCTTTTCAACAAATGCGTCATCTTGGTACGGGCCAACGACGCAAACTCTGTCCCAGTCAGTTGGAACGGCGGCCTTCAGGTCGATTCGCTTGTTGCCGGAGGCCTCGAATTGCTCCGAGATCTTGTCCGAGTAGTTCATACATCCAGCGCAGGCTGCAATGGTCAGGACGAGTAGGGTGCGACGCATGATGTTGTGAGGCATAACGCCAAATTAAGTAGTGAGTAACGCTACCACTAACCTAAACCATTGTGCCGTAAACACTGAAGCTGATTCAAAGCAAAAATGCCGAGCGTTACGAATCTGCTTAAATTTATTGTTATATGCGTATTCAAATATGAAAACACAACTTCTTTAAATAGCACTTACCCGCCGACCTTTCAGGTGATTCCCTATGTATTTATGAAAAGAAAGCATTGATAGCAGATACAATAAGGCCCAATGCTGGTGCAAACAAACATAGGATGGCAACAACGAAGAGTAAGATAATACGCTTCCAAGACTTTGCTGCTTCTTGGGCAAATTTAACTGTAAACCAAGAATCCGAAGCAACTAACATTGCATCTTCTTGCTGCGCATTGCTATTTCGTTTCTCATAAAGTGACATAAGCTCTATTCCTTCTACTGACGGAAGCATATAATGCCACGCTCACCGGAAAAATGAAGCGTAGCGTAAATTTGTCCGAGTGCAGCGCCTTGTTAGGCGCTTTCACATTATCGTTGATAATCGCCAGATCTCTCTGGTTGATAGAGAATTTCTGTAATTCTAACTTTCAGAGTACCCCCGCCAGGCTTGGGCCACTCGATTTCATCACCAATAGCAAGGCCGAGCATTGCACTCCCAACCGGGGCAAGAATAGAAATATTTTTTCCATTTGAATCCATATCTTTTGGATATACCAATGTCAATTCAAATTCTTGCTTCGTTGATTCAACGAAAAATCGAACTATTGAGTTCATAGTAACGATATCCTGAGGCATTTTCGTTGGCTCTACGATCTCCGCTCGATTTAGCTCCTGCTCTAACTCTTCAATGCCTGGCACACTGTTTTTCGGTAATGACTCAAGAAGAGCATACAATCTATCAGCGTCTAGTGAAGACAAAATAATTTCGGGCTTCTTTTTCATTGGTTTCTCACAAAAAATTAGATTTACTTGTCAATTTATTAACGAAGTATGATAGTTGATTTGATGTCTCATGCGCCTAACATTTTATTCGTGCGCATGCGCGTTTATCACGTTAGACCAGTAAAAACGCGCACAGTTAACTATCTGTATACCCGATTTCAGATAATAAGTGCGACATTCATGGAAATATGTAGAAGAGGAAGCCAACTGCTGAAAGTGGTACGCTCTTCTCGCCAAAGAAACAAGCAGTACTACCATGAATTATCAACAGTTGACCGAAGGCAGAAGATACCAGATTTCTGCTCTTTTGGAACGGGGAATTTCGGTTCCTGAAATAGCTAAAACAGTTCAGTGCCACCGCTCGACGGTATACCGTGAGCTTAAACGCGGTCGGAAGGGAGAGCATTATTGCCCTAACGAAGCCCAGATGTCGTCTACCAAAAAGCGCAAAACAGCACGTAAATACCGAATACCAAAGGAACGTGTCGATTTTATCCGCCTTCTTTTAGAAACAGATTGGAGTCCAGAGCAGATTTCTAATGTATTAACGAAAATTGGTGCATCTGTCAGTCATGAGTGGATCTATCGCTTTGTTGCTCAAGATAAACGCTTGGGCGGTAAGTTATATCGTCACTTGAGACAAGGTCATAAGCGGTATCGCCGAGGTAAACAAGAGAAAGCTCCAGCGATAAAAAATGCCGTTTCGATTGATGATAGACCAAGCATCGTTGACAGTAAGGAGCGGTTTGGTGACTGGGAAATCGACACTGTGCTAGGTAAGCATGGTACAGGTGCAATGGTGACTATTTTAGAGCGTAAGACTCGATTTTACGTGGTAAAGAAAGTGCCATCTAAGTCAGCGGATGATGTCACCAAAGCGACAATAGAGCTACTGAAGCCCTATAAGAAACATGTCCATACCATTACGGCAGATAACGGGCGAGAGTTTGCAGGTCATGAAACCATCGCAAAAGAATTAAAGGCTGATGTGTACTTTGCTCATCCGTACAGTTCTTGGGAGCGTGGTGCTAATGAGAATGCGAACGGTCTTTTAAGGCAATATGTGAAGAAAGGAACCGATCTAACGACAGTGACGGACATCGATATAGAGTTCGCTTTATCGCGGATAAATTACCGTCCGAGAAAGTGTTTAGGCTTCAAGCAGGCAGCCATTATATTTGAGGAGATGGCTTTAGCTTCTTGATATTGGAGAGTGTCGCACTTCGCAGTTGAATTCGGGCTTCCTCAACCATATTATTACCCACTAAATGAACCAACTATCCCTTTAGGGATATATCGCGCAAAAGGTTCTATTCGTAATCTGTACATCACATTATTCATGACAGAAAAGACGTTATAGATGACATTCATTCAGGAACTACAGACGCGCGGATTAATTGCTCAAGCCAGTGATTTAGAACAAATACAGCAACAACTTAGCCAGCCACAAACAGTTTACTGCGGTTTCGATCCTACCGCAGGCAGCCTTCATATTGGACACTTAGTTCCTCTAATTATGCTCAAGCGTTTTCAAGATGCTGGACATCAAGCATTAGCGCTTATTGGTGGTGCAACGGGTATGATTGGCGACCCTAGCTTCAAAGCTTTAGAGCGCAGTTTAAATACTGAAGAAACGGTAGCCATTTGGGTCAAAGATCTTACTACTCAAATTGAGCGGTTATTAGCACCTCATTTAAGCAAGCCAATGACGATAGTCAATAACGCAGACTGGATAAAAGACATTCATGTCATCGATTTTTTCCGTGATGTCGGTAAGCATTTTTCTGTCAACAATATGATCAGCCGCGAGTCAGTAAAACAACGGTTGCAAAGACCCGATCAAGGTATTTCATTTACAGAGTTTAGTTACTGTTTACTCCAATCTTTTGATTTTGCTGAACTTAATAGAAATTATGGTTGTAGTTTACAAATTGGTGGTAATGACCAATGGGGAAATATCGTCAGCGGTATTGATTTAACACGTCGCCAGAATGGTGAACAAGTGTTTGGTTTGACGTTACCTTTGATAACTAAATCTGACGGTACTAAATTTGGCAAAACAGAAGGAGGAGCCGTTTGGCTTGATCCACAAAAAACATCGCCATATATGTTTTACCAGTTCTGGTTGTCAACTGAGGATACAGATGTCTACAACCTTCTTCGGTACTACACATTCTTAACCTGTGAAGAAATTGATCAGATAGAGTTGCAGGACAAGTCAAATAACGGCAAACCTGAGGCACAAAAGATTTTGGCGCAAAATATGACTCGTTTTGTTCACGGAGAATCAGGGTTACGTAGTGCCGAGCGTATAACACAGGCATTATTCACAGGTGGTGTCGAGAAGCTGAGTTATAGTGAACTCCAACAATTAGAGCTAGATGGTCTTCCAAGCATTGAAAGCACTCTGCAAGACGTCGTCGAATTGTTGCTCGAGTCAGGGTTAGCTAAATCAAAACGTATCGCCAGAGAGCTGATCGAAGGCAATGCGATTAGTGTAAATGGAGAAAAAATAACACCTGACAACTCCCAACTCGGATTTCCACTGTTTGATAAATACTGGTTAATTCAGCGCGGAAAGAAGCACTTTTGCTTAATCAAACGCAAATAAAGTAAAAATGTAATGCGCCTCAGCTCATTCGTGGAAGGGTTGAACGCATTACTTTAAGTATTGCAGTGTTTCACTTAGTAAAAATTATTAGACGGTTCCTGAAAAGGAATGGGGCAGATCTGAGCTAGCCAAATCAGCTAGCTCGAAGATGGACAAAAACAAGCTAGGATGTCGGCTGTATCAGGTGAATTTCGGATAAAAATTTCTATGGGTAACACCCGCTTAAGTTCCGAATGAACGTGTGCGAAAATGGCAGGCGTTTATGAGTCCGTCTTGAAGCGTTTGTTATACATTTTTTTCAGTGTACTCAAACACAGCTTTTCGCCAATCAATTAGATATGGCAAACAACCAAGAAGGGTTAAATCCGAGCTATTATTTAAGTCTGCCAGAAGATCAGATAGAGGGTAATGGGCTGAATCCCTATGATGCAGTACTTTATCAACAGTGTCTTGCGATTGTTTGCTCAGTTTTTCTAACCAAATATGCCACTCAGGTTCATGTTTCCAGTAATTCGCAGCAGTATGTATAAGATCCGCAACAGGCTCACCGAAAGAACTGCAAGGACCTAATTTTCTAGCTTTTGAGGGTTTAAGATTTACGTCCCTAAGTACGTCAAACATATACCGTTGCATAATACAAAAACCTAGTCCAATCAGGTATTCGCCTTCATCACATAAGCTACCAACCTTCCATACATCTGCTTTGGAAATCTCATGGTTGAGCTTAGAAAGTGAAGCGTCGATGGGCTTTAATACTTCTGAGACGTAAGAAAACTCTACGTCTGCAAACTCTACCTCATTTCCGTTTTTAGAAACTATAAACATAGATGAAACCTAAAATGTATAACGCTGCGTTAAGGGGCGACAACGCTTTGTTATGAGCCAGCAGCCTCGAGTAATGCTTTGACTTTTTGCTTTGCGTAACCTTTAGCTAGGTCTTTTGCGACAGATGAGATTGTGTCTAAGCTTGACTCTTTAAAATTGGCTTGAATTTCCGCCCAAACATTGGGTTCATTTAGAGATTCAATAAAATCATGGCCAAAAGCTGTCAGACGAATTGGGACAACTGACCAACCTCTTTGACCATTCCCCATCATTGTATAGCCTACACCTCTAGCATTCTGAGCAAATGACTCGATGTATCCCTTATCAACTAATATGTCGGTATGAAATACAAATTTATCATCATCATAGTGAAAGCCTTTAGCTTCAAGTTCACGAATATTGGTAGTTGGTCTTTCAGCGCTTTCAAAAGCTTCCAATAATTGTTTCAAATATTCTTTATCAACTTTCATCGAATTATCCTTGTGGCTCATAAACAGTTTGTATGCCATATTTCTTACAAAACACTAACCATAGCGAGGCGTCTTCTAGCCGCCATTTTGTAGAATTTCTCTGTACTGGTCACTAAACTGTAATTCAGCATATGGATTAGAGTGCCTTTTAACTTTGTCTATCTCAGGCTTAATTGCATCCCAGATATCCACCATAACTCTATGATATTCAATCATACCCGGTCTTTGTAAACTTCCTGAAATCATAAAGTCTTCCGGAATGCCTTTCTGATTTCCTTTTTTAAGCCAAAAAATCCCTGCAGTGAATGATGACCAGGAAGTAATATTAACAAGGTTTGCTCTATTTAAATTGCAGCTTCTTTCATCGGCAAGATCGAACTTGTCGTAAAACTCAAAGATTAGAGGTATTGTTTGCTCAAGCCTAATTAATGGTTGAGGATGCGAGCCATATGGAACTTCTGTTCGTTCGTACGGATTAATTCCATGAAAGCGATATAAAACAAGAGCCAATGCAGAAGTAAAACTTCTTGTCTCTGCCGCTAGCTCTTCACCTTCAAAGTGCATCAGTAACGCAATTAAGCATGAAACTGTCGCATAGTAGTCAGCTGCCATTTCCGTAACATGTGAAACAGCTGAAGGTCTACCTGAGAGTACAGTATGATTTTCAATATCATTAGATGCGCAATCAACTATATCGGTACCTACATGACAACCATGCTTCTTTCTTATATATCCATGCTCTTGAATGAGGTGACCTAATTCGTGATAGAAAATCCATGTAATCCCACTTATAAACATTTGCTTGCAGCTTAGTTCTTGATCAGAATGAAAGAAAAGTGTTTTAGGATAATTGAAGTCTTTAAAGATCTTATCAAACATTCCATTATCTATACCAGACTCTATATATTTCGAATAGAGCTCAATATCGCGATAAAGCAAAACTGCAGTTTCATAAGATAACGTAATGTAATGCTTGGGAGGTTCATCAACTTTTGAACCGACAGAAGCACAAGCATAAAAATAATTCTTCGTACTCCATAGGATTTTGAGTTCTCCGCCTAGCTCAGAGTATAAGCGCTCATTTACTAAGCTTGTAACATTCGATAAAACGTCAGTTGCTAAATCGACTATTTCAAAGTCTTCCAACTAAGGCTCCTTATCTACAATATTTCCATGAGGTAAATGCTTGAAGGCAACTAACGCCCGCTTAAGTGGTGAGCAACGCTACCACAACACTCAATTATTACACCGTAAACACAAAAGCCAAATCAAACCAAAACCGCCGAGCGTTGCGAATCCGTCTTAAAGCGTTTGTTATGTGGCTTTTTTCCACTGCTCAACGGTAGCATTTGCATGAGCCATAACTTTTTCTGGAGAAATTCCACCATCTATCGTTATTTCCCACATTCTCGCTTCAATGCCCTTTTGAATTTCAACAGACATATCAGTAAATTTTGTCGTTCGACTTATGAAATAATCTCGGTCTTCTTGAGAATACAGGCAATTTTCGGTTTCTCGCATTGAGTTATGAACAACCCACTTTCTTATATCATTATAGGCTTTCAATTTATCGACAAATTCATCCGAAACAATCTCACTGCCATCAAGTAGGCCAATTAATTGCCCTAAAGTTTTTTTTGCAAATTGCTTACACTTCGACTCTGCATTTTGTCGCGTTATGCCATTGATATTTAGATGAACAGAACCAACTAAGTACAACTTAATTAGGTAGTCTTCTACAAACTGAAGATGCCAGATTGCTTCTCCTGTTTTTTGATAGAAATAGCTTAATTCTTGAGGTGCAATCTCTCTTCCCATGTATGAACTCCATTTGCCACATAACAGTATTTTTTAACTAGACACATTCCATATAAATGCAGAGAAAATACCGAATACAGTTACTTATCATATTGTTTTATTTATTAAAAGATAAAACAAAAAATTCAAAATGAAGACACTGTCGGTATAACATCCCATACAAAACTGATTACATATTTAGTTATTAGAAAATAATAGGTCAAATGATGACAAAAGAAATGTGTCCCAAGTCTTAGGCTGGCACACAATGGGGCATTACTATGTTACATGCCCCGTCAACTCACCTCTGAATATTTATGAGTCACTGACTTTGCTTAATTAGCTATTCAGTACTTGATATTTACTGCTGGCTACAACAGCACAAACCTTCTAACATCGCATCAAGAGGAGTTACTTGATCTCCATGAATAGCGCAGCGATAAAACACATGCCTTAGTCCAATTTGTTTAATGTAAAAGTCTTTACCATATAATTCATAAATCCTTTTCCGCTTCTGAAGGACATTAAGTCTTTTGTTGTTTTCTAAAGAGTATGTATCTATCTTCTTCGGGGGATGAATAGATTCGATATCTTCGGTTTCTTCATCAAACTCAATCAAAGTAACTTGTTTATTTGAATCTAAAAAAATTGTTTCCCAAGATTTACCAAAATATTTGGCTGGTGATATAGAGGGAAGTTCTAAAAGTTCAGTTCTTGAAGGGTATTTTTTGCACCAAGAGAAGTAAGTTTTATCATCTTTAATAGACGATCCGTTTTCTATTTCTGAAGCAAGAAAATCTATAAAGTCAGTATATGGATATGGTGGTAAGTCGATCTTGATATCTTCATCGGCATCAATATCGGTAAAATCTTCAGATGGTTTATCATCTTCTTGCTCTGTAGGAATACCATACATGAATGCTGTAAGTGCTTCACGCAACTTTATTTTTGCGTTGTTCTTTAGCTCAAGTATAGGAGATTCAATATCGGAGACATCGCGTATTCCAAAGCCAATCCTCCTCATTGTTTCGTCGTAACGGAACATGCCGTTATTAATTGTGGCGGTAAGCCGCTCATCTAGACCAAGTGTAGAAACCTCCTTACCATCATAAGCCAACAATAAACGTTTGTACCGACGCAACAATGCACCTTTTAACCACAAATGACGCTCCAAATAGTCAAGATGTGGGACATCTGAAGCAAGACCATTACATTCTTGGCAAGATCGTATCAGTGTTTTCCTTATGTCAACCGCATAATCTGGTATTGCCACATTTAGTGCTGGCACATGGTCCCATTCTAGACGGACTTCTACACTCGATTTTTGGCCACAGTAATGGCAGAAAGAGTCGTCTTCTACGAGTGACATTGGAAATATTTTTTTATAACCGACGTTTCTAGTAATTCTGTGTGACATTGTATTGTTAGGAAATTAGAAATTATGACCAATTCTACAGACATCTTTTCGACTAAATAATCTTAGTTATCACAAAACAGATGCTCTATTCAATGTTATGGCTATTAGATAAATTGGCTCTTCTCCGCTTTGATGAGTCTGATTCCCATACACATCAATCTCTATCATACTGATTATTAATATATTTATAGTTGGTATGTTAGAGCTGTATTTTGACTTATTCTATTTCTGGTCTTTTACGTATTGATGGACAGGTTATTCGCTCTGTTAAACTCGATACTCATTCTCAGTCTATTGATGTTTTCTGCCGTAGAGACCGTCGATTTTCAGTCAAAACGCCAAACTCCCTACAGCGGAGTACAGTTAATACCTATCTCACTCGAATTATTCATGACTTACCGATTAGTGGTCTCCAATGTCGTGTTCATATTGAATTAGCTCAAACCAGAAATACTGACGGCGTTCGACTTATTGAGGAAAGTGAATTTTTTGAGAAAGGTGTTCGATACTCAAAACGCTTCTGTCACCAGATTAGCGGGTTATGCCGTCATATGCCGATTAGCGTAATAGCAAAACATTTTGGTTTGCTATGGGAAACCGTCAAAAATATCGATAAAGCGTTATTGAATCGGACGTTTCCTCCCAGTGACCCGGCACTGCTTACTGGATTGACTCATATCGGTGTTGATGAAGTCGCTAGAGCTAAAGGGCATGATTATATGACGGTGGTTTACGATATGAATACAGGTCGCTTGATATGGGTTGAACATGGAAGGACAAGCGATACATTAAGTCGTTTTTTAACACAGTTATCTCGAGCAACCGCTGAACAAATTAAAGCTGTAGCTATGGATATGGGCGATTCCTATATAAAGGCGGTCACAGAGCATCTACCCAATGCAGATATCGTCTTTGACCGTTTTCATGTCATGCAGTTATATAGCAAGATAATACGGAAAGAGCGTTCATTTGAATTTAAAAAAGCCGAAAATCACAAAGACAAAAAACTGATAAAAGGCTCTCTGTTTTTACTACTAAAAAACGCAGGAAAACTGTCTTCTTCACAATCAGATAAGCTCGATGAGTTACTGGAATCCAACAAACACCTTTGTTTTATCTACATGATGAAAGAACAGCTTCAACAAATCTGGAACAGCACGAACTACCCAGAAATGGAACAAAAGCTTGAGCAATGGTGCCACTTGGCAATGCAGTCAGGAATACTGAGTTTACAAAGCTTTGTTGGGACACTACAGCGACATAAAAAAGGGATCTGTAACTACGCAACTTACCATTTAACCAGTGCCGCAATTGAAGCTGGAAATGTATCGATTGGTATGTTGAGGAAAAGAGCCAGAGGGATAAGAGATACTGAATATTTTAAATTGAAGATTAAACAAATCTCTGTCCCAGAGACATCCTCAATCTTTTATCCATCTGTCAAGCTCATGTAAACGGAGAAGAACCGATAAATTAAGTTAATTTTTGGCGAACTGAAATATTACGAGCAACAACGCTAGCACGTTTCGGGGCAAAACGTTTTAGAAATGGCAGCGTACCGATGCGATCGCTGCCATTTTAGTATGATACTTTAATACTCAGTATGAGACTTTATTCTACTCACACAGCAGGGTGACCTCTTCAATGAAGCGGAATGCGAAGCCGCTAAAGCTGAAGAGGAAGTTGTCACGACAACGACCACCACCAAACGTCGTGGTAAACGTCAACCACTGCCTAAAGACTTACCGCGTGAAATTCTTGTTCTTGACCTTGATGAGCACGATAAGCAATGTCCTTGCTGTCAACATACTCTCCATAAAATCGGCGAAGACCGTAGTGAAAAGCTGGAGTTCACGCCAGCGGTATTAAAAGTGTTGGAGGTTGTCCGCCCGAAATACGCTTGTCGTCAGTGCGAACAAAAAGCAGAGACGAGACGTATTCACCAGCAGCCTGCTCCAGAGAGCATCATCCCCAAAAGCTTCGCCACTGAAAGTCTGCTTGCCAACATTATCCTCGGTAAATATCAGTACGCGCTTCCGCTGTATCGTCAGGAAACCCTGTTTACACAGTCGTGTTTGACCTAGAATCATCTCAATGTCTATATCCAGCATCATCCTCCCCCCGCACACATTGGCTCAAAGCTCGAATGTAACAGCCCCAATCATGTCTTTACCGTTGTTGCATAGCATTTGAAATGTATCTCTTTCATCTATTTTTTGATGCTTTGAGTATTGCTTTAGAAGCCATCCTTCCGGAGCCAAACTTCTAAAGAAAGGATGTAGCTCTTTACTATGATATTTTTTCTTAACCATAGGGAGACTTATCGATAAGGGTGGACCGTTATAGTTATCATCATATTCAAAAGTAAAACCAGAGCGATCTTCAACAAGTAGCCCTGTATACCACCCATACAAAAATACTTTTACGCTACGACTCATATTGAGACTCTCTTATGTCAAATATTTAAGGTCACGATATGATGTGATCCTGGAGATTGAAGAGGTGGCTGCAACTCAAGGCTTTCAACCACCTTTAATCCGAATTCATAGTGCTAATTCATCGTCAAGACAGAAATGGAATTCGGTATCGCGAATATCAAACGATTAAGTATGTTGGATTGAACTAGGACACGCTCTGTTTCTTCTACGTAAATTGAGTTACATATACAACAATGTTTACAGCAATAATTGCTGCTACTTTTACCGAAAACGATACCAATTGTCTTTTGTATGAATGATAAATCGCTTGTTTAACTTCTTGTAGTTCTACCAGCAAGCGCTGTTCTTGATACGATAAAACCCCATCAAGTATCTTTTGGGCAGTTCCTGATTTCCACTGTTCGTACAATTTTAATCTTTCAAGAGAAGGGAAATCATCAGTACAGTTTCCGCTTTCAAAGGAAGCTAAAATCTGCTCTACAGTTCGTCTTTTTCTAAAAAACATCGACACTGTTCCTTAAGTCAATTTAATAATCTGCTGATTTTAAGCCGCGTATTTTAGAGATGAGCTGACTAGTGACGCCCTTTCCAAAGTCTGAACGTAAGTAACGTTCCGGATAAGGTTGTAATAGTTCCTCAGAACCAATATCTCCGCAGACATACCATTGAGCATTCAATCTATATGCATGAGCTATCATCCTGCGCACAGGGTTGTTGTCGTCCATTTGCATCCTTAATGGTAATGCTGTTTCAGGCGCTAATTCATCGCTGGAGAACACCCCATGTTCAATAAGGTATTCTCGGTCGTAACAGCTCCCAAAAGGGTAAAGTAATAGCCCTGCTTCTGATGCCGCATCTCTTAGATTGCCGATGGCTTGAAAATCCGGTTCCACCATTTCTAAAAGTGTCTTTGTTCGAGTATTAAACCATTCTTTATACTTGGCATGTATACTTGCATTGCGGTGAAAATATTCATTCGAATAGAACAAACTAAGCACGTCGAAATATAAAATCTTCATTGAGACCCTCTAATTCACATCAGGCATAGTTAAAGTGGTGCTTCATGAAAAAATCCAGATAACACCCTCTTTCCAATGCTCTTTCCTCAATTTGCTTCCATAAGACTGGTAAATAGGTTTTAAGAACCTCCGCATCCGACTGCTGGTATTCATCCTCACAGTCTCCAGTTGCAGCTTTTAGCCACTCTGAGGGAGTTAAAATAGTGAGTCCTTGATGAAAATACTCAGGAATGGCTGCCCGTATTGATTCTTCGCTACCGCTAGCAACATAAATCGTGACGCCTTCACCCGTCGCATAATAATGGCTAACACCGATGTAGAACATATCAACTCCTTAGAAGTGTATTGCTTGATGAAATATCATCGCCGGTTATAAAAACGCTGAAACTACACGTTCACGAAATCGTCCCAACCAGATTTCATCAAAAATATCGTCAGCCCCACGACCTGATGAGGAAGGTTTAGATTGAATTCCCCAATCTAATTGGCTATATCCTTTGATAGTTTTTGCGGGCACAGATTCAACTTCACCGCATTGATTTGTTGCTTGTGACTCTGGGGCATACTCGTCTTTACCGATTTTGGCAAAGAGACATGTTTCAGGAATGTCATGCTCTATACGTTCCGCATATTCAATTAAATTCTGCTCTGCAAACGTATAAAGCCAGGCTTGCTGATTTGGACTATCGTTGACTCGCAATATCCGGCCAAGCACTTGTCTAAAGTAAAGTTCTGTTTTTACAGCGCTAATATGACAACACACTTGTAAACGGGGAATATCAGTACCTTCGCTTATCATACCGACACTCACAATCCATTGGGTCGTTCCTGTTTGATAAGCCTTAATTTCAGATTGAGGATCATCATGATGGTAGGTTACCAATGTTGCTGACTGACCAAATTTTTCAGTCAATATTTTTTGTACTTGTTTTGCATGCTTCACCGATGACGCAACAACAAGACCCCCTGCATTAAAAGACTCTTTCCGGATTTCATTAAGTTTCTGACATCCTAAGCCGAGGATATACTCCATTGCTTGAGTATTATGAATTACATCTTGATACGACGTTTTTGATTGCTTAAGGAGCTCAAGAATAGAAGCAAATGATTTTTTCTCAGAACCTTCTGAAATCGTCAAATGTTCATTATCAACCAAAACTAATTTTGGCTTACGGCAGACATTGTCAGCTATAGCTTGGGCTAAACCATACTGATAATCACAAAATAGCTTGCCTTCCGGATCACTATATTCAGCCAAAACAATTGGAAATTTATCTGAACGCCAGGGAGTTCCCGACAGAGCTAACGTATAGGTAGCAACACCTTGTATACGAGCCAATATTTGTTGCCCCCAAATATTGGCTCTGTCTGGTTCATCGCCGGAACAATGGTGAATCTCATCAAATACAACAAGAACTCTATATTTTTCAATGGTTCGCCAAAAGTCATCGCCTAAATATTGAATGGACTGATAAGTCAGTGACTGACCAATTGAGCCTAAGCTACCGTTAAAAGGACAGCTAATGGTTATCGAAAACGTCGCCCTCATACCATCTGCTACAGAAACAGAAGGTGAAAAGCAAAGAATAAGGTCAATCATGCCATTATCGAGTAATACCTTAGCCAGTGAGGCTGACATGATGCTTTTCCCTGCTCCCGGTGTCGCCTGACAGAAAAAATGATTTGAGCCGGATTTGTATTTTTCAAACGCAAGAGCGACGCATTCTGCTTGCCATTTTCTTAACATGCTAGGCTCTCTCATGTGATAACGAATTCAACATATTTGTGATTGCATTAATATTGCCCATAAATAAAGCCGCTTTTTCATTGGCCACAAATTGCAATCCATCAAGAAGCTGAAATTGTTCTGGATATTGCTCCTTTAACGCTTTGTATTTATCTATCTCTCCCAGCGTCACTTCCAGCTCTCCTTTTAATTTATTTCGCTCAACTATTAACTCCGAATAGTCGTTAGTGACCTGATTTGTAACAGAGCCTTTAGGGGCGGTCCTTTTTACACGTGATTTAGGTTTACGAGGTTCAAAAGAGAGCGAACTGAACTTGTCCGTTTTGAAGTAACGCTTTTCTCTACCAGAACCTTCACAACGCAACCATTCGTTTTCTATACACCTTAAGATTTGTCGATAAACAATCTTTCGAACTTCATTGATGTCTTTTGGGCTTTCGGGAAACAAACGAGCGACATCTCTAGCTTCAACAACTGAAAATCCATCCATCTTTTTTTCTATCAACAACTTATAAATATAAACATTTATTTTTTGAGAACGTTTCATTTACTACTCGAACAATACAAAAACTAAGTATTGCTTAGTATACATAAATAAGTAAAACTAAGACAATCTTAGTATCGACGAGCCAAATAAGTATGAAACATAAGTGTCAACAGACAACCCAATCCCAAAGCGCCTCAAAGAGGCTCGTAAGAAAATGAAAATCACCCAAAAAGATTTGGGGGTACGTATCGGCATGGATGAAGGTGCTGCAAGTGCACGAATGAACCAGTATGAAAAAGGCGTGCACATGCCCGATGTGCGAACACTAAAGCTACTGGCTAAAGAACTCGGTGTGCCTTTGAATTACTTCTTCTGTGAAGATGACTCTACTGCAGAGATAGCTACCGCTATTTCAAAACTATCTGAAGAACAAAGAAATCAAGTACTTGAATTCATCAAAAACATTCAAGATGAGAATAAATGAATATACCGAATCAACTTGAAGATGCTGGCTTGAGAACCTGAAAATTATCATTAATTCGAGATGTCAAAGAGCCTGCGATCTCTGGAAGAGTCACTGCAAAAAATTGGTCTATTGCCGCCTTGAAGTCCCGTTTTCTTTTGAAGTAAACGTTGTTCCTCGACTTCTCATTCATTACTTTCCATAGCCGCTCGATTGGGTTGAGGTTTGGACTGTAAGGTGGAAGATAATGCAGTTCAATATTCAGGACAAACGCCGCATCTTTGACTAAGTCACTGCGGTGATATCCCGCACCATCCAAGATGATATGAAACTTATGGGCTAAGGGATAACTCTTTCTTAACTCACAGAAAAAGCGAACAATCGATTCACTGTTAATGCTCTCATAGTTGTGAACAATGGTTGCTCCAATATCCGACAAGTTCAGTGCGCCAATAATGTTCAATCGGCTACGATTACCCGTTGTTTCAATCACTTTATCCTGACCAGTTCGTATCCAGCCATGAGATATTTTTGTTGATAGTGTTGGGTGAACTGCGTCGATAAAGACTATCGATTCATCTTTGCCACAGCTTGCCTTTAACGCTTCATAAGCCTCTATAAATGCTTGCTGTTGTGCTTCATCAAACTTGTGTGGTACGCCTTTCGGTTGCTTGTAGCTAAAACCATTGTGGTGAAGCCATTTATTCATACCAGAAACCGTGTAATCCAGTCCAAATGTCTCTTTAACGTAAGTGACAATTTGATGTGTATGAGAATAGGTTTTCTCAGTCAAATGCTCGATTAGGTGCATGGTTTGAGTAGCAGAAAGCTTGCTTTGGCTTCCGCCATTTTCAGGCTTAAGTTTTTCAGAAAGAACGTAGTCGCTGAGGTGACGAGCAACGGTCGATTCATGAATACGAAGAGCTTGTGAAATCATAGTCTGACTCCAACCTTCAGAAGCCAGCAAAACAGCCTTAATACGGTCGCAAACTCAACTATCACGTTCAATGTCGTGCATTTGTTCGAGTTGCAGTTTCTGTTGAGGAGTCAGTGTAATTTTCATGGTTCGTAGCATGATCCTAATTCTATCGAAAATCAAGCATCTTCAATGATCACGGGTATATTAGGAATCTTTGAGGATATTTCGATTCCTAATAGATTACGACACACGAGCTATAAGCGGCCACTATTATTTAGGCTTAAAACTAACTTTAACTACATTTTCTGTGGATTGCTGAATAACATCAGCCATTGCTTCTTCACGCTTTTCATCTGGAATCAACATCATTAATCTTTCAATTATTTTCGCATGTTTAGACAGTTCTGTAGCTAAATCAGATCTATCCTTTTGTGCTTCATTAAAATAGCGTTTTTTTAAACTTGCCTGTTTTGTCCCATATTTCTTCGCCTTTTTTAGTTGTTCTAAAAGAACACTATCATATTCTTCATCATCTCTAGCTTTATTTTTTAACGATAAACTTACAATTTTCCTTTTTATATTTTCATAATGACGTAATGCACCAGGTGATTTATCAGCCTCTTTTTCAACAGTACTAAAATTTATTTTTAACTTTCCTTGTATAACCTTCTTTTTTAATTCTCTATTATGAGGTTTTCCGGAGGTTAACCGTTCTAACGCTTCTTCAAATTCTTTTTGAGTTGATTTTTTCATTTTCATTAAACCTCTATAAATGAAATTAACATATCACTAACTTCTTTTGGATAACTAACTGGTTCATAATCTATTTCCAAGCTATCCATAATTCGTTCCGCAGCGCTAATAGTTATATATGATTCAGATGCTGATGATGGAGTTAATGCATCATTTTCAATATCATATAACATATTTATTTCAGCTTCCTTGCGTCTAGATTCAGCGTATACTGCATCTAATATGTAATCATTATCACAATCTTCACATTCTAGAAGGTTCACTTCAGTACGTAATGAACAATTAGATGACGTACAAATAATACCTGGAGCAACAACATGTAAATGACGCTTTTTTCTTCTAATTTGATTTTCCCAATAAGATAACGACAACATGTCATTTAATCTTCTATCCGTGAACTGGTTATTACTATTTTTTTCTAATCTCTTTTTGGCAAACTCCTTTCCTTTACCCCCAGAAACACGCTCATTATTAAATAATTTCATGTAAATATTTAAATACATTTGGGCTTGTTGTTTAATTCGTTCATCTCTAATTTCGTCATATGTACTGCTTTTCACAAATTTCTGAAATTTACTTGCATTTTTTGCATAATACCTAGTCATAGCTAAAGAAAAATGTGAAAACTGCTGTTTTAACTGAGGAAAAGATAGCAATTCATAACCTATTAGATAATAAGCAAAACTTCGTCTTAATTGATGAGGTGTGATGAGAAAAATGTCATCTAATTTGAACTTTTTCTGTTCAGGATCAGAAATCGTCAAATATTTCATATCCTCCTCAGTTAAAATTAACAGATCACTAAAAACTTTATTAACCCATTTTGTAACTCCGTTTCCTACACTTGATTTAGCTAGTGCTGAAAAACTAAGCTCATTACTGTGGAAAAAAGATTGTTCATGATTTTTTCGCGATCTTCGTAACGGACTCATAATATCATTTAGTATTTCATATGCTTTTTTTCCAACTAGCGTAGTAACAAAATTTACTTGTCTAGCTTGGGATGTCTTAGTTATTTTAGAAATATCACAGTTCAATGTAATAACATTTTGGCCTTCAATATCCTCTTCATTAACACCATTAACCCAATGTAATGCATATAGTTCATCTACACGCATCCCAGTTAAAGCCAAAATAATGAATGAGCAACATCTTGTATAGTTAACAAGCATTTCTCTTGCCTCTTCACATGGGATTTTTTTGCCTTTAAATACAAATTCAGGCGAATAATCAGAAAATTTATATGTGCGATCACTTCTGTATGCTATATGAAATTTATCAATTAGATCTGATATATTTGATAATGTTGGAGATGGAATTTCATTATAAGCATCTAAAAAACCCTTCGTTCCCTTAGTACTAAAATTTAAATGGTTTATTTTCCCTGTCTTATAAACATAAGCAGCATAATCCTGATCAATTTTTTTCCTATAACTAACTAATTCCTGAGAAATCAAATAAAGTTCATTTCGATCTTTGTAAATATTTTCAATCATTGCACTAGCTTCATCTAGCACATATTTGTATATTCTATACGGAATAGCCACATACTGCTCGTCTGGCCTTATTGATAAATCAAATTTTTTAGCAGTCAAAGTACCTTTTAAATAAATAGGATAAGGGAGCCTATCTTTTTCTATGATGAGCTTATTTAAGCATCCATATGTTGGAGACACTCGGAAATCTGGAGTAGTGACACCAGCTTGAATCCATTCATCAATAAAATCATAAGTTAGAGCAGAAAAAGAATTTTCACCATCCTCAACTAATTGCCCAGTAAAATTCTTCAAGGAATTCAAAGTGTTTTTGCATTGCTTTAATGAATAGTATTTCGGTGATAGCCATAACATTGATAACATCAAAATTTTTAGTTCAAACTTTAAGTTACGCTCAATTACTGTATCATCCTTATTTCTAAAAATTAAGTTAATAGTTTCCCCACTATTTGGATAAAAATAGTCAGTTAATTCCCAAACATCATCAATAATATAACCAAGTGGTTTTCCATTAGAAAAACCGATTGGCAACTTTTCTAACTTATCTCTGTTACCAGCGAAAATAGCAGGTTTTAGTACATCTTCTAAATAATTTTTATAACCATTAACCTGTTTTTGTTCATTAATAACTGATTCTAAATGTTTGGCATCATCAATATTGATCATTTTAATCCCCCTTTAAATAAAACAATAGCATGATCTATTGAGACTCTCGGATGACGACCATTTTCAGAAAACCGTTTTGATGCTTGCTTGAAAATATTATCGCTTGCACCATCAAGTACATATTCAAATGCCGATATCCTTTCTTTCACTTCCGAACTAGCATCAGGAAATCTATTTAATGATTCTTTTAATACATCAATAAACGAAATCAATTTATACACAGAGTCCGGTTCATCAATTCCTTTTGCAGAACGGCATAAATAACACATATCATATTCAGCACATGGCAATTTTTGTTTCAAAGATTTATTTGTTGCACGCTGAGTTTTATTGCCATGAACTAAGTCTTGAACTCCATTACAGTATAATCCATTTGGGTTAGACTTGATTTTTTTCTCTAACCACTTTTCATACGCAAGCATTTCTATTTTATACTTTTCTTTTATAGTTTTTTTTGCTTGCTCAATTGAATCACCTTTAATTATTCGTTCTATTACCTGAATCGCTTGAGATATAATAAGACGGTTGATACTTGGATGACCATTAGTATAATTAGATTCTAGTGTTTCTAATCTATTCTGTAGTATATTTAGTGTATGAGTAATGTTGGTGTCACTATACTCTTGATCACTAGTAGTTTTACGAAACCTACTGGATGAAATTTGAAGATAATATTCATTATTAGTTAATCCAATACTGTATGAAAAACCTTTAGTTAAGAAGCTGATACCTTCCCATTGTTTTGGTTGCCAATCTGACCCAAGCCTCATAAGATAGCGAGGATTTTTGTAATCATCCCCTAAAATAGTGGCATACCATTTTGGAGTTCTTCAGCATACACTGAATGAATCAGGGAGAACTCGCTATGAAAAAATCACGCTATACCGAAACACAGATCGTGAAAATTTTGAAAGAAGTCGAAGGTGGTCGCCTTATCAAGGAAGTCTGCCGAGAATACGGAATATCTGATGCCACTTATTACAACTGGAAATCTAAATATGGTGGTATGGAAGCATCGGACGTTAAACGGTTAAAAGAGCTGGAAGACGAAAATCGTCGTCTTAAATCGATGTTTGCCGAGCTGAGCTTAGAGCACCGAATTCTCAAAGATATCATCGAAAAAAAGCTGTAAAGCCAGCGATAAGACGTGAACTGGTTGACTATGTACGCCAGGTACACAAAGTCAGTTTGCGTCTAGCATGTCGCGCAGTTGGCATCAGTGATTCGGTTTATCGATATCAGCCTAAAGCGAGCGATGACCAAGAAGTGATAAGTGCATTACAACAAGCCGTTGAGCGCTATCCAGCATACGGCTTTGGTTTATTACTCAAGATCCTTCGTCGCTGGGGTAAGACATGGAATCATAAGAGGATTTATCGGATTTACTGCGAGTTGAAACTCAATAAACGCCGTAAAGGGAAAAAGCGTCTGCCAAATCGTCACCCAGAGCCACTGAGTGTACCGTTGTCAGAGAACCGGTGCTGGTCAATCGATTTTATGAGTGACAGCTTACAATGTGGACGTCGATTCCGAACCTTCAATGTGGTGGATGATTTTAATCGAGAAGCGTTGGCCATCGACGTTGATCTGAGTTTACCCACTCAGCGAGTAGTTCGAGTGCTTGAACGAGTCATTGCTTGGCGAGGCTACCCTGAGAAACTACGAATGGACAACGGCCCTGAGTTTATCTCCACAACATTAGCAACGTGGGCAGAAAAGCACGATGTTCAGTTGGAATTTATCCAACCAGGAAAACCCACTCAAAACTCGTACATTGAACGATTTAATCGCACATACCGCACTGAAATTCTGGATATGTACGTCTTCAAAACACTAACGGAAGTTCGAGAATTAACGGAAGACTGGATCAGAGAATACAACGAAGAGCGTCCTCATGGTGCACTGAATGATCTGACCCCATGGGAATATTTAATGAAATATGAACGGGTTGAAAACTCTAATTATGAGTGTAACTAATTAGGGGAGGTTTACATTTTTACTTTTCTTTGGAGCTCTAGCTGTTGCCCAGCTTTCAATATCTTTTATAAAAGACACATCTTTCACCGGCACTTGAAACTCAGAAAAACCACCATCAACATATTGATAAGATACACTAACGAATCCGTTATCATCCTTTGCACTATAATTTAAAGGCAATACTATATTTTTTAACAAGTTATCGGTATAACATGAAAGGGACAAAAATATTATTTTTAACAAACGGCTAGATAACTGTGCACCAGACAGTATTTCGATTTGACGCTGGACATAAGATCTACCTATTTCATTAGTAACAGTACTTAACTTAATAGATTCTCCCTTATCTAGCAGTGAATAAAAAAGTTCTTTAAACCACTCTCGTAAAGGTTTTTTATCTTCAACCGTCAGATGTAATTTTACGGCTAAATTACGTGTAATTTCTGAAATAACAAATGTTGGAGATATCTTTTGTTGCTCATCTAATGTAAAGAAAATACGCTTGCCATCACCATACAATAGAGATAACTCAACCAGAGTCTCAATAAATGTCACTCCATTTCTCTTATCCACATCAAACGTCACATCTTCATCTTCTCCTTCATTACTAAGAAAAGCGTCTACTACTTTATTTGCTCTTCTTTTAAATCCGGTTATTTTAACAGTTTTTAAAGATTTATCCCGTTTATCATATTCAATTGTAAGTGGATGTTCTAAATCTTGAATTACAGAATCATTCAATGATGAAAAATAACACATCAAATGATAGGCGGCTCCCATACAAATGTTAAAAGCACAAAGACTATAGACTTTACTCCCTGTTGTTTTTTCAAAGCCGGTCTTAACTGAAAAATTCGTATCAAATTCAACATCCACTATCTGATTATTAATTAAAGTAGGAACTAGTATCTTATCAGGTAATTCTTCTACATCTCTTTTTTTTACAGCAATTAGCTGTGCTGCGAGAATAAAGAAAGTTTCCGAAATTCTGTTTACTATTAAGTTTTCATCACGTTTTGAATAAGAATCAAATGATATTTTATCGCCTTTTTTAAAACCTTTAATATTATTCTGATATTCATCAATACTTACACCACACATTGACAAAGCAGAGTTAAGCATATTTAGTTTGTGCGCCGCTGTTGCTTCTTTTATTCCTAATTCTTGCCCATCAGAATACTCAAACAATGATTTTTCAGGTTTGTACTGTCTAACTTGATGCCATAATTCACCATCATTTCCTGCGTATGCCAAAAAACCATTCTTAGAGAAAGGTTCTATATTCTTAACATCACAAAAAATCAAATAACTTTGCAATGCATCATAGATGCCTCGGGTAGAATGAACAGACATAGCTCCATTATTAACTCTGTCCTTAATAACGGTTACAAATTTATTCAAATAAAGTAAGCGACTATTTATCCTTCGATTATCCATATTACATTTGAAATGAGCCAAATGAGAAATACTAAAATCTCGTTGTTCTAGCTGATTAGTACGCTTATATGGAATAGTTAAGTTGACAGACGTTACTAATTTTTGGTTCTCAGTATCAGAAAAATCAAATTTTGACGTAATAAAAGGACTTTTAGCCATCATTATGATCCTTTCTTATATTGCTATTTTTCTTTTTAGCAACAGCCAATTGCGATTCCTTTTGATTACAAAACTTAATATATTTTTCTGTAGTTCTGGTACTAGAATGACCCATTAGATGTTTTAACTCATCCATTAGGAAATCAAACCCAACCTTACGATTAAATTTTTCTGATTCTAACCAGTCTGTTGCAAAAGTTGAGCGACTATCATGATTTCGATAATACCAATCTGGATAGTCTTTCCTGATTTCCTTGCGGACAGTACTAAAGTGGCATTCCAATGAATTTGTTTTATACCCGGAGCCTCGGTTACTGATAAACAGCAAATCACCTTCATAAGTATCCGTTTTCTCCCCATTTTTGAACGCTTCTTCCAATTTTTCTTTACGCTTTTTCATATTTTTCATCCTCTGATCTGAATACAGGTATATTTCCAATTCGTCATATATATCAACAGGTATTTCAATTGTTCTTGGCTTACCGAATTTTGTTTTTTTTATCGTTACAGGAACAACGTCAAGCCCTTGAATATCAATCTCACCAATATTTGCTTGTGGGAAATTAGCTAATTCATCAATACGTAGCCCAGTATTAATTGCCAGCCTAAACATTAAGGGAAAAGGAGGTTTCAATAATTCAAGATACTGTTCAAAAACCAACTTATCAGGATAAACCATAGGCTTTAGTTTTTTCTCTGGAGGGGTTGAGTCTGAGCGAGGAAAGCGGAGCATTATATTTGATACTGATTTCATGTTAGGTTTACTTTGAGAATATGTATGTGACAGGCTATCGTGCTGAGAACCAGAATAATTTCCTACTTTGACATCACTATATTCACACACAACACGTCTGCTATCATGCCGCAAAATTCTAGTACGATGCATCCATGTATAAAATTTCAGAACAGCTCGCATATATGTTTTGGATGTTTTCAGTGCATAAGCTTCATTTTGGGTTGAATTTATATGCCGAGTATTCTTTATGAGGTCCGTTGCAAACATCCATGGTGCCCCTTCTTCTTCAAACTCAGTTAAGTGCTTATAAGTTAGTCCAGATTTATGTAACCATCGGGTATATAGAAGTAGCGCGTTAGCTATGGTATCAACGTTTTCTACTTTGTTCTCGCCACGTAGCTTTGTGATTAAATAGAGGGATTGAGGGTAGACAATACAACCATCAGGATCGAGTATTAATTTAGATTTTTTAATAGCACCAGGCTTGTTGCTAGGTAGTAATTCGGGGGTTATCTCACCGGTTTCTTGTTCAGTATGGAACTGAATTTTAGCTAAAGTATCAACGTCAACGTTTATTAACCTAAAACCATAATCACGAACCATAACAATACCTTAATAAACACAAAGAATATAAATATGAAATTAATCATAATATGTTCTCTGTACTTATCAAAGCATGTTGTCATGCTTTTTTATCAGGGTTACCCCACGCATTACCTTCAATACCAAACCGGACGTATTGGGTGTCATCATCGTCCCCTAAAAACCGTTTTTTCTTAGTTACATCCGCATCAAGCGCAGCGGTAAAAAAAGGCGTTACATACGCTGCCGATACCGTGACTTGCGTATCTAGCTTGTAGGTGTCGGTGCCATCTTGAGTATCAATCGATTGAGAAAAAAGGTCTTTGGCTGCAACGCCAACGCGAAAGTCGTTGATCATCCACACGGCGCCCAAATCCATATTAAACGTCGATTTCTTTTCTTCACTTTCATCGTAATCGTCGATATCAAAATCTTCTACTGACGCAGAATCTTGATACGTATGCAGTTGCTGAATTTTTGGCGAGAGGCCAATGGCGATGTCTTGACCTGAGATTGAGAACCGCTTGGCGATCGCCAACCCGAATTCAATATTGGCAAACGCGGTTAAATCGACACTGGAGTTTTCATAGCGATTTTTCACCACCGCAGGAACGGGTCCCAAGTCTGGTGCAATGTTGGGTTTCGCTTTCAGTTCAGCGTCCCCTTTTGTAAAGAAGTTAAGAGAGACCGCGTTCATCGGTATCGCTAATGCCGCCCCCACATGCGCGCTGACGTGTGTCGCTTTGTTATCCGATAACCGATTCAAATACTCGTTTAATTCATCGGCATTTTCAACTTCTGCCGATAAACCGCCTTGATTAAAATCATCAATAATATCTTGTAAATCATCGACTTCACTTAAGGTATCATCTTTATCCTGCGCGGAAACTCCAATTCCCGGCAATAATAAGCCAATGTCATCATTATCACGGTACACAGCAACCAGAGCGGGGTTATAAAATGGAGCAAGTAAATAGTCCGCACTGGCAACCCCAGTCCCTCCCATTGCAATACCTCGCGCATCAGGCACCCCGTTAGTTGCCCACGCTGACGATGACACAAGTAACGTCCCTGCGACAACGAAATCAAGTACACGTTTATTTCCCATAATCACCACACTCTTTCTTAGTTAGCGTCTCCTAAGCGTAATGCGTACAGGGAACATCAAAGGATAATCCTAGAAACCAATGGTTAGAGTGTGAATCAACTCGCGTTAATGAATGAGAATGTACGATTAAACCAGAGAAATAAGTGCGGTGAGCTCGCATTGTTGCCGAATCAAACGCTCTTTTTGCGATTTACTCAACTGCTTAATGCGATATTCAATTTTCTGTGCTTCACCACGCGAGCCTGCGACTTGTTGTGACCAGACCAATTGCAATGGCCCTTTCCCCTTGAGTGCTTTCGCGCCTTGGCCAACTTGATGTTGACGAAAGCGCCTTGAGACATCAGTGGTGATCCCACAATACAATGTGTTGTATCGTGTTCTAATAAGATAGACCGACCAGCACTGAGTGTCCTTTTCTGGTATTGGCTTATCTAAGCTTGGCATCAAGTTCCGCGACCGTTTCTGTCAATAAGGCCACTTGCTCGCGTAGCTCGTTGATTTCGGCCTTTAATAACGCCAAATCTTCCGCGTTGTCATTCGACCCACGCTGTTGATTCAGCTGTTCGTTATGCAATGGAGCAGAATGCTCATTGGTAAAAAGATGTCGATAGCGACATTCTCGCTTACCGGGCTCACGCGCCAATTTAGCAACCAATGGGCCATAGGCGTGATGATGGGCCATGTGCTCCAACACCGATTCCGTTTCTTTGCTATCGGTAAATTCACACAAGCGATGGGTTCGGGTGCGCAGCTCACCTGCCGTTTGCGGGCCACGAAGTAACAACACACAAAGAATGCCCAGCTCTTGAGACGTGAGCTTGAGATCGCCAAATTCCGTATTACAAAAACGATGCTGATACTTACGTGTCGCACTAGAAAACTTACTTTCATCGCTCACAAGACGACGTTCGATCAAGGCATCAACGCCATCCAATACGTCATTTTCACTGAATTCAACCACAGGATCTCGGTTGCTTTTTTGGTTACATGCGGTGGTTAAGCTCTTCAAGCTCAATGGATAATAATCCGGAGTCGTAATTTCTTTCTCAATCAAACAACCGATGATTCGAGCTTCAATAAGCGAAAGTTCCATGTTCATAAGGAATCCTTGTCATAAGAGTTATAAAAGATATCAATGCTCATTCTTCGTTGGCAACTGGATGAATTTGCCGTTTTCATCAACCAAAACAATTTTCGCGCGATTCAGTTCGATTTCCGTCAAAGCCTGTTCTTCACGTTCAGTGATATACGCGATGCCCACTCGGCTAATGGATACATGCTCATTGTGATCGACAGTGGGTGCCGATTTTTGTCCCACAATAATGTCAGAATTATGCATATTTTGTTACGACTTGTTTACCAATGGAGGGCTATCATATAGCGCATCTGTAATTAAGTACAATCTTGCAATACATGAGTGGATAACAATTAACCAGCTTTGCCTTATCTTTGATCTAAAAGCTGTTATGAGCGAAAACTATGTGTTTTAATCATAAGTAGAAAAGACATCTATAGGGAAGGGACCTATGAACAGCGTATTTGAAATCGTGAGCTTGGCTCGTCGTAAGAACAAACTCAAACGCGAATTAATCGACAATGAAAAAAAAGTGCGTGATAACCGTAAGCGTGTCGATTTATTAGAGAATCTAATGGACTATTTTCACCCAAATATGACCCAAGAAGAAATGATGGCCATAGTGAAAAACATGAAGTCAGATTATGAAGATCGTGTTGACGACCACATCATTAAGAGTGCTGAAATCTCAAAAGAACGACGTGATATCAGTCGCCGTATCAGAGAACTGACCCAGCAAGACAAGATTGCTACCCAACAAAGTAAAAAGTCGTAATTCAACGCAACTTTTTGCATAAAGACCCGCTTTTGCGGGTTTTTTTATGCCAGCACCTATCATAGTCAATCGTTTGCGTTATCGATTTCTATCTCTTTCATCGTATTTGTGTCTTTCCTGATATTTTAACAACTGCTATAGTCCGTGCCGCAAACTCAACACACGCTTTAACATAAAAAAAGTCACATCATTCGGGGCACGGAACTTTCCTCGTTGTTCTCATGAAGAGAAGTCTGGACTAATAAAGCAAACATTTGATTCAGATAATCAAGAGGCAAGTATGGATCTCACTACCATTGAAATCATGGGATACGCAGCATCGATCATGGTCGCACTATCACTGACTATGAAAGACATTGTTAAACTGCGCATTATTAACTTTATTGGCTGTATAATATTTTGTATCTACGGCAGCCTTATTGGCGCATGGCCAGTGGTCGCAACCAATGTGTTTATTTCAATCGTCAACGTCTACTACCTATATAAAATGCGTAAGTCTTCCTCAACAGAGTCGGTCTAAAAGTCCGTCACGACATTCGTGGTAGGTGGTCGAATGATATCAACATACGATCACCTACCCTATATTTTGCTCGCCCATCATTTCCACTTATCCTATAATGCGAACTATCATTTAAATAACATAGATCGTATTCATGTCGACGTTAACTACTCGCTGCCCAGCCTGCCAACGCTTAAACCGCATTCCTGATTCTCGAATTGAAGATAACCCCCACTGTGGACAATGCCAAGCTTTACTGCTTGATGCAGCCCCGATTGAAGGTACCAGTGATAACCTTAGTGCTCTGCTGACGAGCTCTCGTCCTGTGGTGATTGATTTTTGGGCCCCTTGGTGCAACCCCTGTGTCGGATTCGCCCCCATCTTCAGTGACGTGGCATCAGAGCGCCAAGGACAAATACACTGTGTCAAAGTGGATACGGAAGCGCAGCAAGCATTGGCATCGCAATACCGTATTCGTAGCATACCGACGATCATGGTGTTTAAAAACGGGCAATGCGTTGACATGATCAATGGTGCGCTGCCTAAAGGGCAATTTGATCAATGGTTGAATGCAGCGTTAGAAAAATAGCTTCGGTAACGTTCACGCTAGCAACGGCCTACCGCCACGCCTCGATTCAAGGTGCTGAGAACAGATGCAGCGCCTTTATTTTTATCCCGTCGACGAAAACACGTTCATTATTGACATTAACCCTGTGCAATCGCACTCTTATTTTTACGAAGTGTGCGCATATAGCATCGTACAAAAAATAACCATTTAGGAGAGTTTGTTCGATCTAGGGTGTCGATAAATTCGGCATAGTGATATATTGCACGTCCACAAGCTTTACAGGAGGTTTTATCTATGATTTCCGTAAATCATCAAAATAACATACCGAATGTAAGGCCTATAAAGTCATTACTAAAAGCGACTAATAATGCCAGATGTATTCAAGAAATACAGTATAGAAACCACTGACTATGAAGTCGGACAAGATAATATTCAAAAATGGGGTTTTGATGTTCATAACGCCGTATTTGGAATCAGCGCTAGTCTAATCATTGTTTTTCTTATTGCTGTTCTCGCTGCCGACCCAGCGACTGCTAAAGACACACTAAGTACGATTAAAAATACCATTATTGAACAAGCCGATAGCTTCTTCATGTGGGCGATGAATGCCTTCCTCCTCTTCGGGCTCATCCTTATCGTATCACCTTTCGGAAAAGTCAGAATTGGAGGACGTGAAGCCAGTCCTGATCATTCCACCCTTTCTTGGCTCTCCATGCTATTTTCAGCCGGCATGGGCACCGCTCTGTTATTCTGGGGGGTTGCCGAACCGACGGCCTACTATACCGATTGGTACGGAACACCACTTGACGTCACTCCGTTTACTCCTGAAGCCAAATCCCTAGCCCTAGGGACGACGATTTTTCACTGGGGTATTCACGGTTGGTCGATGTTTGGCATTGTGGCCCTGTCACTGGCCTTTTTCCATTATAACAAGGGCCTTCCCCTATCCATGCGTTCTGTGTTCTATCCTATTTTCGGTGATAGAGCTTGGGGTTGGTTAGGTCATATTGTCGATATCATTGCGGTACTCGCCACCTTATTCGGTTTAGCGACGTCCCTCGGACTCGGCGCACAACAAGCATCCAGTGGCATTAACTTTAGCCTTGGCACAGATGCTGGCATGTGGCTGGACATGTTGGTGATTGCCATTGTGACGATCATCTCAGTCTTTTCAGTGATAAAAGGCATTGATGGCGGCGTAAAACGCTTAAGTAACATCAACATGATTTTCGCGTTTCTTCTCTTAGCTTTTGTGATGGTGGTGTGTTGGGGAACCGTATGGTCTTCATTAACCAATACATTCATGGGCTATGTAGAAAATATTATCCCACTGAGTAACCCTTATGGTCGCAGCGATCAGAAATGGATGCATGCTTGGACTCTGTTTTATTGGGCATGGTGGATTTCTTGGTCACCATTTGTCGGCATGTTCATCGCGAGAATCTCTCGCGGCCGTACCGTGCGCACATTCATGTTGGCAGTGATCTTTATCCCAACGATTGTCACCTTGATATACATGGGCATTTTTGGTGGTATCGCCATTGATCAAGTCGCCAATCATGTGGGGGTATTAGGTGAAAAAGGCATCACGGATATTTCCATGACGTTATTCTATATGTATGAAAATATACCGTATGGCAATCTTATTTCTATCATATCGATTGGATTGATTTTGGTGTTCTTTATTACCTCTTCCGACTCTGGATCATTGGTGATTGATAACATTACCGCTGGCGGCAAAGTCGACTCGCCCATTCCTCAACGTGTATTTTGGGCTAGCATGGAAGGAGCGATTGCCGCCACGATGCTTTGGGTCGGTGGTAAAGACGCACTTCAAGCGTTGCAATCGGGCGTCGTCACGACCGCGTTACCGTTTACATTCGTGCTGATTATCATGTGTATCAGTCTTCTGATGGGGCTGAAATCAGAATATTCTGTCTACAAAACCCCGCTACCGGTCAAGGTATAAACACCCAGCATCTCACTGAAAAAGAAGCGCTCAGGCGCTTCTTTTTTATGCCTCATCGGCAGATAGCTTGATATATATCAAGAGGCTATTCACCTTCGTCTCGCAATTGGAATTGAGACTTACGTCGCCATCTCAATGCCTTTATCGTGACAGAGTTGCTTGGACAAAACAGTCTAACGTCATTCATTCTCTCTGTGATTCTATAGTCACTCAATAATCTAAAGGTAAATCATTTATGTTTAATGCACTGTATATCGATAAAGTGGACGATCAGTACCAATGTACAATGACTTCATTAAACGATACAGAACTTGCAGAAGGGGATGTCACGGTCAAAGTCACCTACTCCTCTCTCAATTATAAAGATGGCTTGGCGATTACCGGACGGTCTCCAGTGGTACGTCGTTTTCCGATGATTCCAGGAATTGATTTTGCAGGCGTGGTTGAAAGCAGTCAGCACCCAAGCTTTAACCCAGGCCAACGCGTTTTTATTAATGGCTGGGGATTAGGAGAAAAACACTGGGGCGGATTGACAGAGAAAGCCACGGTTAAAGGAGATTGGCTACTCCCGATTCCCGACGCGCTCTCAGATTATGATGTCATGGCGGTTGGCACCGCTGGCTATACCGCGATGTTATGTGTACAGGCCGTACAGAATCATGGCATTACCCCCGAGTCAGGGAAAATATTGGTGACGGGTGCAAACGGTGGTGTTGGTAGTTTCGCGATTTCTTACTTGTCGAAGCTAGGCTATACCGTGGTGGCGTCAACTGGCCGAGCAGAAGAAACCCCAAGATTGAAAGCATTAGGCGCCGATGAAATCATCGACCGTGCCAGCTTATCCGAGCCGGGTCGCGCTTTAGGTAAAGAGCAATGGGCGGCCGCCATCGATTCGGTTGGCAGTCATACTCTTGCTAACGTTTGTGCCAGCATACAATACGGAGGCATAGTCGCTGCTTGTGGCCTCGCACAAGGGATGGACTTCCCCTCCTCCGTCGCCCCATTCATTCTACGCGGCGTAACATTAGCCGGGATTGATAGTGTCATGTGTCCGAACGAAAAGCGCCTGCAAGCGTGGGCTCAGATCGCGAAACTTATCGATGAAGAGATGATTCAATCGATTAGCACATGCGTGAGTTTCAGCGAAGCGATGGAAAGCGCAGAACGCCTTCTAAAAGGTGAAATTAAAGGCCGTGTGGTCGTGGATATCCAACACGCTTAACTGGGCTAAATAGCATTCATTCAGCGGTCATCAACGAACACGTTGATGGCCGCCTATTCCCTTATACCATTCACCCGCCGGCACATCTCGCAGCACTCACACCACGGTCATCACCCATCTTGACTCGCCTAATGCTTCGCTGGACAACAATTCGCAGGACAGACAACAATCGCAGCACAAGCAAATAGTCTCTGGGTATAGAAAGCGTGAGATGATAAAAAGTATGGAAAAGGAAGTGCGATAAAAAAGAGGATTCAAACAAGCGAATGGAATAAATATCAAGGAAATGGAGGCGCGTCCCGGAGTCGAACCGAGGTCCACGGATTTGCAATCCGCTGCATAGCCACTCTGCCAACACGCCTTAAATGATATGGTGCCCCGGGCCGGACTTGAACCGGCACAGCGCGAACGCCGAGGGATTTTAAATCCCTTGTGTCTACCAATTCCACCACCGGGGCAGCTATTGCTGGTGAAGACACCGTATCATTATTCTTAAGCGTTTCCCCTTAAGACGAGAGGTACTTTACTGGATTAAGAAATAAGATCAATAAAAATTTTAACTTTTTGATTTAAATGATCAAAAAACATCCTTTCGTGTTTAATATCCAAACAAAAAGAAGAAAATAACCGCTGATGACGGCTCAATAAACAATGCACTGTCGCCATCGCAATTAAGGTTAAAATGTAAGCCTTCTCTCGCCCATTACCTCTCAGTATCCAATGCGGTGCGCGCTTAAATAGGCCATATATCGACGTGATGAACGCTCGTGACACGCCAACCTAAATCGTATGTCTATTTTCCACATCACTCAGCCCAAATGGGATGTGCTCTTTGAGTAACGCTAACGTATTTTGGCTGGCGGTCAACCACATGGACAAAGCGTAACTGTAGTTACTTAATGCCTCTACAAGTGGTTCATTGTGTTCTGCGGTGTGTTGTTTAATCGGCGACAGCCAAGAAGAATCGAGCCATTCATTTGTAAATGAGACATCGCCATCGACATGTGACAAATCGATTAAGATACTCAACTTTTCGTTAATATTTTCTAGTCGAATCTCATCGATATCACGCGCTAAAATATCATTATTAATGACGTCCGGTAACGTTTTTAATGCTAGCCCCAAAGAGTCGATACTGATTTGCCTCATCATCATCTGAGCCGTATTGATATAATCCGCTGGAGGTCTTTCTTCTATATTGTTGGATTCATTATTGTATTCCTGCGCACACGTCCTTGATTGATGTTGAGAAAAATGTTCACTGATAAACCCATCTCCATAGCTATTCAAGAGAAATACGACGCTGGTTATATCATGTATTTTTTGTACAATATTTTCCACTAAATAACTGACTGACTTACAGTTTGCTTCAGAGCGAATGGCTTGTAATCTTGAAACACGTTCATCCAAAAATTGCAATTCCATAGTTTTCTTCCTAAATACTACAACATGAAAAATTAATATGCATTAGCCATTGATACATCAGATTAATGTCCAGATATTAGTGGTTTATTATCTTATGTAAATATTATTTTATATAATACATGGAGCAATTCCACATTATTCATAATAAAAACATAATTCGCATCGCTAATTATCCCATCCTATTCTTATCACTAATATTTAGAAGATAACCAATCAAATACGCCATTTAAGTGACGGCGTCACTATCGAATAAAACGATGACATCTAAATATAAGTATGAAAATGTCGTCATTGACCGTTCTCTGTCACGTTATGACCTACTGATGACTAATTGACCAGTTAATGACATATCTATTACCCTGCGATGAAAAATACAGTGTTTTATTTGCTAATAATAGAAGGGTCGGAAATTGGTGTAGGTTTTCTTCCGGCGCACTATAAGGAAGTAAGGGAAATAAGATTACGTCAATTATTTCTTGTATTTATCCCATAAAGACGTATTCAATGCGAAACATGACTCGCATTCTATGAAAAATGAGGAGTAAATAATGAAAAAACTATTTCCAGCCATCACAGGGCTATTACTCATCGGAGCATACTCTTTACCTACTTATGCTGCATCCGGTAATGATAGCGGTGTTTATGTTGGGGGTAACGTAGGTTACGTGAAGATCGATGGTGAAGACGATTTCGATGACGATAATGAAGTTTACCAAGGCTTACTTGGTTACCGTATCAACCCTTATATCGCACTTGAAGGTAGTTACATCGACTTTGGTAAATATGGTAGCAGCTTAGCGCATGCGAAAACCGACGGTTACACCGGTGCCTTGAAGCTAATCGCCCCTATTGGTGACCGTGTGGATGTGTATGCGAAAGGCGGACAACTATGGTATACCACGGATTACGACATCGCTGGCGCATCCGGTGACGAAGACGACACCGCTGTATTTGCAGGAGCTGGTGTTGGATTCAAAGTTACAGATAACTTTGTGGTCAATGCTGAGTACACTTGGTACGACGTTGACTTAAATGCCAAAGATGTGCGAGACGGTGCAGATACCAACACCGACTTCAACCAAGTGACCGCAGGTGTCGAATACCGCTTTTAATCTGCAAACTGTCACAATGACGCATTCCATAAAACATTCCATAAAAAAAGGGGCTTACGCCCCTTTTTCTTGTCTCTCTTTATGACATCACTGATTTATAAAAATAGTTGGAGTAGTGACGTCGCTAGAATTAACATCAACGCACCGCCTAAGCGAGACGAAATCTGTGCGAATGGCATTAAGCCCATACGTTTACATGATGCAAGTACCGCTACGTCGCCCGTACCGCCCATGTTCGCCATACATAGACCACCAGTAATGGCCGCTTCAATTGGATAAAAGCCCATGAAACGTCCAATCAATGCACTACCGACAACCGCACCAGCTACCGTCGCAAATACCATTGCAAGGTTAGACAACGTCAATGCATCAATAATTTGGTTAAGATCCGTGTATACCACGCCAATACCAACGAGCAAAGCGGGTGTTAAGTTGTCCAGAACAAACTTAGACCACACATGAGCGGAACGCTCTAGATCACGAGGCATTAAACCCGTCACTTTGATCAAAGCAACAGAGATGATCATTAGTGCATATGGGTGCATATCGATAAGAGAATGCAGCAAAGTACCAATCAGGAACATCGTGATAGCGAGAAGCGCACCTAGGCCTAGCGAAGTAACGGTGATCGGAAACTCTTCTTCGCCTTTTCCTTCGTCTGCGTTATTTTCTTGACCAATGATTAACTGACCTTCACCCGTCAATGATGGGTAACGCTGACCAAGCTTGCTCAATAGACCTGCAATAACGATAGCCACGGCATTACCGATTGCCAATGCTGGCACCATTTTTGACATCAACATGTCTTGCGAAAGGTGGGTACTGCCAGAAATGATTTCCACTAATGGCACGGCACCAGCGCCCATACCACCGCCCATAATTGGCAGAGCAATCAACATAATCGAATCAAAGAAATCTTGACCCAACATCATGCCAACAATGCCCGCAAACAAGAAAGCAAAGAACACACCGCCAATAATGACAGGAATATATTTAACAGCGGCTTTCTTGAGTACCTGACTGTCCATGCCTAAAATAGAACCAGTGACAAGACTTGCGATGAAAAACGAAAGAAAACCGCCACTTTTCATAAAGGTGGTTACGTTCTCTACAACAGGAGTAGGAACGACACTACTATGAAAAATGTACGATGAACCGAAGATCACCACAATGGCACCACCGCCAAAATATTGGTTGACGATCGGGGTTTTGTTGCCGATAGTATTCAGGATATAGCCAATAACGGCCATGACTCCAACAGCACCGATCATGCCTGAAGGCATTTTGTTTTCAACGGTTGCAAGAAGAATCACAACGGCGGACAAAGCAAAAACGACATTCATCATCGCTTTATCTTTTGCAGATATGGCAGCATTGTTAAACATATATTGCTCACTTGTAGGGTTGTTTTAAAAATTTTCACAAAGTTTATCAATTCCTGACTCTCTGCCTACTGAGTTAAGCACTAATGAAACTATTCGATAGTTTTGTAACTTTTGTAACTGGCCATTGCCGAAAAACCCTCCATTTTCGGAAAATTTTTTGACTCGCAAAGTAAGTCTCCGCAAAATACCCCAGTTATAACTTCCTTTTAACATTTTTTCTAATTTGACGAGCATCCACGGACATGAAACTGAAGAGTCATCTTGCCATCTCGACCATTGCTACCACGTCCACCATTGTCATGGTCGTCACGACTGCCATTTTCTTTCTCTTACAGAATCTGTATCACGATGGCCTGCGTGCGAGGGGAATTGAATTGGGCAAGGTGCTCGCGCATAACCAACAAGTGGTGTCCGCTGTTACCAATAGTAATCACGACCAACCAACCTCACTGAATCATTATATTGAATCCCTACGTGCGCAAACCGATGCATCTTATATTGTGGTCGTCAATAAACATGCCTATCGGCTGAGTCATCCGAAGGCATCTCGAATCGGCGAACATTTCATTGGCAATGATATCTATCGCGCACTCAACACTGGTGATAGCTACAGCACCGTCGCAAAAGGCTCATTAGGAAATGCCATCCGCAACTTTGTCCCAATCATGAAAAATGGGCACATTATCGGCGCGGTATGCATTGGCTATCTCTCCGATAAAAGCTTTGCTATTTTGTTGTCGCAATATGGACATATTGGCTTAATGATCGGCATCGTGTATTTGGTCGCCATATCTATGACGATTTTACTGTTTTGGAAAATGAAGCGTACCTTTCTCGATTACGAGCCAGAATACATCGTCAATAAATTCAACGAGCATGAACTCATCTTAAACAGTATCCGAGACGCGATTATCGCTGTTGATGAACAATTGAACGTCACCACTATGAATCATAGCGCGGTAAACCTTTTCTCTCTCAGTTCGATGGGGGATAACCAGCATGGACATAAACCATTAACCTATTACTCCCCTTCTTTAGCGCACATGGTGTTGGAGGCCAACTCTCGTTTTCACCAAGGAGAATTTACCGTCGGCAAATTCCGTTACCGTGCTAACGTGTATCCTTTACAAAGCCAACAAGCACAAACCGGCTATGTGGTGGTTTTTTTCCCAGACTTGAATCATTCGCAGATGGAACGTGAACTGCTGTATTTGAAAAACTACGCCGAGCTGTTACGCCATAAAACCCACGAGTATTCCAACAAACTCAACACCCTTTCAGGGATGTTACAACTGAATCATACTCAAGAAGCAATCCAGTTTATTCAACAAGAAACGGATCATTATCAATCCGTCATTCATTCCATCGTGCGGGCGGTCCAGAACCCCGCAGTGGCAGGCTTGCTATTGGCGAAGTTTAATAAAGCCTCTGATATGAATGTCACGTTTACTTTGGATTCTGACAGCACACTGAGCGACTATGGCAAAACCGTTTCTGATAAATTGGTTACTATTATTGGTAATTTGATCGATAATGCGCTGTTCGCCGCTTGGGAATATCGTGACCATCGCTCACCCAGTGTAGAATTGTATCTCAGTGACCGAAGCCAACACGTCATCATAGAGATTCAAGACTCTGGAATGGGCGTCCCTGAATCCATCAATGAACGAATTATTGAGTATGGCGTTAGCACCAAGCAAGATGAAGAGCAACATGGAGTCGGCCTATACTTAGTCAATCAATTGGTTGACTACTTTTCTGGCACACTGGATTGGGAACGAACCGAAGACGACACCACCCTCTTCATGATTTATCTCGATAAAAATAAGTTAATGCAATATGACTAAATACAATGTAATGATTCTAGAGGATGATCTGCGCGCAAGTTACATGCTTGAATCGGCGATCAAGCAAGACGATGACTTTACGGTGGTTGCTGTCAGCGAAAGTTACTCTGAAGCGCTGTTACAATATGCGATTTATCAGCCTCAATTGATATTTATTGATATGACATTACCGGACGGGCATGGGTTAGAATTCATTCAGCGTATGCGTAAGCAAGGTGCTAGGTGCGATTTCATTATTACCACCGCGGATAGAGACATCGAAACACTTACCAAGGCGATTCGTTTGGGGGTGTCGGATTACTTAGTCAAACCAATCCGTATATCGCGAGTGCATCAAGCATTAAAAGATTACCACCTTTATAAGCAGCAAGTCTCAACCAATAGTACCGTCGATCAACAAGATATTGATATGCTGTTACGCAAAGCACCACCCCAAGAGACACGTAAAACGCCAAAAGGGATTGATTCCACAACATTAGCCAAACTCAAGGCGCTGATCATTGAAGAAGATCTGGTTGAATTCTCATCGTCTGACATCGGTGAGCGTATGAATGTCAGTCGTATCACAGCACGGCGTTATTTGGAGTTTCTAGAGTCGGAAGGGATCGTAAAGCTGGTACTCAACTACAATACCGGAGGACGCCCAAAACGTCTTTACCGAGTCAACTAACCCAGCAAGACAGGACGGAAACAAAGAAGATCTCATTGGCAGAGATCTTTTTATTGTCGCTCCTGCAGAGTTCGACATTCCAGCATGGACATAAAGCGCAGGCGAAAAAAAACCAGCTTTCGCTGGTTACTTCTCATTTAACACAAGGTTAAATGGAGGCGCGTCCCGGAGTCGAACCGAGGTCCACGGATTTGCAATCCGCTGCATAGCCACTCTGCCAACACGCCGTATCATTTGATGGTGCCCCGGGCCGGACTTGAACCGGCACAGCGCGAACGCCGAGGGATTTTAAATCCCTTGTGTCTACCAATTCCACCACCAGGGCACGCAATTCTGGAATCTTATTAGACGCTCTGATTTCAGTCTTACTAACGCACAATAAATGATTTAATTAGTAAGCGCCCCATAATTCCACGGGGCGTTTTAGTGTGAGAAGTTCCACGGAAGAAGTGAGTCAATGTCGGGCTCTGCTTTCGCCAGCTCTTTCATGCATTTGACCATGTAATCGTACAGAATGAGTCCATTGGCTTTAGCCGTCTCGATGATGCTATAGAGTAATGCGCTAGCATCGGCGCCTCTTGATGTGTTGGCGAAGAGCCAATTTTTTCGGCCAATGACCATCGATTTTATCGCACGCTCTGCTCGATTGTTGTCGATGGATACGTGCCCATCATCCACATAACGCACCAACTTTGGCCATTGACCCAAGGTGTATTTAATCGCTTTACCCAGTGGGCTGGATTCGAACACTTTCTGTGTCGTGAGCCATTGATACAGGTCGTCCAATATCGGTTTAGCGTGTGATTGTCTCTCTGACCAACGCTCTTCGGCTGACGACGGTTTTAAGCGAGCTTCAAGCGCATAAAGTTTTTGGATTTTCGCCAGCGCGATATCCACTTTTCCAGTCTTGCCTTTTCCCTGGAGCTTTTTTGCCTCCATGAACTTACGGCGAGCATGAGCGAAGCAACCGACGTTTGTCACTTGAGTGAGACCATCGTACGCCACATAACCATCGGTTTGCAGGTAACCCGAGTAATCGCCCAAGAAGTCCATTGGGCACGCTCTCGCGCGACTGTTTTGATAGTCGTACAAGACGATGTTTTTCATCTCCGGTAAACCAGCTTGCGGAGAGTCAGCGCCTGAGCAGTAAAGCCACATGTAACTGCGCTTCTCTTCTTGCAGCACATTCAATGGGGTTTCATCAGCATGCACCACCACTTGCTCAAGTAAGTGCGTTTTTAAGGCTTGGTACAAGGGTTGGAACTTCTCGCTCACTTGGATAACCCAGCGAGCCATAGTGGTTCTTGATAAGTCGATGCCCGATTGCGTGAACAAGGTTTCTTGTCGATACAGCGGCAAGGCGTACTGGTATTTACCTAAGATGATATGGGCCAGCAAGCTTTCTGTGGCGAAGCTTTTCGGGATAATGCTGTCGGGTACTGGCTGTTGGTGAACGGGGTTAGTCTCACTGTGTTGCTCACAATGACGGCACGCGTATTTAGGACGAACGTAGTCGATAACGTTGAGTATCGCAGGCGTGAACTCCAGTTTCTCGCTACGGTCTTCCCCGATTTGATGCAGAGAATGTTGGCAGCAAGGACACTGTTTATCGTGCTCGTCCAGGTCAAGAACCACGGTTTCGCGAGGTAAGTCTTTCGGTAATGGCTGGCGTTTACCACGGCGCTTTGGCTTTGTTGTGGTCGTCGTGGTCACCACGTCTTCGTCGACGTTCTCCGCTTCGCATTCCACTTCATTAAAGAAGTCGCCCTGAGCTTCGTTATACGGTTTTAACGCTTCAGAGCGTTTGGCGAACTGACGGTCAAGTGCCAGTTTGAACTGCTCAATCAAGGATTGGCGCTCTTGCTGCCACTCTATTTTCTCAGGCATTAACGCCTTCACCATCGCTTGAAGTTCCGCGATGTTTTGGCTGTCTGGATTGATGTCGGGGGTCGTCTTTTTCATGGTCGTTATTGTACTTAATACCAATAAAAAAGGCTTGGTTTATCTGACTTTTATTGCCATTAACCCATTGTAAAACTGTCGATTTTTACCGATTTATGGCCGATTATTGTGAAGCCAGAAAGCAGTCTGTCGAGGTCAAATTGCGTTAAGGTCAACACCGTATTTTTCTCTTGCGTGGGCCACTTAAACTTGGCTTTTTCGAGGCGTTTATACCAGAGCGCATAACCCGTTTGGTCCCAATACAACGCTTTGATTTTATCGCGTTGTTTATTGGTGAAGAGGAACAATGCCCCTGAGCCTAGCTCAAGGTCGGTGTCGGATTCAATCAACAGCGCCAGACCATTGATAGATTTTCTGAAATCGACAAACTCGCGGTATAAATACACCACTGGCGCGGTCATCATGCGCTTCATGACAAGGCTCCAATCAACTCAGCAAGATAGTGTGGTGGCGTGCCTGCGTATTTCGGTGATTGCGATCGCTTGTTTCGGTTTATTCCGATCACCTGATCCTGTCATTTTTCTCTATTCCTATTTTTACTCTAAGTGATCGGATTGCGCCAGTTTTCTCATTGATTCACCTCCCAGTTCTATTCGATGACTATTGTGTACCAGCCGATCCATGAGAGCATCTGCGACGGTGGCGTTGCCGATCATGTTGTACCACTCTTTTACAGGTAATTGGCTGATGACGATTGTGCTGCTGTTTTGGTAACGATCTTCAAGCACTTCTAATAAGTGACCCGCGTGTTCCTGAGTCAGTTTTTCCATCCCCCAGTCGTCGAGGATCAGTAAGCCTTTCTTAGCCAACGATTGAAGTTGTTTTTGATAGCTGCCATCCAGACGTCCTGCGGTCAGGTCATCAAGCAAGCGAGTTAATCGGTAGTATCTGACCGTTTGTTGTTGGTCGCAGGCACTGGTTGCCAGTGCACAACCAAGATACGTTTTACCTGCTCCTGTTGGGCCTGTGATCAAGATGTTTTGGTGCTTGTGTAGATAACTGCCCGTTAGTAGTTCGCTCATTTGTTTACG